>JBJKRT010000013.1:0-71363 GCA_046704545.1 Longimicrobiales bacterium
ATGCCGGCCATCGTCGCGAAATCCTCCAGATGCTCGGTTGTGAGCGCTAACGAGAGTCCGGTGTGATGTGCGCCTCCGGCATAAATCCACGCGGCCGCGGCCGTGTCGAGATCCGGCTGCGGCTTCCAGAGAGCGCGCGCCACGGGCAGCTTCGGCAGGTCTTCCAGCGGCTCGATCACGTCCACGACGTTCACGACCATCCGGAAGCGGTTGCCCATGTCGACCACGGTGGCGTTCACGGCCTGTCCGGTGGTCGAGTCGAAGACGAGGCGGACCGGGTCCTCCTTGCCACCGATGCCGAGCGGGTGCACCTCGCACGACGGCTTGCCGGCCGCGATCGAGGGGCAGATCTCGAGCATGTGCGCCCCGAGCACGCTCCGCCCGTCGGGATCGAAATGGTACGTGTAGTCCTCCATGAACGTCGTGCCGCCCTCGAGTCCGTGCGCCATGACCTTCATGGAGCGCACCAGGGCGGCGTGCTTCCAGTCGCCCTCCGCCCCGAAGCCGTAGCCATCGGCCATGAGACGCTGGGCCGCGATGCCCGGGAGCTGCTTGAGGCCGTGCAGGTTCTCGAAGGTGTCCGTGAACCCGTGGAACCCTCCCTCCTCCAGGAGCGAGCGCAAGCCGAGCTCGATGCGGGCTGCGTCGCGGAGCGAGCCGTGCTTCGGGCCGCCCGTTTCCAGGCCTGCCATGAGCGTGTAGCTCGACGCGTACTCCTCGCACAGAGCGTCGACCTGCGCTTCGGTGACCGCATCCAGGTGTGCGACGAGGTCGCCGAGTCCGTAGCCGTTCACGGAGTAGCCGAGGCGGCGTTCCGCCTCGACCTTGTCGCCTTCCGTCACCGCTACCTGGCGCATGTTGTCGCCGATGCGCGCGATCTTCATGGCCTGGCTGTCGTGCCATGCCGCGGCGGCGCGCGTCCACGTGGCGAGCTTCCGCTTGACCCCCGCTTCCTGCCAGTGCCCGACGACGACCTTCCGGTCCAGGCGCAGGCGCGAGCAGATGAACCCGAACTCACGTCCCCCGTGGGCCGACTGGTTCAGGTTCATGAAGTCCATGTCGATCGTGGACCAGGGGATGTCGCGATTGAACTGGGTGTGCAGGTGGCAGAGCGGCTTCTGCAGCTTGCTCAGGCCGGAGATCCACATCTTCGAGGGGCTGAAGGTGTGCATCCACGCGACCAGGCCGATGCAGTCGGGCGACGCGTCCGCTTCGCGGAGGACGGCGCTGATCTCGTCGGGGGTCTTGAGGACCGGCTTGAAGACGAGCTTGACGGGCAGCGCACCGGAAGCGTTCAGGCCGTCGACGATCGCCTTCGAGTCCTCGTCGACCTGCTTCAAGGTCTCGGGGCCGTACAGGTGTTGACTGCCGGTGATGAACCACACTTCCAACGGTGAATAGTCGATCATGGCATTCGATTCCGAATGTGAGTCCTCTCGTGGTCGATGGACGGGGAGGCGCCCCGAAAGAGGAGGAGGGTAGGTCTACGACTCGGTGGGTGCAAGGACACGGTCCCCCAAATCCAGACATGACAGAGGTTGGCATGGAACGTGCGCGACCAGGGGGATGCACTTTGCACCTACCACCGGTTGCTGGACCAGGAGGTTTCCATGGAAGCCAAAGCGGCTACGAGATGGATACTGGCGGGCGCGGCGCTTCTGCTCGCTTCCGCATGTCAGGACGGAGCAGGGCCCGCCGCCGCCCATCCCCGTTCGCTCTCGCTCTCGGTCGTTGCCGACAACACCGATTCGACGGTGTCCCGGACGCCATTGGCGGTCTCGTCCTCCGGGCAGTCGCTGACCTTGAGCGACACCACGGACACGCTCGTGCTCAAGAGCGTTCAAGTCGTCGTCCGCAGGATCGAGCTGGCTCGAGCCGACACGTCGTGCGCTCCCTCGTACGAGCAGGACGGTCAGGGCAGTGAAGGGGACATGATGGGCAGACACCGCGATCACATGGGAGGCTGGGGAAACGACGGCTGTCAGGAGGTGAAGGTCGGTCCGGTGCTCGTCGACGTGCCGCTCGACGGCAAGATGAAGAAGGTGTTCGTCGAGCAGCTTCCCTCCGGCACCTACAACGGCGTCGAGCTCCAGATCCACAGCCCCGTGTCGACCGACTCGACCGATGCCGCGTTTCTCGCCAACCACCCCGACTTCGACAGCGTCAGCGTGAAGGTCGAGGGCACGTACGACGACTCGGCGTTCACGTACACGCATCGGATCGAAGCCAGACAGGCCTATCGTCTGGATCCGCCCATGGTCGTCACGCCGGACTCCACGTCGTCCAACCTGACCCTGCGCGTCGACGTGGGTGCCTGGTTCGTACGGCGTGACGGGACGCTGATCGATCCGTCGATGGCGGCGTCCGGCGCTCCGGACGAGCACCTCGTGGCGTGGAACATCGTCCGCTCGTTGTGGACGTTCAAAGACGACAACCACGACGGTCACCGAGACCATCATTGATGACATCCAGGTCGTGGCACGCAGGTTGTCACGATTAACATGATTGGAAGCTTGACAATCCAGGCATGAGGCGCGAGCGTGGAGCACCTCATCCACGGAGCGCCTCATGCCTGCGTCGAGCCACGAAGGAAGCCGGAGCCGGATCCTCGATCATCTGAAGCGACACGGCAGCGCCAGCGTCCCCGATCTCGCGGGCGCGTTCGGCGTGAGCGTGGAGACCGTGCGCTCCCAGGTGAAGGCCCTCGTGGCCGAAGGCCTGGTAACGCGTTCGGGCGCGCGTCGGGAGGGACCCGGTCGGCCCGAGCTCGTGTGGGGGCTCACCCAGGCGGCGGAAGCCTTCTTTCCCCGGCGGGAGGGCGAGATCCTCCGGGGCTTCGCGGACTACCTCCAGGATCAGGGGCGACAGGAGGTCCTCTCCGACTACCTGATGCGGTTCGCCGCCCAGCGGCGGGATCGCGCCCTTGCGCGACTGGAGGGACTCGAGGGCTCGGAGCGTCTTTCCGAAGTCGCGGAGATCCTCACCGAAGAAGGGTACATGGCGGAGGTCGTGGAAGGGGGTGAGCAGGATCGGCTCAGACTCTGCCACTGCCCGCTCCGCGAGCTCGTGGACGTGACCAAGGCACCCTGCCGGGCCGAGGTCGGTCTGGTTCGCGCCCTCGTCGGTGAGCACCTCACGCGGGTCGAGTACCTTCCCGACGGCGACCATGCGTGCACCTACGCGGTGAAGCATCCCGAGGCGGGACCCGGCCGGTGAGCGCGATGCCCATGACGGCGGCGCCTTCTGCCTCCGTGGCGGGCTCGCCGGTCGGCGGAGTGGCCGACGGAGCCGCTTCCCCTCCGTTCTCGCTCCCGGGCAGCCACTTCGCGGTGGCGCTCGTCTTCTTCGTCGCCGGCTCGGCCGGCCTGGTCTTCGTCGCGCCGGCCCTGGCGGGCGGAGGGTTCCTGGCCCCGCGCGTGGTCGCCGTGACGCACCTCTTCACGCTCGGCTGGATCACGACCTCGATCATGGGGGCGCTCTATCAGTTCCTTCCCGTCGCCCTCGGCGAGTCGATCCGGTGGCCCGGCCTCGCGCGTGCCACACTGGCGATCTACGCCCCGGGGCTCGCGCTGTTCGTGGGCGCGCTCGTCTTCTATCGGCCCGATCTGATCGTGATCGGAGCGTCCGCCTTCGGGATGGGCATCCTCCTCTTCATCATGAATCTGGTGGCCACGCTGCATCGCGCGCGCACCCGGGACGTCACGTGGTGGGCGCTCGCGTGGGCGTCCGCGTTCCTCGCGCTCACGGCCGTGGTGGGTGGGGCGCTCGCGGGGAACCTGCGGTGGGGCTACATGGGCGGGGAGCGTCTGGTGGCGCTCACGACCCACCTCCACATCGCATTGGTGGGCTGGGTGCTGCTGGTGGTGGTCGGGGTGGCCCACCGGCTCCTGCCGATGTTCCTGCTCAGCCACGGGGCGGACGATCGGTTCGGCAAGGCATCGGTCGCCCTGCTGGCCTCCGGCGTTCTCGCCCTGTTCCTGATGCATCACCTCGCTACGCCTTGGCGGCGGTGGCTCCCCGGCGGGCTCATCCTGCTGGGTGTGGCCGCGTTCCTCGCTCAGGCGCGGAGCTTCTACCGCCATCGTCGGCGCCGGGACCTGGATCCGGGGATGCGGGCGGCGGCCCGGGCGCTGGTCGTGCTTGGCGCCGCGGCGGTGCTCGGCGCGTACCTGGCGGCTGCGGGCTTCGCCACGAGCGTCCCGTTGGCTACGGCCTACGTGCTGCTGCTCGTGCTCGGATTCGCCCTGTTCGTGGCGGCGCACTACTACAAGATCGTACCGTTCCTGGTCTGGTATCACCGGTTCGGCCCGCTTGCCGGCCTCCGTCCCGTGCCCAGGGTGGCGGATCTGTACTCCGCGCGCTGGGCGGAAGGTGCCGGCCTGCTGTTGCTCGCGGGCGTGGCCGCGCTGGCGGTGTCGGTCGGCGTGGGCGCGGGGCCGGTCGCGCGTGCCGCCGCCGTGCTCTTCGCAACCGGCGCCGTCGTCGAGGCGGTGCAGATGCTGTCCGTATCGCGCCGGAGGCCGGCGTGAGCGCGGCGCCGCCGACGGACGGCGCGGTACGTGACGCGCTCCGTGGCGTGGTGGACCCCGAGGTCGGCCTGGACATCGTGTCGCTGGGGCTCGTCTACGACGTGGACGTCGACGGCGGAGACGTGACCGTCACCTACACCCTCACCACTCGAGGCTGTCCCCTGCACACCGTCGTGCGGCAGGGCGTCCTGGCCTCGATATACGCTCTGCCCGGCGTGGAGAGCGTGAACGCGAACCTGGTCTGGGAGCCGAGCTGGCACCCTGGAATGATCGAGGCAGGAGCCCTATGAGCCACACGACCATGCCCGCATCGCTGCAAGCCCTGGGCGAGGACCGCATCGTCGATGTCGACGTGCGTGAAGACCTGCGTGCCGGCCGCGAGCCGTTCGCGCGCATCATGGAAGCGCGCACCTCCCTTCCGCCGGACGGGGTGCTGCGCCTGCGCGCGATCTTCGAGCCGTATCCCTTGTATGCCGTCATGGAGCGCCAGGGACTCGCGCATTGGACCGAGCGGCTCGCGGATGACGATTGGCGCATCTGGTTCTGGGCGGAGGACGCCGCCGGGCTCGACGCCCCTTCCGGCTCCGAAGCGTCCGGCCCGTGGAAGGCGGACACCGCGGGCTCGGCGGACCGCGAGGACGTTCCGGCCGGCGCGGTGGTGCTCGACGTGCGCGGCCTGGAGCCCCCCGAGCCGATGGTGCGCACGCTCGAGGCGCTCGAGCGTCTGGCGCCCGGCACGACGCTCGTGCAGCTCAACGAGCGCATCCCCCGGTTCCTCCTGCCCCGTCTCGAGCAACGCGGCTTCACCTACCACATCCGCCAGCAGCGGCCGGACCTGGTGAGGGTCTTCATCGAGCGCTGAGGGCTGGACCGCATTGGCAGATCGGAGGCGTAACCTCCACTTGAACCGGGGGTATTACATCCGACACGTTCGGAGCCTCAAAAACATGCTCGTTCGCATCCTGCTGGCGGTGACGCCCGGCGCACTGTCACGGCGGGTCGAGGCCCTTCTCGATACCCGTGACATCTCCCTGTTCAATGCATCCACGCCCGAAGAGGTGTGGCACGCGCTCCAGCGCGGGGACATCGATCTGCTGATCGCGAGCGAGGGACTCGCTTCGCCGCCCTTCGAGGACTGGGTGGCATCGGTACGAACCCTCCCCGAAGCTCCGGAGCTCGTGATCCTCTCGGAGCGTGAAGATCCATCCCGGCGGGCGGCGCTGCTGGCCGCGGGCTGCCTGGCCGTGCTTGCGGTCCACCTGTCGGATCGTGAGTTGCGCACCACGCTCCAGGCCCTGTTGGCTCGATTGGCGCAGGACGCTGCGGCCCGCATGCTGGCGCAGCGCAGCGGGCACGACCTGGGATTCGAGGAGCTCGTATCCGAGAGCCCTGCCATGAGCGATGTCGTAGCCGTTGCGCGGCGTGTAGCGGGTGCGGACAGCTCGGTGCTCATCCTCGGTGAGACCGGGGTGGGGAAGGAACGCCTCGCTCGCTGTCTGCACCGCGACAGTGCGCGCTCTTCGAGACCGTTCGTTCCGGTCAGCTGCGGCGCCATCCCTGAGGGTCTTCTGGAGAGCGAGCTCTTCGGTCATGAGCAGGGCGCGTTCACCGGCGCCGTGCGCGCACGGCGTGGCCACTTCGAGGTTGCGCATGGAGGAACGCTCTTCCTGGACGAGATCGGCGAGCTGCCGTTCCATCTTCAAGTGAAGCTCCTGCGAGTCCTCGAGGACCGGCAGATTCAGCGGCTCGGCAGCGAGCGTCCGGAGCGCGTCAATGTGCGCATCGTCGCCGCCACGAACCGGAATCTGGAGGAGGAGGTGGAGGAAGGCCGGTTCCGCGCGGACCTCTTCTACCGGCTCGCGGTGGTGACGCTCGCGATTCCCCCGCTCCGCGAGCGGAGGGAGGACATACCCTTGCTCCTGGAACGCTATCTGGCCGAGTTCCGGCGAACGCTGGGCAGACCGGTGGAGGGGATCGACGCGGAGGCGATGGAGGCTCTGGTTCGCCATGGATGGCCCGGAAACGTCCGCGAGCTCATCAACGTGCTGGAGCGGGCCGTGCTGCTCACGCGAGGGCCTCGTATCTCTCTCGGCGATCTTCCGCCCTCGATCTCCGGTCCGAGCCCTCGCGCCTCGTCCGCGCGCCGTCCGCTGGAGCTCCCGTCCGGCGTCTTCGATGCGCCGATCCCCCAGGCTCGCCGCCGCGTGGTCGAGGCGTTCGAGCGAACGTATCTCTCGCGGCTCCTGCAGGAGTCCGGCGGACGGGTGGGCGAGACGGCGCGGCGGGCGGGCATCAGCGAGCGGTCGCTCTACGACCTGATGCGCCGCTGCGGGCTCGCGAAGGAGGCGTTTCGGACCCCGCCTCGGTGAGTGTCGGAGGCGCTTCCTCCGATTCGTGCGGACTTCGGAAGCGAGCGTAACGGCCTGGAATGTGGCTCGGGTATCCCGAAGTGGTGTCCGGACAAGAATTTGGATCGTCGAAATAGCTTATCCGCGCGGTGCGGCACGGCGGTTGCTGCTTCGTGCACCGGCTGCCTTCCTCGAACGGAGGAGGCGCCGGCCCGTGGCTCGCGGTGCCCGCGATCACACACCCGGCGGCGAGCTCATCGAAGGAAGCCGGGATTCGTGGAGTCCATCACCCATGCTCGAGTATCACAACGTCCTGCGGACGTTCGTATCCGTGGTCGCCGTCGCGTCGGTGTCCGCTTGCGCGAAACCCCCGACGGCGGCCATCGACGCCGCGACCGAGGCGCAGACTGCGGCCACGGCAGCCGGTGCCCAGGAGTACGCCCCCGAGGCCATGAATGCGGTCATGGGGGCGAAGGCTGCGCTCGATGCGGAGCTCGCCGCGCAGAACGGGCGGATGTCCCTGCGTCGCTCGTACAAGCATGCCGAAGAACTGGCCGTCGCGTACAAGAAGGCCGCGGACGACGCCGCGCAGCAGGCTGGTGAAGCCAAGGAAGAGGCGAAGACCCAGGTGACGCAGCTGGTCGCGGACACGAAGCTGGCGCTCGACTCGGTCACCGCGATGCTGACGGCCGCACCCGTGGGCAAGGGATCGCGTGCCGACCTGGCCGCCCTGAAGGCCGATCTCCAGGCTGCGTCGACGAGCCTCACCGAGGCGCAGGCCTCGATCGACAACGAGAAGTATCTGGAGGCAAAAGCTCAGGCCACCACCGCACGCGAGACCGTCGACAAGGTGAAGTCCGCCATAGAGCAGGCCCGTGTCATGCATCGCAGGACCTGATCGCCCGGAGTGACGTCACGGTCCGGAGGAGCGGGTAGCGCACCGCCATGCGGCGTTCGAAACGCGCCGCGGCGACCGCGGTGACGGTGGTCGTCGTCGTGCTCCTCACGAGCGTGCTCGCGGTCGCGCTCGCTCCTTCGGACCGCAGACGAAGTCCCGGCGGCTCCGCCGTCGAGGCGGCTACCGCTCTGTCCGCCGCTCGTGACGCGGGCGCGGATCGGCGGGCACCGGTCAACTTCCGCTACGCCCGTGAGCTCTATTCGGAGGGGCTCCTGCTGCTGCGACGGCAGGATCTCCGATTGGGGGTGCTTCGCGACTATCGCCCGGCGGGGATGGCTTTCGCCCGCGCCACCGATCGAGCACGAATGGCGGCCGAGGTGGCGCGCAAGGTCGAGCGGAGCCGACGGCGGCAAAGCGACGAAGTGGTCGCGTCCGCGCGGAACGCGTTGCGGTCGCTGACAGGACTCGAAGAGCAGGTGTGGCTGCCTCCGTACGTTCGCCTGCGCCTGCAGGCTGCCAGGGGTTGGGTGGCCGAGGCCTCGACGCTGGTCGACAGCGGTGCATTCGCGCTCGCCGAGGCGCGTGCCGTCCGGTCGGAGCGTGAGGTGCGGTCGGTAAGGCGGACCGTGCAGGCGATGGTGGAAAGGTACGCCGCCCCCGAATCGGTCCGCGTGTGGCGCTCCTGGATCGCCGATGCCGTGGCGGGGTCGCGGCGGACCGGCGGAATCGCGCTCGTGGTGGACAAAGACGAGCACCGCATGACCGTGTACTCGGCGGGACGCGTGATCCGGCGGTACGATGTGGAGCTGGGCTGGAACAACACGGCCGCCAAACGGCAGCGAGGGGATGGGGCGACGCCGGAGGGTCGCTATCACATCGTCGAACTCAAGGGCGGCGCGCGCTCTCGGTACCACCGTGCATTCCTTCTGGACTACCCCGGTCCCGACGACCTCCGGGCGCTTCGTACCCTCCGGGCGTCCGGCGGGGTCGCGGCGACCGCTCGTCCGGGAGACCTCATCGAGATCCACGGCGCGGGGGGGCGGGGCAGGGACTGGACGGACGGGTGCGTAGCCCTCTCCGACCCCGATATCGACGACCTGGCGAGACGGGTGGGCGTGGGCACGCCCGTGGTAATCGTCGGAAGCGCCACGGGCCGAGGGAGGTTCGCTTCGGTCGCGCGCAGGATGGCACGGTGAGCCACCGACGCGTGGATACGCAGACACCGGCCGGCGAGGTCGGCGCTACGGTGGGCGTCAATCGACGGGCCGCTCGTCTGCTCGCGCTGGTCGCGGCGACGTCGGTGGCGGCGGACCTGGTCGTGCTGGCCGTGAGGAGTCTGGTCTCCTTCGACCTGCAGCCCGTGATCTCGTCCGCCGCCGTCCCGTCGGGGGGCTCCGGGGCCGGTGCGCCGGAGGCACCCGCCGGTCGAGGACGAGCTCCCGCCCTGTGGAGCGCACGAGGTACGTACATCGTCGTCGATCGTGAGAACAACCGGCTCTGGCTCTGGCGGAACGGGTCGGTCGTGCTCGAGGCGATCGTATCGACGGGATCGCGGACGACGCTGAAGGAAGCGGGCGGGGCGCGGCGATCGTGGATGTTCGACACGCCCAAGGGTGAGTTCGTGATTCGCGGCAGGCGGGCCAACCCGGTCTGGGTGAAGCCGGACTGGGCCTTTCTGGAGGAGGGCCGAGAGCCGCCGGTCGCGCTGAAGGAACGCGTGGAGACGGGCTCACTCGGCGAGTGGGCGCTCGA
This sequence comes from Longimicrobiales bacterium, assembly GCA_046704545.1. GTDB lineage: Bacteria > Gemmatimonadota > Gemmatimonadetes > Longimicrobiales > Gaopeijiaceae > SZUA-318. The sequence goes on from JBJKRT010000013.1 coordinate 9,528, forward strand.
CCTGGGCAACGGGTACATGATCCACGGGACCCTGTACGAGCGACTCCTGGGCCGAAGCATCACCCACGGGTGCATCCGCGTGGGCCGGGACGATCTGCGCGTCCTGGCGCCGGCGGTCGGTCGCGGCACGCGCGTCTTCATCTTCTGAGGCCACGATGCGCCGCGCTCGCGACAGGTTCCGGCACTCGATCGCCGCCGCCGTGCTGGTTGTGACGGGCCTCGGCCCGGCGGCGGTGGTCGCCACGCCGAACGGGCAAAACCGTGAGACGCTCCAGGAGGCCCGACGCTTTGCGCTCCGGCATGGACGTGCATTGGCTCGGACGGGCCGTCTCTATCTGGTGCTCGACTCCGAGCGGAGCGCACTCGACCTGTACCGCGGAAGCGTGCTGCTACGTCATTGGCCGGTGGAGCGCATCACGGTGGGAGAGCGAAGGGTGTGCCTCGGCTGCCGCGCATCCGAAGAAGCGTGGCGTTCCGCGGTGTGGGAGCGCCCCCGGCTCGAGCCACCCGTGCGTCGCGCGCGCAGAGTGATCGTGTCGGACCGGGCGATGCCTCCGGATCCTGCGCAGACCGTGGACTGGGTTCCGCCGACTCCGGAAGAGGAGGTGCCGACACCGCGCCGCTTCGTCGTTCACTTTTCGGGCGGTCTGGGGATCGAGGTCGTGGCTCCGGACGCCGACACGCTTCGCGTTCGGCCGGGGCGGCTCCGGCGGATGGAGGATGCGATGCGTCGCCTCGCACCCGAGAACTGGGACCGGTTCCGCATCCGGGTCGTTATGGCTCCGGACGAGGCGGGTACGCTCTACCGCTCCTTGCCAGCAGAGAGCGTCTTCTTCGCGATTGTTCCTGCATTGCGGTGAGCGCGCGCCGGTTCCCACGTGTTGAGTGTCGTTACATCCAACAAATCGCCCGGGATTGGTGTCTCATGGCATGAACCGGGAGGCGGTCTCCGGGTACCCGGTTCCGTCCGCTCGCATCGAGGCGGATTCCCGGCCTTCGGAGCTCGACGGCCATCGCTTCGTGGCGCTGAGCGCGGCGCCCTTCATCAAACAGCGACGCTTCCCAACCCTCTGACATCCGAAATCTGACGACCTGATGACGCGCACGATCCTGCCGCTCGCCGCGTTCTGCTCCATCATATTCCTCTTCACTTCGCCGGTCGCGGCGCACGCTCAGACTTCGTCTCCGACGCGCCCGCTGCGCGTCTTTCTCGACTGTCACCGCTGTGACTTCGACTACTTCCGACGAGAGGTCGGCTTCGTCGATTACGTGCGTGACCGTACGGAGAGCGACGTCCACGTGCTCGTCACCTCCCAGCAGACGGGTTCGGGCGGACGCGACTACACGTTCGAGTTCATCGGCCTGCGGAGGTTCGCCGGCCGCGAGGACACGCTCCACGACGTGTCGGGCCCCGACGACACCAGCGACGAGGTCCGGGACGGGATGGTCCACACGTTCGAGTTGGGTCTGATTCCGTACGTGGCCGGCACGCCCGCGGCGTCCGACATCGCCATCAGCTACCATCCGTCCGGTCGCAAACCCGGCACCACGACGGCGGAGGAGGACCGCTGGAACCTGTGGGTCTTCAGGGCCGGGCTGAGCGGCTCGGTGAATGGTGAAAGCCAGCAGGGGGCACGCTCCGTCAATGCGTCGCTCAGGGCAGGACGCACCACGCGGAGGTTGAAGGTCGACCTGAGCGCGAGGGGCAGCTGGAGTCGGCAGCGCTTCAACCTCAGCGACACGGCCACGTCGATCTTCACGTCACGCCATTGGGGCATCAGCGGATATGTGGTCCGGAGCCTCGGAGCCCGCTGGTCCGTTGGGGGGCGCGTCACGCTCGGTGGCTCGACGCGCCAGAACGAGCTGCTGGCGCTGCACGCGGGCCCCGCCCTGGAGTACGACGTCTATCCCTACGCGGAGTCGAGTCACCGCCAGATCACGTTCATGTACTCCATCGGACTGGCCTCGTATCGCTACGAGCAGGTCACGCTCTTCGGGAAGACACGGGAGACCCGTCCCGAGCACACCCTCGACGTGTCCGCCGATTTCCAGAGACCGTGGGGCAACCTGTACGCGTCCCTCTCCGGCACCAACTACCTGGACAACTTCTCGCAGCACCGGATCGACTTCTTCACGGGTGTCTCTCTACGCCTCACGCGTGGGCTGAACCTGGACGTACACGGGAGCGCGGCCAGGGTGGAGAACCAGATCTACGAGCCACTCGCGGCCGTCTCGGAAGCCGACATCCTGCTGCAGCGTCGTGAGCTCGGAACCAGCTACCGGTTCTCCCTCAACGTCGGCTTCAGCTACACGTTCGGGTCGGTCTTCAACAACGTGGTGAATCCCCGGATGTGGGGCGGGGGATTCCACCACTGATCCGTGGCGATGCCCGCGGGCCGGAGAGGCCGGCGGCTTGCAGGATGGGGGCCGGCCGGGCCTAATTGCCCGTTATGGAGCTTCACTACCGCTGGACCTGGTCGTTGCCCGGGGCACCCGAAGCGCTCTGGCCGCTCGTCACGGACACCGACCGCTTCAATCGAGACTCGGGCCTGCCGCCGGTGGAGGATGCCCGGGCGCCGGGCGAGACGCTTCCGAACGCTCGCCGTCGGCTCGGATTTCGGGTCAAGGGATTTCGCCTGGAGTGGGAGGAGCTTCCGTTCGAATGGCTGCGTCCGTCCCGGTTCGGTGTCGTGCGGCGGTACAGTCGGGGGCCGGTCCGCGAGATGCGGGTGCTCGCCCTTCTCGAGTCCTCCGGGAAGGGCCGCACCTCCCTGACCTACGACGTCGTGGTGGTTCCACGGGGCATCCTGGGGCGTCTGGCCACGCCGATCCAGATCGGGATTCTCTCGCGGGTGCGGTTCAAGCGAACCTTCGAGCGCTACGCACGTGAGGCGACCGCCGCCCCCTCACCCGCGGTGCCGAAGCGACGGCCTCGGGGCGCCAGCCGGTCGCTTCCGCTGAAGCGGCGATTGAGCGAAGAAGGGGTGCCGGACGCGATCGCGGAGCGTCTGCTCGACCACGTGCTTCGGGCCGACGACCGCTCCCTGGCGCGCATCCGGGCCTACGAGCTGGCCGACCTGTGGGAGCTCGACCGGCGTGCCGTGCTCAGCGCCTGCCTGCGGGCCACCCGGTGTGGGCTTCTCGACATGCGCTGGAACATCCTCTGTCCCGCATGCCGGGGTGTGACCGACGGCGCCGACACGCTCCGGAAGCTCCACACGGGGGCCGCTCACTGCGAGACGTGCCGGATCGAGTTCTCCCCCGACTTCGATCAGGCGGTCGAGATCACCTTCCGGCCGACGCCCGCGGTCCGTCGCGTGGAGGCCCCCCGGTTCTGTGTGGCCGGCCCGCAGGTCACGCCGCACGTCGAGGTCCAGCAGCTTCTCGCGCCGGGTGAGGTCAGGGAGGTGAGCGCCCTTCTCCACGAGGGTCGGCATCGGGCCCGCGCGTTCGGGATCGAGGGGGGGCCGTCGTTCCGGGTCGAGCACGGCGCGGGCGCCGAGATCGAGCTGGCCGTGCGCGACGGCGCGTGGAGCCCGACCGGCGAGACGGTCGCGCCCCACGCGCACGTCCTGCTGGCGAACCACACAGGGGAGGAGCGGCTGTTCGTGGTGGAGCGCATCTCCTGGGCCGACACCGCCGCGACCGCCGCGGAGGTCACGGCGCTGGCGGAGTTCCGCGACCTCTTCGCGAGCGAGGTGCTCGAGGTCGGCTCGTATGCGCGGGTGGGGAGCCTCGCCGTGCTGTTCACGGATCTGAAGGGCTCGACCAGCATGTACCGTACGGTGGGAGACGCTGCGGCGTTCGGGCGTGTCATGCATCACTTCGATCTGCTGCGCGATGCGGTGCTGGCCGAGGACGGTGCCGTGGTGAAGACGATCGGCGACGCGGTGATGGCGGTGTTCCGGACGCCCGTGGAGGCCGTGCGCGCGGCGTTGCGCGCGCACCGTGCGCTGGCCGCGCCGGACGAAGCCGTGCCGGCGCCTTTGGTGCTGAAGGTCGGCGTCCACTACGGTCCGTGTATCTCCGTCACGCAGAACGAGCGACTCGACTACTTCGGCACCACCGTGAACGTCGCCGCGCGGCTGGAAGGGTTGTCGTCGGGGCGGGACGTGGTGCTCTCCGACGACGTTCGACGCGACCTCGACGTGGAGCGCCTCCTCTCGCGGGAGGGAGCGTCGTTGTCGTCGTTGCGCACCGAGATCCGGGGATTGGACGAGAAGCTGCTGGTGTGGCGCGTCACGGTTCCCACCGAGGCCGATCTCGAGGAGGCCCCGGTCACACGAGCGGGAGGTGCAGGATGAGCGGCCAGCCGTTCTTCGTTCCGTCGGTGATCGTCATCGTGGTCTCGATTCCACTCGTGCTTCGGCTCGTCCCGCCGAACCGTATCTACGGCGTGCGCACCCGCCGTACGCTGTCGTCTCCCGAGGTGTGGTATCCGGCCAACCGGTTCGGGGGCATCGCCCTCATCGTGGCGAGCGCGGTGTATCTCGAGGTCGCCCGGCTCCTGCCGTACACGAAGGGCGCGCCGGACGACCTCCACATGGTGACGGTCCACCTGATCGCGTGGGTCGGGCCGCTCGCGCTCGCCATCGTGGCCATCGGCCTCTACACGCGTCGCCTCTGACGGTCGGCGACGCCGGGCGCGGCGGACATTCCTCCGCTTACCGCACCTCCAGCCGCAGCAGCACGCTCGCGTGGGGGGCCAGCGTCGCGCTCACCTCGTTGTCGACGGGTGCCAACCGCTTCCCGGTCCACAGGTCGACGGGGGTCGCCCGATCCAGCCCGAGCTTCTTCAGGGCCACGCTCACGGTCGCGGTGTCGTCGGTCGTGTTGAAGAGCGCCACGTACCGGTCGGGCCCGGTCGCCGCGTCGGCCGTGTAGACGGGGTAGCCGCCCCCGCGCACCATCCGGTTGTCCCGGCTGTGCTGATCGACCTCGATCACGGCGCGGTTCGTCAGCAGCGACGTGGTCCATGCGTCGTTTTCCGGGAGGTTCCCGCCCATCATCAAGGGGGAGCGGTAGATCGCCCACAGCGTCATCATCGTGCGCTGCTCGTCATGCGTCAGGCGGCTCGCCCGATCGGGCTTGCTGAACGCTCCTCCCCAGGACTTGGGGTACCGTGCCGCGATCCTGCCGAGCGGCAGCATGTCCAGGTCGGGCCAGCTGCCCGGGCGCGAGGTGCCCGCCCACGCTGCGGCGTGAGCGAAGTCCCGCTTCATGCTGCTCCAGTCGTCCCACACGTCGTCGGTGAGGCGCCACATGTTGGCGGTGTGCGTGAGGAATCCGGCTTCGGTCGTGGGGGCCGGCCCGGGCGAGAGCGAGAGCACGATCCGGCGTCCGGTGTGCTCGATCGCCTTGCTGTAACCGGCGATCTCGGGTCCGTGCCACGGCCTCAGGATGTCGTCGACCTTGATGAAATCGACGCCCCAGCTCGCGTACAGCTTCAGGAGCGAGTCGAGGTATGCCTGCGCTCCGGGCTTCGACATGTCGAGCCCGTACATCCCGTCATCCCAGGCGCACTTGCTGGCCGTGTCGGCGATCTGGTCGGCGGTGTACGAGGTGCCGAGCACGGGGGTGTGCTCGCGGACGGCCTGGCGCGGAATGCCGCGCATGACGTGAATGCCGAACTTCAGGCCGAGGGCGTGCACGCTGTCGGCCAGCGCCTTGAATCCGACTCCGTTCACCGACGAAGGGAAGCGCTTCGGATCGGGCACGAGCCGCCCGTAGCGGTCCATGCTCAGGTGGTAGCGATAGCTCCCGTCACGGTTGAACTCCCGGTGCTCGTAGTCGCCGTGCAGCGGCGTCGACCAGAGGAAGTCCACGACGACGTACTTCCATCCGTATGCCGCCAGGTGCTTCGCCTCCCATCGTGCGTTGGCCAGCATCTCGGACTCGCTCACCGTCCAGTTGTAGTAGTCGTAGCTGTTCCAGCCCATGGGTGGGGTGGGCGCGGCATCGACCAGTCGCTGGGGCGTCGGGGCCTGCGCGCGCAGCGGCGCGGCGGGCGCGAGCGCGAGGAGTCCGGCCAGAGGCATGGCGAGGATGGGGGTCCAGGAACGCACGCGTGCGCGCGGCGTCGGTGGAATGCCGAGGTTGCTCATGCGAATGCTTTCTCGAGTGCTCGGGTGAGATCGTCGCGGATGTCGTGGGGATCTTCGAGTCCTACGGAGATACGGATGAGGCCGGGGCCGATGCCGACGGCCAGGCGCTCCTCTTCGGTCAGCTTCGCGTGCGTCGTCGAGGCAGGATGCGTGACGATTGTGCGGGTGTCACCCAGGTTGGCCGTGAGCGAGCACATCTCGAGGGCGTCCAGGAAACGGCGGCCTCGCTCGATGCCCCCCTCGATCGTGAACGTCAGGACGCCCCCGCCCGCCGACATCTGCCGCTTCGCCAGCTCGTGCTGGGGATGGGACGGCAGCCACGGGTAGCGGACGGCGGCCACACCCGGTCGGCCTTCGAGCCATCCGGCGAGCTCGAGCGCGCTCGACGAGTGCCGGTCCATGCGCAGCTGCAGCGTCTCCAGGCTCTTCGAGAGCACCCACGCATTGAACGGTGAGAGCGCCGGGCCGGTGGCCCGGCAGAACGCGAAGATCTCGGAGACGAGATCGTCACGGCCCACCACCGCCCCGCCCAGCACCCGGCCCTGGCCGTCGATGAACTTGGTGGCCGAGTGGACGACCAGGTCGGCGCCGTGCTCGATCGGCCGCTGGAGTGCGGGGGTCGAGAAGCAGTTGTCGACGACCAGCAGGAGCCCGCGACGGCGCGTGAGCTCGCCGAGCACAGCGAGGTCGACGAGGTCGAGCGCCGGGTTCGTGGGCGTCTCGACGAAGACCATGCGCGTGTTCTCGCGGATGGCCGGCTCCCAGGCGCGCGGATCGCCGGCGTCGACCCAGGTCTGCTGGATGCCGAGCCGCGGCAGGATGCTGGTGAGGATGCGGTGGGTGGAGCCGAACACCGAGCGGCACGCGACGACGTGGTCGCCCGCCGAGAGGAGCGCCGCGAACGTGGCGAAGATCGCGGCCATCCCGGACGCCACCGCATGTCCTGCCTCCGCACCCTCGAGCAGCCGGAGCTTCTCGGCGAGCTCGGCGACGTTCGGGTTCGTGAAGCGGCTGTATACGTTGCGCTTCTTTTCGTCGGCAAAGGTCGCGCGCATCTCCTCGGCATCGTCGAAGACGAAGCTCGATGTCAGATACAACGGGACCGAGTGCTCGCGGTGTTGCGAGACCTCCACCTGGGTTCGAACCGCCCGGGTCGAGGGGCGTTTGTCGTCCATTCCGTGCTGGGCTCCGTCGGGAGGAAGTCGCCGAGGAGATTAGTCGCTCGCTGCGGGCGCCGCGAGGACGCGGTCGGTCGTGGATTCGTCCCGCACGCGACGATCGTGCGCGCTCATGCCAGGAAGAGGCGATACGCCTCGTTGTCCGGCTCCGGCGAATATGGGTAGCCGACCCCGTCCAGGAACTCGAGGAACGCCGGCCGCTCGGCCTCGGGAACCTCGAAGGCGGCCAGCACCCGGCCGAAGTCCGCTCCGTGGTTCCGGTAGTGGAAGAGGCTGATGTTCCAGCGCCCGCCCAGCTTGTCCAGGAACTCCATGAGCGCTCCCGGTCGCTCCGGGAACTCGAAGTGGCAGGGCATCTCGTCGTGCGCGTCGGTCGAGCCGCCGCCCCCCATGTGGCGCACGTGCAGCTTGGCCATCTCGTTTCCGGACAGGTCCACCGTGGCGTACCCGGCCTCGTTGAGCTGCCGCGCCAGCTGAGCGGCGTCGTCCTTGGATTCGGTCCCCACGCCGACGAAGATGTGCGCCGCCTCGCGGCCCCGCAGACGGTAGTTGAACTCCGTGATCGTGCGTGCGCCGATGGTCGAGCAGAACGCCCGGAACGATCCCGGACGCTCGGGGATCGTCACCGCGAGGACGGTCTCTCTCGCCTCGCCCAGCTCGGCCCGTTCGGCCACGAAGCGCAGGCGGTCGAAGTTCATGTTCGCCCCGCTCAGCACGGCGACCAGCGTACGGTCCGTGGCGCCCTCGCGCTCCACCCAGCGTCGCAGTCCCGCCACGGAGAGGGCACCGGCGGGCTCGAGGATGCTGCGCGTGTCGTCGAACGCTTCCTTCATGGCCGCGCAGATCTCGTCGTTGGAGACGAGCACGATCTCGTCGACCGTGTCCCGCACGATCGGGAACGTGAGCCGTCCGACCTCGCGGACCGCGACCCCGTCGGCGAAGAGGCCGGGCCGGGCGACGCTCACGGGCCGCCCCGCCTCCACGGAGGCATGCATCGCGTCGGCTTCGACCGGTTGCACGCCCACGACGCGCACGTGGGGGAGCAGCGCTTTCACGTACGTCGCGATGCCCGCGATGAGGCCGCCCCCGCCGATAGGCACGAACACGGCGTCCAGGCGTCCCCGGCTCTGGCGCACGATCTCCTCGCCGATCGTGCCCTGGCCGGCGATTACCAGAGGGTCGTCGAACGGGTCGATGAACGTGAGGCTGCTGCCCTCGCGCAGCTCGTCGCAGTGTGCCTTGGCGTCGGTGAAGCTGTCACCGTGCAGGACCACCTCCGCGCCGAGCGCGCGCACGGCGTCGACCTTGATGCGCGGGGTGGTGCGGGGCATCACGATGAGCGCACGGATCCCGAGATGACGCGCCGAGTAGGCGACGCCCTGGGCGTGATTCCCCGCGCTCGCGGCGATGACGCCCTCGCGACGCTCCTCGTCGGACAGCTCGGCCATGCGGTTATAGGCGCCGCGAAGCTTGAAGCTGAAGACCGGTTGAAGGTCTTCTCGCTTCAACAGCACGTGGTTGCGGAGGCGCTTCGTGAGCTTCGCCGCCGGTTCGAGCGCCGTCTCGCTCACCACGTCGTAGACGCGGCTGGTCAGGATGTGCTTCAGGATCCGTTCCCGATCGGACGCCGAGGTCCCTCCGTCTGTCACCACTCCAGGTCCCACGTGCTCCTCCACGCATCGTCGATCCGCGCAGCCGGGACGAGAGACGCTCCGGTGGGCGGACAAAGGCCGAACAGTACCATCAGGGGTGGCCGGCTCCAAGGTCGGGCGATGGGGCCGGGCACCGGAGCCGCACGTGCGGCCGCCGGTGCCCGGCAGGCGGGTCAGCCGCGCTCGACGGGCACGCCGACGAGCGAGCCGTACTCGGTCCACGACCCGTCGTAGTTCTTCGCGTTGTCGTGGCCGAGCAACTCGTGGAGCACGAACCAGGTGTGCGCCGCACGCTCTCCGATACGGCAGTACGCGATCACCTCCGGGCTCGTGCGGACGCCGTCGTACAGTGATTCGAGCTCTTCGCGCGGACGGAAGGTCCCGTCTTCCTTGGCCGCCTTCGACCACGGAATGTTGGCGGCGCCGGGGACGTGCCCGCCCACGTACGGCTGCTCCTGGGGAAGGTGGTCGGGGGCGAGCTTGGCGCCGCTGAACTCCTCCGGAGAGCGGACGTCGACGTAGGTCGTCGAGGATCCGACGCTCGAGATCACGTGATCGCGCAGCGCACGCAGCTCCGGTCGCTCGGCTCCTCCGATGGTGACCTCGGAGGGAGACACCTCGGGCACGTCCTTCGTGAGCGGTCGCTCCTCGAGCTCCCACTTCTTGCGGCCCCCGTCCAGAAGGCGCACGGCGTCGAAGCCGCGAAGCTTGAGGATCCAGTACGCGTACGCGGCGAACCAGTTGTTGTTGCCGCCGTAGATCACGACGTGGCCGTCGGCCGGCACGCCCGAGCGCCGCAGCAGCGCCTCGAGCTCGCCGCGGTCCAGGTAGTCGCGCCGGACCGGATGATGCAGATCCTTCGACCAGTTCCAGGCGATCGCGCCGGGAATGTGTCCGCCGTCGTACGCCGACAGCTCCTCGTCGACCTCCACGATCCGGATCGAGGGGTCGTCCAGGTGCTCGGCGAGCCAGTCGGTTCCGACCAGTGCGTCGGGATTCGAGTACGTGCTCATGTCTTCACTCCATGGGGCAGGGACAAAAAAATCGGCCCCTCCGAGGCGGAGGGGCCGGTCGCATCGAGCGATGATCCTTGCGATCATCCGTACCATCTACAGGCACGCGCACCGCCTCTCGCCTCTCCCGGGGGGAGCGGGCGACACATACAGCAGGGCATCCGGAATCCGGTGGTCGCGCTGCGACGTGGATGGGCCATGCTGTCCTCGCGAATTGCGGTCGGCGCCGCGTGTGCAGATCGTACCGCTGTCGTAAGCGGGCTCGAACCTTACTCGAAGCTCGAACCCGCGTCAACGAACCATAATCATTCCGGAAAGCCGAGCCCATGAACCGCGACGACGCGCTCGACCGACTTCAGGCCTCACCCGACGCCTGGGACCTCATCGTGATCGGCGGGGGCGCCACCGGTGTCGGCGTGGCGGTGGATGCGGCCTCGCGCGGCTACGAGGTGCTCCTGGTCGAGCAGAGCGACTTCGGCAAGGGAACGTCGAGCCGATCCACGAAGCTGGTTCACGGAGGCGTCCGATACCTGCAGCAGGGCAACATTCCTCTGGTCATGGAGGCCCTGAAGGAGCGGGGTATCCTGCGCCGGAACGCCCCGCACCTGGTGCACGACCTTCCGTTCGTGGTGCCCAACTACAAATGGTGGGAGGCGCCGTTCTACGGGATCGGCATGCGCGTCTACGACGTCCTCGCCGGCAAGTACGGGTTCGGCCGCTCGAAGAACCTCTCGCGCGACGAGACCATCGAGCGTCTGCCGACCATCGAGACCGATGGGCTGATCGGTGGGGTCATCTATCACGACGGGCAGTTCGACGACGCTCGCCTGCTCGTCCACCTCGCCATGACGGCGGCCGAGCAGGGCGCGGCGCTCGTCAATTACGCCAGGGTCACGGCGCTGCTGAGGAGCTCCACCGGATTCGTGAACGGCGTCCGGATCCGCGACGAGGAGACGGGTGAGGCGCTCGAGGCACGAGGTCGGGTGGTGGTGAACGCGACAGGGGTCTTCAGCGACGAGATCCGCCGGATGGAGGAGCCCGGAGTCCGCCCGATCATCCAGCCGTCGCAGGGGGTCCACGTGGTGCTCGACCGCTCGTTCCTTCCTGGCGAGGCCGCGATCATGGTGCCGCATACGGACGACGGGCGGGTGCTCTTCGCGATTCCATGGCTCGACCGGGTCCTCATCGGAACCACCGACACGCCCGTCGACCGGCCGAGTCTGGAGCCCGTGCCGCTCGCTGAGGAGGTCGACTTCATCCTGACGCACGCACGCCGCTACCTCGAAAAGGATCCGGACCGGAGCGACGTCCTGAGCGTGTTCGCCGGTCTCCGCCCGCTCGTCGCGGCCGAGGGCGCCGAGGACACGTCGGAGCTGAGTCGCGAGCACGCGCTGCGTGTGTCGGACGGCGGACTTCTCACGATCGCGGGCGGAAAGTGGACGACCTACCGGAAGATGGCCGAGGACACGGTGGAGATGGCGCAGACGCTGGGCGACCTGGAGGCACGGGCCTGCGTGACCCGAGAGCTCGAGATCCACGGATTCCATCGGCACGCCGAGAAGTTCGGCGCGCATGCCGAGTACGGCTCGGACGCTCCGGAGATCGAGGCGCTCGTGGCATCGGCGCCGGGGCTGGATGAGCTGCTGCATCCGAGACTGCCGCTGACCCGCGGAGAGGTCGTGTGGTTCGTGCGTCGCGAGATGGCGCGGACCGTCGACGACGTGCTGGCGCGGCGCTCGCGCAGTCTCCTTCTGGACGCTCGCGCCGCGCTGGAAGCCGCCCCGGCCGTGGCCGAGATCCTCGCGTCGGAGCTGGGGCGGAGCGAGGCCTGGACGCGTGACCAGACCGAGGCGTTCTCGGCGCTGGCCGGCCGCTATCTCCCGGAGTGAGAACGCTCAGCCGCGCCTGGGCGGCGCAGCGCTCTGACGGACGATCAACTCGGGCGTGACGCCCGGGACCATCTCGGAGCCGCTTCCGTCGATGTGGCCGAGAAGGAGCGTCACCGTACGGCGGCCGAGCTCGATGAAGTCCTGGCGCACTGTCGTGAGCGGCGGGTTGAAGTACGCGGACTCGGGCGTGTCGTCGAACCCGACCAGGCTCACGTCGTCCGGGACCCTCACCCCCGCTTCCGCGAAGGCCCTGAGCACGCCCAGCGCCATCTGGTCGTTGGCGACGAACAGGGCGGTGAGGTCCGGGTCGTTGACGAGCTCGCGGCCGAGCTCGTAGCCGGAGCGTGGGCTCCAATCCCCGTTCATCACCTCGGTGATCCGGGCGCCCGCCTGCTCCAGGGTCTCGCGCCAGCCCCGCTCCCGCTCACGTCCTTCGAACCATCCGATCGGTCCCGCGACATGGCGAACGGTCGCATGTCCCAACTCCAGGAGATGCTCCACCGCGAGACGCGCTCCGGCGTACTGGTCGACGGCTACGCCCCGGACCGGGCCGTCCAGTCCACCCTGGGCGGCGATGAGCGGGACGTTCTTGGGGATGTACTGGAGGGCCCGCACCGCGGCGACGTGCGGCGCGATCACGATGATGCCCTCCACGCCCTGTCCCCTCAGGCGCTCGATCGCCTCGCCGATCGACGTGCGGTTCTGGACCCGCAGGCTCACGATGCTGATTGCGTACTCGGACTCACGCGCGGCGTTCTCGATGCCGTACAGCATGCTCGCGGGGCCATAGAGCGTCGAGTCGAGGGCCACGACACCGAGCGTCTTCGAGCGCCCGGTGACGAGCGTGCGTGCGGCGTAGTTCGGGTGGTAGTCGAGCTCCCGGATCGCGGCGAGGACCTTGGCGCGGGTCTCGCTGGTGACGCTGCCGGCGTCGTTGATGACCCGTGACACGGTCATGTGCGACACTCCGGCGAGCATCGCCACATCGGTCATCGCAGGCCGTTTAGACTCGGTCTTGGGCTCCGATCCGGCGGAGGAGGAGCGTCTGCGTGAGGAGCTGCCGTTGCCGCCGCCGTCCTGACTTCGAGCCACCGTACCGCCTCGCTTTCAGCCCACGTGCGGTCCGTATCCGCCAGCGACCGAAGCCGCGGTGAGCTTCGTGATCGTGCAGCCTCGGTCCCAGCGACCGGGGGCGCGACAGTGTTTGGATTCTTCCCTCTCGCGTCAAGTAGGCCGCGACGACGGCGTCGACACGGACCGCCCTGGAAGGATATGCTAACAATTATCGATACGACTCAAGGAGGCGGACCATGAGCAGAGTGCGGGTGCTGGTCGGGACGCACAAGGGCGGGTTCGTCCTGACCGCGGACGGGAAGCGCGATCGGTGGACGGTGGAGGGGCCCCACTTCGAGGGCTGGGACGTCTACCACATGAAGGGATCGCCCGTGGATCAGGATCGGATCTGGGCATCCCAGAGTCGAGGGTGGTTCGGGCAGCTGGTTCAGCGTTCGGAGGACGGCGGACGGACCTGGGAGCCGGTCGGGAACGAGTTCACGTACGAGGGGGAGGCCGGTACCCACCAGTGGTACGACGGCACGCTGCACCCCTGGGAGTTCACGCGCGTGTGGCACATCGAGCCCTCGTTGACCGACGCCGACGTGGTGTGGGCAGGGGTGGAGGACGCCGCCCTCTTCCGCTCCGACGACGCCGGTGCGAGCTGGCGTGAGCTCTCCGGGTTGCGCGGCCATCCTACGGGCCCCGGCTGGCATCCCGGGGCCGGGGGGATGTGCCTCCACACGATCGTGCTCGATCCGGCCGACCCGAATCGGATCTTCACTGCCATCTCGGCGGCGGGCGCGTTCCGCACCGATGACGGCGGCACGACGTGGAAGCCGATCAACAAGGGCCTGCGCTCGGAGTACATCCCCGATCCCGACGCGGAGGTCGGCCACTGCGTGCACCGGATCGCGATGCACCCGTCGCGCCCGAACGTGCTCTTCATGCAGAAGCACTGGGATGTGATGCGGAGCGACGATGCAGGCGACTCCTGGCGTGAGGTGAGCGGGAATCTGCCCAGCGACTTCGGCTTCGCGATCGATGTGCACGCCCACGATCCCGAGACCGTCTATGTGGTTCCGATCAAGAGCGACGGGGAGCACTACCCTCCGGAAGGGAAGCTGCGCGTCTATCGCAGCCGCACGGGAGGGGAGGAATGGGAGCCGCTCACCCGAGGGCTGCCGCAGTCGGACTGCTACGTGAACGTCCTCCGGGACGCGATGGCCGTCGACACGCTGGACTCGTGCGGGATCTACTTCGGGACGACCGGCGGCCAGGTCTACGTGTCGCCCGACTCCGGAGACACCTGGACGACCATCGTACGGGACCTGCCGGCCGTGCTCTCGGTCGAGGTGCAGACGCTGCCATGATCCGGGTGGTTCTGCCGACCCCGCTGTGCGCGGCCGTGGGTGCGGAGCGCGAGCTCGCCCTCGACGTGGAAGGCCCCGTGACGCAGCGCTCCGTCCTCGACGCCGTGGAGGCGCGCTACCCCAGGCTGAAGGGCACGATCCGCGATCATGTGACCCAGGAGCGTCGTCCCTTCCTCCGATTCTTCGCGTGCGCGCGCGATCTCTCGCACGATGCTCCCGACGAGCCGCTTCCGGAAGCGGTGGCGCGGGGAGAGGAGCCCTTTCTGGTGGTGGGTGCGACCGCCGGAGGATAGGAGGCCGAACCCCGCTGACCAGACGTGTGCGCGCCGTGCCGCTGGACATATCAATGAGCGTTGATATATTCGGCGCATGAGCTCACGCACGCTGCCGATCGCGCCGTCCGTCGGCGATCCTCCGGAGACCTTGCTCTCCGCCTTCCAGGCGCTCTCCGACGCCAACCGCCTCCGCATCGTCGATGCGCTGCGCGACGGCGAGCGGTGCGTCTGCAAGCTCGTCGACGCGCTCGACATGGCACAGCCGCTCCTGTCGCACCATCTGCGAGCGCTGCGGGAAGCGGGGCTCGTGCGCGACCGTCGGGAGGGCCGTTGGGCGCATTACGCCCTCGTGCCGGAGGCGCTCGAGGCGCTCGAGGCGTTCCTCGTCGACCTGCGCGCCTCCGCTGCGAGCGCGCCTCCCGACATCTACCACTGCTCCTGACCGGGACCCCTGACGTGGCCGGACGGCTCTCCTTTCTGGATCGTTGGCTGACCTTCTGGATCTTCCTGGCCATGGCGGCCGGGGTGGCCGTCGGCTCGCTCTGGCCCGACGCCGTACGGACGGTGACCGCGAGCACCTCGGTCGGGACCACGTCGCTGCCGATCGCCATCGGCCTGATCCTGATGATGTACCCGCCCCTCGCCAAGGTGCGCTACGAGGAGCTCGGCGACGTCTTCCGCAACGTGCGGATTCTCGGACTCTCGCTGGTGCAGAACTGGGTCATCGGGCCGGTGCTGATGTTCGCGCTCGCCGTGCTGTTCCTGCGCGGCTATCCCCAGTACATGGTCGGCGTGATCCTGATCGGCCTGGCGCGATGCATCGCCATGGTCATCGTCTGGAACGACCTCGCCGACGGCGATCCCGAGTACGCGGCCGGCCTCGTCGCGTTCAACTCGATCTTCCAGGTCCTGTTCTACAGCGTCTACGCCTGGATCTTCATCACCGTGCTGCCGCAGTGGCTGGGCCTCGGGGGAGCGGTGGTGAGCATCACCATGGGGCAGATCGCTCGGAGCGTATTCATCTATCTGGGCGTCCCGTTCCTCGCGGGCATGATCACGCGCTTCGTCCTCGTGCGGGCGCGGGGAAAGGAATGGTACCACGCGTCGTTCGTCCCGCGGATCTCCCCGATCACGCTCGTGGCGCTCCTGTTCACCATCGTCGTGATGTTCTCGACCCAGGGCCAGCAGATCCTCGCGCAGCCGGTCGGGGTGCTGCGCATCGCGGTGCCGCTCCTGCTCTACTTCCTGATCATGTTCGCGGTGACGTTCTTCATGAGCCGCCGGGCGGGCGCCGACTACCCGAAGACCGCCACGCTCTCGTTCACCGCCGCGTCCAACAACTTCGAGCTCGCGATCGCCGTGGCCGTGGGCACGTTCGGCATCACGAACGGCGCCGCGTTCGCGGCGGTGGTCGGTCCGCTCGTCGAGGTTCCGGTGCTCATCTCGCTGGTGAACGTGGCGCTGCGCTGGCGCGACCGGTACTTCCGCGGCGCGGCGGTGGGCCCGCTCGTCGAAGGCTGATTCTTCCGTGTTCCGCATCTTCACCTGGCTCGCCGATCGCGTCGCCTACGGGCTCCTCGGGCTCGACGCGAGCACGCACACCGCCGCCGCCGTGCACTTCTTCGTCGAGGACGTGACCAAGATCTTCGCGCTCCTCGTCGTCGTGATCTTCGTCATGGGGCTCTTCCGCTCCGCGCTCTCTCCGGAGCGCGTGCGGCGCTACCTGGAGGGACGCTCGCGGTGGGCGGCCTACGTGATGGCGGTCGTGCTCGGCGCGGTGACGCCCTTCTGCTCGTGCTCCTCGGTGCCGCTCTTCATCGGCTTCGTCGAAGCCGGCGTGCCGGTCGGGGCCACCATGGCGTTCCTCATCGCGTCGCCGATGATCAACGAGGTGGCCGTGGCGCTGCTGCTCACCCTCCTCGGCTGGAAGCTCACCCTGCTCTACGTGGCGACCGGCCTGGCGGTCGGTGTGGCCGGGGGCGCGCTCATCGACACGCTGGGCTTGCGTCGATGGGTCGAGGAGTACGTCTGGCAGATCCGGGTGGGCGAGACTCCGGCCGGGTCCGGGCGCATGACGGCGCGGGAGCGCGCCACGTTCGCCTGGGGCGAGGTCTCGGACATCGTCGGAAGGATCTGGGTCTACGTCCTCGCGGGCGTGGGGCTCGGTGCCGCGCTGCACGGGTATGTTCCGGCGGACTTCTTCGCGCGCTGGGCCGGTCCTTCGAATCCGCTCGCCGTGCCGCTGGCGGTCGTCGCCGGCGTTCCGATGTACGCCAACGCCTCGGGCATCATCCCCGTGGCCGAGGCGCTCCTGGGCAAGGGCGTTCCCGTGGGAACCGTCCTCGCCCTCATGATGAGCGTCGTCGCGCTCTCCCTGCCCGAGATGATCATCCTCCGCAAGGTGCTGAAGGTGCGCATGCTGGGGTTCTTCGCCGGATACCTGGCGGTGGCCTTCACGGCGGTGGGTTACCTCTTCAACGCCATCAGGCTCTAAAAGGGCGGCCGGAATCGGCATCGCTCTTCCAGGAGACGATCATGAAGCAGATCAAGGTACTCGGCTCGGGTTGTCGGACGTGTGAGCTGACCGCTCGGCTCCTCGAGCAGGAGGCCGATGCGATGGGCGTCGAGGTCTCGGTCGAAAAGGTCACGGACATGGCCGAGATCATGGGATACGGAGTGATGCGCACGCCGGGCGTCGTCGTCGACGGACAGCTCGTGCACGCCGGGGGCATGCCCAAGCACGAGGCGGTGCGGAGCTGGCTCCAGGACGCCCCGTCGTGACCTCGGGGGGGCGGCACGGCGACGGTTGGCGGGCCGAAGCGCTCGCCCTGCGCGCCGCCGGGCCCTCGCACATCCTCTTCCTGTGCGTCGCCAACTCGGCGCGGAGCCAGATGGCCGAGGGCGTGGCCCGCTCGCTCGCGCCGCCGGGGGTACGCGTATCGTCGGCGGGCTCCGAGCCCGGCTCCGTGCGACCGGAGGCCGTGCGCGTGCTCGAGGAGATCGGGATCGACATCTCGGCTCACCGATCCAAGGGGACGGACGAGGTCGAGCGTCCCGTGGATGCGGTCGTCACACTCTGCGCCGAGGAGGTCTGTCCGCTCTGGGTCGGAGACGCGCTCCGCATCCACTGGGGCCTGCCGGACCCGGCGGCGGTCGAGGACGGACCGGGCGACGCTCGGATCGAGGCCTTCCGAAGCGTGCGTGACGAGCTCGTACGGCGGTTGCGGGTGGTCTTCGGAGGGTGAGCGGGCGGGGCACCGCTCGCCCGACAGGGCGCGTCGCCCGGAATCCTCCTAAGATGGGGGCCATGCGACGCTTCCGAATGTCCGAGCTCGCGGGCGACCTGGATCCCGCGGTTCTCGCGCGCTGGCTCTTCATCCTGGTATGGGCCTTTTCCGCCGCCAACGCGCTCCACTACCTCAACCGGGGGTGGCTTCCTCACGACGTGGGCACCTTGGGACAGCCCGCCGTGCGGGTGCTCAGAGGGCAGTGGCCGCAGCGGGACTTCGACGACACCTACACGGGCGGGCTCGCGCTCTTCGACGCGCTCGGCTTCCGGGTCCTGGGCATCAGCGCGATGACGTTGCGCTGGCTCGTCTTCGCGGTCTACCTCGCCTGGGTTCCGACCGTCTGGTACCTCACCCGCCGGCTGACGGGCCCGGTCCTGGCCGCCCTCGCCACCCTGCTGGCGGCGGCCTGGACCCTTCCGATGTACGCCGAGGGGATGCCGAGCTGGTACAACCTCTTTCTGGCGACGTTCGGGGCGGCGGCGCTCTTCCGATGGATCGAGGTCCGGCGCCGAAGGTGGCTTCTCCTCGCCGGGGTGGCCGGAGGCCTGTCTCTCCTGGTCAAGGTCATCGGCCTCTACTACGTGGCCGGCGTCCTCCTGTATCTGCTCTTCGACGCGCTGTCACCGCCCGCCGGAGGCGACGGTCGGAGTGACGGGAGGGGGCGGGGCGTGCATCGGGGCTTCGCGATGGCCGCGGGGCTCGCTCTGGCCGCCATCGTGGTGGCGCTGGTCGCGCGCGCCATGGGCGCAGAAGCGCTGCTCCGCTTCGGCGTGCCCGCGGTCGTCCCCTCGTTCGCCCTTGTGGGGTGGGCGGCGTGGCGGGCGCGGGGGCGGCCGTCCGCATCGTGGGGGCGTCTCGTGGGGACGGTGGCGCTCTTCGGCGCGGGCGTCGCCATTCCCGTCGTCTTGTTCCTCGCGCCCTACGCCGCGGTCGGTGCCCTCGGAGACGTCTATCGAGGCGTCTTCGTCCGCCCCGCCAACCGGTTCTCCTCGGCGCACTGGGTGGGGCGGTGGGGGCACGGGGTCGGTGCGGCGCTCGCCGCGTGCACGGTGCTCTGGCTCTTCCGGCCTCCCCGTCGCCGGAGCGCCGTCGGCACCGTCGCGTCCTGGGCGGTGGGTCTGCTCCTGGCCGGCGCGCTGGTCGCGAGCTCTCGATCGCACGTGTACCTCGCGCTCTGGCAAACGCTCTGGTGGCTTCCGCCGTGGGTCGCGCTCGCCGCCGCCATCCGCGTGCTCGCCATGAAGGCTCCGCAGGAGCGCGACCGGAAGCTGTTCGCGATCGTCGCGGTCTGGGGGATGATCAGCCTCGTCGAGATCCCGTTCGCCGCGCCCATCTACTACTTCTTCTCCGCGCCCCTGCTCGTCGTCGTGGCCGTGGGCCTCGCCGGTGACGGTCCGAGGGTGCGCCGGGGCTGGCTCGCCGCCGTGGGGGCGCTCGTGCTCGGGTTCACGGTGCTCCGGCTCAATCCCGGCTTCGTGCTCAACCTCGGGTACCGGCCCGAGCATGGACGGCAGAACGTCGCACTCGACCTCACGATGGCCGGGGGGCTGCGCGTCGACTCGGCCGACGCACACGACTACGAGACGTTGGTGAGGATGGTCGACGCGCTGGCGGGCGGGCCCTACATCTACGCCACGCCGGACTGCCCGGAGGTCTACTTCCTGTCCGGCAAGCGGAACCCGACCCCGACGCTCTACGAGTTCCTGGATCCCCGCCAGAACGAGCCGTCCCGGATCCTGCCGGAGCTGGACAGCGCCGGAGTCCGCGTGGTGGTCATCAACCGCAATCCGTATTTCTCGAAGCCCGTGAGTCCCGGGCTGGTCGCGGGTCTGCAGAAGCGCTACCCGCTCGCTCGCTCCGTGGGGCGCTTCCTGGTCGTGTGGAAGGCGCCGGCCGGCCGACCGGCACACGCCCCATGACACCCACCGCGCCTTCTATGTAGCTTGGGGTGTGATGGTCCAAGCCAGCCGCTCCGCCAAGCGGATCCTGTGGGTCGACGACGAGATCGACCTGCTCAGGCCGCACCTCCTCTTCCTGCAGGCTCGAGGCTACCACGTCGACGCGATCTCGAACGGCGACGACGCTCTGGCCCTCCTGCGGGAGAACGCGTACGACCTGGTGCTCCTCGACGAGCAGATGCCGGGGCGGCGGGGCCTCGAGGTGCTCGAGATCCTGAGGCGCCAGGATCCTCATGCCCGCGTCGTCATGGTGACCAAGTCGGAGGAGGATCACACCATGACCGAGGCCATCGGACGGCGTGTAGACGACTATCTCGTCAAGCCGACCAGCCCCCGCCAGGTCCTCTCGGTGGTAACCCGCATCCTGGAGGGCTCCTCGATCCGACAGCAGCAGGTCGCGCAGGATTTCGCCGCCCGCTACCCGAAGCTGTCGATTCGCAGGCAGGAGGCGACGACCCCGGGTGCGTTCGCGCGGGTGTTCACGGAGCTGGTCGACTGGCACATCCGCCTCGAGGGTGCCGGGGAGACGGGACTGCTCGACACGGTCAGCTCGATGATGGTCGACCTGCGGCGGGACTTCGGGATCTGGGTGGTGCGCGAGTATCCGCGCTGGATGCGCCATCGTGGCGATCGCCCGATCCTGTCGGTGGACGTCGTGAGGCAGTTCCTCCTTCCGTGGCTCGGCGACGATCCGGTCTACTTCGTGATCCTGGACTGCATGCGCCTCGACCAGTGGCGCGTGATGGCCCCACTGCTCGCTCCGTACTTCGAGATCGAGGAGAGCTACCACTACTCGATCCTCCCGACGGCCACGCCATACGCGCGCAACGCGATCTTCAGCGGGCTCTTTCCCGACGAGATCGCGTTGGAGCACCCCGGGTGGTGGAATTCGTCGGACGACGAAGGCTCGTTGAACGCGTTCGAGGACTCCCTGCTCATCCAGCAGCTGCGGCGTTTGACCGGGCGCACCGTGCCCGTGCACTACGACAAGATCTTCACGGATCGTGACGGCGATCAGGTGCGCGCGCGGGTCAACTCGGCACTGAAGACCACCGGGGGCGTCATCGCCCTGGTCTTCAACTTCGTGGACCTGATGACCCACGGACGCTCGGAGTCGCCGATCCTCATGGAGGTGGCCAAGGACGAAGCGGCCCTGCGCGATCTCACGCGGTCGTGGTTCGAGCGGTCGACCGCGTACCAGGTGCTCAAGGAGGCCGCGCAGCAGGGCCATCGCGTGGTGCTCACCACCGACCACGGCTCGATCCTGTGCCAGCGGCCGACGACGGTCTTCGCCCGCCGCGACGCCACCAGCAACCTGCGCTACAAGTTCGGCCAGGACCTCAGGGCGGAGACCCGGAGCGCGACGCTCTTCAGCGACGACGAGAAGGACCTGCGCCTGCCGCCCGGGCGCCTCGGAACGACGTACCTCGTGGCCCTGGAAGACCATTTCTTCGTGTATCCCACGAAGCTGCGGGAGTACCAGGCACGCTACAAGAATTCCTTCCTGCACGGTGGAATCAGCCCGGAGGAGATGATCGTTCCGGTGGCGAACCTGACGCCGAGGCCGCTGTGATGCGGATCGCCTCGGCGCCTCGCGCAAGGCGATGCCGGACGTGCGCACGCAGGCCGGCCACCATCGCGGCCGCCCTCGTGCTCGGTGCGGGAACGCTCGGAGCGCCCGGACGGCTCGCGGCGCAGAAGCTTCCCGTGGTGGAGGTACCGGCGACGAGCGACACGGCCTCCGTGCCTGGAAGCCCCCTGGCCTTCGTGTTCTCGGGAGACGGCAACTGGTCCGGTGCCGACAAGGAGGTCGCCGAGGCCTTCGCGAAGGCAGGCATCCCGGTCGTGGGGCTCGAGGCCCGCAGCTACCTCCGCCAGGCGCACCGCACGCCCGAGGGTGTCGCGGCCGATGTCGGCGGGCTGCTGGAGACGTACTTGACCCGCTGGAAGCGCACCTCGGTGGTGCTCATCGGGTACTCCCGGGGCGCGGACCTGATGCCGTTCATCGTCAACCGCCTCGACCCGGAGATGAGGACGCGGATTCGGATGGTCGCGCTGCTGGATCCCGAGCCGAACGCGAGCTTCACGTTCCACTTCTCCGATCTCCTGCGCGACAAGCGCAGGCCGAGCGACCTCCCGGTCGTGCCGGAGATCGAGCGGATGGCCGGTCTCCGCATCGTGTGCGTGTACGGCACGGAGGAATCGAACTCGGCGTGTCCGCTCGTGCCGCCGGGTCTCGTGGACGTGGTGCAGCGCCCGGGTCACCACCGCATGGGCGGGGAGGGAACGGACGTGGCCGGCCTCCTCCTCGCGCGGCTGCGGTCCTGAGGCGAGGCCCGGCCGGCCGGCTACCACTCCCGCCCGGCAGACCGCGTCGTGCGGGCGCGGCCCGTATGCTCGATCCCCAGGGAACGCTACCTTCTCATCCGTGAAGCTCTACAAGCGCATCCTCTCGTATCTGAAGCCGCACGCCTCCGTCCTGACGGCGGCGGTGATCGCCACGTTCCTGTTCGCGGCCCTGGACGGCACCACCTACGTGCTGTTGATCCCCTTCGTGCAGGCCATCTTCATGAAGGGCGCCCCGTCGATGGTGGGCAGCCACAACCGGATGTCCCACATCCTCGACGCCACCGTGTACCGGTGGGTCGACCTGCACGGGAATCCGCTCCACGCGATCCAGGCGATCATCCTGCTGATCCTGGTCGTGTTCCTGCTCAAGAACCTCTTCCTGTTCGCCCAGTCCTACCTCATGGCGAGGGTGCAGCAGGGCGTCACCAGGGACCTGAGAAACGAGGTGTACGACCACCTCGTCGAGTTGGATCTGTCCTTCTTCGGTCACGTGCGAATGGGGCAGATCATCAGCCGGCTCACGACCGAGGTGGAGCAGCTGCGCCAGCTCGTCACGTCCCACCTCTCCCAGCTGGTGACGTCGTTCTTCAAGTTCGTCGTCGCGCTCACGGCGATGGTGCTCATCTCGTGGCAGCTGACGTTGGCGGCGCTCATCGTGATCCCCGGGGTGATGGTCATATGGGGTCCGATGGTCAAGCGGCTCCGCCGCGGCGATCGCCGGGTCCTCCACCTGGGTGGAGAGGTCAACGCGCACATCCAGGAGACGCTCTCGGGCATCCGGCTCGTGAAGTCGTCCTCGGCGGAGAGGCGCGAGCGCGAGCGCTTCCACGGACTCACCAGCGACTACTTCGGCGCGTTCGTGCACAACGAGCGCCTCAGGTCCCTGGCGGCGCCGCTCACCGAGATGCTCGCCGCCTTCGGCACCATGATCCTGCTCTGGTACGGCGCGAGGCTCGTGGTCACCGGCGTGCTTCCGGGCTCGCAGTTCGTCGGCTTCCTGGCGCTCTCGCTCAACCTGTACTCACCGGTCAAGACCGTGGCGAAGTTTCCCGCGCTGGTGCAGCCGGGGCTGGTGGCCGCGGAACGTGTGTTCGAGTTCCTGGATGCGCCGGTGGAGATTCGCGACCGGAGTGGGGCGAAGTCGCTCCCGGGTCTCGAGCGGTCGATCGCCTACGAGCACGTCTCCTTCTCGTATCGTCCGGGCGAGCCGGTGCTCGAGGACGTCTCCTTCGAGGTGCCCCGCGGCTCTGTGGTGGCGCTGGTCGGCCCCTCCGGGGCGGGCAAGAGCACGCTGGTGGACCTGCTCGGCCGCTTCTTCGAGGTCGGGGAGGGACGGATCACCATCGACGGAACGGACCTGCGCGACATCCGCATCGAGGATCTGCGCTCGAGGCTCGGCATCGTCTCTCAGGAGACGGTCCTTTTCCACGACACGATCCGCGCGAACATCGCCTACGGCCGACCCGACGCCACCGACGAGGAGGTCGAGCGCGCCGCGCGCGCCGCGCACGCACACCCGTTCATCGCCCAGATGCCGGACGGATACGACAGCGTCGTGGGTGAGCGGGGCACGGAGCTCTCCGGCGGGCAGCGCCAGCGTATCGCGATCGCACGCGCGATCCTGCGCGACCCCCCGATCCTCATTCTGGACGAAGCGACGAGCTCGCTCGACACCGAGTCCGAGCGACTGGTCCAGGAGGCCATCGAACGGCTTCTGGCCGGGCGGACCGTGTTCGTGATCGCGCACCGTCTGTCGACCGTCCAGCGGGCCGATCAGATCCTCGTCCTTCGGGAGGGGAGGATCGTGGAGCGCGGAGACCACGCCTCCCTCATGGAGAGCGGGGGGCTCTACCGTCGGCTCCACGAGCTCCAGTTCGAGGACGTCGGCACGTCGTCCACGTGAGCGACAAGGCGCTCGCGCACGCCCTCGAGTACGGGGCGTTCAGGGTCCTGTCCGCGTTCCTGCGCGCGCTGCCGGAGGCGCTCGCCCAGGGCCTGGGCGCGTTCCTGGGCTGGGGTGTGGGCAGCCTCCTCCGGATCCGAAGAAACGTCGTGGACCGCAATCTCGCCCTGGCGTTTCCCGATCGAAGCCCGGCCTGGCGCAGGCGCGTGGCGCGAGGCTCGTACGTGCATCTGGGTCGAGAGGCCGTGGCCATGTTCCGGCTCGCCGGTCTGGCGCCCCGGGACATGCTGGCGCGCACGGTGGTCGACGGCCTGGAGCCTCTGCGCGAAGTGCTCGCCGAAGGTCGGGGCGCGGTGCTCGTCACCGGACATCTCGGAAACTGGGAGATCGGGGGTGCGGCGCTCGCGGCGCGGGACGTCCCGCTGCTCGCGGTGGCGAAGGGGATGGCGAACCGGCGCTTCGGGGACGACCTGACCGCGACGAGAGAACGGCTCGGCGTACGGACGGTGGATGTCGCGCATGCGCCGAAGGAGGCGATGCGTGCGCTGCGGGAGGGGGTGGCGGTCGCGCTGGTGGCCGACCAGAACGCTCGGGAGTACGGGCTTCCCGTCCCCTTCTTCGGGGTGCCCGCTTCGACGTGGAAGGGACCGGCGGTCTTCGCCCTCCGTGCGGACTGCCCCCTGTTTCTCGGTTTCATGCTGAGGGAGCCCGGCTGGCGCCCGCGCTACCGGCTCACGCTCGTGCGCATCGACATGGAACGGTCGGGAGAGACCGAAGAGGACGTCTTCCGGCTCACGGCCGCGCATACGGCGGCGCTGGAGCGTGCGGTGAGGACGGCCCCGCAGCAGTACTTCTGGCAGCACAAGCGGTGGAGAGGACGTCCCACCACCTCGTCCACCTCGGAACCGGCCTCTGACGCGTCGGTATAACCCGCCGGCCCTCCACTGCTCGGCTCGGCACGGACTCCGTCTTCCTGGGGATTCTTTGATCTACGTCTGCATTCCTGCCCACAACGAAGCCGCGACCGTCGGCGTCCTCGCGTGGAAGGTGCGCAAGGCGCTCGGCGAGTTCGGCCGCGACTACAGGATCGTGGTGCTGGACGACGCATCCACGGACGATACCGCGGAGGTGCTGGGGAGGTATCGGAGGAAGCTGCCCCTGACCGTGCTGCGCTCCGAGGAGCGTATCGGCTATGGCCGCGCGGTCGAACGGCTCCTCCGCCACGTCCTCGACACGGCGGACTACCCCAAGCGGGACTGCGCGGTCGTGCTGCAGGGCGACTTCACGGAAAATCCCGACGACATCGTGAGCCTCGTGAAGGTGTTCGAGGGGGGCGCGGACATCGTCGCCGGGTGCGTCGACGCGGCGACGGACCGGCCGCCCCGGGCCGTGCGTGTCGTGCGGCGGCTGGCCCGCCTGGCGTTGCGACGGGTGTACGGGACCGCACCGGTCTCCGATCCCTTGAGCGGTCTACGGGCGTACCGGGTGATCGTGCTGAAGAAGGCGTTGCGCGACCGGCCCGAGGACGTTCCCCTGCTCGCATCCGACGGATGGGCCGCCAACCTCGAGCTGCTGGCCGCGCTGGCCCCGCACGCTCGACGCATCGAGGAGGCGCCGCTCACGCTGCGCTACGGGCTGCGGACCCGCCCCTCCCGGTTCCGGCCCGTCCAGACGCTGCTCTCCCTCTTCCGACTTCGCGGTACGTCGACCTGGTCCTCTCCCGGCGCAACGGCGGCCTGATGCGCCGGCGCGCGCTGGGTGCGGCATTGGCGGCCGCCCTGCTCCTCGTCTGGGGCCGGGCCCACGCCCAGAATACGGTTCCTCGTCTCCACGCCGACTCCGTCACGAACACCGTGAGCGGGGTTCCGTTGGATCCTTCGGCCGCGCCCGCTCCGTTCGGTCCGGGCGAGCACATGGTCTACAAGGTGAAGATCGGGATCTTCTCCGTGGGCGAAGGAGCCATGACGATCGATGCCCTCGACACCGTGCGGGGCCACCTGTCCTACCGGGCCACGATGACGATCCGGGGCGGATTGGGCCCCGCCGACGTCAACGACATGAGCACGACCTGGTTCTCGGTCCGCAACCTGGTGAGCAGGCGGTTCGTGCAGAACCTCCACGAGGTGAACTACAGGAGCTACAGACACTACGAGCTCTATCCGGACAGCCTCCTCTGGAGACGCATGGACAACGACAAGTCCGGTCCCCTCGCGTCGGCCCTGCCGCTCGACGACATCTCCTTCGTCTACTTCGTGCGCACGCTGCCGCTCAAGGTCGGCCAGACGTACACCTTCTCGCGCTACTTCAAGGCCAACGGGAACCCGGTCGTCATCAAGGTGCTGCGCAAGGAGGTGCGCAAGGAGCCGGCCGGGACGTTCCACACGATCGTGGTGCGGCCGATCATCAAGACGTCCGGGCTCTTCGGCGAGGGTGGCAAGGCCGAGCTGTACTTCACCGACGATGCGCGCCGGATCCTCGTCTACATGCACTCCGACATCCCGCATTTCCCCGGCTCGCTGACCCTGCACCTCAAGTCCTATACCGAGGGCACGCCCTTGAATCCGACCTCGAGGGCAGAGCTGCGTGAGGCCGAGGCAGCGGCCGAGCATCCTTCGGGCGGCTCCGGAGGCTGAGCTCGGTGGCGCTCGACATGCGTCGCATTCGCCTCCGGGCGGTGTGGCTGCTCATCCTTCCCTTCTTGTGGCTGGCCAGGCCCGACGTGCGCCTTCTCGCGGCGGGTCTGGCGCTCTCGGCGTGTGGGTTGCTGGTGCGCGGATGGGCCGCGGGAACGATCCACAAGGATCGGGAGCTCACGATGTCGGGGCCGTACGCCTTCACGCGCAATCCCCTCTACGTGGGCAGCTTCCTTCTGGGTCTCGGCGTCACGGTCGCGGGCGGGCTCTGGTATTTCGTCGTCGCGTTCCTCCTGTTCTACGCGGTCGTGTACGGGCGGACGATGGGCGGCGAAGCCGAGCTGCTCACCGAGCTCTACGGGGACCGCTACCGGCACTACGCCGCGCACGTACCGTCGTTCATTCCGCGGCTCCGTCCGTACCGACCGCCGGACGCCTCCTCCACGACCGGGTTCCGATTCTCCCAGTACCGTCGCAACCGCGAATGGGAAGCGCTTCTGGGCACCTTGGCCGGCTTCGCCTTCCTGGTTGGCAAGTGGTGGCTGACGTCGCGTTGACCGGCTGCTGACGGAGACCCGGGTCGGCACGTCCGTCGTGGCCGTTGGCGATCGGGCTGCAGACCTTGAAGACGACTCCATCGGCAAGCGCGATGGCGCTCGAATCCCTGACGCATCGGATCTATCTGTCCGCCGCGGACTATGAGTCCGCGGAAGCGGGTGCGGGACCCGGCCGGCGCCGGATGGCGCCCGGGTCCTTCGAAGTGCTCGTCTATGCCGTGGAGGGGTCCTGACGTGAGCCGATCGCGAAGGGTCGGATGGTGGCTGGTGGCCGCGGTGATCGCGGTCGTGCTCGTGGCGCTCCCCACGAGGAGTCCCGTCGTGGGCGTGTTCACCGGAAAAGCGATACCCGGTGTCACGCTGCATCTGCCGGCGGCCTACCTCGCGCTGGCACCGGTCTGCGGGATTCTCGACTTCCTGACGCTCCTGACCATACCGCAGCACATCGCCCTCCTGCTGACGCTCATCATCGGCTTCTGGGTATGGCGCATCGTGCGCCGGCGCCGGAAGCTGGGCGTCGTGCGCCGGACGCTCGTCGAGATCGGCTCCTTCCTGCTGTATTTCGCCGG
Organism: Longimicrobiales bacterium; assembly: GCA_046704545.1. Classification (GTDB taxonomy): domain Bacteria; phylum Gemmatimonadota; class Gemmatimonadetes; order Longimicrobiales; family Gaopeijiaceae; genus SZUA-318. Next base: position 37,324 of record JBJKRT010000013.1, read on the forward strand.
CATCCTCGCCGTGTACGCGTTCGGGGCGCTCGGGCCACGACCCATGGCGAAGCTGGAGGTCGCGAATCCCGACATCGTGACCATCGACTTCCACAGCCACACGGCGATGTCGCACGACGGCCGCAAGTCGTTCACGGACCCCGTGAACCGGGCCTGGCATCGCGACGCGGGCTTCGATGTGGCCTGGATCACGGACCACGACAGCATCCGGGCCGGGGTCGAAGCGATGGCGCGCGATCCGGCGAAGGCGGGGCAGGGCACGGTGATCTTCGCGGGCCGCGAGGTCGTCTTCCGGCACGAGCACGTCATCGCGCTCTCGACCGTGGATCCGCGCACGGCTCCGCCTCCGGGCCGCGACTCCACCGGCAACTGCCGGCCCTGGCCGTTCCTCATCCAGACCATCCCCGAGAACCTGGCGCGCGTTCCGACGCCGGGTCCCGGGGGATGTCCGGTCGTGCGCGCGATCGAGATCTCGGACGGTGCGCCGAAGGGGATCGGCCAGGGCGTGCGTGACCACGACCTCATCGTGCATATCGCCGACAGCCTGCACCTCGCCATCGTCGCTTCCTCCAACAATCACGGGTGGGGGAGGACTGCGGTGGCCTGGAGCCTGATGAAGATCCCCGGTTGGCGCTCGATGTCGCCCGACACGTTGGAGGCGCGCATCAAGGCGAAGATGATCGCGGAGGGACCGTCGGCCGTACAGGTGGCCGAGCGACGCCTTCAGCCTCGGCTGACGGGGGTGCTTCTGGCCGGGTCCGCCTTCGTGACCGCGGGCAGCCTCCTGGCCGACCTCTCGCGGGCCGAGCGGGTGATGTGGCTCATCTGGATCCTGGCGGCGGTCCTGATCGTCCGCCGCTTCTACCGCCGCACGTAGCGCTCCACCGCCAGCTCCACCTTCTCCAGCACGGCGTCGACGGTGATGCGGCTCATGCCGTCGCGGTACGCATGCTCGAGTGGGTAGTCCTCTCCGGGGTAACGGGCGTACCCGTCGACCACGAGGTCCTCGTACGCGCGGTAGGGGCCCGTGCGCTTCGGGTTCGTGTACCCGAACAGTCCCACGACGGGGGTGCCGACCGCCCGGCTGATGTGGAGTGGCCCGGTGTCCGGGCTCAGGGTGAGCGCGCTCCCTTCCACGATCCACACGAGCCTGCGCAGGTCGTCGCCCAGGGTGTCCACTACGTCGGCACGGGTACGCTCGAGCACCGCGTCGGCAAGAGACCGCTCGATCGCTGAAGGTCCTCCTACCAGAACCGGCCGCAGCCCGTGGGTGCGCTCGATCTCCTCGAGCACCCGTGCATATCCGTCCGGCGTCCAGTTCTTCCTGGGCTTGCTCGTGCCCACCACCACCGCACACGCGGGTCCGCCGAGCCGCTCGAAGAACGCCGCCTGGGCCTCCCGCTCGCCCTCGCTCAGGCGGAGGTTCCAGGCAACGGGCTCGGGGTCGATGCCCAGCCAGCGTACGAACTCGAAGTATTGATCCTGGACGTGCTGTGGCTCGTGCGCCGGAATGCGCCGGTTGGTGAAGAGCCAGTTCATGTCCCGGGCGCGGCGGCGGTCGAAGCCGAGCTTCATGGCGGCCGGAACGAGGGCCGTGATGAGCCCGGCCTTGAAGTAGACCTGGAGCCCGATGAGGAGGTCGAACCTCCGTTCGCGCACCGCCCGACGGAGCTCGGCGAAGCCTTCCCACGCCTCGAGTCCGCGCCGGCGGCGGAAGAGGACGAAGTCGTCGATGGCGGGGTGGTCCTTCACCAGGAGGTGCGGCACGGGCTGGATCACCCAGGTGATCCTCGATGTGGGCCATGCGCGTTTCAGCGCGTTGGCGACGGGGAGCACGTGCACGGCGTCGCCGATGGCCGAGAGCATGACGATGCAAATCTCTCTCGGGGGAGGGCCGCTCCACCCGGGGAGCCGAGCCTCAGTCATCGTTCGTCCTTCCTTCCAGCCCTCGGCCGAGCGCCTTCCAGGCTTCCGCGTCGAGCGTGCGTCCGCTGCGGCGCTCGAGCTTGCGCAGCGAGCGCTGCAGGCGCGCGCGCATCGGTCCCGCGGGCAGCGGAGCGGCCGAAACCGCACACGCGTCCAGGTCCAGGAGGTGTGCTCTGGGCATCTGTCCGTTCCAGGTGAGCAGGACGTTCATCGCGTTCAGGTCGCTGTGGCGGACGCCGGCCTCTTCCATGCGGCGAACGAGTGCGCCGGTGGCCGTCAGGGCGGCTCGAGCGCGCTCCGGGTCGGGCGCTTCCCGGCCGAACAGCGCGTCGGCGAGGTCCGTCCCGTCCGGAACGAGCTCGGTGACGAGGTCGGCCCGGTGGAAGAGGCCCGCGGAGTAGACCGCGCCGGCGACGACGGCGGGCGTAGGGATGCCCCGAGCCCGAGCCTCGTGACTCGCGGTCAGCTCCCGGAAGGGGCGTGGCGTACCCGCCGAGACGTATCGGTCGTCCAGGAGCGGCCGGGCGACGGCGCCGCCTCGCCAGTAGTGACGCACGGCCCAGCGGGCGCGTTGGTCCGGGCCCGCGGCGGTGGCCGGGACGACCAGAACCTCTCCCCGGCCGCGTCGGCGTTCGACCTCCGGCTGCGCCGCGGCCCACTGCGCCAGGGTGATGCCGGCCGCCAGCGTGCCACGCAGCCAGGGTGCGGCCGCCGCGACCGCGAAGCCGTGGGCACCTCCTGCGGCAACGGCTTCGTAGCCGTCGGGAAGTGAGTCCGGAACCTTCATCGATAGCGGGATCGGGCCACCTCGACCTTCTCGAGCACGTCGTCCACGGTGATCGTGTCCATGCGATCGTCCCTGGGAAGGTAGCCGGAGGGGTCCGGCTCGTCGCCGGGTTCGGTATAGCGATCCACCACCAGGTCGCGGAATCGCGCGTAGGGTCCCACCCTCGCCGGGTTGGTGTGGCCGAACAGGCCGATGACCGGCACCTCGAGCGCATGCGCGATGTGGAGCGGTCCGGTATCCGGCGAGACCACGAGGTCCGAGCCGTCGATGAGCCACGAGAGCCGGCGCACGGAGTCTCCCAGACAGTCGAGTGGCGCGTGCTCGGCGGTACGGAGCACCACGTCGGCCAGACGTCGCTCGCTCTCGGACGGCCCGCCGATCAGCAGCACCTGGTATCCGTGCTCCGCGGCGAGCGCGTCGGCCAGCGCCGCGGATCGCTCCGCCGGCCAGTCCTTCTTCGGGTTCGCCGATCCTACCACGAGCGCGGCGCGTGGACGGTGGTCGAGCCGGGAGAAGAAGGCGCGCTGCTCCTCGCGCTCCTCTTCGGAGAATCGGATGCCCCAGGTGACGGGCTCGTCGCGCGGTACGCCCAACGCCCAACGGAAATCGAGGAAGAGCTCCTGGCTGTGCTTCCAGGGACCCTCCCTGAGGACGTGCGTGTGGGCCAGGAAGATCCCGTCGCGCGTCTTCGAGCGCGGGAGCCCTGCGCGGATCCGGGCTCCGGAGAAGACGGTCGGCCACAGGCTCTTGATGTAACGCTGGATGTTGAGCGTCAGGTCGGCCCGCACGTCGGCGAGCGCCGCGCGCAGCTCCCGCACGCCTTCCAGACCGGAGTGCGTGCGGTACACGATCGTGCGATCCACGGCCGGATGATGCTTCAGCACCTGGGCGGGTGCCGGCTCGGCGATCCAGACGACCTCGATGTCGGGGCGTCGCCGCTTCAGGTCGTTGGCCAGGGGAAGCCCGTGCACCACGTCGCCGATACCGGAGAGCAGCACGATACAAACGCGGCGAGCGCTCTCCTCGAGCAGAACGGGCCCGGAGGGCCCCACCACGCGCGGTCGTCCGATCACGGACCGGCTCCTTACGTGTTACGGACCACTAGACTTCCGGTGCCTCTTCGGACTCCACCAGATACAGGCTGGGACCGCGGAAGGCCTGTCCCTTCATCGTGACGCGGAACTCATAGGGTCCCGGCCGCGGGAAGACCACCCTGTCGAGCGGCGTGACGAGTCGTGTCCGGGGTGGGGGCCGATCCGCGGGGCGACGGTCCACGTCCGTGTGTCCGTCCACCGCGAGAACCGCCTGCCCGTCCGGGTCGAGGAGGTCCACCCGGAAGCGATAGCGGCCTTCGTCCTCGCGGTCCCACTCCACCACGAGCACGAGTGTCATGTGTTCCTGCTGCGCGGGAAATCCCGGGGCATAGAGATCATTGAAGATCCCGTGCACGTCGAGCTTTCCCTGTTCGTTCGGCTTGGCGTCGTCGCATATGACGCCCAGGAGAAGCTGCATGATGTCAGCGCTCGGTCGGTTCGACGGATGGAGGACCCCAGCCACCACCTCCGGGGGAGCGGATGCTCACGATGTCCCCCGCTTCCACGAAGAAGGTGGCCTTGTCCGGAAGGGGCTCCTCTACCCCCCGACGGATCAGGACGTTCTCTCCCGTGGCTCCGTCGCCTCCCCCACGTGATCCCGACGGCGCGACGGATCGGCGTTCGGTGAGCAGCGCGACCCGGGCGGGCGCGAGGATCATGAGGTCGCGGCGGAGGCCGTCGCCCCCGCGGTATCGGCCTGCCCCACCGGTGCCACGTCGGATCCCATACCGGACGATGCGGAACGGGTACGCGTGCTCGAGCGCCTCCACGGGGGTGTTCATCGTGTTGGACATATGGACGTGCACCCCGGAGAGCCCGGGCCCCGAGGGTCCCGCACCCATGCCCCCGCCGACCGTCTCGTAGTAGGCGAACGGGGCTCCGGTTCGCGGGTCCACCCCTCCGACGGTCTGGTTGTTCATCGTACCCTGCGACAGCGCCGGCATGAGATCCGGGAGCGCTTTCGAGAAGGCACGGATCAGCACGTCGGTGATGCGCTGGCTCGTCTCCACGTTTCCGGCGGCGACCGAGGCCGGTGGACGGGCGTTGACGATGGTGCCCTCCGGAAGCTCCAGCGTCACCGCCGACATCGATCCCCCGCCGGCCGGGAGGGGCTCGCCCAGGAGGGCCTCCACCACGCAGCGCACGACGTAGCGGCATGCCGAGGCGGTAATCGCGGCCACCGCGTTGATGCCGCCGGCCACCTGAGGCGCCGTTCCGGCGAAATCCACGACGAGGCGCTCTCCCTCCACCGTGAGTGCGACACGGATGGCCACCGGCCCCGAGCCGAAGCCGTCGTCCTCCATGAAGTCCTCTGCCTCCCAGCGTCCGTCCGGGATGCGGCCGAGCCCCGCCTCGACCAGGCGGTCGGCGTAGACGATCAGCGCCCGCATGGCGGCCAGCGTCTCGTCGGCTCCCCGGCGGCGGGCGATCTCGAGGAGGCGTGTGCGGCCCGTGTGCAGGGCAGCGAGCTGTGCGTCCAGGTCTCCCGCGCGCTCGACCGGCGTGCGCACGTTGGCGAGGATGGCCCTCCAGAGATCTTCGTTGCGCCGGCCTCCTGCGTAGAGGCGCACCGGCGGAATACGGATGCCTTCCTCGAAGATCTCACGCGCGAGCGGCATGGAGCCCGGAGTCGAGCCTCCGACGTCGCTGTGGTGAGCGCGAGACGCCACGTAGCCCAGGAGGCGCTCACCGGCGTCGTGCACGGGCGCGATGAGGCTCACGTCCGGCAGGTGCGTGCCGCCCCGGAACGGATCGTTCAGGCAGGCGACGTCGCCCGGCGCGAGCGTACCCAGCTCGGCGAGGGCGGCCTCGACGCTCATCGGCATCGCGCCGAGGTGCACCGGCATGTGATCGCCGAGCGCGACCGCCTCCCCCGCGGGATCGAAGAGCGCGCACGAGTAGTCGCGCCGCTCCTTGATGTTGGGGGAGAACGAGGCACGTTTCAGGGCAGCGCCCATCTCTTCGGCGAGTGCGGTGAAGAGATGCCTGAATACCTCGAGCGCGACGGCGTCGGGGGCTTGCGTGTCACCCACGGCGATCCTCCCATTCCCGGTTTCGCGGCGGGGGCGAGGCGGTTAGCTTTCTTGGCTGGGACATGAAACGTTCACATTGTTGGCTCCGAGTGCGCGTGAAGCGCGCGCCCGCACCGCTAACTGGAGGAGAAATTGGGTAGAGATAAGCTGATGAATCGCGCTCGTGACGAGCTCTTCAGTCATATCAATCGGTGCGGTGTCCTTCAAGCGGCCGCCGAGGATCAGGATCACTGGATGGACGAGACCATCGAGTATCTCGGTGAACGTTATCCCGACCTGACCGACATCGATCTCCAGGAGCTGCACGAGATCGGCTCTCGGTTCTGCAAGCCGGCGATCCCGCACGGCGCCGACAGTACGGCGAAGTCTCTGGAGGACGCAAGCGCCGCGTGATGCAGCGCTGACTCTCCCGCCGAGCAGGCCCTGGCGGCGTGGGGGGACGAAATCGTCCCCCTGCCGCCTGCAAGCCCCCGAAGACCTCCCGAATATCACACTCGGTTCACGAACGGGTGGCGACCGTCGCTCGTCCTTCCTATACTTTCGGCCGTTTCCTGCCCGTTCAGGCGGGTCGGGTGCCCCGCCGGCACCCAGCCCGAATCGCGGACCGGCCCCTCACGGTGGCCACAAGCCAGAGGGAGGGGCCCCGTGGCCGACACGCTTTCACTCGACAACGAGAAGCGACTTCTCAAGGCATTCTACGCGGGACAGCGGCTCCCTTCCCCGATGGGAGGGTTCCTCGAGCCGCTCGGCATCCGCCCGGCGGACGGGGGTGGGGCCGTGGCGCTCTTCGAGTGCAGCGCGTCGTCGCTGCGTTACGAGCTCGACATTCCCAAGGCGACGCGCACCGAGCGCCGCAAGGTGCGTGACCTGCTGGGCGCAGGGGAGGATCCGGACTGTCCCCGCCACGGTGCCGGCTGCCGCCTGGTGAGGGCCGGAAAGGACCTGGTTTGCCCCCTGTGCGGCATCGCGTACGGGAAGTCGTGAGCGGGTCGAGGACGTCCCGTTTTCAGGGTGGTATCGTCCCGAAGCGCGCATTACATTGCACCTGCCTACCCACGACCCGTACGCCCCTTTCCGCCCCGAACCGGGTACGTCAAGGAGACCGGTAGATGCCAGAGGGATTCCTCAGTTCAGAGGAATACGACGAGCAGGCGCACAAGCTCTACAACGACGGTGACTACGAAGGGGCCCTCGAGATGCTCAAGGAGGGCCTCTCTCTCTATCCGAACGCGGTGGAGCTCTACGTAGGCCTCGGGTACGCGCGCATGGCACGCGAAGAGTATGCCTGGGCCCGGCACGCCTTCGAGCGGGCGGCCGTGCTCGATCCGGCCCAGGAAGACGCGCTCGTCGGTCTCGGAGAGACGCTTCTCCGCTTCGGAGAGCGGCAGCAGGCCCTGCGCCTCTTCGAGCAGGTGGCCGCCATGGGCTTCGACGACGACATCGAGCTCATGCTGACGATGGGCCGCGCGCTCTACCGCGAGGCGATGTACGCGGAGTGCCGCGACGTCTTCGCGAAGGCCGCCGCGGCCCGTCCGGACAGCGCCGAGGCCGCGGCTGCGCTGGGCTACGCGTTTCACCGGCTCGGAGACGAGGTCGGTGCGGGGCGTCAGATCCGCCGGGCGCTTCGCCTGGATCCCGACCTGCACGAGGCCCGGATCTATCTAGGTCACCTTCTGTACGACAGGGGTGACTGGGAGGGCGCGTTGCGCGAGCTGGAGCGTGTGCCGCCTCAGGAGCACTGGGACGCCCTGGCCGTATGGCGGCTCATCGAGTTGAAGCGCTCACTCTGGCATCTCGAAGCCGGCGACGCGCGACTGGCTCCGTGGGAGCAACGCCTCCGGGAGCTGGAAGCACTCGAGGATCCGATCGATCGCCTCCTGATGGAGGTCGAATCGGCCGTGGTAGGCCCGCGCCCCGGGGTGGTGTACGACCCGAGCCAGCTGGAGCTGTTCGAGCGCTCCCAGGCACAGGCGGACGTGGGTCGAAGCGTTCGCATCGTGCGCCTGTCGAGCGGACATCGGTTCTCGGGGACGTGGCACGAGATCGTCCGGCAGATGCGCGACCATGCGGGCTTCTCCCACGAGACTATCGCGCATTACATGCGTCGCCTGGCAGAGCGTTGGCACGAGCAGGAAGGGGCCGTGATTCCGTTCACCGACCCTGAGACGTTCCTGCGTGCGGCGATCGAGGCCGGGCTCGTGCATCTCGAGAACGAACCGGAGGATGAGGCGGAATGACGGTCAACGAAATGGGTCGCGTGCTCGAGCGCTTTCACGGAACGCTCGTCGAGGAGATCCGTGCGAACCACCCTGAATACCTCGACGGACCGTTCACCGTAGCCGAGATCTACCAGACGTTCGTGCCCTACGGGACCCATCGCGACCGGATCGGGGTGGAGATGAACGGCGACTACGAGGACGCCCTCCTGCGGCTGCTCGCCGGTGAGGGAGACTACCTGGTCCTCGACTCGGAGCCCGCTCTGCGCAGGATCCGTGAAGAGATCGAGTCGCCGAATCCCAACACCGGGCTCTTCCGCGAGTTCGCGGCCGTGGATGTGCGCCTGAACCCGGCGCGTGTGCCGCTGTCGGAGCCGCCCTCGCCTCCTCCTGTCTCCTCGGAGAACGAGGAGGGGGCGTGGTCGTCGGAGGGTGAGGGCTCCGCCGAGGTCTCGATCGGGGACCTCGCGCCGATCGAGGAGGCCCCGACAGAGCCGGAGCCCGTGGGCGCGCAGGCCGGCGAGGCGCAGACCTGTCCATGGTGCAGGGCTCAGCTCCCGGAGCGTCCGAACCTGAACTTCTGCCCCTTCTGCGGAACGGACGTGCACGTGGTGCCCTGCTCCGAGTGCGGGGCGGAGCTCGAGCCCGAGTGGCGGTTCTGCATCGCATGCGGAGCGGAGGTTCGCGGTTGAGGGGGTGGGGCTCGCGTGAGCGGGCTCGTGGTGGTTTTCCTCGCGCGACTGCAATCGCCGCCGTCCTCCTGGGCGGGACATGTCTGCTCGTCGTGTCGAGCTGCAAGTCCGAGAAGCCGCGCTTCCAGCCCGACGCGACGCTTCGTCGGGAGCTCGGTCTCACGGCCCATGACGAGGTTCATCGTGTGACGCTCGTCGGGGCGGACTCCGAGCAGATCCGGCCGGCCAGCGTTTCGGTATCCCCGGGGGCGTACGTCGAGTTCGTCACGGGTGATTGGCGCATCCATGAGGTCCACTTCGAGCTGGACAGCCTCGATGACGCCGCGCGATCCTTCCTACAAGCGTCGGACCAGGCCTCTTCACCACCTCTCGTGGATCGCGACAGCCGATTCGTCGTTCGCTTCGCCGACGCCCCCTCCGGGCGGTATCCGTTCGTCGTGAAGGGCAACGGCGCTCCCGGGCACGGGGTGGTGGTCGTCCGCTCCAAGCCTTAATCTGCGGCGCTGCCAGGACGGGCGTCCCGAAGGACGTCCTCGCCCGGTCCGGGCTCGCGGGAAACGTTTCCCAACCGGGTCCGGACGGCGCCTCGAGCGAGGGGCGCGGTGGAGCCTGGATCGAAGACACGCTGCTCCGGCCGTCGGCCGGAACCTGACGGAATCACGAACGGAACCGAGCATGTCCGAACGAAGAACGATCGGTCAGATCCTCATGAGCCTGGGGCGCATCTCGGAGGAAGACGTCGGTCGCGCCCTGGAGCACCAGCGCGACCACGGTGGCTACTTCGGGGAGGCCCTCCTCGCCTGCGGGATCGTGTCGCAGGAGGAGCTCGACTGGGGGCTCGCCTCTCAGTTCGATCTTCCCTACGTGTTTCCGGATGCCGACAGCATCGACATGGAGGCCGCCTCGCTCGTGTCTCCCGAGTGGGCCCTGGCCCATCTCACGCTTCCGATCATGAAGACGGAAGGGACCCTCACGGTCGTCGTCGAGTCACCCATACGGACCTCGGCCGTGGACGAGCTCCAGGCCCATACGGACCTCGAGATCGAGCTCGCCCTGGCGTCGGCGGCCAGCATCCGTGAGGTCATCCGGCAGGTGTACGCGCGGGGCACGGCCGCGGAGGAGGGGGGACGGCCCACACCCGTTCGTCTGACCGAAGCGCTGGAGCTGGTCACGGAGGCCGGCGCCGCTCGCTTCGGTATCTCCACCCGGGGGCGGCGCTCGTGGATCTGGTGGGACGAGTCGGGCACGATCCGCCGCCGTCCCATCGAGGGGTTGTGGGAAGCCGAGCTCGAGCAGGTCATGGATCCTCCTCCGGCCGATCGCGTCGGCGACGCGCTCCAGGCCCGTTGGGAGGCGTCGCTCGACCGGGAGGGCATCGTCACCGCGGTCGACGTGCGCTACCTGGGAGATGAGTCGGGACACGAGTACCTCTTCCGCCCGATCCAGGAGAAGTCCGTGCTGCAGGAGCGCTTTCCTCCTCCGGCACAGGGCATCCTATCCGAAATCCGCATGCTCGCCCGCTCGGGCTCGGCGCGTTTCGTCGTGACCGTGGATCCCGAGGATCTGGGTCACGAGATCCTGCCGCACCTGCCGGCGCTTCTGCTGGATCCGGCGTGGCGGAGCATCTACATCAACGCGCAGGACCAGGCCGCCGCGGACGAAGCGTTCAGCCTCCAGATGCCGACCGATCCGGATCAGTGGGCCACGGAGCTGGACACGCTCAGGGCGTTTCACTTCGACGTCGTGACGGTGGATCTCACCGGCAACCAGGCCGACTGGGCCAGCAGCGCGCTGGACGTGGCTTCGGTGGCATTTCTGCTGTGGCCCGCGGACGACGACCGCCGACCTGCCTACGACGCGGGTATTCGATGGGAGCTGCATATCGCGGCAGCCGAAGGAAACCGCCTCGAGTGGTCGCTGGAACCCCTCCACGCTTGAATCGCCAGGAAGAGCTGCCATGCCCCAGATCGATCAGTTTCTGAAGGTCCTCGTCGAGCAGGGAGGGTCCGACCTCCACCTGACCACCGGGTCGCCGCCGGTCATGCGCGTGCACGGTCACATGCAGCGGATCAAGTTCCGCGAGCTGACCAACAAGGACATGGAAGCGCTGGTCTACGAGATCATGGATGAGGAATGGCGCATGCGATTCCTCGAGAAGCTCGACTACGACTTCGCATACGAGATCGAGGGGCTCGCCCGGTTTCGCGTGAACGTGTTCTGGCAGCGAAAGGGACTCGGCGCGGTCATGCGTACGATTCCCGCCAAGATTCTCAGCGCGGATCAGCTCGGCCTTCCCGACGCCGTGCGCAAGTTCTGCATGCTCACCAAAGGCCTCGTCCTGGTGACCGGCCCGACCGGATCGGGCAAGAGCACGACGCTCGCGGCGATGGTCGACCTCATCAACGATACGCGCGCGGACCACGTGCTCACGATCGAAGACCCGATCGAGTTCGTGCACCCCAACAAGAAGTGCCTGGTCAACCAGCGCGAGATCACCACGAACACGCACAGCTTCGCCAACGCGCTGCGGGCGGCGCTGCGCGAGGACCCGGACGTCATCCTGGTCGGCGAGATGCGCGACCGGGAGACGATCGAGCTGGGCATCACGGCGGCGGAGACCGGCCACCTCGTGTTCGGCACCCTGCACACCAGCTCGGCGCCGAAGACCGTGGACCGCATCATCGACGTCTTTCCCGCGGACCAGCAGGAGCAGATCCGGGCGATGCTCTCGGAGTCGCTCAAGGGCGTGGTGTCGCAGGTGCTCCTGCGCAAGAAGGACGGAAAGGGACGGATGGCCGCGCAGGAGATCATGGTGGGCACGTCGGCGGTCTCGAACCTCATCCGCGAAAACAAGGTCTTCCAGATTCCGTCGATGATCCAGACGGGCAAGAAGGACGGGATGCAGCTCCTGGACCAGCACATCCTGGAGTTCCTGATGTCCGGACAGATCACGGCGGAAGAGGCCTACATGAAGGCGAACAACAAGCAGGCGTTCCGCCAGTACTTGAAGGAGAAGCCACCCGAGCAGTTCGTATAGTGTCGGGCTTCGGTGACGGGGGTCCGGCGGTCGGCGAACGGCCGCGCGGAGCGCGCTCCGGAATCGGCATGGCCGAAGAGGGGAGGATCGATGGGAACGCAGGGACGGGACCGTGACGTCGTCTTTCTGTCCGGCAAGCGCACGGGCTTCGGGACCTTCGGTGGCTCGCTGAAGGAGTTCACGGCGACCGATCTCGGGGTGGTGAGCAGTGTGGCCGCCATCGAGGCCGCAGGCATCGGACCGGAGCAGGTCGAGCACACCTTCTTCGGCAACGCCCTCCAGACGTCGGCGGACGCGATCTACCTGGCCCGTCACGTGGCCCTGCGGGCCGGCGTGCCGGACGAGCGTCCCGCGCTGACCGTGAACCGCCTGTGCGGGTCGGGCTTCGAGGCCATCGTCCAGGGCGCCAAGGAGATCCTCCTTGGCGAGGCACGGGTATGCCTCACCGGCGGGACGGAGTCGATGAGCCAGGCGCCCCACGTGGTGCGTGGGGCGCGGTGGGGCAAGCTCCGCCTGGGAGAGGCCGGCGGCTTCTTCGAGGACGTGTTGTGGCAGGCGCTTCTGGACTCGCGTTGCGGGCTCACGATGGCGCAGACCGCGGAGGATCTCGCGTCGCGTTACGAGGTCACTCGCGCGGAGGCCGACGCCGTCGCGCTCGCGTCGCAGGAGCGCGCCGGACGCGCCTGGGACGAAGGGCGGTTCGACGCCGAGGTCACGCCGGTCACGATCGTGACCCGCAAGGGAGAGTCCGTCTACGCCACCGACGAGCACATGCGCCCCGACACCACGCTCGAAGGTCTCGGCACCCTGCGCCCGTACTTCAAGAAGGACGGGCTGGTCACCGCCGGCAACGCGAGTGGAATCGGAGACGGAGCGGCCAGCACCGTGGTGGCCGATGCGGACTGGGCGGAGGCGAACGGGATCCGCCCGATCGGTCGCCTCGTCTCGTGGGCATTCGTCGGTGTGGATCCGCACATCATGGGCATCGGACCGGCTCCAGCGGCCCGCAAGGCGCTCGAGAAGGCGGGGCTCGAGATGGACGACATGGACCTCGTGGAAGTGAACGAAGCCTTCGCTGCCCAGTACAAGGCGGTCGAGAAGGAGTTGAGCCTCGATCCCGAGAAGACGAACGTGGATGGAGGTGCGATCGCGCTGACGCATCCGTTGGCGGCCTCGGGCGCGCGGATCACGATCCACCTGATCCACGAGCTGCGCCGCCGCGGCGCGCGTTACGGCCTGGGCTCGGCATGCATCGGCGGCGGGCAGGGTGGCGCGGTCGTGGTCGAAGCTCTCTGACACCATCGGAGCGAGCATGACGGAGGAGAAGGGGCGCACGCTCACACGCCGTGAGTTCGACAGCGTGATCCGGCGTGCCGCGGAGCTCGCGGCGTCGGAGCCGGAAGCCGGCGAGAATGCCCTCAGCGAGGCCGAGCTCTTCCGGATCGCCCGGGAGGTCGGCCTGAGCGAGCAGCACGTCCGCAGGGCGCTGGCCGAAGTCAGCGCGGGTCTATCGGGACACGGACCTCTGGACCGGATCTTCGGCCCGGCCGTGCTCCAGGTGTCCCGCGTCGTGCCGGGTGCGCCGAGGGAGCTCGCCACGAAGCTGGACGACTTCCTCGCGGGCACCCAGCTGCTCCAGCCGGTCCGGCGGGGGATCGAGATCCTCCAGTACCGGCCCGCGCTGGATTGGGCGTCCAAGCTCGCTCGGGCCGCGAGCTTCACGTCGCAGAAATACTTCGTGGCGTCGGCGAAGTCGGTGGAAGTCCATCTGGAAGTCGTCGACGAGGAGCACACGCTGGTCGAGCTGGTCGTGGACCCCGGGACGCGGGGCGACAGCCTGGTCGGCGCCGCGGTCGGCGGGAGCACGACCGGCGTGGTCGCCGGCGTGGCCGCGGGCGCGGCTCTGGTGGCCGTGGCTCCCCTCGCGCTCGCTTCTGGTGTAGGCGTCGCTCTGGGTGCCGGGGCGGCGTATGCGGTTGCCTACGCCGTCGGGGCGCGCCACAAGCGGAAGCTGCGTGAGGTGCAGGCCGAGGTGGAGGAGATCCTCGATCGGCTGGAGGCCGGCGAGTCCCTGGAGCCTCCGCCGGCTTCGTGGCGGAGGTGGGTCAAGCGTCAGTTCCACGGGGTGGCGCACGACCTCATGAGCGTGGAGCGCGACATCGACGACGAGCTGGGAGGTAGCCCCCGCCGTCGGCGATGAGCCCGAGTGAGGTCGACGGGGTGTCGGTACGCCCCTCTCTGCGAGCGGTTCACCGAGAATACCGTGGAGGGACTGGCGCGGACGCACCCGCAGGTACCATCCTTTGAAGCACAGCCGTTTGTCGCTTCGGTAGTCCGGGGGCCGACCCAAGATGATCGTCGTCCACATCTCCGATCCCCACGTGAGAGCGGCTGCGTGCCTGGCAGCCCATCTCGAAGAGGACGTGATTCTCGATCGCGACCTCGTTGTGGAGGCGATCGAGCTGGGGAGTCCCCGACTTCTGCTCTCGGGGACGTCGGACGAGATGTTGCCCGTGCGGCCAGAGAGGCTACGTGCACTTCCGGTGGTGACGCTGACCGACGCGATGCTCGCGCGCTGGGACGCCGAGCGGAGAAGCTCGGAGGTGCCCACCGGGCGGGTGGAGTTTCTGACCGGCCAGTTGCGGCATCTCGTGGCACGGGAATCGTCCGATACGACATGGGTCGATCGCGCGCTCGGCGACCTCGGACGGGCGGCCGGCGCAGCCCTGCCGATCCAACTGCGCGCCTTCGCTCGGAGGATCCTGGAGTTTCCGTCCCATTACAGGGACCTGCATCCGGTGGCGGAGCGGTGCGGCCTGACCCGCGGGGCGCTCAAGGCGCGGTTCCGCCGCCGCGACCTTCCTTCTCCGTACACCTACCTCCGGTGGTTCCGCCTGATGGCCTCGGCCAACGTGCTGGCGGATCGCTCGGTCACGGTGGCTCAGGCGGCGCACCGCATCGGCTTCACGTCCGATGGCAACCTGTGCCGGTCCATGCAGTCGGTCGTCGGACTGACTCCCACCGAGGTTCGGACGGTTCGGGGCTGGAACCGCCTTCTGATCACGTTCGCCTGGAAGCACCTGACGCACGATGCCCTGGCTCGCTGGCGGGCGATGGACGAGCTCTTCACGCGCCACGCAGCGTGAGACGGGAAAAAAGAACGGCCTCCCCACAGGGAAGGCCGTCTTGTGCGTCTCTCGGGTCGAGCGGCTTCTAGCGTCGACTGCTGCGCCGCTGGCGCCTGCGCTCCCTACGGATGGCTGCTTCGCGCTTGCGCTTGCGCTGGGCGCTGGGCTTCTCGTAGAAACGACGCTTCCTCAACTCCGAGTAGAGGCCGGAACGCTGCACCTTCCGCTTGAAGCGACGAAGGGCACGCTCGAGGCTCTCGTTCTCCTGAACGACGACTTCCAAGACGACCACGCTCCTAGGATAAGGAAAAGTACGAGAACAAAAAGCTAGCACCGGGCCGTCTCGTGACGCAACGGGGCCCCTGCTACGGAAGCCGCCCCTCGCGATGCAGCGTGTGGGCGTAGAGCCGGTAGGTCTCGGAGTTCGCCAGGAAGTCCTTCGCCCAGACCTCGAACGGCGGGAGCGGAAGGAGTCGCTCGATGTGCTCCACGACCATCATCGCGAACTGGATCCGGTCCTTGGCCCGGAAGTCCACGCTCTTGCCTTCCAGGATCTCGTCTACGGCGGGCTCGAAGTCCTTCGGGTCGACCAGCAGGATGAAGTGCGAGACCTGGTCCAGGCGGTAGGAGGCGTAGAGGGAGCGAAGGTCCTCGATCTCCTCGGGGGAGGGGGCCGCCTCGCCGTCCAGGTCCCAGTCGCCCGAGAGCTCCTGCGAGTTCTGCGCGAGCATGGTGCGGAATCGGCGACGCAGATGGTGCCCCGAACCGGCGTCGCGGGCCGCGGTGTGCAGCGCCGACGACAGGAGCCCGCCGAGCAGTGGCCGGCCGAGCCCCCGGGCCTTCTCGTGAATCTCGGCTTCGGAGGCCTCGATGAAGATGTTGGCGGTGCGGACCTCGTCCTCGGCCGCGTCACCGTCGCCCGGGCGGAACGAGAAGTACCCGTGCCAGTGACCACTTTCGGTGGGAAACGTGACGAGAAAGCAGGCCCAGGTCTCCCCTTCACTCTCCAGGAATGCGACGGAGCGCCTGCGTTCGGTCAGGATGGTCATGACGCTCGCAAGATGAACGAGGCTCTCCTCGAGCACAAGCGGTCCATCTCCTTCGGGCCTACGCGCGCGCACACATGATCCTTGCGACGCTCGTAAACAGAAGGTTATCGTACGGCGAAGCCCCCGGGGTCGGGGGCGCACAATGCGCTGTGCGACAGGGCGTAGCAGCGAGGTCGGACCCGGCGATGAGCCGGGTTTCTTTTCCGAAAAAAGGTCCGAAGACGTGGACGCCATGAATCAGAGTGTGCTGAGCGACGCCCGCCTGGAAGCCATGGGTGACGTCCCCGGAGTCTGCGAGCTGTCGCTCACGCGCGCGGTGGTCCAGTACCGCGACGTGCATGAGCTCGACACTCCCGGAGGACGCATCGAGGATATCGGGCTCGCGCTGGTTCTCGACGGGCGCTACGCCTCCTCGTGCGAAGCCATCGACCTGGGTAGCGGGCAGATCAAGACGCTCGATCTGAGCACCGAGCTCGTGGTACTCGACTGGGTGTACGAGCCGACGCTCGAGCACGTCAACGCCATGGTGTCCGCGGCGGCATCGACTCGTGAAGCCCAGCCGCTCCAGCAGTACGGGTTCCGTCTCGGTCTGCGTGTGCTGGAGCGTGTAGGGTTCGGTCCACTCTCCCGTCCGACGTTTCTGCGGATCGGGTTCCGCGACATCTGTCGTGACTTCGACCTGCACGAGGGCACGTCGATTCGCTACGTGCTGGGCCCGGGCCGGTTGACGCGCGCGCACCTGGACTACGATGCGTCGGCGCTCCTCTTTCGAACCGCGATGCGGGATCCGGACGCCGAGCTCGAGCACGGGCTGCTCGAGGCGTTCTTCACCGCGGAGGTGCGACGCCTCGTCCCGACGGCCGTCAACGAGTCACTGGCCTACCAGGTGCGCTTCTCCCTGCCCGAGACGCTCGAGGAGGCCCGCACCACGCTCCGCGACATGCGGCGCGGTCTGGCCTCGCTCATGGTGCGGTTCGAGCCCGAACGGTTTCAAGAGATCGGCAGCTTGACCGACACGTTCGGGGAGCGCGAGACGCTTGCGAGCCTGTACGAGCGAGAGCCCAGGGTCCGGTCCGTGACGCTCATGGCACCGGCCGTGGGCTCCACCGTCGTCCATTGAGCACCGCCGGTTCGTCCATGCTCGGGCCACAGGACTCCGTCGGCGTCCTCGGCGACCTTCCTGCTCGTTCGGAGCTTCTACAGCGCTACCGTGCCTACCGACGGGCGCAGGCGTCCAGCCTGGTCCGCATGCTCCCGCGGGAGGCGATCCGCCCCCTGTACCGCAGAGCGCGTGAGTCGCTTCGCGTTCGGCCTGCCGATGACCCCCTCGCGGTGTTGACGCGGTACTGCGAGACGCTTCTGCCGCTCCCGCCGTACGAGACATGGCTGCGCGATCTGCGCGCCCACCCCGATGCGCATCTGAGGGATCTCGAGGAATCGGTGGAGGCACCGACCGCCGACGCGCCGTCGACGGTGGAGGTGCGGGCGCTGAGTGCCGGAGGACGACGGTGGCGCGCCTCGCTCCACTCGTTCCGTGACCAGGGTGCGTGGCGGGGTTTCATCGCGTTCCAGGAGGAAGGCGTGACGCGTCGGCATCGCACCGCCGCGATCTTCTGCGAGGAGGATCCGGCCGAGCTGCGCGAGCGGTTTCTCTCCTTCGCACCGGCGACGCTGGAGGCGTTTCTCCGGTCATCTTTGCCGTGATCGATTTTTCGTAAAAAATCAGTCACGGATCCGTCGCGAATCGGGATCTTCCCCCGCCTGCGAAATCCAATGCTCACTTGCATTTGCGCTGTCCCGGACCGCTCCTGCGATAGGCTGCAACCGCGACGAGGAACAGCTGATTTATGTTTTCGGCCAATATTGTAAGTCGTTGTTATACAACATGTTAGGGATATGCCCTGTTTCTGTGGTCCTAGCAACAAAAGGGTTGCGCCAGTCGGAAACCGGCTTTAGTGTAGACCCCGCTTCGAATGAGCCGACGCCCCTCGGGGGAGTCCTGAATCATCGCTGGGACGGTGGTCGGCGTTCACGCAATTACGAGTTTTTCTTCCTCTACCAATCCGGCTTGAGGTGTGCCCATGTGGGAGACGTGTTCCGTACAGCTCAACGTGCGGTTGCCGAGAGATATCGCGGCCCAGGCGGAAGAGGTGCAGCGCACCGACCCGGAGTTTCTGAGCCGTGTGGTCCTCTACGGGCTGACGCGTCTTTCTATCTACCGCCACCTGCGCGAACAGGGCTCGGGACCCGGCAACGTGGTCGGGGAGGTCTCCCAGCCCGTCTCCTGAGGCTTGCGCATCAAGCCCCTTCGGCTCCATAGGTAGGGCGCCAACGAACCCCGATTCGAGCGCGCTACGAGGTGAGTCGGAGGGGTTTCTTCATGTCCAGCGGGAGGACCGCCGTGGGCGCAGGCCAGCCGGGTGGTGGCGAGCCCCTCGAAGTCCTGCAGGCAAAGTACCTGGACTACTGCTCGGCTCAGGTGGCGGATCTTCTGCTCTACCTGAGCCCGGACGACATCTATGTCCTCGCGCAGCGCGCGTTCCGCGAGCAGGGTCGGGCGGGCGAGATCTCCTACGTGGAAATGGTGCGCATCGCGACCGATTGGCTGGCGAGCAAGGTCGCGCTTCCTCCCTTCGACGTGTGGGCCGCCGACTACCGAGAGCACCCGGATCGGTACGAGGAGTACTTCATGGGGCTCTGGGAGACGGAGTCGCACCTCGAGCCGGAAGTCTGAGGGCGACCTCCTCGGACAGGCTCCTAGAAGGGCAGGTCGTCGTCCACGTCACTCCCGCCGCCTGACGGCGCCGACGAGCCGTAGCCCCCGCTGCCGCCGCCACCGAACCCGCTGTCAGGGCCGCCGTAGCTTCCGCCGCCCCCGGCAACCGTCGAGCCCAGCATCACCATTTCGCTGATGACGATGTCGGTCCAGTAGCGCGCCTGGCCCTGGTCGTCCTGCGTCTGGGAATACTCGATGCGGCCCTCGACGTAGAGGCGGTCGCCCTTCTTGACCCACTGCTCCACGATGTCGACCAGTCGGCCGAAGAACGTCAGCCGGTGCCACTCGGTCTTCTCCTGCTGCTGGCCGGAGCGGTCGGACCAGGTGCGGTTCGTGGCGAGAGAGATCTTGGCGACCCGGGATCCGGAGGACGTCGCCCGGATCTCCGGATCGTTTCCCACGTTACCGATGAGCATGACCTTGTTCAGCGACCGACTCATGGGATGCGTCCCCCTTGCATGGCGGCCGGAACGAGTCCGGCCGAGAACGTGGACGCCGACCTCGCGAGCAGCCGCGAATCATGTCGCGGCCGGAGGTCGGCGGGGCGGAAAGGTAAGACGTGGAGGTCGGTTTTTCCATCGCCCGGCGGGACGCTATCTTGCGTCGTCGAGACACTCCCCCCGCACCAGGGACCGACCCCGCCATGACCGATCTCAGGCACGTGAGGCTCGAGTGGGACGGCGACCTCGCCGTCGTCGTCATCGATCGCCAGGACAAGCTCAACGCGCTCAACGCCGACGTCATTCGTGAGCTCGCCGAGGTCTTCGGGAGCCTCCGTGAGGACGACGACGTTCGCGGCGTGATTCTCACCGGGGCAGGAGAGAAGGCGTTCGTCGCCGGCGCGGACATCGCGGAGCTCGCCAAGATGAACGCGGTCTCGGGCGTGGAGGTGAGCCGGGCGGGGCAGCGCGTCTTCGAGGAGATCGAGCGTTTTCCCAAGCCCGTTCTCGCGGCCGTGGGCGGCTATGCGCTCGGCGGAGGCTGTGAGCTCGCGTTGGCCTGTCACCTGCGCATCGCCTCGGACAATGCCCGCTTCGGGCTGCCCGAGGTCGGTCTGGGCATCATCCCGGGTTACGGCGGCACGATTCGCCTCGCGCGCCTCGTGGGGCTCGGCGCGGCCATCGAGATGACGCTCACGGGTGAGATGATCGACGCGGAGCGAGCCGAGCACCTCGGGCTGGTCTCCGCGGTCGTGCCGCGCGCCGAACTGGCCGATCGGGCCAGGGAGCTCATGCGGCGAATCACCAAGAACGGGCCGCTGGCGGTGAGGATGGCGCTGAAGTCCGTCCGCCACGCGCTCGACGCCCCCCTCGGACAGGCGCTCGAGCTCGAATCGTCGCTGTTCGGGCTCCTGGCCTCCACCGAGGACATGAAAGAGGGGATGGCCGCATTTCTGGAGAAGCGAAAAGCCGAGTTCCAGGGCCGATGATCCGGGGTGCCAAGCAACCCGCCGAAGCGTTAAATTACGGGATGTTTCGAGGGCTTCTCCCGACCGGCGGTCCGTGCGCCTGACGCGGCTCGCGCTCCGTCATTTCCGGAACCTCGGGATCCAGGATCTGGAGCTCCCTCCGGAGGGCGTCGCCATCATCGGGGACAACGCCCAGGGAAAGTCCAACCTCCTGGAGGCCATCTATTACCTGGAGACATTCCGGTCCTTCCGGGGTTCCCGGGACGATCAACTCGTGGCGTTCGACGAAGGTGTGTTTCGCATCGTGGGGACGGTGACCGCGGACGAGGGCGAAGGTGCCCCGGTCGAGATCGCCGCGGCGTTCGAACGGCGCGGGAAGCGGAAGAAGATCACCGTCGACGGGACCGAGCCCGAGCGCATGAGCGACGGGTTGGGATACCTCGGAGCGGTCGTCTTCAGTCCCGCGGACGTGGATCTGGTGAGCGGGCCTCCAGCCGAGCGGCGTCGGTTTCTGGACATCGTGCTCTCGTTGAGCGAGCCGGCCTACCTGCGTGCGCTCCAGGACTTCCGCAAGATCCTGGCGCGGCGCAACGCTTCGCTCAAGGGCGACCAACCCCGCGCGGTGGTCGCGTCATGGGATCCCGGCCTGATCCGGGCGGGCGCGACGGTCATGAGCCTTCGGCGAGCCTGGGTGGAGGAGCGTTGCGGTGCGTTCGACGAGTACTATGCGGCGGTAGCCGGCGGCTCGGGTGCGCACATGGAGTACAGCGCCGATGTCGCGTTGGACGGCGCTCGGACGGAAGAGGACGTAGCCGAGGCGTACCGGGAGGCGCTGGCGGGCTCGGCCGAGCGTGAGCGGCGGCTCGGGGTGACCGTCGTCGGGCCCCACCGCGACGAGGTTCGGCTGAGCCTGGAGGACGAGGGAGACGCCCTCGACCTCAGAGGCTACGGCTCGGGAGGCCAGCGTCGCACGGCGGCCCTGGCGCTTCGGCTCGTCGAGGCGAGGACGATCCGGGAGGTGAGGGGGCACGAGCCCATGATTCTCCTGGACGACGTGTTCGCCGAGCTGGACGCTGGACGCAGCGAGCGCGTTCTCGAGCTCATGGAGCGCGAGGAAGTGGGGCAGGTTATCCTCACGGCTCCGAAGGACAGTGACGTGCGGATCCGGGCGGACGCCCTGCCGCGCTGGCGTGTGCGGGCCGGGAGGGTCGCCGCGTGAGCGAGCGGGGCGGAAAGCCGACGAAGGTGGCGGACGTGGTCGGCTCCGTCCTGGAGAAGCACGGTCTGAAGGATCAGGTGCGCCGCATGGGCGTGCTCGAGCTGTGGCCCGAGATCGTCGGGGAGCACGTCGCGCGCGTCACGCGCGCACGCGGCGTGTCGGATGCCACGTTGTTCGTGGAGGTACGCACGAGCGCGTGGCTCATGGAGCTGAACATGATGAAGGGGGAGTTTCTGGAGCGCGTGAACGCGCGGCTACCGGAGGCTCCCCTGGAGCGAATTGTCTTCGTGCTGGCGGAGACGGAGTAGGCCAACTGCTCACGGAGCGGACATGGTAGCCAAGAAGAAAGACAACGGCGATTACACTGCTGGACAGATCCAGGTTCTCAAGGGCCTGGAGGCGGTCCGCAAGCGCCCCGGCATGTACATCGGCTCGACCTCCGCGAGGGGGCTGCACCACCTGGTGTACGAGGTCGTCGACAACTCCATCGACGAAGCGATGGGGGGATACTGCTCGGAGGTCACCGTCACGATCCATCCGGACAACTCCGTCACGGTGGTCGACGACGGGCGCGGGATCCCGGTGGACATCCATCCGATCGAGAAGGTCCCGGGCGTCGAGTTGGCGATGACGACGCTGCACGCCGGCGGCAAGTTCGACAAGAGCACGTACAAGGTCTCCGGTGGCTTGCACGGCGTCGGCGTGAGCGTGGTGAACGCCCTGTCCGAGTACCTCGAGGTCGAGGTCCATCGGGACGGCAAGCGCTACCATCAGCGCTACGAGCGGGGAATCAAGACCAAGGAGCTCGAAGAGCTCGGCAAGGCGGCGGGCAGCGGCACGATCGTCACCTTCAAGCCCGACCCGGAGATCTTCACCGAGCTCGAGTACAGCTTCGAGACGTTGTCGAACCGGCTGAGGGAGCTGGCCTTCCTCAACAAGGGCCTCAAGATCAACCTCGGCGACGAGCGTCCTGATCCGCAGCTCTCGGATTCCTATCAGTACGAGGGGGGCCTGGCGGAGTACGTGGAGTACCTGCGGGCCGCACGGCAGCCGCTCCACGACAAGATCTGCTATTTCGAGGCGACCAAGCCGGAGGCCGAGATCGAGCTGGCGCTCCAGTACGATCAGGGCTTCTCCGAGAACACGCACGCCTTCGTGAACAACATCAACACCCACGAAGGCGGCACGCACCTCACCGGGTTCAAGGCCGCGCTCACGCGCACGATCAACGACTACGCGCGCCGGAACAACATCTTCAAGAAGGACGAGAGCCTTTCCGGCGACGACGTGCGCGAAGGCCTCACCTGTGTGCTGAGCGTGCGGGTCATGGAGCCCCAGTTCGAGGGCCAGACCAAGACCAAGCTCGGCAACAGCGAGGTCCGCGGCGCCGTCGAAGCGGCGGTCAATGAGCAGCTCTCGACGTTTCTCGACGAGAACCCGAAGGCCGCCAAGGCGATCATCGAGAAGTCGCTCCAGGCGGCCCGGGCGCGCGAGGCCGCGCGCAAGGCACGCGACCTGGCACGCAAGAAGAGCGCGCTGGAGGGCGGAGTGCTGCCCGGCAAGCTTGCGGACTGCTCGATCTCCGATCCGTCTCTGTGCGAGCTGTATCTGGTGGAGGGCGACTCCGCCGGCGGCAGCGCCAAGCAGGGCCGCGACCGCTCGTATCAGGCGATCCTGCCCCTCAAGGGGAAGATCCTGAACGTGGAGCGTGCCCGCATCGACAAGATCCTGTCCAACGACGAGATCCGCGCGATGATCACCGCGATCGGTGCCGGCATCAAGGAGGACTTCGAGCTCGACAACGCGCGCTATCACAAGATCATCATCATGACGGACGCCGACGTCGACGGCGCGCACATCCGGACGCTGCTGCTCACGTTCTTCTTCCGTCAGATGCGCGAGCTCGTGGAGGAAGGCTACGTCTACATCGCGCAGCCTCCGCTGTACCGGGTGCACAAGGGCAAGCAGGAGCTCTACGCCTACACGGAAGACGAGCGCGACGATTACGTGAAGAGGCTCGGCGGCAAGGACGGTGAAGGCCGAGGCGTGGGCATCCAGCGCTACAAGGGGCTCGGCGAGATGAACCCGGAGCAGCTCTGGCGCACGACGATGGACCCGGACTCGCGCACGATCCTGCGCGTGACGATCGAGGACGCCGCCATCGCGTCGGGCCTCTTCGACCGGCTCATGGGTGACGAGGTCGAGCCGCGCCGTCAGTTCATCGAGAAGAACGCCAAGTACGTGAAGAACCTGGACGTGTAGGAGAGGCTGAGCGGGACGGTAAGCGGCGTCACTTGCCCCGCTTGATGATGGCCTGCTGGATCTCTACGTACTGACGGCAGTTGGCGACCATCCGGCCGAGCGGCACGCCCACCGTCTTCGGGTAGTCGCCGACGTGGCGGAGCAGCTCGAGGACGTGCCGGAACCTGGGCAGGGTGGCCCGGGCCGTCGCGAGAGTCAGCGGCTTCTGTGCCGTGATCGCTCCCCGGTAGATGGAGTAGGCATCCCAGAAGTTGAGCTGGCGCTGCAATCCCTCGCTCAGGTTCGGGAGCTTGAGCGCGGCGGCCATGCCCTTGGCGGCGTAGTCGTAGTGCTCCTTCTTGACGCCATTGGCGTACGCGTCCGCCATGATCAGCTGAGCGGCCCGGTCCGCATCCTCCGGGGTGCTCGTGGCGATCGGACGGAGAACGGCGAGGGCGTCGGACAGGCGTCCGGCGCCGATGAGCCAGCTGCCCTGCTTCAGGCCTGCCATCGCGTTCGAGGGGTCGAGCTTCCTGGCCGAGTCGAGCGCGGCGATGGCCGGGTCGATCTGTCCGTTCTCATGGAGCGCGGTCGCGTAGGCCGACCAGAGTCCGGCGTCCGTCGGGTGAGCCACCAGGGCGCGGCGTCCGAGCGCGAGGGCCCGCGGCGCTTCCTTCAGCTTGAGGTAGGCCGCAATGGAGTTGCGGAGCAGCACGACCGGAGTCTCCGAGCCCTTGGCGGCGAGCACCTTCTCTCCGGCCTGGACCGCGTCCCGGTAGTACGTTGCGGCCTCGGCCGGGATGCCGGCGCTGTCGCCCGCCTCACTTCCGGCCGTGTCGACCTTCAGCGCCGCGTTGAAGGCGAACGCAGCGTACTGCGTGAGCAGGTCCGCGTTGTCGGGCGCCATCGCCAGACCTTTCTGGATGAGCTGCATGGCGCCGACGGGGTCGCCGGCCCTGCCCAGGTCGTAGGCGATCTTCATGCGGACCTGGACGTCGGACGGGTCCAGCTGCAGGTAGTGCTCGTAGTATGCCCTGGCGTCCTCGTCCTTCCCGAGCTTCGCGCTGATGTAGCCTGCCAGCGAGAGGGCGTTCTGATGGTTCGGGTCCTGGGCGAGGATGCGTTTCAGCTCCTCGAGGGCCGCGTCGTACTTCTCTTCCTGGAAGAGGATGTCCGCCTTCGTGTAGCGGCTGCCGACGGCGTCCGGGTTGAGCTGAAGGGACCGGTCGCATCGTGGCATCGCGTTCGCGAAGTCCTTGCTCTGCGCGTAGAGGTTGCAGTCGCGGGCTGCGCTCAGCTGTTCGACGTAGGTGTGGAACGTGTCGAAGATGTATCGTGCGGCCAGGTCGGGCTTCTTCTTGGCGAACGCGTGGGGTTTCACCCTGAAGGAGTCCCCGCTGGCGACGTCGTAGAACGTGGCGTCCAGCATCTCCTGATCGTCACCCTGACGGTGGTAGTCGGCGCACAGCGCCACCTGCGCGTTGATTCGCGACGCGAGCTGGCGGGTACGGATGCAGTCGAGATCCTTCGTCTCGAGCTTGTAGCGCTTGAGCGCGGCCTTCATCTCCTTCTGCGGAACGGGCTGGTGCGTGGGCAGTGTGTTGATGAGATCGCGCAGCTTGTCGGCCGCGTCCTTGCCGAAGCCGTCGTCGGCGTTCGCCGTGGGGTAGAGCGGGGGAACGAGCACGCGGAACCGGGTGCCTACCTCGCCGCTTCCCTCGGCCTGCGCCCGGATCGCGGTGGCCGGGGCCAGACCCAGCGCGGAGACCGTGAGCATCGTGACTGCGAACCGTCCGATCATCGCCTTCCTCCCTGGCGGAGGATCTCGAGCAGGTCGTGCCCGCGCGCGCGGGCAGGTTGAACACATGGAGAACATACGCCGCAGAGCCTACACGCTTTCATGTCGTCCGCGGTATGTCTGGGGAGGAGGCCCCGAGCCATGACCCCCGCATGGTGACGGCGCGACCGCCGTCGGGTATCGTGCTCCGTACGTCGTTTCACCTCAGCCCTCGATCCATGCATACCGTCGCCGTCCGCACGCTTCGCCCGGGCCTCCATCTCCTCGAGACGGAGGTCGAGGGATTCGACGTGCGCGCCGCGCTCCTGCTGGGGGCTCGGCGAGCGCTCCTATGGGATACGCTGGCCCACCCGGATCAGATGGCGCATGTGCCGGAGCTCGTCGGCGACCTGCCCTTGACGGTCGTCTACAGCCATGCCGACTGGGATCATGCGTGGGGCACCTGTGGGCTCGAGCGGGTGGACGAGGTCGTGGCGCACGAGGTGGCGGCGATCCGGTTCGGAAACGACGTGCGCGAGGAGCTCTCCCGGCGCCGGAGGGTGGATCCCGACACGTGGCGCGCCGTACGGCTGGTCCCGCCCGGCCGGACCGTTCGCGAGGAGCTCGCGCTCGACCTGGGTGGGCTCACGATCGTGCTCCATGCGTTGCCCGGGCACACGCCCGACTCCCTCGTGGGCTTCGTGCCCGAGTGGGGCCTGCTGCTGGCCGGAGACGCGGTCGAAACGCCGCTGCCGTTCGTGAACGAGCGGGAGGCGGTCGCGAGGTGGATCGCGGGGCTCGACACGTGGCACGGGGACGGGCGCGTCCGGACCGTTGTACCCGCGCACGGCCCCGTCGGCGGCCGCGAGTCGATCGCGCGCACGGCGGATTATCTGCGAGCGATGTCGTTCGGGACTCCCGTGCAGCTCCCTGGGGATCTGCCCTCGTTCTATCGGGAGACGCACGAGCGCAATGCGAGGATCCTGGGCGGACCCGAGGGATGAGGCCTTTGCCGGGCGGGGCCCTCACGATGCCAATCTCGGCGGGCACCGCCTCTGGGTGGTGCGTGACAGCGCCCTGGTCCACTATCGCGAGCGGGAGCCGCGGGTCGAGTGGTCTCTGGACACGATTCCGATCGTGGAGCGCGACGCGATCGGCACGATCCGTGGCCGCTACCTGTTCGATCCGACGCTCGGCCTCTACCGCGTTCGCCGAGACACCACGGAGCTCTCGGGAACGGCCACGCTTCGATATGCCGACGGGCGCACGTTCGAGACGCCGGCGCGCTACGACCGCATCCGCAAGATCGTCCTCTACGACTCCGCAGCGTACGTGGCAGTGGCGGCCGAGCGGGCGGAGCGGGAGCGGAAGAGCCGTGGGGGGATGGTCCGGATGCCGAGGACCAGGCTCGAGCGCCGTCTCGCCCAGGGGGACGTCGCCCTGCGCGACTCGCTCCTCGGGGTATGGGCGCGCTCGGTCGACCCTGCGGAGCGCGACCGTCTCTACGGGATGGTCGCGCGTTGGGGGGGACGCGCGTTTCGTGAGGACACGCTGCGCACGCTTCTCCTCGAGAACGGGGACACGGCCGCCGTCGTCAACGACATCATGCGCTTCCCGCCGCAGATCGACTCGACGACGTGGGCGCTCGTGAGCCCGTACGAAGAGGATCCGGGCCTCGCCTTCGCCGCCGGCGTGGACACCAACGTGTTCTATCAGAACATGCCCTGGTGGCTCACCGAGCGGCCTCCGGCGGGCGTGCCCGACACGGGGCGCTGGGCCGTGCGCGCCCGAGGTGTGCCGGACGATCGCCGAGGAGTGGCCCGCGGCGCCGGAGCCGCGCATGCGCGAGCTCCGAGCCCAGGAGGGCGCTGGCGGTGCGGGCTGTCGAATCGATTCTCGATCCGGCGCATCTGCGTGCGGACAGCGCCACCGCGGTGGCGCTCGTCGATCGCCTGCTCTCCATCGAGATCGAGGGAGCGGAGCCGTGGCCCGTGCTCGACCCAGGCTCGGGCGCTGCCCGGATCTTCGGCCGGCGTGAGCGCCACGACACGATTCCGGCCTTCGTGCTGGAAGACGGCCTCCCGTCCGGCGCGAGTCGCTGGAAGGGCCGCGCGGGGCTCGTGGACATGCGAGCGTGGCGCGCGCGGGATCCACGCCTGCCGGGCATTCTCTACCGGCCGGGCCGGGTGCTGCGGAGGGGCCCGTTCGCCATGGTGTCACTCGACTCGGAGACCCACTTCCGCCGGGCGCCCGACGAGGCGCCGCTCGGGTATGCGGAAGGCGTGCGGCTGTACCTCATGGAGACCGATGCGGGCTGGGTCGTGGTCAGCGGAAGCCGGTGGCAGACGTGAGCGGTGCCTGGGGAGTGGCTCACGCTCCGACCAGGTCCTCGGGTCCCAGTAGCACGGCGTCGTGGCGACGCGCCGCGGCGCGCTCGAGCGCCGGGGTGGACCCCGTGCCCGAGAACACGATTCGCAACCGCGCTTCACGCCCGAACCCGTAACGCGTCTCCCCGATCTCGCGGTCCAGCACGCTCAGCGCATCGGCATCCGCGGGCTCCGCGCTCCACAGCGCGCGTCCGTAGAATGCGACGCCCGAGTGGAGCAGCCCCGCGACGTCGATGTCGTATCCGGGACCCCACAGGCTCCCGTGCTCGCGTGCGTTCGCTCCGAGCGTCTCCATGGCATCGAGCGCCATGTACTGGCGGGAGATCATCGGAAACACGCGCGCGACGTGCGCATCGAGGTCTCGCCGTACCGCGGCCGTGAGCGCGTCGGCGCTGTCCAGTCCGGCGTGCGCACGCGTCGGCAGGACGAATCGGAACCAGAAGGAGAGGAACGGGTCGGCCACCGCGTAGCGTCGGTTGCGGGCGCGCGGGCCGGCGTCCAGAGACTGGCGTATCTCGACGAGTCCGAGCTCCTCGAGCTTCTTGAGGTACGGAGCCACCTGGCCGCTGCGCGTCAGATCTCCCACGCCCTCGTGCACGCGTCCCCAGTCGGCCTCTCCCCTCGACAGCGTGCCGAGGATCGCGGCATAGCGCGACGGAGTCTGGAGATCGCGCTCGAGCAGGTCGAGGCCTCCCTCCCTCAGCGGAGCGCCGGGTGCGAAGGCCGTCCGGCGCAGGTTCGTGGCCAGCGTCGCGTCGGGGTCGAGGAGGGAGAGGTGAGCGGGCAGGCCTCCGAAGACCGCGTACGCCCGGATCTTCTCCGCTGCGTCGCCGCCCGGGAGAAGCGCGCACGCCGATCGGAAGGCGAGGGGGGCCAGGCGCACGGTCGGCTCGTCGCTGCCGGGAATCTCGCCCGGGCGCCCGACCAGGATGACGTGGAGTCGCCGCCTCTCCCTTCGTGCGCGCTCCAGGGCCGCTTCGAGCGGAGGCAGGATGCGGGCACGCGACTCGGACAGCCGGTGCGCGTCGTCGAGGACGAGCACGAGCGCCGGACCCTCCGTCGCCGCGGCGTCCACGAGCAAGTCGAAGAGGGCCTCCCACGATCCGTCGAGCTCGTCGTCCGCATCCTCACGCGTCGATCGGCCGAGGCCCGGAAGCTCGTCCCGGAGATGGTGCGCCAGTGCGCTCCGCTGCTGCGGCTCGGGAAGCGGCGGCACGCGGTGCAGGAGCGCGGGCGATCCCTCGACGGCCCGTCCGACGAGCGCGCTCTTTCCCGATCCGCGCGGACCCGTGACGCTTACGAGCGATGCGTCGACGTGGTCGAGCGCGGACCGGAGGGTGCCCAGCTCGTGATGCCTGCCGACGAAGGCCATGCTCCGGGATATCCTTGTATATATGCTAGTCTACTTCAATTAGCGTAATCATATTTATGCAAAATAGCCACAAGTGAGTCTTGCCGCGGGACGTCCTTGCGGTCACCTTCGACACCGTCCCGGCGTGGGAGCCGGAATACACTCTCCCAAGAGGAACTGTCCATGACCCGTGTCATTCCCCGCTTCGATATCCTGGCCGCCGCCACCTACACCTCGCCCGTGACGTCGAACGGCGAGGGGAAGAAGCGTCCCGGCCTGGAGCAGGTGTTCGGCGAGAACCTCTTCGGCCTCCACCAGATGAAGTCCCGTCTCCCGAAGCCTCAGTACGAGGCGCTCCTGTCGACGGTACGCAACGGCACGGAGCTCGATCCGTCCGTCGCCGACGCGGTGGCGGTCGCGATGAAGGAGTGGGCACTCGAGAAGGGGGCGACGCACTACACGCACTGGTTCCAGCCGCTCACGGGCCTCACCGCCGAGAAGCACGACTCCTTCCTCGTGCCGCTCGGTGACGGACGCGCCATCACCGAGTTCAATGGCAAGGAGCTCGTGCAGGGCGAGCCGGACGCGTCGTCGTTCCCCTCCGGCGGTCTCCGGGCGACCTTCGAGGCGCGCGGCTACACCGCCTGGGATCCGACCTCGCCGGCGTTCCTGATGGAGAACAACGGGGCCGCCTATCTGTGCATCCCGACCGCGTTCGCGTCATGGACGGGAGACGCGCTCGACAAGAAGACGCCGCTGCTTCGCTCCATGCACGCGCTCGACGAGCAGACGCGTCGTGCGCTCCGGCTCTTCGGCAGCCCGCCCAAGGCGGTGCGGGCCACGCTCGGACCGGAGCAGGAGTTCTTCCTCATCGACCAGGAGTTCTTCTACCGGCGTCCGGACCTCGTCACCACCGGCCGCACGCTGTTCGGCGCGAAGCCGCCCAAGGGCCAGGAGATGGAGGATCACTACTTCGGGTCCATTCCCGAGCGGGTGCTCGAGTACATGAACGAGGTCGAGACCGAGCTCTACAAGCTCGGGGTTCCGCTCAAGACCCGGCACAACGAGGTGGCGCCCGGCCAGTACGAAATGGCGCCGATCTTCGAGGATGCGAACCAGGCGGCCGACCATCAGCAGCTCATGATGTCGACCATGCGGCGGGTGGCGAGGAAGTACGGGTTCGTCTGCCTCCTGCACGAGAAGCCGTTTCACGGCGTGACCGGGACGGGCAAGCACCTGAACTGGTCGTTCGGTACCGAGGACCAGAACCTTCTCGAGCCCGGCGACACCCCGCACGAGAACATGCAGTTCCTCTTCTTCTGCAGCGCCGTCCTGAAGGCGGTCGCGCGCCATCAGGACCTGATGCGGGCGGCCGTGGCGCACGCGGGCAACGACCACAGGCTCGGCGCCAACGAGGCGCCGCCGGCCATTATCTCGGCGTTCGTGGGCGACCAGCTCCAGGACATCTTCGAGCAGATCGAGAGCGCGGGCGAGGCGAAATCGAGCAAGTCCAGCGGCCTTCTCGGACTCGGTGTGCAGGTTCTGCCGAGGCTGCCCAAGCACGCGGGTGACCGGAACCGCACCTCTCCCTTCGCCTTCACGGGCAACAAGTTCGAGTTCCGTGCGCTCGGGGGCTCGCAGAGCATCTCGTTCCCGGCAACCGTCCTGAACACGATCGTGGCGGAGTCCATCGACGATCTCACGACGAGGCTCGAGGATGCGCTCGACAACGGATCGTCCTTCGACGAGGCCCTGCGCGCGTTGCTCGCCGACGAGATCCACGAGTTCAAGCACGTGATCTTCAACGGCGACAACTACGCGTCGGAGTGGGTCGAGGAGGCGGAGCGCCGCGGCCTGCTGAACCGGAAGAACACGCTCGAGGCGCTCCCCGCGCTGGTGGACGAGGCGAACGCGGGGCTCTTCGAGAAGTACGGAGTGCTCTCCAAGCGCGAGATCGAATCCCGCTTCGAGATCTACGTCGAGCAGTACTTCAAGACGATCAACATCGAGGGCGAGACCGCCGCCGACATCGCCGCGACCATGGTGCTTCCGGCCGCGACGCGCTATCTCAACGACCTGCTCACGACGGCCGAGCGTGCCAAAGCGGTCGGCTTCGAGGTCGAAGGCATCCTGGCGACGGCCCGCAAGCTCACCGGGCTCATCGACGAGCTTTCGGGGACGCTGGACCGGTTGGTCGAGCAGAACGCGGAGCTGGGTGGTGACGAAGTGCTCTCGAAGGCCGAGCACATGAGGGACAACATCATTCCGGCGATGGCGGACGTGCGCAGCGTCGTCGATCGCCTGGAGAAGGTGATTCCCGACGATCTGTGGCCGATTCCAACCTATCGGGACATGCTGTTCGTGAAGTGACCGGCGGAGGGTCCCTCGTGGACGCCCTCGGCCGATGGGCCGTGGCGCGTCCCCTGGATCGCAAGCTCGTGGTGGCCCCGACCGTGGGTGGGGCGCACGAGCTCCTCCGGCGCCTCGCGCTGAGAGACGGGGGGTGGGTGGGCTTCGAGCTCACCACCCCCCGTCCGCTTGCCCTCTCGTTGGCCCGCGGTGCGCTGGACGGCGGCGGGCTGCGCCTCCTCGATCCGTTCGAACAGCAGGCCCTCCTCGACGAGGCGCTGGACGAGGCGGTGCGCGGCGGTGTGGGAGGCGACCTCGACGAGCTCACCGAAGGCGTCGGCTTCCGCGAGGCCGTGCACGGGGCGGTGACGGCGGTTCGCCTCGCCGGGATCGGGGTCTCGGGGCTGCGCGGCGCGCGAGGCCGCGATCGCCGCAGGCGACTCCTTCTCGCTCGGGTGCTGGAGCGCTACGAACGGTCGCTGAAGGAGGGTCGGCGCGCGGATACGGCGACCGTGCTCGCTCTGGCCCTGGAGGCGCTCGATCGCTCGCCGACCGCGCTGCCCGCCGCGCTCGGCGCGGATTCGGTCGCGCTCGTGCCCGGGCTCGGATGCCGGGGGCTCGTGGGCCGGATGATCGACGCGCTTCGCGCCCGCGGAGCGGAGGTGCTCGAGACCGATCCGGTCGTGGGGCTCGACGTTCCCGACGGAATTCTGTGGCGGGCGGCCGAGCCGCGATGCGCCGGCTCCTTCCTGCACGCGCCGACGGAGACTCCGGCCGATGCGGGTGGGCTGCGGATCGAGCTCTTCCGTGCGGGCTCCATCAATGACGAGCTGTGGGAAGTGCTGCGACGCGTCGCAGCCGCGGGGCGTCGCTGGGACGATGTGGAGATCGTGGCGACCGATCCCGTCGCATACGGCTCGGCGCTGCATGCGCTTTCCGTTCGCCTCGGTATCCCCGTGACGTACGCGGTGGGTCTTCCGGTGGAGCGGACCCGCACCGGCCGGGTGGTCGAAGCCTATCTGGAGTGGATCGCGGAAGGATTTCAGGCGCACGTGATCCGTCGCTTGCTCGAGGCCGGTGATCTGCGGCCTCGGCGACGAGGGCGGTTCCACGCGCCCGCCGACCTCGGCCGTCGCTTCCGATCGCTCCGTATCGGGTGGGGACGCCGTCGATACCGCGACCAGATTCGCGCCGGGCTCGCCGCGCTCGAGACGCTCGAGGCGAGCCGATGGGAATCCGCCGAGCAGTTCGAACGGAGGAAGGAGCGTGCCCGCGCAGAGCTGGAGGCGCTCCGGTCCGTCCTCTTCCCGGCGCTGCGCGAGACGCCGTCGGTGCCCGACCGGATGGGGGAGGGCGGACGCCCGGTCTCGCCGGCCGAGCTGGCCAGAGGATTGTCGGCGTTTCTGCGCCGTGTTCCGAAGGGGAAAGGGCCGGATGCGACGGCGCGCGAGCAGGTCGAGCATATCCTGGAGCGGGTGGAGGCGACGCTCGGCCGGCGCACCGAGTTCGAGGCCGCGTTGGCGATTCTGCGGCGGCGTCTCGCCGTGCGGGTGCGGGCGCCGGTACCCATGCGTCCGGACGATGCCGGAGCCCCGTGGCGCTCCGAGGGAGGACACCTGCACCTCTCGGATCTCGAGCACGGGGGGCTCTCGGGCAGGGGCACCGTGTTCATCGTGGGGGTGGATGCCGAACGGGTTCCGGGGTCGGGCGTGCAGGACGCGGTGCTGCCCGACTCCGATCGGCGCTCGTTGGGGGCCGCGTTGCCCACGTCGTCCGACCTCCTGCGCGAGCGGGTATTCCGC
Organism: Longimicrobiales bacterium; assembly: GCA_046704545.1. Taxonomy (GTDB): domain Bacteria; phylum Gemmatimonadota; class Gemmatimonadetes; order Longimicrobiales; family Gaopeijiaceae; genus SZUA-318. The sequence goes on from JBJKRT010000013.1 coordinate 70,596, forward strand.
CTCGCTGCGCTGCTCGCGCGATCGCGGGGGGATGTGACGCTGAGCTACGGGGCCTGGAATGCGGTGGAGGCTCGATCGGTCGCGCCGTCGCCGGTGCTTCTCCAGGCGCTGCGGCTGCGTCGCGGCGACGGAGACGTCACCTTCGACGATCTGCATCGGGAGCTGGGGCGCGTGGCGTGTCCCTTGCCGAGCGCCGGGCTCCCCTCGCTCGACGGCGACGACGTGTGGATGCGGGCCCTCGGCGGCGGGGGCGTGCTGCGTCGCGGGACGGACGCGGTGCGCGCGGCCTTCGGCCGTCTGGACGCCGGTCTCGCGGCGAGAGAGGCGAGGCGGGGCGAACGTCCGGGACCCCACCACGGCGTGGTCCGGCCTCGGCCCGAGCTCGATCCCCGCGGACGTCCCGATCTCGTGCTGTCGGCGAGCCGCCTGGAGGATCTGGGGGCGTGCCCGCTCCGCTATCTCCACGGCAACGTCCTGCGCATCCGCCCACCCGACGATCCCGAGCTGGATCCCGACCGATGGCTCGACCCGCTCCGACGCGGAGCGCTTCTTCATGCCGTCTATGAGGGTACGTTGCGCGAGGCCAGGGCCGGCAAGGTCGAGCCGAAGAGCGCGCGATTCGCGACGCTCGCCCAGGACGTGCTGCGGACACGGCTCGAAGAGGCTCGGACCCAGGTGCCGTCCCCTGGAGACGGCGTCGTGCGGCGCGACATCGCCGCAAACGACGAGGACGTGCGGTCGTTCGTGCGAATGAACCGTGAGCCCGGG
>JBJKRT010000014.1:0-30122 GCA_046704545.1 Longimicrobiales bacterium
GGATCTTCGAGCCGTTCTTCACCACGAGGGAGCGTGGACACGGAGACGGTCTGGGTCTGGCCACGGTCTACGGCATCGTGAAGCAGAGCGGCGGAAGCATCTGGGTCACGAGCGAGCCGGGAACCGGGACGACGTTCCGGGTCTACCTGCCGAGCATCGACGGATCGGACCTGGAGCGCTATACGCCCGAAGAGCACCGACACGGCAGCGTCGATCAGGGAACCGAGCACATCCTGCTGGCCGAAGACGACGAGGCGGTGCGGAAGCTGACGGGGAGGATGCTCCGGGATCTGGGCTACGAGGTAACCGAAGCGCACTCGGGAGACGAGGCGCTCGCGGTCTACGACGAGCTGTGGCCGCACAGCGGCCCGCACCCGATCGATCTCCTCGTCACGGACGTGGTGATGCCGGGCACGTCCGGGCTCGAGCTCGTACGTAGACTCAGGTTGAAACGAGATGACCTAAAGGCTTTATTCATATCTGGTTACCTCGATCCATCCGGACTCGAAGAGAGCCGGGTGCCCATCGAACCGCTGCTGTCCAAGCCGTTCACGAAGCTCGAGCTCGCCCAGGCGCTGCGCGACCTTCTCGACACGTAGCGAAGCACCCGAAGTGCCCTTCTCCTTCCCTGTCTGCGAATCTTGCACGGCCTCTACTTTCGGTTTATCTTCGGTATCCGTCGCCGACGTTCGTCGCCCCTTCGTATCCCGTCCCATCCTGCCATGTCCGAGCCCGGCTCCAATGCGCATGGTGTTCCCACCCACTCGGACGGTGGGTGGGTTCGAGACGTCGGACATGCGTCCCACGAGCGGGCTCCGGAAACCTGGACCGGCGAGCGCGGATCGCGAACGGCATTCCCCGCTTCTCCTGTCCCTTCGTCTACCGCGCGGGGAAGCCGGAGGGCGCTGTGCCTCTGGCTCCCCACGTTCGAGCTCCGCCTCGAGCTGGTCCGGTCGCCCGGGCTGGATACGACGTCCGTGGCCCTTCTCGCCCCTGGAGAGAGCGTGCGTCGAACCGTCTGGCAGGTCTCGGAGCGCGCCTCCATCTCGGGGGTCCGGCCCGGACAGCTCGTCTCCCAGGCGGTTTCCCTCTGCCCTTCGCTCACCCTCCTCGAGCCCGATCCGGCCCATTACGACGCGGCCTCCGAGAGCATGATCGAGATGCTGGCCGAGCTCACGCCGATCGTCGAGCCCGCAGGCCGGGGGCGGGTCTTCCTGGGGATGGACGGCCTCGATCGCTTGTTCGGTCCGCCGGCGAAGCAGGTGGATCGGGCACTCCGCTCGCTCTTCGGTATCTTCCCCGCCCCACTGGTCGCCGCCACACGGGCGGGCATGGCACCGGGAACGTTCGGAGCCTGGGTCGCCGCCGCATCCGCCCGGGTGGGTGAGCCCGTCGTGATCTCCGAGGAGCGCCTCGTCACCTTCCTGGCCCGTTGTCCCGTGAGCGTGCTCCCGGTGGATCCCTTGATGATCCAGAGGCTTGAGCGGCTGGGCGTCGCCACCCTGGGCGAGCTCGGACGTCTCCCGGAGCCTTCCCTGGTGGCCCAGTTCGGCGAGCGCGGCCGCGAGGCCCGGGCCTGGGCCGTCGGCCGACGCATCGACCCGGTTCGCCCATGGCATCGCCCCCGCCCCATCCGGGTCTCCCTGGACTTTCCCACGCCCGTGGGGCTGGTGGATACGCTTCACGGAGCGTTGCGTCGTCTGGTGGAGCGGGCCCTGTCACGCCCCGCCCGCCGGGGCCGCAGCGTCACGGGCGTACGCATGGGCGCCCATCTGGAAGGAGGTGGATCGTGGTTCGTGGAGGCCGTCCTCCGCGAGCCCACGTCCGAGCGGGAGCGCATCGTCCACCCCCTCCGGGCGAAGATGAGCCTTTCTCCTCCTCCGCGAGCGGTGAAGACCCTCATCCTCGAGCTGTTTCAGTTCGGAGCACCCACGGCCCAGACGAGCCTTTTCGACCGCAAAGACGAAGCCGGCCGGGCCGCGGGAGGCCGGGACCTGGCCCGGGGAGACGTGCCGCCCTCCCTCCGAGACGCGGTGAGGGAGCTGAAGCTGAAGCTGGGCCACTCCCCTCTCTATCGCGTCGTCGAGGTGGATCCGTGGTCGCGGATTCCCGAGCGCAGACACGCGCTTCTGAGCTTCGATCCGTGAGCGACACCCCACGCCTGCTTCCCCTGGGCCGACCCCGACCCGTGGACGTTCGTACCGACGAGGACGGAGAGCCGCTCTTCGTGCGCCTTCAGGGACGTCCGTCCCGACGCGTCGAGACCATACGGGAGCGGTGGCGCATCGACGACGAGTGGTGGCGCCGGCCCCTCTCCCGGGACTACCGTGCCGTCGTCCTGGACGACGGACGTGCCGTCATCCTGTACCACGATCTCCTGGACGGACGCTGGTATGCCCAGAAGGGCTGACTCGACCCCCGACGATCCCCGCATCACCCGCATCGAGCCTCTTCGGCCCCGCGGACTTCACGTGCGTATCCACCTCGACTCCGGAGCGCCGCTGGAGGTCGCCCTCGAAGCCCTCGAGCGGAGCCGATTGGGCGTCGACGACCCCCTCCCCGCCAACCGCCGTCACCATCTCCTCAACGCCGACGCGGACATCCGCGTGCGTGACGCTGCCCTCACGCTTCTCTCCTACCGCGCCCGTACCAGAGCCGAGCTCCGACGCAGGCTCCTCTCCAAGGGATTCCGTCCAGCTCGCGTCGCTTCCTGCCTCGATCTCCTCGAGCAACGCGGGCTCCTCGACGACGACGCCGTCGCGGCCGCCTTCGTCCGTGATCGCCTGCGTCACCGGCCCCGCGGACGGACTCGACTCTCCTCCGAGCTCCGCGCCAAGGGGATCGCGCCCGAGACGGCCGACAGGGTCGTCAACGAGGTGTTGAGCGACCAGGAGGTCACGGACGAGACGCTGGCGCTCGAGGTCGCGAACGGATGGCTCGCCCGCCAGGGCACGAAGGTGCTCCGCGCGTTGAGCGCGGACCCGCGCGATCCGGAGCGAGAGAAGGCACGCCGCCGCCTCTACGGATACCTGGCCCGCCGCGGATTTCGTGGCGATGCGCTGCGCGGAGCCATGGACTCGATCCTCCGGCGACGCTCCTGATCCCCTCCGGACACCCGCCCTCCGAGGCGTCCTCCAAGCATGTTGACCGACCGGTCGGTCAGCATTAGCGTCCAAGCCATGGACACGGACGAAAGCACCCGCAGCCGGATCGTCCACGCGGCGATCGAGCTGATGGGCCGTGAAGGCCCGGACCGGTTCACCGCTTCCGCCCTGGCGCGGGAAGTCGGCGTGAGCAAGGCCACGCTCTTCCACTACTTCGATACCCTCGACGAAATCCCGCTCGCGGCCCTGGAAGAGGTCTTCTTCGAGTTCATCGGAGAGGCGAAGCAGGGTGACGCCCCGCTCGCGGAGCGACTCGCGTACTTCGCCGGCGAGATGCGCGCCCTGGTCGACAACGAGCGCTTCCTCCAGGCCTACTTCGTGTTCTTCATCAAGGGAATGTTCGACACCCGCTTCCGGGAGCGCCTGGCCCGCGGCGCCTTCGAGATGCACGACCGCACGGTGGAGGCGCTGGCCCCGGCGCTGGGGCCCGAAGAGGTACCCGCGGTGACCTCCCGCATGGTGGAAGTCATGCTCGACGGGCTGGCGCTGCACCACCTCATCATGGGCGATCACGAGGTGCTGGACCGAGCGTGGAATCGATTCACCGAGCTGCTGCTGGCGGCTCAGACAAGCGAGAATCCGTCATGATGGGCCTTCCTCGCCCCCCCGTCCGGCGTGCCGTTCGCCGGCAGCTGTGGGCCGGAGCCGTGGCCGCACTCGTCGCCACCGTCCTCGCCACCCCGCTCCGCGCCCAGTCGGCCAAGGAGATCGTCGACCGGGTCGACCGCCTCATGCGCGGAGCCTCCAGCCACGGAAAGATGGAGATGCGCATCAAGACCGAGCACTGGTCGCGCACGCTCGACATGGAGGTGTGGTCGCTCGGGACCGAATACTCGCTGGTACGGGTCACGGCCCCCCCGCGGGAGGCCGGCACGGCCACGCTCAAAGCCGGCAACGAGGTCTGGAACTACCTGCCGCGCGTGGACCGGACCATCAAGGTCCCACCTTCGCTCATGATGGGCTCCTGGATGGGCTCGCACTTCACCAACGACGATCTGGTGAAGGAGAGCCGCATGGTCGACGACTACGACATCAAGATCTCGTTCGAAGGAGACCGCAACGGCGTGGCGGTATGGGAATTCTACCTCACGCCCAAGCCCGAGGCCGCCGTGGTCTGGGGCCACATCGAGGAGCAGGTCCGCAAGAAGGACCTCATGCCCACCTGGGCGCGCTACTACGACGAGGACGGCAAGCTGGTGCGCACCCTGACGTTCTCGGACTACAAGGTCATGGGCGGCAGACTCGTCCCGAGCGTCATGAAGGTCGTGCCGACCGACAAGCCGGACGAGTACACGATGCTCGTCTACAGGGATCTGGAGTTCAACGTCGGGCTGACCAAGGACTTCTTCAGCCTCCGGAATCTGAGATCGCGGGATCACTGACGTGTCTTCCCGGGAGGCGGTGTGGTGGCGGGTCGCATGGCGCAATCTCTGGCGCCATCGTAGCCGGACTCTGATCACGGCTTCGGCGCTCGCGCTCGGCTACCTGGCCGCCGTCGTGATGGCCGGACTGGACGACGGGATGACCGCCGAGCTGGTGCAGAACGGCACGCGTCTCCTCAGCGGCCAGGTCCAGATCCATGCGGCGGGCTACCTTCCCGACCGGAAGATGTACGCCACCATCGGCGGAGACGCGGGCACGAACGTCGACTCGCTCCTGGCCGCGATCGACGCCGATCCCGACGTGGTGGCGGCGACGCCTCGGCTCTACGGGGGTGGACTCGTGTCGGCGGGGGACCGGACCGAGGCCGGCGTGCTGCTGGGCGTCGATCCGGTTCGAGAGGCCAAGGTGACCACGATCCTCTCCACGATCGACTCGGGACGCGTCCCCCGGCCCGGCGCGCACGAGGTCGCACTGGGCTCCGAGATGGCCCGACAGCTCGGCGTGAAGGTGGGCGACGAGATCGTGTTGGTCGCCCCGGCCGCCGACGGCTCGCTGGGCAACGACCTGTACACGCTGTCGGGCATCTTCCACACGGGGACCCCGGCCATCGACGCGTCCTACGCCATCCTCCCGCTCCCCGACCTCCAGACGCTGCTGGCCATGGGCCCCGAGCGCATCCACGAGATCGCGCTCGACGTCACCCGTCCGCGGGACGTGGACACCATCTCCCATGCGCTGAGCGCCCGATTGGCCGGCGGCACGCTTGCGCTGGACGTCCGCTCCTGGAGGCAGCTCCGGCCCGAGCTCGCGCAATCGATCGATCTCATGGGCGCATGGAATTTCCTCATCATCATCATCGTCTTCGGGATGGCCGTCTTCGGCGTGGCCAACACGATGATCATCGGGACGTTCGAGCGGAAGAAGGAGTTCGCGGTGGTGCGTGCTCTGGGTACCACCGCCTACGGGATCGGACGGACGGTCGTGTACGAGGGCATCATGGTGGGCGCCCTCGCCCTCGTCGTCGGGGTGCTCATCACCGTGCCCGTGATGTGGTGGTGGCACAATGCACCGCCCGACCTGAGCTCCGTCGTGGGAAGCTTCTCCTGGAGCGGCTCGGTGTGGAAGCCTGTGCTGCGGGTGGAGTACTCCGTCGAGATCCCGGTCCTCAGCGCCCTGGCCCTCTTTCTCACCTCGGTCTTCGCGGCGGTCTATCCGGCGTGGAAGGCCACCCGTGTCCCACCCGCCGATGCGCTGGCGGACCGATGAAGATCCGGGCGCTCCTTCTCCTCTCGCTCCGCAGCGTCGGGCGCAACATGCGCCGAAGCGTCCTGACCGCCACCGCCATGGCCCTGGGACTGGCGATTCTGATCTTCTTCCGGGCGATCGGCGAAGGCGTGCACGAACAGTGGATCGACTCGGCAGTCCGCCTCGGAACCGGCCACGTGGCGCTCCAGGCGCCCCGGTTCCTGGAAACGGGCCGCCTGGAGCATCGTCTGGATTCGACCCGGGTGAGCGAGATCGCCCGGGCCCTCGGGGACCCGTCGCTCGACCAGGACATCAAGGCGTGGGCCCCCCACCTCACGGTCACCGGCCTGGCCAGCTCGGCGGCCGCGGCCGTGCCGGTCCGGATCGAAGGAGTGGACCCGGCTCGCGAGCGGCGCTTCTCCACATTGCCCGACCAGCTCAAGAAAGGGCGCTACCTGGAGCCGGGCGACCGCCTGCGCGCATTCGTCGGCGATGCGCTCGCGCGGAGGTTGAACCTGCGCGTGGGCGACCGTTTCGTCCTCACCGCGCAAACCGCGTCCGGCCAGGTCGAGGGACAGATGATGCGCATCGCCGGAACGTTCCACACCGGGATCCAGGAGGTCGACGAAGGCCTCATCCATATTCCGCTCCAGACCGAGCGCCGATGGCTCGGCGTACCGGGCGCCGTCACCACCGTGGCCGTGCTGCTGCACGACTCCAGGGAGACCGACCGCGCCGTCCGGGTGCTGAAGGAGAAGCTGGGCGCAGCGCCCGGCATCCGCGTCGTGGGCTGGCGCCAGGCGTCGCCTGAGATGAACTCCGCCGTGCATATCGACGACTACGGCGACTACATCTTCCACGCGATCCTCTTCGTGATCATCGCGCTCGCCATCCTCAACGCGATCATGATGTCCGTGCTCGGGAGGAAGCGGGAGTTCGGGGTTCTCCAGGCTCTGGGACTCACCGGCGCCGAGACGGGGTGGGTGGTGCTCGGAGAAGGTCTCTTCCTGACGGCCGCCTCGGGGCTCGTAGGCACCGTGCTGGGCTTCGCCTTCACGTGGGGGCTCTTCCGCAACGGGCTGGACCTGGGCTCGTTGATGGGCAACATGACGGTCTCGGGAGGCATCATGAGCCCCATCGTCATGCCGATGTTCCGGTTGCAGCAGGTCGTGCTGGCGATCGTGTCCATCGTGGCGGTGGGCCTCCTGGCATCCCTCTATCCGGCCTGGCGCGCGTCGAAGCTGGACGTGGCCGAGGCGATGAAATTCGAGCAATGACACGACCCGACGAGACGCGCCCGGCCATCAGGACCGAGGACCTGTGGAAGGTCTACCCCCAGGAGCCGAACCCCGTCGAAGCGGTGCGAGGCCTCACCCTGACGATCGACCGTGGTGATTTCGTGGCGATGGCGGGCCCCTCGGGCTCCGGCAAGACGACAGTGCTCAATCTGCTCGGGGGCCTGACACGTGCCACCCGAGGCAGGATCTGGGTGGACGACGACGAGCTCTCGGCCATGGACAAGGGACGGCTGGCGAGACTCAGGCTGGAGCGTATCGGCTTCGTCTTCCAGGCCTACAACCTCCTGCCCGTGCTGACCGCACTCGAGAACGCGGAGTTCACGCTGTTGCTCCGGGGCGTGCCGGCGCCGGAGCGACACCGACGGGTGCGGGCCCTCTTCGCGGAGATCGGGCTCGAAGGCATGGAGGCTCGGCGTCCGGCCAAGCTCTCCGGAGGCCAGCAGCAGCGCGTGGCGGTGGCACGGGCCGTGGTGGGAGACCCGGCCCTCGTGCTCGCGGACGAGCCGACCGCCAATCTGGATTCGACCAACAGCGCGGCGCTGCTCGACGTCATGGAGCGGCTCAACCAGGAGCACGGCACGACCTTCGTCTTCTCCACGCACGACCCGCGCGTGATGGAGCGCGCGCGCAGGCTCGTCCGCCTCGTGGACGGACAGATCGTGGACGACGAGCGTCGCCGGAGCCCGGCGGTCGTGCCGTGAGACGCCTGGCCACCCTGGTCGCGGTCGGCCTGTTGACCCTCCCGCGCGCGGGCCGTGCCCAATCGTGGACCGTGTCCGGCTATGCGCTCGGCGTCGTCACCGAAGCGGGCTCCGGCGACCTGGGCCCGGGAGGCACGTCGCTCCTCGGACGCGGACGCCTGATGGTGGGCGTGACGGAGGGGGCGTTCCACTTCGAGGCGGCCTACGAGCACATCCTTCAGCGGACCCCGCCGGGCGGCGGGTTCTCCGTCACGACGCCAGGGGGCACCGGGGCCGGAACGGGCGACTGGATGGGTGTGGAGTGGAACATCCGCACGACGTCGCGCACGTCGTGGCGGCACGGCTTCGACCGCCTGTCGGTAGGCTTCCAATCCGGGAATCTGGAGATCACCGCGGGCAGACAGGCGATCTCCTGGGCGACCACGCTCTACCTCACGCCCGCCGATCCGTTCTCACCGTTCGACCCGACCGACCCGTTCCGCGAGTACCGGGGTGGCGTCGACGCCCTCCGCGTGCGCTACTCGACCGGACCGTTCTCCGAGGTGGAGGCGGTGGCCCGGCCGGCCCGGACGCCGTTCGGCACGACGTGGACGGAGCTCGTCCGTGGACAGCGGCTCCTCGGCAGTTGGGCGGTCGGAGCGTGGGGAGGCCGGCTCCAGAACCAGCCCGCGGCCGCGGCGTTCGCGACGGGCTCGCTGGGGGCCACGGCCGTGCGCGGCGAGCTCGAGGTTCGCCGCGACGCGGTGGGACACGCCGTGGCACGCGGGGCGATCGGACTCGATCGCCGCTTCTCGGTGGCCGAGCGCGACCTTTACGCGGTCCTCGAAGTGCAGCGCGACGGGTTGGGTGCGGCCCGGACGTCCCAACTCCTCGACGTCGTGCGCTCCAGGCCGTTCCAGCGGGGAGAGATGCAGGTGCTGGGTCGGTGGGAAGCCGCCGCTCAGGTCTCGTGGCAGGTCCATCCCCTGGTGTCTCTGGACCTCATGGGCCTCGAGAACCTCACCGACGGGAGCGCCCTCGTCGCACCGGGCGTCTCGTGGTCCGCCACCGCCAGTGCCACGCTGCGGGCGGGTGCCTTCCTGGGGGTCGGGACGGGAACCTCCAATCCGCTCCTGCTGAGATCGGAATACGGCTCCGTCCCGGGCCTGGGCTACGCGGCGCTCTCCTGGTTCTTCTGAGAGGCGAGCGCGTCAGCTCGCCTGGTCCAGGACTCTGCGCACCGCCCCGGCGAGTCCGTCGACCGACCATGGCTTGGGCAGAACCATGGTGGCCTTCGCGAGTCGCGACATCCGCGAGGAAGGGATACGGTCGCCGTAACCGGACGTGAGGATGAACGGCGTCCGGCACCCGAGACGGCGAAGCTCGCGGAGCAGCTCCCCACCTCCCTTGCGTGGCATGACCACGTCCGAGATCACAAGTGCGATCTCCTCGCGATGGTGCCGCCACACATGCACCGCATCGTCGCCGTCAACGGCGGTGAGGACGCTATAGCCGAAGCGCTCCAGCACGTTGACGGGGGCCCTGCGCAGGGCCACTTCGTCCTCGACCAGGAGGATCGTCTCGAGCCCCCCGCGCACAGGATCTTCGGCCTCGGGCTTCGGGCGGGGCTTCACCCCGACCTCGGCCCGAACGGGCAAGTGGAGATCGACCGTCGTGCCTACCCCCGGCGTGCTCTCGATGGTGACGAATCCCCGGTGCTGGCGCGCGGTGGCGTACACGATCGGAAGCCCCAGGCCCGTACCCTTGCCCGCCGGCTTCGTGGTAAAGAACGGCTCGGTCGAGCGCGCGCGCGTTTCCGCGTCCATGCCCTCACCGTCGTCGCGCACGCGGATACGCACGAACCGACCGGGCCGCACCCACGGGTAGATCTCCGTCTCGGCCCCGGCCACCGAGACGCTTTCCACCGTCAGCCAAATCGTCCCGGAACCGTCGGCGGCGTCCCTCGCGTTGTTGGCGAGGTTGACCACCGCCTGGTGAAGCGCCACAGGATCGGCCATCACCGTCGGAAGCGGCTCACTCCCGAGCTCGAGATAAAGCTGCATCGTCTCCGGGAACACACGGCGCAACGTGCTCTGCAGATCGCGAAGCAGCGCCTCCAGGTCCACCGGCTCCCGGTCCTCGGAGCCTTTGCGCGCGAACACCATGAGGCGCGAAACGAGGTTGCGGGCCCGCCGGGTGGCGTTCAGCACCTCGTGGATGGCCTCCGTCTCGACCCACTCCACGTCGGCGAGGTCCTGGGCCACCATCTCCGCATTGACCGCAATGATGCTCAGCAGGTTGTTGAAGTCGTGCGCGATGCCCCCGGTCAGCTCACCGAGCGCCTCCAGCTTCTGGCGCTCTCGAAGCTGCGCCTCGAGGTGGCGATGCTCGGTGACGTCGGTCCCCACGAGCACCGTATAGCGCGAGCTTCCCCCCGCGAGCGGCATCGACGAAGCATGCCACATCAGGGTCCGCATGGCCCCCGTGGCCGATCGGAACGCGGTCTCGACGACGCCCCGACGAGCCTCCGACGCCATCACGTCGAGAAGGTCGTCCAACGAGCCGGTCTCGTGCAGGGGCTCGAGGACGTCCGAGATGTGCGGCGGATGGCCGGTTCTGCCGGGCTCGAGCCCCAGGATTTCGTCGGCCATCCGGTTGTGTCGGATCATCCGTCCGAGAGGATCCACCACCAGCACCACGGCATCTTCTGCGTCCAGGATCGCCGCTCCGAGCCGCTGCTCGCGGCGCAGGCGTCGCTCGCTCTCCTTCACCGATCTGCGGGCCTCTCGCAGCTCGGTCTCGAGACGGACCCGCTCGATCGCCATGAGCAGCGTCCGCGTCACCGTCGGCCCCGCGTCGACGAGCGTTCTCTTGGCGAGGTAGTCCTGCGCACCTTCCTGCAGGGCGAGGAGCGGAATCTCGTCGCCATCCATGGCGGTGAGCACCACCATGGGGATCCGGGGAGCGGCGCTTCGGATGGCCCGCACGGCTTCCAGGTCGGCGGCATCGGGGAGCATCAGGTCGACCAGGACCACGTCGATGCCCCCGCCCTCGAGACGCGCGAGGCCGCCCCGGAGGGTTTCCTCGTGCTCCAGGGTGAAGCGCGTGGAATCGGCGTCCACGCCAAGCGCGCGCTCCACGAGGAGCACGTGGTCGGGAAGATCCTCGATGAGAAGGACCCTCACCGGCGACGGTGCGGGGACGTCATCCAAGGGGCGAGCCGTGTTCGCGCGAACGTTCGGGTGAATCTTTAAAGGTACGTGGGGCGTAAAGAGACTCAAAGGAGAAATTCAATGTCGAAGAGCCGCCGACAGCACGCGCCACGGGACCGTAAGCGTCCCTTCCGCGTGCCGGAGCCGCCCTGCACTCCGAAGCCTCCACGGATGCCGCCGCCGCCGCGGCCGGCCGATTCCGGGTGCTCGACGGGTCCGGATCCAAGGGAGATCCTGAAGAGGATCACGAAGAGAGAGAAGTAGACGGCGGGACGCCGACGGGGTGAGCGCACCTACGCCTCGTCGCCGGCCCCCACCTCGTTCTCGACCACGAACCGCGTGAGGCCGGCGACAGTCCGGATCCTCAGCTTCGCCATCACCCGTTCGCGATGCGTCTCGACGGTCCGTGGGCTGATTCCGAACTCCTCGGCGATCTCGCGGTTCGTGCGGCCATCGGCCACACGCACCAGCACCTCCCGCTCTCGCGCGGTGAGCTGCTCGAGCCGCGTCCGTTGCTGCTCGCGCTCCAGCTCCTCCCGAAGCGCGACACCGAGCTGGTGGGTGACGCGATCGGTGAAGTACTCCTTTCCGCCGTGCACGGCCTCGACCGCTTCGCGCAGCTCCCCGGGCCCCACGTCCTTCAGGATGTAGCCGTCGGCTCCGGCGCGGACCGCCTCGAGCACGTATTCCGGGTTCTCGTGCATCGACAGGATCAGGATGGCCACCTCGGAGCCCTCCGACCTGAGCTGGCGTGCGACTTCGAGGCCGGTCTTGCCCGGCATGGAGATGTCGAGCACCAGAAGGTTCGGATGGGTCTCCTCCACCAGAGAGAATACCTCCTCCCCGTCCGAGGCCTCACCGACGACCTCGAGGTTCGGAATGCGCTCGAGCACGTAACGGATGCCTTCGCGAACCACCGTGTGGTCGTCGGCCACGACGACCCGGATCTGCTCTTCAGTCACGAGACCCCCTCACCCTTTTCGTTCGATGGTCCAGCCACCGGAACCCGCACATGCACGGTCGCCCCTCCGTGCGGCCCGTTGCCCAGATCGAAGCTCCCGCCCACCCGCGTGATGCGCTCCCGGATGCCGGCGAGGCCACCTCTCGCTCTGCGGAGCGAGGCCGACCCCTCCTCGGGAAACCCGACCCCGTCGTCCGAAACCGTGAGGTGGACCTCGTTCCCCTTCGCTTCCACCTCCACGGCCACGTGCGAACACTCGCCATGACGCACCGCATTGGCCAGGGCTTCCTGAAGCGTCCGGTAGAGCGCGAGCTCCGCGCCGTCACCGAGCGGAGGGAGCGTGGGCGGCATCTCGAAGTCGATGGCGAGCAGGTTCTGCCCCCCGAAGTCCCGACCTAGCGCACGCAGCGCGGGCAAGAGGCCGAGATCATCGAGCGCGGTGGGGCGTAGGTTCCGGGTCACGTTTCGGATGCTCTGGATTCCCTTCGCCACCAGCCCTCGCGCCCGATCGAGAGACTGGGCCATCACCTCGTCACCCTGGTCGCGCAGGAGTCCCAGCTGCATGTTCACGGCGGCGAGCACCTGCGCCGTCTCGTCGTGAAGCTCACGCGACAGCCGCTCCCGCTCGTCCTCGTGCTGACGGACCATCAACGCCTGCAGGCGCTCCAGATCGGCCGTTCTGGCCGCGAGGTTGCGGTAGAGGTCCTCGTTCTCCAGCGCCGCGCCCACCTGGTGTCCGAACGCGACGAGGAAGGGCGTGTCCAGCGCCGTGAACGGGTCGCGCGCCTCGCCGACGACCACGAGGGCTCCGGCCACGTCCTCTCCACGCAACACCGGCAACGCCGCGACGTAGGGGTGTCCCGAACGGGGCAACGGCGCCTCCTCCTCGGCCTGTCGCGCCACCTCGGGAACCCTCGTCGAGCGTACCCGCTCGACCGCGCGCATCGCCGCGTCCGGCGGACGCTCGTACGGCCACAGGGCACAGACGCCGGCACCGTGAATGAACGCGCCCCCGTCCGCCGCGCTCCCGAGGAACAGGGCGGAGCCGTGCACCCCTCTGAGCCCCAACGCCCGGCGCAGCACGGCTTCCGGCACGCTCTCAGTGCTCCTTCCCCGATCCTGGAGCTCGCCGGACAGCGCCGTGAGCGTATGCAGTCCCTGGTCCAGGTCCTCCAGCACGAGAAGGACGATGCCGAGCCCCATGCACAGCTCGAAGATGATGTCCAGGTAGTATCCCCAGGGACTCCAGATCCCTCGGGCGCGCAGGAAGGGGTAGTCCAGGTGGTGGAGCGCCCACAGGCCGAGCATGACCGTGAGGAAGCGCGCGGCCGGCGAGCCCACCTCACGGTCGTAACGGAAGAAGGCCCAGGCCGTCAGAGCCGTGGCGGCGCTCAGGAACACGACGGCCGGACCCGCCGCCAGGAGGAAGTCGTCCAGACGGTAGATGGCCACATACGACCATACGGGCGGAAAGAGCGCGAGCAGCGGATACCATCGGCGCCACGACGCCTGGCGCGCGAACACGAGCGCCGCGCCGAGGAGCGCCAGCGCCGTCCAACCCGTAACCACCTGATGCCAGTAGAGCCAGGCGTACGTACCCGTCCGCAGGAAGCTGATGATCGCTCCGAGCCGCAGTCCGTAGAGGACCCACGCAACGGCCCACCAGCCGAAGTACGGCTTGTGGTAGCGGCGATAGAGGAAGACGCATACGACCACCAGCCCCAGGGTCACGATCGCCTGGAGATAGGCGGGGTTCAGCTCGTCCATGGCGGATGCGGCGGCTGCGAAGTCCATGGCTCGGAAGATCCATCGTGGTCCCGACGGTGGCAACGTGCGCGCGCTGGGAAGTCGCCCGACAAGCGCCACATGCGAACTCCGACAGACAAGTAGGCGTAACGCATTTATCTTGGTGGGGGCCCGTGCGGGGTTGGAAGGGAGCCGGGCCAGGTCCAACGCATGGAGGATTGAGGCATGAGTTCAGCGCCGCCCATCGCGCCTCCGGCACTGTTCGCCGATCGCGTGTACCGTCTGGGCACCGAGGAGGCCTTCAAGCTCGGAGCCCTCATCCGGGAGGTGGAGGCCGACGGAAACCGCGTGATCCGCTGCAACCTCGGGCAACCCGACTTTCCGCTACCCTCCCATATCGCAGAAGCGGTGAAGCGGGCGCTCGACCGCGGGTTGACGACCTACTGTGATCCCCAGGGGATCCCGGAGCTGCGGGCGGCGATCGCCCGCTCGGTCGGGGCCAAGCGCGGCCTCGATATCGATCCGGAGCGCGTCGTGGTGTATCCGGGCGGACGCCCTCCCATCCCGTTCGCCCACATCGCATACTGCGAAGCCGGATCCGAGGTGATCTACCCATCCCCCGGCTATCCGCTGTTCGAGTCCTTCATCCCGTATATGCGGGCGATCCCCGTGCCGGTGCTGCTACGCGAGGAGCACGGATTCGGCCTCACGGGTGCCGAGCTCGAGCCGCTCCTGAGCGAGCGTACCAAGCTCATCTTCCTCAATTTCCCGTCCAACCCCACGGGCGGTGTCGCGACGCGCGCCCAGCTCGAGGAGTTGGCCGAGCTGATCCTCAGCAAGACGTCGGACATCGTTCGGGTCTACTCGGACGAGGCGTACGAAGCCATCGTCTTCGACGGAGAGGAGCACCTCTCGATCGCGTCGATGCCGGGCATGGAGACCCGTACGATCATCGCCTCCGGAGTCTCCAAGACCTACTCGTGGACCGGGGGACGGGTCGGCTGGGCCGTCTATCCGACCGTCGAAGAGGCACTCGTACACCGGAATCTCAACGTGAACTACTTCGCCTCCATCCCTCCCTACAACCAGTGGGGTGCGATCGAGGCGCTGGAGTCGGACGAAAGCGCCGTGGCCATCCAGGCGATGGTGGACGCGTTCCAGAGACGACGCGACCTCGTGGTGGCGGGCTTGAACGAGATCGACGGCATCCGGTGCATGAGCCCCAAGGGCGCGTTCTACGCCTGGCCGAACATCTCGGGCGTCGTGGAGCGGCTCGGCGCCGACCGGGCCTACGAGGACCTCCCGCCGAACGTGCGCGAACGCTCCAGCCCCGCCACCCTCTTCCAGCTCTTCCTCCTCTTCCGCCACCACGTCGCTACGATGGACCGCCGCTCGTTCAGCACGCTGGGCAGCGAGGGGCAGCACTTCCTGCGTCTCTCGACCGCCAACTCCGACGACGAGCTCGCGCAGGCAGTCGAGCGGATCGGGACGGCCGCCATGGACGTGGACGGCTTCCAGGACTTCATCGCGTCGGGAAGACGCTTCACCCTGTAAGATCGTGCCGCCGGCCGCCGGATTCCCGCGCGCGCCGGCGCGCCGCTTCAACCGAAGGGAGCAGCACTCATGAGCCGTGAGTTCGGCCCACGTCGGGCGGAATGGATCGTGGTCGACGAGCCCGGTGACACGGGCGTGTCCGACCAGGCCTTGGCGCACCTCGAATACTACGACCTGGTCTACCGGACGCTGTGCGCCATCCTGTTCAACTTCGCGCAGTCGGGGCATCCCGGTGGGTCGATCTCGTCGGGACGCATCGTCACGAGCATCCTGTTCGATGGGCTGGACTACGACATCGGCGACCCCATTCGGCGCGATGCGGACATCCTCTCGTACGCCGCCGGCCACAAGGCCACGGGCCTGTACGCGATGTGGGCGCTGCGCGACGAGGTCGTGCGGATCGCCCGGAGCGACCTGCTGCCCGAAGACGTGCGATACCGCCTCCGCTTCGAGGATCTCCTGGGATTTCGGCGCAATCCCACGACGTTCACCCCCCTGTTCCGGGAGTTCGACTCGAAGCCGCTCGACGGTCACCCGACACCCGCGACCCCGTTCGTGCGACTGGCGACGGGAGCCTCCGGCGTCGGTATGGGAAGCTCTCTCGGTCTCGCCTTCGGGCTGGCCGACTATTACGGCTCGAACGCGCCGCGGGTGCACATCATCGAGGGGGAAGGAGGCCTTACGCCGGGCCGTGCGTACGAAGCCGTCGCAAGCGCCGGCACGTCGGGTCTCTCGAACGTGATCTGCCACCTGGA
This sequence comes from Longimicrobiales bacterium, assembly GCA_046704545.1. Lineage (GTDB taxonomy): Bacteria > Gemmatimonadota > Gemmatimonadetes > Longimicrobiales > Gaopeijiaceae > SZUA-318. Next base: position 15,999 of record JBJKRT010000014.1, read on the forward strand.
CTGGAACCAGGCGTCCATCGACTCCAACGGAGTCACGCGCGAGGGATCGTCGCGGGGCGACTACGTGCAGTGGGATCCGATGGAGTTCTTCTACCTGCACGACTGGAACGTCCTGGAAGTCCCGGACGGCTTCGACTTCCGCCTCGTGCTGGCGGCACAGCGGAAGGCGCTGACCATGGACAACGGTCAACCCACGGCCATCGTGTACCGGACCGAGAAGGGGTGGCGCTACGGGATCACCGGAAAGAAGTCCCACGGAGGCGGCCACAAGCTGTGCAGCCCCGAGTACTTCTCGGTTCTGGAGCCCCTCTTCGGAAAGCACGCGCCCGGGCTGCCGCACTGCGGGACCAACGGCGTCAACGGCCAGCGGTGCGCCGGCGCGCAGTACAAGGACCAGCTGGAGGCGTGCTACTGGATGACGCTCGAGCGCGTGCGGGGGCTGCTGGAAGCCAACCCGGAGATGTGCGACGAGATGTCGGGCCGCGTCGCGCGTGCGGCCGAGCGGCTGGAGAGCCACGAGCGCTCGCCCCGCGGGGGCTCGCCCGACGTCGAACGTGTCTTCGCGGCCGCCGACCCCGAGACGCTTCCCGAATCCCTCGTGCTCGAGCCGGGCAAGTCTGTCGCGCTGCGCAAGCAGCTCGGCAAGGTGCTCGGGCACCTCAACGAGGCGAGCGGCGGAGCGATCCTCATCGCCGCGGCCGACCTCCTCGACTCCACCGCGATCTCGGGCACCGCGAAGAGCTTCCCCGACGGATACTTCCACTATCAGGAGAATCCCAACAGCCGGACGCTGTCCGTCGGCGGAATCTGCGAGGACGGCCTCTCCTGCGTGCTTACCGGGGTGGCCGGAATGGGCTTCCACATCGGAGCCGGGGCATCGTACGGGGCGTTCATCGCGCCGCTCGGCCACATCGCCGCGCGGCTGCACGCCATCGGCAGCCAGATGCGCCGCCACATCGAAGGGGAGGACGCGCCCTACCATCCCTACATCTGGATCTGCGGTCACGCCGGAATGAAGACGGGCGAAGACGGGCCGACGCATGCCGACCCGCAGGCCCTTCAGCTCCTGCAGGAGAACTTCGTACCGGGGACCATGGTCACCCTGACCCCCTGGGACCCACAGGAGATGTGGCCGCTGGTCGCAGCCGCGCTCCAGGCACGTCCCGCCGTGATCGCACCGTTCGTGACCCGACCCTCCGAGCCGATCCTCGATCGTGAAGAGCTCGGGCTGGCCCCGCCGGAAGCCTCCGTGACGGGCGTCTACCGCCTGCGCGAGGCCAAGGGCCCACGCGACGGAACGCTCGTGCTTCAGGGCTCGGAGGTGGCCTATGCGTTCGTGCAGGGGGCACTCCCCATGCTCGAGGCCGACGGAGTCGATCTCGAGGTCCTGTACGTGGCGAGCCCGGAACTCTTCGATCAGCTCGACGCCGAGCGGCGCGAGGCGATCTTCTCCGCCGAGCAGGCGCAGGAGGCCATGGGCATCACGGGCTTCACGCTTCCGACGATGTATCGCTGGATCCGCTCCGACCTGGGACGGACCCATACCCGGTACCCATTCCGCGGCGGCCACTATCTCGGAAGCGGCCCCGGCGAGGCGGTGGTCCACGAAGCCGGACTCGACGGTGAGGGCCAGTACCGCGCGGTCAAGGCATACGTCGACGCGCTGGGGCGGGTCCCCAACGGGAGGACCGGGGGGGTCGGCTGACGCGGCACCGATGGGCTTATCTGACAGTGCGCGCTGCGGAGGCGGGCGGGACCGACCCCGCCCGCCTCTCTTCATGTGCGCGAAAGTGCGCACCGGGGCGCGCACAACCGCGCGCCCACCCGGCCTCCAAACATGACAACAAACATGATGTCAGCATACATAAGTCATTGCTGAACAAATTATTACGAGATCAATAAAGGCCGGGGCACGGAGGTTGTACCTCTCCTGGGCGAACGGAGGCGACGGCAGGATGAACGGAAGCCTCCGCCACACCCGAGGAGAGAACCATGAACGCCCCGACGACATATCCGACAGAAGCAGGCACGAAGGCTCTGTCGCGGACCATCGGACTGCACGGCCGGACGGCAGTCTTTTCAGCCATGGCGGGCGGCGTCGCGAGCGGCGGCGTCCTCGTGGCCGGCCTGACGCTCACCGGCCACCTCAGCGGACACGCGCTCTTCATGAGCGCCACTGCCCTGTTCATCGTGGGTGCCCTGCTCGGCCTCCTGCATGGAGCCGTGCTCGGCTACTTCGGCCGCCCCGCCGACACCGACTCGCCAACCGCGCTTCGCCAGCTCGTGCTGGCGGGCCTCTATGCGGTGCCCGGGCTGGCGGTTGCCTGGCTGGTGGCGGTCTGGGTGGCAATGACCCTCATCGCGTACTACACCGGCAAGATCGGAGCCCTGATCGGCGTCGGGCTGGGCTGGGTGGCCGCGGCCGCGATCCTCGCGACCGCCGCGGTGACGATCCTGCGGGCCTTCCGCAACGCGCTCGCGCGCTGGCCGGAGCGTAGGGCCGGAACGCTACTCGTCGCCGGCACGTTCGCCGCCCTTCTGGTCACGTTCCTGGCGAATCGACCCGAGCTCTGGGGTCTGCGCCTGCGCGTGACCGAGACCGGCGCCGTGCTGCTGGCGGTCTTCCTGACCCTCTGGGTGGCCGGCCCGATCATCACCCTGGCGCTGCGCCTCACCCGCCAGCTTCCCACGACGTGGAAGGCGGCCGCTTCTTCCGCGGGTCGGTGGACGGTGACGGACGTCCTCATCGGCCTGACGATCGGCCTGGTGGTCGGACTCCTGGCCGTGCCCTTCACGGCACCGAGTCCCGGAATCGCGCTGGCCGGCGGGGTGATCGCCGGCGTCGGACAGGCGCTGGTCGACGAGGTGCTGCTCCGGCTCTTCCTGGTGTCCTCGGTGGCCTGGCTCCTTCTCAGGTGGCACCGGGTGCACCCCGACGAAGCCGCCGTCGGTGCCGTGACGGTCGCCACGATCGTCCAGGTGGCGCTCTACACGCCCGGCGCCCTCGCGGTGGGCTTCGCGAGCTGGACCAGCACGCTGGCCTTCCTGATGGTCGGTGTGGCGCTGCCCGCCATCGCCTTCGGGGTGCTGTTCTGGCGGAGGGGCTTCGCGACGGCTCTGATCGCGGACGTGACCGCGCTGGTCGCCATCGCGCTCATCGCCGGCTGATGTCGGCGTCACCCTCGGGGATCAGGGCCCCGGAGAAGGCTTCCGGGGCCCTGGTGTATGTGCGCTACGCACACCCCGCGCGAATTTGCGCGCGTACCCCTTCAACCCCCCTCTGTGCGCGCGTATCTTTAGGCGGATCTCAACCAAGCACTTCCTCGCGTGGTCGCCGCCCTGAGGACGGCTCCACATGAGATGGATCGTGCGTCTGCGAGCCCTGCCCGTGAGGGGCAAGCTTCTCCTCACGCTGCTCGGCGCCGCTGTCGCCGCCTTGGGTGCGTCCACGTACCTGTCATTCCGGTACTGGGAGCACGAAGCGCTTTCCGCCGCCGAGCGGCAAGCGCTGCTTGCTGCACGCTCCACTCAGGCTACGGTGGAGTCCGCGCTTCGGCTCGGACGTCCCGAGCCCGCCCGGCACAGCCTGGATCAGCTCCGCCAGGAAGGCACGATCACGTCGGCCCGCGTCTACGGACCGCGCGCCCAGATCCTCCTTTCCGCCGATCGATACGAGGAAGGCCGCCGGGCCACGTCGGTCTGGATCCCCGACCCCTCCGAGCTTCCCCGCACCGGCTGGGTGAAAGCCTCGGAAGACGGGAGCTCGGTGCGCGCCTTCCTCCCCCTCTCGCTCCCCGAGCCGGCCGTGCTGGAGGTCGCGTTCTCGGTGGCGGCGACCAAGACCGCCATGGAGCGTGGCGCCCGACTCGGCATCGGGCTCATGGCCGGCTCCCTGCTCGCCGTGATCGTCATCATCGTGACGATGTTCGAGCGTGAGGTCGTCGCACCGCTCCAGCGCATCGACGTGCTGCTCCGGTCCGAGCCCGGCCGCAAGCTTCCTCCCGCCAACCGCGACGAGCTTCGCTACCTCGAGCGCTCCGTCACGCGGCTCATCGAGCAGGAGAAGGAGGTCCAGGCACGGGTCGACGCGCAAGCAGGCCTCGCCCAGGTGGGGGAGCTGGCGGCCGAAATGGCCCACGAGTTCAAGCGCCCCCTGGCCTCGATCCGCACCGCGGTGGACGTGCTGCAGCAGGAATACGAGCTGGACGAAGGGGGCAAGAGCGTGTTGAACGCCGTCGACGGCCAGCTCGAGCGTCTCCACGACACCATGCAGGACCTCTTCTCGCTGGCCAAGCCCGTCGTGCTTCAGGAGAACGCCGTCGACGTAGCCGACACGATCGACGAGGCGCTCATGCAGCTGGCCGGCGTCCTGGACCTGACCGACATCGAGGTCGAGCGGGCGTTCAGCCGTCGCGACCTCCAGGTGTCCGGTGACCGGCGTCGTCTGCTCCAGGCCTTCCTGAACGTGTTCACCAACGCGGTCGAGGCGATGCCCGAAGGCGGCCGACTGACCGTCTCGTCGTCCATCGCGGAGCCCGCCAGCGTCGAGGTTGCCATCACGGATACGGGTAGCGGCCTCGATCCCGAAGCGGTCGACCGCGCTCTGAGACCGTTCTACTCGACCAAACCGGCGGGAACGGGGCTCGGCCTTCCGCTCGTCGCCCGCATCGTGGCGGCGCACGGCGGCGGGCTCGCGATCGAGAGCCGACCGCACTTCGGCACCACCGTTCGAATCACGCTTCCGCTCGTACCCGAGACCGACCCGGAGGAAAGCTGAGCATGGCCGAGCGCATTCTGGTCGTCGACGACGACGACCTCATCCGCAACGTGGTCGCTGAACGACTGGCGAGGAAAGGGTACGAAGTCTCGACGGGACGAACGCTCGCCGAGGCCCGCGCGGCGGTCGCCGGAGCGCATCCGGACGCCGCCCTCCTGGACATCCGCCTCCCCGACGGGGTGGGGACCGAGCTGCTGGAAGAGTTCATCTCCGAAGGAGAGGTCCCGTGCATCATGATGACGGCCCACGCCACGGTGGAATCCGCCGTGGAGGCCCTCAAGCTCGGTGCGGACGACTACCTCGAGAAGCCCTTCTCGCTGGACCGTCTGGAGGCCACGCTCGCAGCCACGCTCGAGCGGACCCGCCTCCGCCGAGAGGTCCGAGCGCTCCGCCGGCAAGGAGAGATACGGGGGGAGGTCATCGGCTCCAGCCCGGCGATGAGAAAGGTGCTCGACCTCGTGGAGCGCGTGGCGCCCGCGGATTCCGCCACGGTTCTTCTCCTGGGTGAGACCGGCACGGGCAAAGGCGTCATGGCTCACCTCATCCATCGGATGAGTCCACGCGCCGACCGCCCCTTCGTGAATGTCACCTGCTCGGCGCTGGCGGAGAGCCTCATGGAATCGGAGCTCTTCGGCCACGAGAAGGGCGCGTTCACGGACGCCCGCTCGCTCAAGCGCGGACTCGCCGAGGTCGCGGCGGGGGGCACCCTGTTCCTCGACGAGATCGGCGAGTTGTCCATGCCGCTCCAGGGCAAGCTCCTACGATTCATCGAGGAGCGCACGTTCCGGCGTGTCGGAGGCACCGAAGACCTCAAGGTCGACGCGCGCGTCGTCGCGGCCACGAACCGCCGCCTCGAGGACGAGGTCGCGGAAGGCCGATTCCGTCAGGACCTCTTCTACCGTCTGCGCGTGCTGCCGATCGAGCTCCCTCCCCTCCGGCACCGCCGCTCGGACATCCCCCTCCTGGCCGCCCATTTCGTCGAGCGATTCAACGGCGAGTTCGGCAAGCGCATCGAGGGGTGTGGGCCGGAGACGCTGGAGGTCCTGGAGCGCTACGAATGGCCGGGAAACGTCCGCGAGCTCTGCAACGTGGTCGAGCGCGCCGTGCTCCTGACGGAGGGCGACCGTATCGAGCCGGACGCCCTCCCTCCCGAGGTGCGCGGCGGAGAGCCCGAGGCAGCCGCACCGAACGTGACGCTGGGTGCGGAAGGCATCGATCTCGACGAGCTCGAGCAGCAGCTCCTCGAGGAGGCGCTCCGTCGCACCGAAGGAAACCGAACCGAGGCGGGCAAGCTCCTCGGACTCAGCCGACATCAGATTCGCAACCGCCTCAAGAAGTACGGAGTGGATTCGTGAGTGTCCCTACATCCGCGAGGTCCGTCCTCGCCGACGTCCTCGCGTGGGCCGCGCCAGCGGCGCTCGCGCTCCTCTCGTCCACCTTTCCCGTCGCGGCCCAACAAGCTCGATCGGGACTCGCGTGCGAGTCCTGCCACGGGCAGCTGGAGTTCCTCCGCCAGCACACGGCGACCCTCGATTCCGCCAGGGCGCTTCTCGTGCCCGCGGCCCGGCTCTCGGCCTCGACGCACGGAAGCATGAGCTGCACCGAATGCCACGTCGGCTTCGACCGGTATCCGCATTCCGGAGCCGCCGAGACCCACGGTTGCGCGTACTGCCACCAGAAGGAGGAGACCGCCTGGAGCGGGGGAGTGCACGCCTCCGAGACGGGTGCGAAATGCACGGCCTGCCACGGCATCCACGACGTCCTCTCGGTCGACAGCATGGCGACGCCGCGAGGAGTCCGCCGGATGAGGGCCGCCTGCGCCTCGTGTCACTTCGAGCCACGCATCCCCGAGAATGATCCCCACGCGGACTCGGTCGGCTGCACGGGGTGTCACGCGCCGCACAAGACGCTTCCGCCATCGGATCCGGCGTCGCAGGTCAACGTCCTCAATCAGGTGAAGACCTGCGGAGCGTGCCACGACAGTGTGGCGGCGCGGGAACGCCAGGACGTGCACTACCAGGCCGTCGAGCGGATGGCGTCCGAGGGAGCCCTCCCGGTGGCCGGCCCCGAGACGCCTCCACCCGCCTGCACCGCATGCCATGGCGCACACGGAATGCTGACACCCAGCTCGCCGCAATTCGCGCAGAAGATGGTTGCGCGATGTTCGAGCTGCCACGAGCACGCGGCCGAAACGTTCGACGAGACCTACCACGGCCAGGCGACCTCGCTGGGCTCCGACGTCGTGGCCACCTGCCACGACTGCCACTCGGCGCACAGCGTCTACCCGGCCTCGGATCCGCGCTCCACGGTGAGCCCGGGTCACCTCGTCCAGACCTGCTCCAAGTGCCACCCGGCCGCCACGGCGAGCTTCGCCGCCTACGAGCCGCACGCGGATCCGCACGACCGTTCGAAATACCCTTACGTCTACTGGGCCTATCATCTCATGTCTGCCCTTCTCATCGGCGTCTTCACGTTCTTCGGCATCCACACGCTCCTCTGGCTCGCGCGAGTCGCGAAAGAAGCCTGGGGCGGCACGGAAGGAGGACGCTGACATGCCCTGGAGATCTTCGGAGGGGCCCCTGCCCCTCGACGCTTCGCAGCGGGGACGCGGCCCCTTCGTCTGGAGGTTCCGGCGCTATCACCGCCTGACGCACGCGGCCGTGATCGTGTCGTTCTTCATGCTCGTGATCACGGGCCTGCCGCTCCGCTTCAGCTGTGCCTTCTGGTCCGCGCCGCTCATTCACCTTCTGGGAGGTGTGCGGACGGCCGGCATCATCCACCGCATCGGGGCGGTCATCACGTTCCTGTACTTCGGTGCCCACCTCGTCTTCCTGGCGGCGAAGTTCGTGCGTACCCGAGACAAGTGGAGCCTCTTCTGGGGGCCGGACTCCCTGGTGCCTCAGCCGCACGACATCGTGGACTTCTGGAGCCAGATCCGGTGGTACTTCGGACGGGGACCACGACCGAAGTTCGGCCGCTGGAGCTACATGGAGAAGTTCGACTACTTCGCCGTGTTCTGGGGCGTCGCCATCATCGGAGGCTCGGGACTGATGCTCTGGTTCCCCGAGATCTTCGGACGCTTCCTGCCCGGGTGGCTCTTCAACATCGCCACCGTCGTGCACGCGGACGAAGCGTTGCTGGCCGCCAGCTTCATCTTCACGATCCACTTCTTCCACGTCCACTTCCGCCCGGAGAAGTTCCCGCTGGACGCGGTGATGTTCACCGGACGCGCCACCGTGGACTACATGGAAGAAGAGCACCCGCGCATCCTCGACAGCGTCGAGGCTCATCTCGCGGAGGCGCCTTCCGACAGCCAGGAGTCCGACACTCCCGCCCCTCCCCCCTCCCGGACCGCCTCTCTCGTCAGTGCCATTCTCGGATTCCTCGCCCTCGCCGTGGGCGTCATCCTGATCGGAATGATCCTATGGGCCGCCACGCTCTGCTAAGGGTTCTTGCCTCGATGTCCACCGCATTCGGACACCGCGATCACGCGACGATTCGGGCAAGCGCCCTGATTCTTTTCTCCGCCCTGCTCCTGGCCGGGTGCCAGCGCCCCACACCCTCGCGCACAGCAGGCCGGGACGCCCATGCCGGCCTCGCGTGCACGGAGTGCCACGAAGGAGGCCTGGCCGACGGTCAGAAGATCGCAGCCGTCCCCTCGAAGGCGTGCACCCGCTCGGGATGTCACAGCGCGGACGTGCCCGAAGAGGTGACCCTGGCCACCGTCACGTTCACCCACCGCCGGCACGGCCAGAGCCAGGGCTTCGCCATCGGATGTGCCGGATGCCACACGCACACGTCCGGCTCGCAGCCGATCACGGGAAACGGTGACACGTGCGGTCTCTGTCACCAGAAGGAGCTATCGGCAGGTCGGGGCGCCGACTGCCGGGTATGCCACCAGTCTCCGTCCCATATCGGCATGACGAGCCAGGGAGTGGCGGTGCCGCATCGAGGGCTTCCGTGGATCGAGGGCGGGTGCCTCCGTTGCCACTACGAGGTCACCAAGCCCGTGCACGAGGTGTCGATGGAGCGGTGCCGCGCCTGCCACGAGGACGTCTCCACGGTCGCCAAGGCAGGCATCGGCGAGGACCTCCACCCGAGCCACGAGGGCGTCGCATGCGTGGACTGCCACGAAGCCGACACCCACCGCATCGAGGCGATGAGCTCCGCGGTGGACCTCGTCTGCTCCGACTGCCACACGGAAGTGCACGGCGTCTCGGTCAAGGACGGGCCGCTGAACGCCGCGTCGTGCGACGCATGCCACAGGACGGTCCACCAGGCACCCCAACGACTCCTTCTCGGCATCACCAACTCGGGAACCGAGGCGATGCCGTCTCCGCACTTCATGGACGGAGTCACGTGCAGCTCCTGTCACCGGGCCCAGGACGGAGGCGAGGCGACGGCTCGGGCGTGCGTCGGTTGTCACCGCCCCGAGTTCGGCCGCATCCTGCGCTGGTGGAAGGAGGGCGTGGCCCAGCGTATGTCCATGGTCAACGCCTACCTCGCAGGCGCGGACTCCGCCGTGCAGGGACGGGGCGCCAAGGACCCGGCGGTCCAGGCCATCGCCGAGGCGCGCGACCGGCTGAATCTCATCGAGCGCGCCGGTGGCGCGCACAACATTCCGATGGCCCATCGCCTCTTCCAGGACGCGCTGGCCGATGCGACCCGGGCCTATCAGGACGTGGGGCGCCAGCCTCCGACACCGCCATCACTGGGACGGACTCCGCGACGTGGGATTTGCGCGTTCTGCCATTACCGGCTCCCCGAGCCGGGCTTCTCGCAGAGCATGCCCGACGCCTTCCACCGCGAGGTGCTGAGCATCGTCGACAAATGATCGTGACGCGATCGGGCCCGGAAGCCGGAGAGGGCGGAGAACCCAAGCTTACCCGCCCTCTCCACGTTCCAGAGAGAATGGCCTCGTCCCGCGCCGGCACCCCTCGTTGCTCGTCGACCCGCTCTCTGCCATCTTCCGTAGGGCCCCACCGCGTTTGGACCTCCCATCCTTACGGCGACCCCTCCCGGCTCTCTCATCGGCATTGGCTAGGGCGATGATCGAAGATCTGGAAGGCATCAAGAGAGACGTCGCGGAGGTCAAGTTCCTGATCCACGACCTGCGCGTGGAGAGCTTCATCAACGAAGTCATCCACTATCACGTGACGGTCAACACCGATCTGGAGCTCTACAACGTAAGCCAGGCCCAGGCCATTCATGCGGAGGATGTGCAGGAGCTCAAGTCCCGGGCGCTGAACCAGCGCAAGAAGCTCCGCGAGTACTCCAACGCCGTAAAGAGCTTCTCGCCCGATCAGACGATTCTGGCACTGGGCGGGGACTACATCGACACGGTCTATGACATCTGTGACCTGATCCTGGATCCCCGCTGGGGTCGGAGCCACACGGTGCTGTCTTTCCTGCCGTCCGATTCGCGCAGCCGGCGATCCCACTCCCACTACCTGAACTGCGTCCGCTGGATCTGCGCCGTCCACGCCCGCATCCAGCATTTCCGGAACGAGAAGAGCGGCAAGGACCTCTCCCCGCAATTCGACATCGCCGCCGAGATCGAGGACTTCGTCCGTTACGTCGTCCGCGGCTACGTGGCCGAGAAGAGCGGCGCCAGAGTCGAGATCCAGGTCGACCGCATGGACTCCGCCGTCCTGGAAGGCAACCTCTACCGATTCCGCAGGATGTTCTTCAATCTGGTCATGAACGCCGTCGACGGGATGAAGGACCGGAAGGTCGGCGTTCTGAACATCAGCGCGACGGTTGACGATGACCGGGTCACGCTCAAGGTGCGCGACAACGGCTCGGGCATGCCCGAGGCGAAGATCCGGCAACTCCTGACGGACCGGCCGAACCTGGATGGAGAGATCCACTCGCTCGGCTTCGTGTTCGTGAGGCAGACCGTCGCCGATTTCTCGGGCGACCTGTCGATCGAAAGCGACGTGGGCAAGGGAACGACGATCACGATCTCGCTTCCGTACCTGCAGGGGGTGACCGACGTCCCGAGCCGCCCTCCGGAGTGCGAGAAGCTCGAGATCCTACGTGGCTTCGACGAGGTGCGCTCGAGCGGCAAGGCGGCCTGGGCGAAGAAGAGTGGGACCTCCTCGGACATCCGCAAAGCGACCTGTGGCGAGATCATCTTCGCTGACTACAAGATCTCGGAGGCGCCGTTCCCGGGCAGCATATTCGCTCTGGGTGTGACCGAGGAGGGCACGATCGATTTCTTCACGCACCGTCCCTACGAGCGGGAGTGGAACACCACCCACGAAGATCTCTCGCCCATGCTCTTCGAGGCCACGGTGCGCGGGCGGCTCGAGGAAGATGAAGACAAGACCCCGGTCCTGATTCTCAAGGCGCCGCTGAACGTGCAGGAGTACTTCGATTTCAGGGAGGTTCCCGAAGGGGACCGCAGCGCGGACGGGTTCGTCGCCATGGTCCACGACGAGTACGTCCGTATCGCGCGCAAGCTGGTCGATACGGGGCTGCCCGCCGAGATCGGCGTTCATCTCACAGACGTCCAGAAGTTCTTCCGGGAGAGCACGGAGCTCCTGGAGATCGAGCCATTTCCGCTCGACCTGCTGGCGAAACAGAAACTGACTTCGGAAGAGGATTCGTGATGGCAGAACGTCCCTAGATGCAGGAACCCATATCCCATTCCGCCGGCGACAGAGCCGTTGTGGCCGAGACTCGCGGCTGAGTGAACACAAGCCCAAGGAGACAGGCAAATGTCGAGCCTCAAGGAAACGCTACGTCAGAAGATAGAGGAGCACCGTCCCCGGACCACGAGGCTTCTCAAGGAATACTCTGACGTCAAAGTCGGCGAGGTCACGATCGGACAGGCAATCGGTGGAGCTCGCGGAGTCAGGTGCCTGGTGACGGATACCTCCTATCTGGATCCCATGGAAGGCATCCGTTTCCGGGGCAAGACCATTCCGGAGACCTTCGAAGCTCAGCCGAAAGTGCCCGGCAGCGCGTACCCCTACGTGGAGGGCTTCTGGTACTTCATCCTGACAGGTGAGATTCCGACGCTGGCGCAGGCGCAGGAGGTGGCGGCGGAGTTCAAGGAGCGCTCCAAGGTTCCTCAATATGTCTGGGACGTGCTGCGGGCGCTGCCGGAGGACTCCCATCCGATGGCGATGTTCTCCAGCGCGATCGTGGCGATGCAGCGTGAGTCCATCTTCGCAAAGGCCTACAACCAGGGCCTGAACAAGATGGACCACTGGGATCCGATGTACGAGGACGCCTCGAACCTCCTCGCCAAGCTGCCGACGATCGGAGCTTACATCTATCGCCTGAAGTTCAAGAACGGCGACATCATCGCTCCGGATCCCGACCTGGACTTCGGCGGCAACTTCGCCCACATGATGGGCATCGACCACCCGTACGACGACGTGTCGCGCATGTACTTCATCCTGCACTCCGACCACGAGTCCGGGAACGTCTCGGCGCACACGATCCACCTGGTGGCCTCGGCGCTGTCCGATGCCTACTACGCGCTGTCGGCCGGGATCAACGGCCTGGCCGGCCCGCTGCACGGCCTGGCCAACGAGCAGGTGCTGCGCTGGACGCAGAGCTTCATCGAGAACTACCTGGGCGACAAGGAGCCCACCGAGGAGCTGATCCGTGAGGCGCTCTGGGACACGCTGAACAGCGGTCAGGTGATCCCCGGATACGGGCACGCCGTGCTGCGCAAGACGGACCCGCGCTACATGTCGCAGCGGGAGTTCTGCCTGAAGAACCTGCCCGACTATCCGCTGTTCAAGGTCATCAGCATGATCTACAAGGTGGCGCCGGACGTGCTGATGGAGCATGGCAAGGCGAAGAACCCCTGGCCCAACGTGGACGCACAGTCCGGCGTGATCCAGTGGTACTACGGGGTCACCGAGTACTCGTTCTACACGGTGTTGTTCGGCATCGGGCGTGCCATCGGGACGTTGGCCAACATCACGTGGGACCGGGCGCTGGGGTATCCCATCGAGCGGCCCAAGTCGCTGACGACGGCCATGCTGGAGGAGACCGCGGGGGTCACGCTCCAGGAGACCGCGGGGGTCAGCTAGACCCATGACGGACCTTCACCCCACGAAACGCGAGGGATTCGTGGGGTGAAGGCGCCGAAAGGCCCCGGCGGGCTCACGCACGCCGGGGCCTGCGCACGGTCGCTTGCCGTGCGCCGATGGTTGCGTTACGGTGGTCCGTCCCCGTCCAGGAGATGCGCACCTGTTCCGGCCACCGCCACTGCCCCGATCCTCCCGTCTCACCCTGCTCGTCGCCCTGCTGTGCGCATTCGCCGGCGGGTCGGGCAGCTCCAGTACCACCTCCAGAGGAGCCGATGCCCCCGCCCTCCCCCTCCGGAGCAACGGGCTGACCGGCTACCTCACGGCCACCGCCAACGGCGGCGCGCCCCCTGCCGGATACCAATACGGGTTCAGCTTCTACGCCGAGGTCTCGAGGCTGCAGGCGCACCCCACGAAGGGCACCCAGCTCGGGTGGACCACGTGGATCATCCCCGACAATCGGCACTTCCAGAAACCGCTGTGCCCCGTGGGCACCTACGCGCGCGATCACTGGCCGAAACGGGGACCGAGCTACAGAGACGTCTACCAGACCATCGAGGGTGGGGTGGGACAGTGGACCTCGGAGATGTTTCCGACGAGCGTGCCGAAGTTCAGGATCAACGGCACGGCCGACTGCTACTCACACCAGATCGCGTCCACGGGGTGGCAGTTCGGCCCGAGCACCCTTCCTCCCGACCAGCTCGGACTGGCGCAGCTGAGCAACCGCCTGCTGACGCCACCCGACGGAATCACTTTGCGCGCACGCGGCGCGTCCGCGGTCCTCGGCTACGGCTGGATCGCGCTTCCGCTGACGCCCGCCTACTACTCGACCCGCATGGGTGTACCCACGGGAGATCAGAGCTGGACGCTCTTTCTGAGGTCCGAGAACTTCAGCGGGCCCGTGGCCTTCTACACGACGGCGGTCTGGAGTCAGATCAACACCTCCGACCACACCGGAACCGGCCGTGGCGAGGACGCCCGCCCGGGCTTCAACTCCGGCGCCGCTCTGGAGATCGGCACGACGCCGATGTACACGGCCAAGGCGAAGGACGGCATCGAGTACGCGAGGATTCCCCGTCTGACCTTCGCCACCGGTCCCTCGGGACGGGCGCCGCTCCTCGGACAGCTCCACTACTACTCCAAGCGAGCGATCTGGGACGCAGTGGCGAAAGACCTACCCGACGGCACTCCTCCTTCCGGCTTCGACCCTGCGGGCGTCTTCACGCCACGCCTGGCGGCGCCGCACGCCGGACTCAGGCTCGGCGGGGAGCCCGTCACCCTCGGCCCGCGGTTCGG
>JBJKRT010000015.1:0-26907 GCA_046704545.1 Longimicrobiales bacterium
CACAGCCCCATCTTCGTCGTTGGTTCGCCTCGACGTAGCTATGGCTATGCCTTCGGCGAACCGCCTAGAACCTGGGGCTGTGGCGCTCCCAACGCGGGGTGCTCCCCTTTTTCAGCGACCTGCTAGCGTCCGCCGCCGGGAGCGACATCGGGAGCGGGGGCGCTTCCGCTATCGGGTAGTGGAGGGCCGAAGCCCCGCCCCCATCCGCGCTGATCGCGGAACGCCCCGCGGGGCCCGCGCATGAACCCGCTGCCGCGTCCGGACATGAATCCTCCGCGCCCGCGCCACATGCGCTGCCCCATCCGCCCGCGCATGGCGCTCGCGCGTCCGGCCGCGAACGCCCGCCGCCGGGCCACGATGCTCTTCAGGGTATCCTTCTGCGCCTGGGTCAGAACCGCCTCCACCCGGTCGCGCTGCTGCTTCCTGACCGAGGCGGACGCCTTTCTCCACGCCGTCAACGAATCGACGAGCGCCCCTCGGGTGGCCTCGCCCACCGACACCTTCGAGCGCAGCTCGATCAGCCTCGTCAGGTGCGCTGCGCGCCGCTGCACGATCTCCGCGCGGATCTGGTCGAGCTTCCTGAACTGGTCGTCGGTGAGCTTCAGACGCTCACGCATCCTCATCACGCCTTCCACGCCCGCTCCCGCCCGGGCGCCCATCCAGCGGCCGCCGGGACGCATCATCCGGCCGGGTGCCTGAGGTGCAGGCTGTCTCCGCTGCGCAGCGACCTGGATCGGCCCGAGTGCGAACACCGCAGCAAGGATCATGGCCCCGCTCATCAACCGCCTCATCGTCGTGCTCCTCTTTCTCCGTGTCTCACACCGACTCCTGGGCCGAGGTGCGTCGGGGGCCACGGATGGGCCGGCCGCGCTCCTCGTTCCGTAGATAGAGAGTGGGGCAGGGAGGGATTCGTTAAGAGGCCGCTCGGGGCGGTGTCCGTGCGAGCGCGCTCTTCAGCACCCTCGCCCACTCCGCCAGGGAAGACTCCAGGTAGCGCGCCTCCTCGGCGGAGCTTCGGCTGATCGGCCCCTCGGATCCCGGCTCGACCAGAACGTGGACGAGCGTCGGTCCGTTCGCCTCGAGCACGGCGGGCAGGTCGCGCTCATAGGCTTCACCGTCCTCGAACCTGAAGACCGTGGCGAAGCCGGCGGCTCGGCCGAGCGCGGCGAAATCCACGCGGCCGGCTCCCGCCACCGGTTGGTTGCCCGTGATCTCGAACGCGCCGTTGTCTACCACGAAGAGCGTCAGGTTGGCGGCGGCCGCGTCGACGATCGTCGCCAGCGTGCCGAGCGTCATGAGCATGCTTCCGTCGCCGTTGAGGCAGACGACTCGTCGGTCCGGGCGGGCAAGGGCGATGCCGAGCGCAAGATCGGCCGCATGACCCATGGCGCTGTCCGCCGACGCGAAGTCCAGGTCGTGGTCGGACAGCCTGCCCCATGGCCTCGTCACGCTCATCGTGGTCACGACCACCTCGTCGGTCCGGAGGCGGGCGAGGGGTTCCAGCAGCTGGGCACGTGTGAGCATCAGGCGAGCCCTCCCGTCACGAGCAGAGCCACGGGCCGCTCTTCGCGTCGGGCGCGGCGAATCGTGTCGGCGAGCGCCGGTGCGGTCGGACCGCGCGCATGATCGAAGGGGATCCCCCACGCCCGGAGCGTGGCCTCCGTGAGGAGCGCGACCGAGTCCACGTCGGGACGCATCATCAGCTCGCGGGTCCGCTCGGATTCGGGCGTGAGGCCTGCGCGCCGCATCTTCGCCCAGCCGCGTCCCGTCACCATGACCGGAAGCGGCGCGCCCATGCGCACCGCGGTGCCTCGCAGGCTGTCGCCGGACTCGAGCAGGCCGGTGTTCTGGATCACGACCAGGGGCGCCGCGCCGCCCATCCACAGCCCGGAGGCCAGCGCGAACGCTTCTCCCTCCCGCGTGACGCGAACGAGGCGGATCCCCGGGTGGGCGGCGAGCGCGTCGAACAGCGGCCCCGAGGTGTTGTCGGGCACACCGCTCACGTGCGTGACACCTTCGTCTTCGAGCGTGTCGAGCAGACGTTGGACGGCGTCGGAGATATCGGCGTTCATCCGGGGAAGATGAGCGATGCCGGCGGCGCTCGACAGCCCGGGCGCGCCCGCGGCCGACGTCAACGGGATCGGCGCCGCACGGTGATCCATCCGGCGACTACCATCGCGGCGATCATCCCCCCACCGCCCAGCGCAAGCACGGGCTGGGTGCCGACCAGTACGGCAAGGATACCGACCTGCAGCACGATCAGAAGCGCCGGCACCCAGGGGTGGCCGGGCACGCGGAACGGACGCGCGAGCTCGGGCCGCGTCGCGCGCAGCCGGAAGTATCCGAGCAGCACCATCGAGTCGACGCTGATGGCCACCATCATCATGAAGCGGATGAGCAGCTCGAACGTGCCCGTGAGCGCGAGCACGCCGATCCACAGGCTGATGAAGATCAGCGCCGTACGCGGTGTGCCGCGCTCGTCCACGCGCGCGAGGCTCTTCGGGGCCAGGCCATGCTGTGAAAGTCCGTAGGCCACCCTGGGCATCCCGAGGAAGTTCACGTTCGTGCTGCTCAGGAGGATGAGGATGCTTGCCACCACGACGAAGTCGCCCGCCACGCTGCCGAACACGTGCGTGATGGCGTCCTGCGCCACGAGCTCGGAGCCCGCCATCTGCGCCGGGGTGAGCGCCGCCAGGAAGGAGACGTTCACGAGCAGATAGAGAAACATCACCGCGAGCGCGCCGCCGAGGAGGATCCGGGGAAGCGCGACACCGGGGTCTTTGACCTCCTCGGCCATCTTGGCGGCATCCTCCCAGCCGTAGTACGCGAAGGCGACCGCCTGGTACGCGAGCGCGAAGCCCAGGAGCCGGGAGTCGGTGGGGGTCAGCCCCGAGTGGGCGCCGAACCCGGCGAAGCCTCCCGCCGACAGGCCCGCCGCCGCGATGGCGGCCAGGATCAGCACCTTCACCACCGTGGTGACGTTCTGGAAGATCGTGCTGGTCTCCAGACCGCGCGTATGCAGGAAGAAGAAGCCGAGCACGACTCCGCCGGCCAGGATCGGGACGCTGCCGTGACCCACGAGGATCCGGATGTACTCGGCGACCACCACCGCCTTCGACGCTCCCGAGAACCCGCGTGTGACGAGGAGCTCGGACCATCCCGCCACGAAGCCCATCGTGGGTCCCCAGGCGTGGCGGGCGTACACGTACTTGCCACCGGCCTCCGGAAGCGCCGCAGCCATCTCCGAGAGCACGAGCGTGCTGAGCCCCGCCAGCACCCCGCCGAGCACCCAGACGCCGAGGATGAGCCAGGTGTTGCCGAGGTAGCCCGCGATCAGCCCCGGCGTGCGCAGGATGCCGGCACCGATGACGATGCCGACCGTGACGGCCATGCCGTCACGCACGCGCAGAACCCGGCGAAGGGAGGAAGCGTGGGCCATGGGCTCACGGAGGGCAGGAGCAGGACGTTCACGGTCGAGCGCAACATGGGCGCGCGGACTCCCGCGCGACAGGGATCAGTCCAGGATGGCCGCGATCACGCGTCCCGGGCCGTGCACGCCCTTGACCAGGATCTGACCGATGTCGGCCGACTTGCTCGGTCCCGAGTGCAGCCCCAGGCCGGAGGGTAGGTCGTCCTTCAGGGCGGCCAGCGCCTCGGTCAATTGCCCGTAGACGTCGGCCGCACGGATCCAGACCACGTGCGTGGGAGGAAGGAGCTGCGTGCGCCGTCCGTCGCGCGCGTCGAGGACGAGCGATCCGGTCTCGGCCACCGCCGCCCGTGCCAGGGAGACGCCGAGCGACGCCGTCTCCGGGGAAGCGGTCGGCCGATCGGGCCGAAGGGCCTCCGGCACGGTCGCGCCCACGGCTGCCGTCTCGAACGCCGCGGCGAGCTCGTCGAGCCATGCGCTGGCCTCTGCCTCCGTGGAGAACCTCCGCACCTCGCCTCCGGCCTTCTCGAAGAGCGTCCGGAACGCGGCCAGCGGTGCCTCGGGGAGCGCGCCTTCGGGTCGCCAGCCGCCGAAGGGTCCAGGATGCTCGAGCTCGGGGCGTCCCTCGAGCGCATGCCGCACGCGTGCCAGGATACGTGCGCGGGCGTCGCGATCGGTGCTCACTCGATGCCGTCCTTCCAGAGCGCTCCGAAGCTTCGGCGGCTCGGCTCCGGTGCCGTGCGCTCCGCGGACCAGCTCCCGAGCACGGGCAGCGCGAGCCCTCCACGGTCCCAGGGGATGCGGCGCAGGAGGCTTCCCGCCATCGAGAACAGCTTCGGTCGCTCCGCCGCCGTCGCGTACCCACGCATCGCCCACAGCTCGGAGCGTCCGGTGAGCCCCGCCTCCACCGCACGCTCGCGCCAGTAGAGGAGGATGTCGGGAATCGGGATTCGAACCGGGCAGACGTCGGCGCACGCCCCGCACAGGCTGGACGCGAACGGAAGCGGCATCGCCTCCTCCAGACCCAGATAGGCGGGCGCGAGGATCGCGCCGATCGGTCCGGAATACGCCCACCCGTAGGCGTGCCCGCCCGTCTGCCGATAGACGGGGCAGATGTTGAGGCACGCGCCGCAACGCACGCACCGCAGCGCTTCCCAGGCACGCTCGTCGTCGAGGAGCGCGGCCCGACCGTTGTCGACGAGCACCACGTGCAGCTGCTCGGGTCCGTCGGGCTCGTCGGCGCGACGTGGACCCTGGAGGAGCGAGACGTAGTTGCCGATCGGCGCGCCGGTCGCGGCACGCGTGGTGAGCTGGAGGAACGCCGACAGGTCCTCGAGGTGCGGAAGCAGCTTCTCGATGCCGACGAACGCCACGTGGATCCGCGGCACCGACGTCGACAGCCGGATGTTGCCCTCGTTCTCGATGAGGGCGAGGGTGCCGGTGTCGGCCGCGAGGAAGTTCCCGCCCGAGATGCCCATGTCGGCATTCAGGAACTCCTCGCGCAACGCCCTGCGGGCGGCGGCGGCGAGGGTGTCGGGATCGGCGTGGAGCTCCGTGCCGAGCACCTCGTGGAAGAGCTGGCGCGTGTCGTCGAGGCTCCGGTGGATGGCCGGGCCGACGATGTGGCTCGGGGGCTCGTCCAGAAGCTGGATGATGTACTCGCCGAGATCGGTCTCGCGCACGTGAACGCCCCGAGCCTCGAGGAAGGCGTTCACCTCGAGCTCCTCGCTGAGCATGCTCTTGCCCTTGACCACGCGTCGCACGCCGTTCGCCTCGGCGATCTCGGCGAGGATGGCGCGGGCGTCTTCGGCGGTCTCCGCCCAGTGCACCTGCGCGCCGTGGGCCGTGAGGTTCGCTTCGGCCTGCTGGAGGTAGCGATCCAGGTGCGTGAGGAGGTGGTTCTTGACCCCCTTCATCCAGTCGCGCCAGCGCTCCGCGTCGACCTCGCCGTACCCTCGGACGCGGTGCTCGTCGAACGAGCGCGTGGCCGCGGTGACGGACGTGCGCATCTCGGGCCGGTCACGGATGATAT
Organism: Longimicrobiales bacterium; assembly: GCA_046704545.1. Classification (GTDB taxonomy): domain Bacteria; phylum Gemmatimonadota; class Gemmatimonadetes; order Longimicrobiales; family Gaopeijiaceae; genus SZUA-318. The sequence goes on from JBJKRT010000015.1 coordinate 5,460, forward strand.
CCGCCGCCGCGGTCGCGTAGTCGGATGGACGCGAGCGCCGACTCATCGCGTCGTCCTCGCCGCCCGGCGCGGTTGCGCGGCTTCCCACAGTACCCCGGCCAGGTGCCGGAATCGGGTGTCCAGCCCACGCCGGCCGGCCCGGCCGGCGAGCTGCATGAGGCACCCTCCGTCCGCCGACGTCACGAAGTCCGGGTCGGGGAGCGTATCCAGCTTGCGGTCCGCCATGGCCGCGGACACCCGGGGCAGCTTGACGGAGAAGAGCCCGCCGAAGCCGCAGCACTCCTGGTCGGCCTCCCAGGGGACCACCTCGGCACCCGCGCCCGAGAGAAGCGCGAGCGGCTCGTCGCGCACCCCGAGCTCACGGAGCGCATGGCAGCCATGGTGGTAGGCGACGCGCCGGTTCCGCAGCCCGTCGCCGAGGTCTGTGACGTCCAGCACGTGCACGATGAACTGTGAGAGCTCCCAGGTTCGCCCGGCCAGGTGTTCCGCGCGCTCCTGGTCGCGCCCGGAGAGGATGTCCGGATAGACGGTCCGCATCATCCCGGCGCAGCTGCCGGAAGGGAGCACCACGTGCTCCACGTCGCCGAACACGTCGAGCGTGTGGCGGGCCATGCGGCGCGCCTCGTCCACATGTCCTGCGTTGAAGGCCGGCTGGCCGCAGCAGGTCTGGCCCGGCGGCACTTCGACCTCGACGTCCAGGTGACGCAGCAGCCGTACCGCATCGGCACAGGCGTCGGCGAAGAACCGATCGCCGAGACAGGTGGCGAAGAGCGCGACGCGCATGTCAGAACCGTGCCGCGATCATGGGGCGTGGGGTGTGGACGTGGACGCGCTGTCTGAGATCACCTGGAAGATCGCTTCGTGTCGGGTGTCGTGGGCGAGCTTGAAGTGACGATCGTGCAGGAGGTACCTGGTAAACTTGGGATTCCGGCGTGGCTCCACCAGGACCCAACGCGCGCCGAAGTCGCGCCTGATGGCCGTCGGGGTCGCGATGGCCTTTCCGGCCGAGCAAGGGAACGCGTCGCACGTGTAGGTGGTCGTGAGGTCCGCGTCCAGATAGAAGTGCTCCCAGTAGTGGCGCGGATCGTGGGCGAACTGGAAGATCGGATCCATGCCGCCGAGGTACCGGTCCTTCCGGTCCCATGCGAACAGAGGGCCGAAGTCGTCCCACTTCACATGAAAGACGATGTCGCCAGGCTCGGTGTGCAGGACAAGCCAGTCCGCTGCCGCCTCGCGCAGGTCGGGCGGCGAGGCGACCAGCGCCACGTCGAGCCGGTACCGGCGAAAGGCCCAGGGCAGGTGCAGCACCAGAAGGACGGCGAGGGCGGCGCCGGCCCAACGCCGTGCTCGACCGGTTCGCAGGCGGCTCCATACGAGCGGGAGGGTCAGGAAGCCGAACACGACGTATTCGACCAGCGCCCGGCGCGCCGAGACGACGGTGAGCACGAGAAAGACGACCGAGCAGAGGAGGGCGGTGGCCAGGAGGGTGCGCTCGGGCGTCTCGAGGAGAGGGGTGGACTCCGAGGTCGGCTCCCGTCCGAACAGCGTGCGTCGCATCAGCAGGGCCGCCACGAGGGTCGCGGTCCAGGCGACCAGGAACGACCAGGACGAGGCGATCAGCTCGCGGATCGGCAGTGGCTGGAGCTCCACGCCGAACAGGAGGGGTTGGTGGGCGACCTTCTCCTCGAAGAGATGCCCGATCTGGATCCAGGCGAGCTGGGCCGCCGCGAGGGGGTGCGGTCGGAGCGCTGCCCCGAGGACGGTTCCCACGGCCACCGCGGCAATCGCGGCCGCTACGCCGACGCCGGGCTCGTCCGGGCTGCGCTTCACGGCCAGGCGCACCAGCCCGTACGCGACGACAACGCCCGGGGCCATCCAGAACAGGCCCAGGTGGATCCACGTGAGGACGGCCGAGATCACGAGCACGTGCCACCAGCGTCCCCGCGCCAGGAACGACATGAGAAGGAGCGCGAGCGCGAGCGACAGGACGTGGGGGCGGACCATCACCAGCCGGAAGAGCACGTTGGGCACGGCGATCAGCAGCCCTGCGGCCCACCATGCGGCTCCGGGGACCCGGTGCCTGCGTAGCACCCAGACCACCGTGCCCGCGAAGACGGACGTGAGGGCGAGCGCCGCCAGGCGGATACCGGCCGTCACCGATCCGAGCGCGGCGAACGGGAGGAGGAGCATGTGAAAGCCCCACCAGAGGTCGGCGCCCAGGTCGTGGATGGCCGACTGCGTGGCCCACGGGAGCGAGGTGTCGAAGAGCCCTCGGTGCAGGTAGCTCTGTGCGTGGGCGATGTGATAGAACGCGTCCGTGCCCGCGATCTTCGGGGCCAGAAGCGCATGTGCCGCGAGGACCGTCGCGACCAGTGCGGTCGCGGGAACGACCGACGCTCGCTCGCTCACACGAACAGGGCCGCCCTACCCACCCGAGCGCACGGCGTCGGCGACGGCCTCCGCGAACGCGCGTGTGCCCACCGACCGTGTCTCGCCGCCGTCGAGCAGGTCGGGCGTCCGCAGCCCGTCGTCCAGCACGCGCTCGACGGCGCCGTCGACCGCATCCGCCGCGTCGGTCCGTTCGAACGTATGGCGGAGCATGAGCGCTACCGAGACGATGGCACCCACGGGGTTCGCGCGGTCCTGGCCGGCGATGTCGGGCGCCGACCCGTGCACCGGCTCGTAGAGGTCGATGCCGTCGCCCAGCGAGGCGGATCCGAGGAGTCCGAGCGAGCCGACGACCGCGCCGGCCTCGTCGCTCAGGATGTCGCCGAAGAGGTTCGGCGTGAGCCAAACGTCCCACGCCGACGGGCGGATCACCAGCTCCATGGCGGCCCGATCGACGAGCATGTGGTCGAGGCGCACGTCGGGGTATTCCCCGGCCACCTCGCTCACCACGCTCCGCCACAGCCTGGAGACGTCGAGGACGTTGGCCTTGTCGATCGAGACCACGTGCTTACGCCGTCCGCGTGCGAGCTCGAACGCCGTGCGTGCGATGCGCTCGATCTCCGGCCTGGAATAGACGAGGGTGTTCACGGCCCGGCCCTCGTCGCGGTTCCAGCCGCGGGGCTCACCGTAGTAGAGGCCGCCCGCCAGCTCGCGCACGAGCAGGAAGTCCGTGCCGACCACGCGGGACGCCCGCAAGGGAGACTGGTCTCGCAGCGCGGGGTAGAGCCGGGCCGGTCGCAGATTGGCGAAACAGCCCAGCTGGCGCCGCAGCGCCAGAAGACCGGTCTCGGGGCGCCGCTCCGGCGGCTCGCCGTCGGCGTCGGGGTGCCCGACGGCGCCGAGGAAGACCGCATCCGCGCTCCTGCACGCCTCCAGCGTGGCGTCCGGAAGCGGCGAGCCGGTCTCCACGACGGCCGTCCATCCCCCGAGATGGGTGGTGGTTTCCAACGCGATGCCGAACCGCTCGCGCACCGCTTCCAGCACAGCCAGCGCGGCGTTGCTCACTTCCGGTCCCACCCCGTCTCCGGGCAGGACTGCAATCGTGTATTTCGTCGACGGCCCCAGAGGGTCCTCCATGCTCGTTTCATCGTCCCCGCATGACTCCGCTTCCCCGAACGGCACCAGGTGCTGCCGAGGGTCGCCGAGCGAACGCCGTGACTTAATCAGGCCGTCCGCGGCGTGTCAACAAGCGGCGTCCACCCCCGGCTCGAGCCGTGGGATTGCCGGGCGATCCCTTGAACCTCACGCTACGTAAGGTACGATCGTGCATCTTCCGGACCGCCGGGCGTCGACAGGAGAGCCGAATGAGCGAAACGGGCATGAAGGTGGGGGAGCTGGCGCGGCGCACGGGGCTGTCCGTACGAACGCTGCACCACTACGACGCGGTGGGTCTGCTCCGGCCCGCGACGCGGACGCCGGCGGGCCATCGTCTCTACTCGGTGCGAGACGTTCGTCGCCTCCAGCACATCGCCTCGCTCAAGCACCTCGGGCTCTCGCTCGAGGAGATCGGGTCCTGCCTGCACGATCCGGATTACGCGCTACCCCGGGTCCTCCGGATCCACCTGCGACGGATCCGCGAGGAGATCGAGAAACAGTTGAGGCTCCGTGGGCTGCTCGAGTCGTTGCTGGAGCGGCTGAACGGGGGAGAAGAGCCGTCCGTGGACGAGTTGACCCGCGCCGTGGAGGGCATCGTGGACGTGGAGCGCTACTATACGCCGGAGCAGCTCGAGCGCCTGGCGCGGCGGCGGGAGGAGATCGGCGATGCGCGGATGCTCGACGTCCAGAAGGAATGGGCCGAGCTGTTCTCGGATTACGAGGACGCGATGGCGTCGGGCGTGGACCCGGGTGATGAAAAGGCGCTCGCCCTGGCACGGCGGGCCGAGGCGCTCGTGGCCGAGTTCACCCGCGGAGAAGCGGACGTCGAGGCTTCCCTCGATCGTATGTACCGGGCCGAGGGTCCAGGGAACGTCCTCTCCCCGCAGGGGATGCACGTGGCGCCGGCCGTGTGGGCGTACATGGCGGAGGCCAGAAGAGCGCTGCAAGCGTCGCGGGCGTAGAGGATTCCACGCGTCCCGGGCGGGCCAAGCCCGAGCTGTCAGGCGAATCCGCGGAACGCGCTTCCTCTCTTGCCCCCGCGTTTGACCTCGTACATGAGCTGGTCGGCCGAGCGTACGAGCGCCGCGGCGTCCTCGGGGGCCCGTGCGGTCGTGACCACACCCACGCTGAAGCCGACGTTCCATCCCCCCCGCGTGAGCTCGGCCTGGAGAAGGCGTCGCAGCTTGCCCATGACTTCGCGCGCCTGGGTCTCGTCCGTCTCCGGGAGCAGGAGCGCGAACTCGTCACCGCCCAGTCGCGCGACCAGGTCCACGTCCCGGGTGTTGAGTCGCATGCACGCCGCCACGACCTCGAGCAGACGGTCGCCTTCCGCATGGCCGAAACGGTCGTTGACCGTCTTGAAGTCGTCCAGGTCCACATACGCGAGGCTCAGAGGACGGGTGGTACGCCGGACGCGCGCTACCTCGATCTCGAGCGCCTCCTGGAAGCGCCGGATGTTGGCGAGCCCCGTGCGGGCATCGGTGTGCGCAAGCTCCTGCTGCCGCTCGAGCTGCTGGTGGAGGCGCCGCAGCAGGTCCCCGACGATGAGGAAGAAGGCCAGGCGTACCAGCGCGTTCCAGAGTGGGATTACCGCATGGCTGTACGTCGTTCCGAGCGCGAGATCCACGACGTACCAGGCCGCCGCCGATTCGAGCGCGGCGATCCGTCCCCAGACGCCGCCGCAGTACCAGGCTGCGAGTCCGACGGGGGCCAGGTAGAGGATCGAGGTGGAGACCTGAGGGCCCGAGGCGTACTCCACCAGGCCGATGACCGGAACCAGGCCCAGGGCAGCTACCTTCACAACGACGGGCGGCAGTCGGCGGAGGTCCGGGTACCGCATTTCCCGATCCTTACCGGGGCAACACTCCCGGTGGTGGTAATCCGCCGCCCACGCCGGCTCCCGAGCCGGCGGTGGAGGACGGGGGCGTTTGCGTCATCAACGCGAGATGAACCGGGGTGCGGAGCATGGCCTGGTCACTCGCGGTCGCTACGTCCGGCTCGAGGCTCGGGGGTCTCCGGAACGCCCCCGCCCCGAGGAGCTCACTGGGGCGCAACAGGTGTTCGACCACGACGAGGTCGAGCGCATTGGTGGTGGAATCCACATCGAAGTCCAGCGTGACCGTGTCCTGCGCTGCACCCCAGTAGTCGAGCACCGCACCGTCGAAGGGCGCGAACCGGGCTCCACCGGAGGTCGGCACCGCACGGCCGTCCACCGCGTCTAGCCGAGCCGCACTGTCGCCCGGGAGGCGAACGAGCAGTCGCTCCGCGCCGATCGCCGAATGGATGGCCACACGCACCCATCTTCTGCCGCCACCCAGGCTGTCACCTACGAGAGATATGTCGGGCTCCGGTGCCACCACGGCACGGGCGGGTGCCACCGCGTACCGCACATTGCGAAACATGAAAGGCTCGAGAGAGCGGACGCTGTCGAACGGCGACCCGGCACGTTCACGAGCCCAGGCCTCTGCGGGGGTCTGGGCGGCCGCGCTGTCGGAGTCCGGACGGGTCGCCCAGAACGCCTTCCCGCTGCCATGGTCCAGCGCGTAGAGGAGTGTGGACGGAGCCGGTCTGGTGGGACCGGGCCGAGCCAGCAGGATCCCGACGCCCAGGCATGCCGCGCCTACCGCGAGGCCGCCGATCGGCGCCCACCAGCGATTGGGCTCCTCGAGCAGCCCGAGCACCGGCACCAGGAGCAGCAGGACCAGGGTCACCATCACGCCCAGGAGCCCCGCGATCCTGAAGCTCCCGGCCAGCCACACCAACTCCACCATCGGTACCAGGAACATCAGCACCGGTGCCGCGAAGAGCAGAACCAGGATCCACCCGAGCAGGCCCGGTCGGTCCCGCTCCGCGTACCCGACCGCCACGGCCGTGGCCACCACCGCGGCAAGAACGGGGCCTTGGAGGTTCATCGCGCCCGCTGGCACCTCGAAGGTGAGCCATGCCATCCCCACGAGGGGGAGCACCAGAGCACCGAGCGAGAGCTCGGCCGTCGAGCAGCGTAGGCGCGTGAGCCCCGCCAGGGCGGTCACGAGGAAGAACGACGCACCTGCCAGCGCGAGGACGTACCACCCCTCACTATGGAAGGCGCTTCCGGCCAACGCTCCGTACTCGGGATGGAAATGTCGGAGCCAGGAGAACAGGATCGATCCGAGCCCGTAGGCGGCCCCCGTCGAGATCGCCGCCAGCGCGAGCCCGGTCGCCATGCCGGACCACCTGGCTCCCTTCCGCCGCGCCCAGGTGACGAGCGCCGCGAAGAGGAGCAGCACCCCGACGCTGATCGGGATGACCCAGCGGCGTGCGTACTCCACCAGCCCGACGTACGGAACACGGAAGTAGACCACGTCCGGGGCGTCCACCGTGGAGAGATTCGCCTCGCCCAACGTCCTGAGGGTCGAGAGGGCCTGGATCCCGATGTCCTGAAGCGTGCCCTCCGAGAGGTCTTCGGGGTCGTCGTCGCTCTGGTGGTAGACGTCCGGCCGTCCGATCGCGGCGAAGTTGAGACCCTGGATACCGGCTTTCTCGAAGATCGAGAAATCGGTGCCGTTGGGCATGCGCTGGTAGATCGTCTGGCTGATCGAGTTCGCGAAGGGACGAGGGTCGCCCTGGGCGAGCTCGTGCATGACCCACCCACTCCGGGGGCCGGTCTGGAACATGACGGCCGGACCGGCCGCGCCCCTCATGTCGAAATTGAGCGCCACGCGGATGCCCTTCATCCACGCGCTGTCCGCCACGAAGGCACGTGCACCGAGAAGGCCCTCTTCCTCCGCGTCCGTGAAGAGCACGACGACATCGTTCTTCAACGGGTGGGTCGCGCGCAGCGCCCGCACCGCCTCGAGAATCGAGACCACGCCGGCACCGTCGTCCGCGCCGCCGGGCGAGAGCGGCCTGGAATCGTAGTGGGCCGCGATCAGGATCGTGCCGGTCGAGGCCGTTCCGGGGATCCGGGCCGCGATGTCGTGCACACGGGCGGCACGGATCGAGGATCCCGAGCGCAGCATCACGGTCGTGCTGATGTCGTGGGGCTGGAGGCCGAGGTCGGTGAGCCGTCGCATCAGATAGGAGCGGACGCGCTGGTGTTCCGGCGACCCCGGCGGGTGGGGAAGGCGGGCGATCTCCACCAGCTCGGTCATCGCGCGAGCCGACGAGAATGCGGTGTCGGGCGCGTTGGCGGGCTGAGGGCTCGGCACCGCCCGTCCCGTGCTCGACAGCCAGGCGAAGATCAGCAGCGCGACGAGCGTGAGCCACCCGCGGGCTCCGCCCCGGGGAGCCGTCGGGAAGGGGGCCTTCGGCGGCTTCGGCGGTTTCGGCGGTTTTCCCTTGGGAGGCTCGGCCGGCGGAGGCGACCCACCCTTTTCGGGCGAAGCGCCGGACTCGAACGCCTCCACGTCTTCGGGCGTGATGCCGAGATCTTTGTCCGAAGGGAGATCCGGAAGGTCGTAGTCGGTCATCGCGAGAGAATCCGGACGACTTGGTCGATGGCGTCCCGTACCGTGTCGGACGGGAGGCTCGATCCGTTCGAGAGGATGGAGAAGATCAGCTCGTGGCCGCCGGCCCTGTCGAGATACCCCGACAAGGAGTTGACGCCCGAGAGGGTTCCCGTCTTGGCGAACAACCGCCCCTGCATGTCCTCCAGGCGGTGCTCGAGCGTGGACTTCTTCTCCCCGGGCTCGGCGAGGGCAGTGCGGTAGGTCACCCCGTCGGGCCTGTTTCGCATATACCGAAGGATGTCGACGATTGCCCTCGGTGTCACCAGGTCGTGCATGGAAAGCCCGGATCCGTCGTGCAACGACAGGTCGAGCGAGTCGACGCCGACCGAATCGGTCACGAACCTCCGCACGACGTCCAGCCCGTCGATCAAGGCTCCGTCGGAGCCGTAGGCGGCTCCGAGCGTCCGGACGAGCTGTTCGGCGATCCAGTTCTGGCTTTCGCCGAGCATGACGCCGAGGATGTCGCCGAGCGGCGGAGAGCGGAGCGTCGCGAGCGGTCGCGCGCCCTGGCAAGCCGGCATGGAGTCGGCCCTGCACCCACCACCGAGCGGCGCGCCCGGCTCCCACGCGACGCGCCAACCGCCCTGGACGTCGATGCCCTCGTCCGAAAGGGCTCGGGCGAGCACGGCGGTGGATTGGCGCACGGGGTCGCGGAGCGCGAACGACAAGGTGTCGATGGCGCCTGCCTTCACCCGTCCGGTGAGCGTGAGATGGCGCGACTCCGGCAGATAGGAAGCCTCGACCCGGGTCGCGCTGTCGGCCGGGCCGGTGGTGACGCTCGCCGACACGAAGCCGGGCGTTCCGTGGGGCCACCACGTCAGCGCGGCGGGCTCACCTTCGCGGCCCCCCTGGGCGATCACTGTGAGCGCGCCGTCGTCGATGGCGAACGCTCCGCACGTGGCCGCGTAGCCGTGCGGCAGGTCGGACGCCTCCCATCCCTTCGGAACCGAGGTGGAATCCCACGCCGACGCATCGACGACGAGAGATCCGTCGATATGCGTGATGCCGGTTGCACGCAAGCTGTCGGCCATCGCGATCAGCGCGGCCTTTCCGTTCTGCCACGTGGGGTCGGAGAGGCTGGGATCACCGCTGCCGACGAGCACCAGATTGCCGTGGAGCGTGTCGCCGGTGACGGGCGCGGACGTCCACAGCGTCGTCTCGAAGCGATACATCGGGCCGAGGAGCGACATCGCGGTCGCCGCGACCAGGAGCTTCTCGTTGGACGCCGGGATGAGCGTCTGTCCCGCGTTGCGGGCGTAGAGGACCCGGCCGGACGCGGCGTCGACGGCCAGGACGCCGAAATGGACGCGGTCGAGCGGTGGAGCGTCGAGCACGCGATCGACCGCGTGGCCGTCCACCGGGGCGACCTGGGCCGCCAGGCGAGCGCGGCCGTGGAAGGCCAAACAGCACAGGGCCAGCGCAGTGCCGTGGAGAATACGCTTGCTTCGCCGGCTCTCGCGGATGCGTCTCGCGCTTCGCGGAAAGAGGATGTCCTGCACGAACGCCATGCCCCCGCGCCGGGCCACTTCGGCCGGAGTGTACTTGGTCTCGCGCTTCATGGCCCGAGACAGGGCGCTCGCGCTGGAGTATCCGAGCGCGAAGGCCGTCTCCTCCACCCTGCGGCCGTCTCGCGCCATGAGCGCGCCGGCCAGGAGCAGGCGTCCCCACAGGAGCACACGGTTGGGAGGGGGAAGGCCGACCGAACGGAGCGTGTCACCCAACTGGCGCGACGATTGGCCCATGGCCGCGGCGAACGCCGCCACCGACGGACTCTCCCCGGCATGCTCGACGGCCCAGGCCATCGCTCGCGTACCTGCCGATCCGTGTCGGCCCTCGAGGCTGCGCCGCAGCCGCTCGGCCCGGGCCAGCGTGAGGGCGCGATCGACCGCGTGGCGCACGTCCGAGGGGCTCGCCGGGGGGCTGGCCAGGAGCACCCCGTCGATGCCGATGCCTCCCAGGTCGAAGAGGTCCATCTCCTGACCCGCGAAGTCGGCGAACACCACGATGGCCAGATGCGGATGGTTGGCGCGCACCCGTCGGATCAATGCCATCGCCTCCGCCCGCTCGGGATGGTCCGCGTCGAGGACACACCCGTCGACGGGATCCGCGACCAGGAGCTGCTCCAACTCGGACCAGGTGCGGATGGCCACGGCTCGATGTGCACCGCTCAGCGCGGTGGTCATACGTGCGGCAGCTCGAACATCGGGCTGCAGAATCGCCAGATACGCCAACGAGAATCCCGGGCAGGCTGGGCTTCAGGGGAGACGCTGCGAAGATGTCGGAGGTCGAAGGGAACGGCAAGCGGCTCGTGCCCCGGCTAGTCCTCGACGTACTCGAGCCGTACGGCCGTGCCGTAGCACATCATCTCCGCCGCTCCCTGCATCACCATGGAGGTCGAGAAGCGCACGTTGACCACCGCGTCGGCGTCGAGGGCCTCTGCCTCCTCGACCATCCGGTCGATCGCCTGCTCGCGGGCCTCGGCCATCATCTTGGTGTACTCCTTTACCTCGCCGCCCACGATGTTCCGCAGCACGGCGAGGATGTCCTTGCCGAGGTTGCGCGCGCGAATCGTGTTGCCGCGCACCAGTCCCAGGGTGGAAACGATCCTGGTGCCGGGTACGTCGTGCGTCGTGACGATGATCATCGGTAGACGTCGCGGTAGGGGTCGTGGAGCCAGTCACGGTATCGCTCCACGATGACGCTGGCGAGCAGCAGGAGGATCCCGATGACGACGGCGGCGGCGCCCAGCTTCTCCCAGGGGCTTCCGGGGCTGACGGCGAAGACGTAGACGCCATACGCCATCCACGCCAGCGTTCCCCCGATGATCAGGATCCACCCGATCGGCCTCGTCAAGCGCCGGTCCACCGCGTCCCAGACGGAATGATGGCGCTCACCCGCGTGGAAGCTCAGGTCCTGGAAGTCCAGCTTCAGGGCGCGAAAGAGGGCGACCTCGCGCTGAAGCTCCGTGGAGCCGCGCACTTCCTCCTCGACACGCACCTGCTCCTCCGGCGCCAACTCGCCGTCGATGAAGCGCATCAGCTCTTCGTGGGTCACTCGCTCGGGCACGACTCGGCGACCTCCTAGGGGTACTCGGCGCCCATGTCCAACAGGGCGTCCTTCAGGGCCTTTCGGGCGTGGAAGAGGCGGCTGGCCACCGTGCCTTCGGGGATGTCCAGGATCTCCGCGATCTCGCCGTACCGGAATCCCTCCAGCTCCTTGAGCACGAGAATCTCACGATGCTCGGCTCCGATATGCTCCAGGGCCCGCCAGAGAAGCTCGCGCGCGGCACCCCGCTGCCGGATCCGTTCCGGACCCCGCTCGGAGTCGGCCGGCCTCAGCTCGAGCTTCTCATCCAGCGCTTCCATCTTGAACCTCGCCTGTCGACTGCGAAGCATGTCGCGGCACTGGTTCCTCAGGATCTGAAAGAACCAGGGCCCGAATGGGCGGCGGAGATCGAACCGGTGGAGCGAGTCGAAGGCTTTGACGAAGGCTTCCTGGAGCGCGTCCCGGGCGTCTTCGACGTTGCCCATCATCGCGACCGCGAGGCGGAGCCCGGCGGGCTCGTAGGCCCGTACCAATGGCTCATAGAACCGGGCTCCCCCGGCCTTGCACTTGCGAATCAGCTCTCGTTCCACCTGCGGCTGCAATCCGTCTCCTTCCGCGTGAACCTTCCTACGCGATCGAGAGCCAGTTTCTTCAGAACCTCGTGGCGAAGTCCAGGCCCCAGCGCAGAATCGCCACCACTACCAGCAGGAATCCCTCGACGCGAGAGAGCTTCCAGCCGGAGCGCATCATGACGAGGACGAGCACGGCCATTGCCGCCAACGCGATGAGGGAGGCCTGAGCCGCCGGCTCCAGATGCATGGTACGAAGCGTTCCCGCAAGGCCCAGGACACCGAGCTGGTTGAGAATGTCGCTGCCGATGACGTTGCCGGCGCTCAGGGCCGCATGGCCCCGCACCACGCCCGCCAGCGTCGTGGCCATCTCCGGAACGGACGTCCCGGCGGCCACGATCGTCACCGCGATGACCCACTCACTCACGCCGAAATCGCGTGCCAGAGCGGAGGCCGAGCCGATGAGGACGTGAGAGGCGAACGCGATCACGCCCAGGCCGAACAGGAGTATCGTGGTCTCGCGCCAGGGAAGGGGCCTACGCTCCCTCTGCGGAGGGTCGTCCCCTGCGGTCCTCGGCCGGTCGACGCCGTTGCGCCGCTCCTTCCACAGGAAGAGGAGATAGAGCGCCAGCGCGCCGAGGAGGATCCAGCCGTCCAGATGGGTCAGCGTCAGATCGTGACCGATGAGCACGGCCACGAGCAGAGTGGAAGCCACCAGCACGATGCCGTCGCGCCAGACCAGGTCGCGGTTCGTGGGGATCGCACGTACGAGGGCCGCGCCGCCGAGGATGAAGCCCAGGTTGAAGATGTTCGAGCCTACGATGTTGCCGACCGAGATGGCGCTGCGTCCTTCGAGGGCTGCCATCGTGGTCACGCCGAACTCGGGCGCAGACGTTCCGAAGGCGACGACCGTGAGGCCGATCACGAGCTCGGAGATTCCGAATCTCTCCGCCAACGAGCTTGCGGCGTCGACGACGGTCTTGGCCCCGAGGGCGATGACCAGAAAAGTCGCGAGTACCGTGACGATGTTCGCCCAGAGAGGCCAAGAATCCATGGGCTCAAAGGTAACGCGTTATTATTGGGCCTTCATCGGGTGGACGACATTCTTCCCTCGACCCCTCAACCTGTGTGAATCTCGATCTCGATCTGGAAGAGGATCCCGGCTCGCTGAGCCCCGACCAGGCGCGCCGCGCGCTCGAGGAGCTGAGGGCGGAGATTCGCCGCCACGCGCACCTCTACTACGTGGACGATCGTCCCGAGATCTCGGACGATGCCTACGACCGCCTGTACCGCAGGCTCGAGGCCGTCGAGAGGGCGCATCCCGATCTGGTGACGCCCGATTCGCCCACTCGGAGGGTGGGGGCGGAGCCGCTGGACCGGTTCGAGACCGCGAGCCATACGGCTCCGATGCTCTCCCTGGACTCGACCCAGGATCCAGACGAGATCAGGCGCTTCGACGAGCGCGTGCGAAAGGCCCTCGGTGAGGAAGCCGAACCCGCGTACGTGCTCGAGCCCAAGCTCGACGGGGCGTCCATCGAGCTGGTCTACGAGGAGGGTACGCTCGTCAGGGCCGTGACCCGCGGCAATGGGCGCGAAGGCGAGGTCGTGACCGCGAACGTGAGAACGATCGGGTCCGTCCCGCTCAAGCTGCGCACGGAGGAGCGCGCCGCACCGTCGACGCTGGCCGTACGGGGCGAGGTGATGATGTACATCTCGGACTTCGAGGACTTCAACGCGCGCTTGGCCGAGAGTGGCCAGGAGCCGTACGCTTCTCCGCGCAACTCGGCGGCCGGCTCCGTGCGCCAGCTCGATCCGCGCGTGACGGCTTCACGGAAGCTGGACGTGCTCGTCTACGACGTGCTCGCTGCCGAGGGTGTGTCTTTCGCCTCGGACAGCGAGGGTCTGGAGGCGGTTCGGCAGTGGGGATTCAAAGTGCCCGAGCGGATCGGGCGCGCGCTCGACGCCGACGCGATCCTCGCCTACCACGCCGAGTACCGCGACGACCGTGACGAGCTCGACTACGAGATCGACGGCGTCGTCGTGAAGCTCGACGACCTGCAGGCCCGGAAGCGCATGGGCGTGACCTCGCACCACCCGCGCTGGGCGATCGCGTACAAGTTCGAGCCCCGCAAGGAGATCACCCGGATCGAGCGGATCGGCGTTCAGGTCGGCCGGACCGGCGTGCTCACGCCCGTGGCCTTCTTGAGGCCGGTCGTGGTGGGTGGCGTGACGATCTCCCGAGCCTCGCTGCACAATCGCGAGGAGCTCGTGCGCAAAGACATCCGCGAAGGCGACGCGGTGCGCATCCAGCGTGCCGGAGACGTGATTCCGCAGGTCGTGGAGGTCGTCGAGCGCGACGCGGACCGGTCGCCGCCGTTCGAGATGCCGAGCGAGTGTCCGGCCTGCCATACGCCCGTGTACCAGGAAGGCCCGCGCACGATCTGTCCGAACCGCTTCGGGTGCCCGGCCCAGCTCAAGGGCCGGATCCAGCATTTCGGGGCACGGGAGGCGCTCGACATCGAGGGATTGGGCGAAGAGACGGCCAACCTGCTCGTGGATCGCGGGCTCGTGAAGGCACTGGCCGACCTCTTCGATCTGACGCCCGGGTCGCTCGTGGAGCTCGAGGGCTTCGCCGAGAAGTCCGCGACGAGCCTCGTGGAGGCGATCCAGTCGAAGAAGCGGCCCGAGCTCCGGCGGTTCCTGGTGGCGCTCGGCGTGCCGGAGGTCGGGGTCACGGTGGCCCGGGATCTGGCTCGCCACTTCGGTGCGTTCGAACGCGTCCGGAGCGCTACGCGGGAGGATCTCGAGGCGGTGAGGGGGGTGGGTCCCAAGATGAGCGAGGCCATCGCCTCCTTCTTCGAGGACGGACGCAACGCGGCGGCGGTGCAGGCGATCCTGGATCACGGCGTGGCGCCGGAGGAGCAGGAGCCCGAGCCGGAGCAGGAGCGAGCGGAGGCGGGCACGGCGGTCTTCACCGGAACGCTGCCCGTCAGCCGTTCGGTCGCCGAAGCCGCGTGGCAGGCCGTCGGAGGGCGGGCGGCCGGGTCGGTGAGCGGCAACACGGACTTCGTCGTGGCGGGCGAGAACGCGGGCTCGAAGCTCGAGAAGGCGCGTACGCTGGACATTCCGGTGCTCGGTTGGGAGGAGTTCCGCGCCAGGCTCGAGGAGCTGGGCGGCTCGGTGGAGGAGGGGGGCTGATGGAGAACCTGGATATCGCTCGCACGCTCGATGACCTCGCCGACCTGCTCGAGATCCAGGGCGCGAATCCGTTCCGCATCCGGGCGTACCGGAACGCGGTGCGCACCATCGAGGGACACGGGCGCTCGCTGCAGGCGATGGTCGAGGCGGAGGAGGATCTGACCGAGCTTCCCGGAATCGGCAAGGACCTGGCCGCCCACATCGCGCGGCTCGTGCAGGAGGGCACGCTCGGGCCGCTCGAGGAGGTCACGAAGGAGTTTCCCCGCTCGCTCGCGGAGCTCACGCGTCTTGACGGGGTGGGCCCGAAGAAGGCGCGCAAGCTGTTCGACGAGCTCGGTGTGCGTACCGTCGACGATCTGGCTGCGGCGCTCGAAGCCGGGCGCGTGCAGGAGCTTGAGGGATTCGGCAAGAAGAGCGCGGAGAAGATCACTCGCGCGATCGAGGAGCACCGCAGGCATGTGGGCCGCTTCCAGATCGACGACGCCGAAGCGCTCATCGCCGGCGTGCTCGAGCACATGAAGGAAGCGCCGGGTGTGGAGCGGCTCGAAGTGGCTGGTAGCCTGCGTCGTCGCCGGGAGACGATCGGCGATGTGGACCTGCTGGCGCTCTGCGACGGCGACGGGAAGGCGGTGGTCGATCACTTCGTCTCCTGGAGCGAGGCCGAGCGGGTGGAGGCCGCGGGGAGCACGAAGGGCAACATCGTCCTCCAGTCGGGGCTGTCGATCGACCTGAGGGTGGTTCCGCGTCGCTCGTTCGGCGCTGCGCTGCAGTACTTCACCGGCTCGAAGGAGCACGGCGTGGCCCTGCGTACGCGTGCGGTGCGCGCACGGTTGCGCGTCAACGAGTGGGGTGTGTTCCGGGTGCCGGACGACGCGGATCCCGATACGCTCGGCAAGGAAGAGGGGGAGCGGATCGCCGGTGACACGGAGGAGGGCGTCTACGAAGCGCTCGGGATGGCGTGGATCCCGCCGGAGCTGCGGGAGAACCGGGGCGAGCTCGAGGCTGCGCGGAACAGGTCGCTGCCGAGCCTGCTCACGCTCGACGACATCCGTGGCGACCTCCAGATGCACTCAACCTGGAGCGACGGTCGTGCGTCGGTCGAGGAAATGGCCGTGGCGTGCAAGGAGCGCGGTTACGAGTATCTGGCCCTCACCGATCACAGCCAGGCCATGGCGATGGTGCAAGGGCTCACGCCGGAGCGCGCGCGAGCCCAGTGGAAGGAGATCGAGGAGGTGCGCGAGCGGGTGGAAGGCATCACCATTCTACGGAGTGCGGAGGTCGACATTCTGAAGGATGGAAGCCTCGACCTGCCGGACGAGATCCTCGAGGGGCTCGACATGGTGCTCGTCTCGGTCCACTCGTACATGGACCAGGACGCCACGACGATGACCGACCGGGTGCTCCGTGCGATCCGCCACCCGGAGGTCGACATTCTCGCGCATCCGACCGGGCGCCTGATCAACAAGCGCGAGCCCTTCGAGATGGACGTGGACGCCGTGC
Organism: Longimicrobiales bacterium; assembly: GCA_046704545.1. Lineage (GTDB taxonomy): Bacteria > Gemmatimonadota > Gemmatimonadetes > Longimicrobiales > Gaopeijiaceae > SZUA-318. The sequence goes on from JBJKRT010000015.1 coordinate 21,805, forward strand.
TCCAGGCAGCTGCCGATCTCGATGTGGCGGTAGAGCTGAACGCGAACCCGAATCGGCTGGACCTGAGTGACGCGCACGTGCGGCGGGCCAAGGAGCTCGGAGTGAAGGTCGTCATCAGCACCGACGCCCATTCTCCGAAGGGACTGGACCTCATCCGCTATGGCGTGGATCAGGCGCGCCGGGGGTGGCTCGGGCCCGACGATGTTCTGAACACGCGGTCGGCGGCCGAGCTCGAGCGATGGCTGGGACGGCGTTCCTGATGTCGGACCGTTCGTGGTGGGAGGTACGGGTGTGCGGGGGATGACCGTCCACGTGCTGATGCTCGTAGCGGGAATCGGAATCCTCTACCTCGGAGCGGAGTGGCTGGTCCGGGGTGCGGCCCGCATGGCAGCCAAGCTGGGCGTGAGCTCGATCGTGGTGGGGCTGACCGTGGTGTCCTTCGGGACGTCGGCGCCGGAGCTGGTCGTGGGCATCCTGGCCTCGCTCGGTGGAAAGGGCGATCTGGTCCTGGGCAACGTGCTGGGATCGAACCTCGCCAACATCGGCCTCATCCTGGGCCTCACCGCGCTCGTCCGTCCCCTCGACGTGGCGGCCCGGGTGGTGTGGCGCGAGGTGCCTCTGATGATCCTCGTGACCATGGCGGTCTATCCGCTGGCGTGGGATCACAAGCTGGCCCGGGTCGACGGCCTGGCGTTCGTGTTCATGCTTGCGGCCTACCTCATCTTCGTCTTCCGGTCGGTGGAGGCCGAAGCTCCCGAGATCCTCGGCGAGTACGAGGAGTTCGTAAAGGCGTCCGCGGGGTCGGAGATGCGTGTCCGGCCCGTCGATGTCGGGCTGGTCCTGGCCGGCTCGATGGCCCTGGTGGCGGGGGGGTGGGCGATCATCCAGGGGGCGGTCGCGGTCGCCGAGGCGCTGGGAATCTCCCAGGTGACCATCGGCCTGACGGTCGTGGCGGTGGGCACGTCCCTGCCAGAGCTGGCGACCTCTCTCGTAGCCGCCCTGCGCAACGAGGCCGACATCGCCGTCGGCAACGTGATCGGGTCGAACATCTTCAATGTCGCCGGGATCCTCGGTGTCGCCGCGCTCTTGCGCCCCATCACGGTGAGCCAAGAGGTCCTTACGCGCGACCTGCCGGCCGTGCTCCTCCTGTCGCTCATCGTGTTCCCGCTTCTCCGGACCGGCTGGCGAATCCGGCGGTGGGAGGGGGCCGTGCTGCTCGGCTCCTACATCGCCCTGATGCTCTGGCTGCTGTAGAGAGGGACGGCCCAGCTACACCTTCGTCAACGCCTGCTCCAGGTCGGCGATGAGGTCCTCGGGGTGCTCGACCCCCACGCTGATCCGTACCAGAGCCGGCGTGATGCCCATGCGCACCTGGTCCTTCGCCTCCACGTCGGCGTGGGTCATGGTGGCGGGGTGCTCCGCGAGCGACTCGGTGCCGCCCAGGCTCACGGCGAGCTTGATGAGCTCGAGGGCGTTCAGGAACCGGAACGCCTCCGCCTCGCCGCCGTGGACCTCGAAGGAGATCATCCCACCCGGGCCGAGACACTGCTTGTTGTAGATGTCCCAGCCGGGATCGCCTTCCTCGATATGACCGAGATAGTGGACCCGTTCGACCTTGGGATGGTCGGCCAGATAGTCGGCGAGGTAGCGGGCGTTCTTCATCTGGCTCGTCATACGCAGCTTGAGCGTCTCGAGGCTGCGCAGAAGCAGCCAGCACGTCCACGGGCCCGCCGCGCTTCCGAAGATCGTCCGGGTCGTCTTGACCTGAGCCATGAGGTCGGCGCGGCCGAGGCACGCGCCCGCGATCAGGTCCGAGTGGCCGCCCACGTATTTGGTCAGCGAGTAGACGACCAGATCCGCGCCGTGCTCGATCGGGTGCTGGAAGAGCGGACCGAGGAAGGTGTTGTCGACCACGAGCAGAACCTCGCGGCTGCCGTCACCGCTCGTGCGCGCGATGGCCTTGCACGCCTCGATGTCCATCAGGTCGTTGGTCGGGTTGGCCGGCGTCTCCACGAAGATCATGCGGAGGCGCTGCCTGCGGTCGCCTTCGGCGAGCGCACGCTCCAGGCCGGCCGTTCCCTCCGTGGCGGCGAAGCACGCCGGCTCGACGCCCAGCTCGGGGAGCACCCGATGGAGCAGGTACTCGGTGCCGCCGTAGACCGGCTCGGGGAACGCCACCACGTCGTTGGGCCGAAGGAACGTCATCAGCGTCGTCGCGATGGCCGCCATGCCGCTCTCGAACCCCGCGGCCGCGTCGGCCCGGTCCCAGATCGTGAGACGGTCCTCTAAGATCTCGAGGCCGGGGTTGTTGAGGCGCGAGTATATGAGCCCGATGTTCTCGGCGGGTCCCTGCTCGCGTAGCCCGTAGGCGACCTCGAAGAACGCCTTTCCTTCCTCGGCCGATGCGAAGCAGAACGTCGACGTCTGGAAGATCGGCGGCTTGACCGCTCCTTCCGACCATTCGGGGCGGTATCCATACCCCATCATGAGCGTCTCGGGGTGGACCGCGCGGTCGCCGATCCGCTTGTGCTTCTCCTTGTCCCACATGGGCCGCTCCTGACTGGCGGGTCGCCGTGGCGAGGACGCGGGAGGGTACGAGAAAAGTAACAAGGGCGATGAGCGGATGGACGTCCTCGGCGTATCGGAGTGACGGCGGTGGCCTCGTGCCGGCTGCGCCCGTCGTCCGATCACCCTATAGGCGCCCGGGGGGCTTGCGCGATAGGTTTGGGGCCCGCGGTCCGCTTGCCGGCGGGCATGGACCGGAGACTGCTCAGGAGCGTTCTGGAATGCTGGGAATCGATCTCACCGGGAAGCGTGCCTTCGTGGCCGGAGTCGCCGACGACCACGGCTACGGCTGGGCCATCGTGCGTGCGCTCGCCGAGGCGGGAGCTTCCGTGTGCGTGGGCACATGGCCGCCGACGCTGAAGATCTTCACCAAGAGCCTCGAACGGGGGAAGCTCGACCTCTCGCTTTCGGGCGGCGGAGAGATCTCGTTCGAGAAGATCTATCCGCTCGATGCCGTCTTCGACACGCCCGAAGACGTGCCGGAGGACGTGCGCGAGGACAAGCGGTACGTGAACCTCACCGGCTACACGATTCAGGAGGTCGCGGACCGGCTCCGCGACGACTTCGGCGAGCACTGCCTGGACGTGGTCGTGCACTCGCTCGCCAACGGGCCCGAGGTGCAGAACGCGCTGCTCGACACGAGCCGTAGCGGGTACCTGGCCGCGGTGAGCGCCAGCGCCTACTCGATGGTGAGCCTCGTTCAGCGCTTCGGACCCCTCATGCGGGAAGGTGGGGCGGTGGTGTCGCTGACCTACCTTGCCGGAGAGCGGGCGGTGCCCGGGTACGGCGGTGGCATGAGCTCTGCCAAGTCGGCGCTCGAGGGGGACACACGAACCCTCGCGTACGAGGCCGGGCGGCGGTGGGGCATCCGCGTGAACACGATCAGCGCGGGGCCGCTGGCCAGTCGCGCGGCGAAGGCCATAGGCACGATCGAGCGCATGGTGGACTACTACCGGCTCCACGCACCGCTCGCGGAGGCGAACACTGCGGACGACGTAGGTCGCACGGCCGCGTTCCTGTGCTCGCCGCTGGCCGCGGGCATCACGGGAGAGACGTTGCACGTGGACAAGGGCTACCACGCCATGGGGATGTTCGCGGGCGACCTGCTCGGCGACGCGGAGTAGCGGAGGCCTTCTCCGATGTCTGCCGAGCGGCTCGGGGCGTTGCTGCCCGAGATACGAGTTCCGCCGCCCGGGCCGGCGTCACGGGCGTTGGCGGCGAAGCTGCGTGCATCGGAGTCGCGCAACGTCACGTACGTCTCCGAACGGTGGCCGGTCTTCTGGGACGAGGCGTCCGGCGCGAACGTGCGCGACGCCGACGGAAACGTCTACGTGGATCTGACCGGAGCGTTCGGCGTCGCGCTCCTGGGGCACGCGCATCCCGCCGTCGTGTCAGCCGTGCGCGAGCAGGTCGGCCGACTCGTGCACGGGATGGGCGACGTGCACCCACCGGTGGTGAAGCAGCGTCTGCTCGAGCGGCTGAGCACCGTCGCGCCCTGGCCGGACACGAAGACCGTTCTGGGCTCGTCCGGATCGGAGGCGGTCGAGGCGGCGCTCAAGACCGCCTGGCTGGCCAGCGGCCGGCCCGGCGTCCTGGCGTTCGAAGGTGCGTATCATGGCCTCACGCTGGGCGCGTTGGCCGCCACCGAGCGGAGGCATTTTCGCGACCGATTCGAATCGCGGGTGTATGGTGGGGTGGCGTTCGCGCCATTTCCGGATTCCTCGCGCGACGGCCCGAGCGCGGCGGTTCGGTCCCTGGATCGGGTGCGGGAGCTCCTGAAGCGGGGGGCGCCGAACGGCGATCCCATCGGAACCGTTCTGGTCGAGCCGGTTCAGGGACGGGCCGGTGCGCGGGTGCCACCGCCAGGGTTCATGGACACGCTTTCCGATCTTGCACACGAAGCGGGTGCACTCGTCGTGGCCGATGAAGTCATGACCGGGATGGGACGGTGCGGAGCCCTGCTCGCGTCCGAGGGCGTGGGGCTCCGCCCCGATCTCGTCTGCCTCGGGAAGGCTCTGGGCGGCGGCATGCCGCTGAGCGCCTGCGTCGGACCCGCCGACATCATGGACGCGTGGCCGGAGAGCACGGGAGAGGCGATCCACACGAGTACGTTTCTGGGGCATCCGGTCGCGTGCGCGGCCGCCCTCGCGGTGCTGGACGTCCTCGAGCGCGAAGGGGTGGCCGAACGGGCCGAGGAGCTCGGGCGGCGGTTGTTGGATAGCCTACGGGAGCGCCTCGAGCATACTCCCGGCGTCCGAGAGGTTCGTGGGCTGGGCCTGCTCCTCGGTGTCGCGCTCGGCGAAGGGCCGGAGGGGCGGCCGTCGCCCGGGCGAGCCGCGACGGTGGCGGAGGCCGCGCTACGTGAAGGGTTCCTGTTGCTGCCGTCCGGGGAGTTGAGTGACGTGCTCGAGCTCACGCCGCCCGTATGCCTGACGGACGAGCAGGTCGAGGCAGCGTTGGACGTGCTGGAGCGCGCCGTCCAGGAGTGACGTCATGAAGGCAGAGGGAGTCGTCTTCGTCGCGGCGGTGTCTCTACTG
>JBJKRT010000016.1:0-53593 GCA_046704545.1 Longimicrobiales bacterium
TCGGCCGCCCCGCGAGCACGATGGTCACCACCGCCGCCCCGACCGCCGGCGCCGCGCGCAGCAATCCGTACCCTTCGGCCCCGACGTGCAGGATGTCGCGCGCGAATACGGGCAGCAGCGCCGTCGCACCGCCCAACAACACGGCGAACAGGTCGAGCGAGATCGCCCCGAGCACGACCTTGTTGTCCCTGAGGTAGGCGAGGCCTTCACGCACCTGTTCGAGCCGGGAGCCGGGCTGGGCCTGCGGCCGGGTGGGCCGGCGGATGAAGGAGAGGCCCGTGACCGCCACCACGTAGAGCGCGAGCGACACGCCGTACGACAGCGCCGAAGACCAGTGTCCGACGAGCAGGCCCGCCAGCGCGGGCCCGGCGATGGTACCCGCCTGGAAGGCGAGCGAATTCCACGCGATGGCGCGCGGCAGGAGCTCCTTCGGCACGAGCATCGGCGCCAGAGCGACGCCCGCCGGAGCCCGGAAGGCCCGCGCGATCCCGAACCCGAACGCGATGCCGATGAGGACGTGAACCGACAGGACCCCCGCCACGGCCGTCCATACCAGCGCTGCGGCGCACAGCGCCTCGGCAACGAAGCACGCGACGACGATCGTCTTCCGAGGATAGCGGTCGGTGACGACGCCGGCGGGCAACGCCAGGAAGAAGCGCGGCAGAAAGCTCGCGAACCCCAACAAGCCCACCCACAAGGCCGACTGCGCCACGTCGTTGTGGGCACGGGCGAGGTCGTACACCTGCCAGTCCATGGTGACGGTCTGGCTCATCGTTCCGAGCACGCCGAGCCCACGCGTGGCCAGAAAGACCATGTAGTCGCGCTCGCGAACGAGCGCGCGCGCGCCCTGTCGAAGAGGGCTGCCCTCGCTCACGCTCCGCAACGGTCGACGACGAGGGCCATGACTGGGCAGGCAGGAGGGAGGTCCATAGGAAAGCCCTCCAACATCGACGCTGACAGGCGCTGTCGCAAGATGTTGCTTTTCGGCTACCCGTAGACGATCGGGCCCGTTGTTTCTAGGATTGACCCCTGATGAACAGTCGATCTGCCCAACCGAACCAACACCTCGTGCGACGGTGACCCGAACCGAGCGTTTTCAGAGAGAATGGGTCCGGACCCGCCGCAACATGTACATGGCCAGGCGGAGGATCCAACGCCTGAGCCGTGACCAGCACCTACGCCTGCTGATGCTGGCCGCCATCGTCGGGGTGGCGGCGGGCGTGGGGGCCGTGGGAGTGCGGGAAGGGATCGCCCTCGTCGAGCACGTCTTCTGGGGCTCGACGGATCTGCTCACCGCGGCGCCGAGCCATCACTTCTGGCGCATCATGCTGATGCCGGCGCTGGGCGGCATCCTCGTCGGACCCATCGTCTGGATCTTCTCGCGCGACGCATCCGGCCACGGGGTGCCCGAGGTCATGGAGTCGCTCCTGATGCGCGGCGGGCGCATCCGGGGTCGCGTGGCGCTGGTGAAGGGAACCGCCGCCGCCCTCACGCTCGGCAGCGGAGGCAGCGCCGGCCGCGAGGGGCCGATGATCCAGGTCGGGGCCTCCCTCGGCTCCGTCGTCGGCCAGTTCGTCGGGCTGAGCGAAGACGGCATGCGCACGCTGGTCGCCGCCGGCGCCGGAGGAGGCCTGGCCGCGGCGTTCAACGCTCCCATCGCCGGCTCGCTCTTCGCGCTCGAGGTGGTGTTGGGAGACTTCGCGATCTCCTCCTTCACGCCGGTGGTCATGGCCGGAGTCGCGGCGACGGTGGTCGTGCGGGCCGTCTTCGGCACGGCGGGCGAATTCGCCATCCCGCAGTACACGATCATGTCGCACTGGGAGTACATCCCCTACGCGATCCTCGGGCTGGTGGCGGGGTTCGTCGCCGTGGCCTTCACGCTCTTTCTCTACGGGCAGGAGCGGGCGTGGGAGAAGCTGCACGCGCCACCGTGGTTCAAGCCCGCCATCGGCGGTCTCGTGGTCGGCACGATCGGGATCTTCTTTCCCCAGATCCTGGGAACCGGCCACTCGGCGATGGACGCCATGCTTCACCCCGGGCACTTCACCGTCGGGCTGTTGATCGCGCTGGTGTTCCTGAAAATCATCGCCACGTCCTTGACGTTGGGCTCGGGCGGATCGGGAGGCGTGTTCGTTCCCTCCCTCTTCGTGGGGGCGGCCCTGGGTGGCACGATCGGCACCGCGGTGGCACACTGGGCGCCGTTCATCCACGGCAGCCCGGCGGCGTACGCCCTGGTGGGCATGGGCGCCGTGGTCGCGGCGACGTCCCACGCGCCGCTCACCGGCATCGTGATCATGCTCGAGCTGACGGGCGACTACCGCATCACGCTCCCGGTGATGCTCGCCTGCATCATCTCCAGCGTGGTCGCCTCCTCGCTCAAGGGCGAGTCGATCTACACGCAGAAGCTCAAGTGGAAGGGGATCTCGCTCCACCAGGGCCGAGAGGAGAGTATCCTCGAGCATCTGAGCGTGCGAAGCATCCTGCGCGCCGACTACCGCTCCTTCCCGGAGGAGGCACCGCTGCCCGCGATCCTGGGCGAGGCGCTCGGCAGCCGTCAAACGACCTTCCCTCTGATTGCCGACGGAGGTCAGCTCGCCGGCGTGATCCGCGTCCAGGACCTGCACCAGGCCCTGGAGGACCGAAACGTCCTCGAGTCGCTGCTGGTGGCGGCCGATCTCGCCCGTGATACCGAGTCGCTCCACGAGGAAGACAACGTGGAGCAGGCGCTCGAGCTGCTCACCGAAACCGGAGCGGACCTCCTGCCCGTCGTCGACAACCACGACGTCCCGGTCGGGGTGGTGCTCGCCGCCGACGTCATGGAGCGCTACTCGCACGAGCTCCAGAAGCTGCGCCTGGCCTCGACGCTGGCGCACCGCCGAAGCTTCTCTCTCGAGACGCAGGGCATGGAGCTCGGTCATGGCATGCGCCTGGCCGAAATCGATGTTCCCGAGGAGTTCGCCGACCACACGCTCCGCGACCTGAGACTCCGTCAGGAGTCCGGCGTGGAAGTGCTGTACATCCTCAAGGGCCCCTACCAGATCCGGAAGTTCGCGGCGCCCGATCTGAAGCTCGAGACCGGCGACCGGATGCTGATCGTGGCCGAGGCCGAGTCATTGCGTACCTTCCTGGAACGTACGCACGCCGAGGTGAGCAGGTTCGGCCAATCCGCGATCTAGAAGCCGGCGACACCTCGGGCGGATGAGCCGCACCCGAAGTCCGCAGGAGGCGCGACGCACATGCGGAAGAACGAGTCGGAATCGAGCCTGAAGCCCTTCTACATCGTCCTCGGCGTCGTGGCGCTCGTGGGGCTGGGAGCCGTGGGCTACTCGGTCGGCGGGCACGTGCGGGGCAAGCCCGCGACCGTGCCCGTGAGCGTGCCGGGCGCGAACGACCCCGCCAGGCTCGCGGAGATGGCGAAAGGCATCACGAGGGGCTCCGCAGGCGCGCCGGTCACGATTCTCGTCTTCGAGGACTACACGTGCCCGCACTGCGCGGAGTTCACCATCCACGTCGAGCCCGAGATCGTCCAGAAGCTCGTCGAAACCGGCAAGGCGAAGCTGATCTTCCACGACTTCCCACTGCGGCCCGAGACCGGGTCGTTCCTGGCTGCGCGCGCGGCACGCTGCGCCAACGACCAGGGCAAGTTCTGGGCGTACCAGACGGTGCTCTTCCGGACGCAGTCGACGTGGATGGGCGCTCCGGACAAGGAGCCCGCGCTCGTGCGGGCCGCCCACGGCGTTGGGCTCGACATCGGCGCGTTCCGGAGTTGTCTCGACTCCGACCGGCACGCCGCCGACGTGAGCGAGGATCTCCAGCTGGCGAAGGCACTGGGACTCGACGGGACTCCGTCGGTGCTCGTGGGCTCCGCGAAAGGCATGGAGCGGCAGCTGTCCGACTTCTCCTTCTCGGGCGTACGGAAGGCCGTCGAAGACGCGCTACCGGGCAACTGAGGGCGGGGCCGCTCCCGAACGTCAGCCGTCCCGCGTCTCGTCGCCGTCCACGCGGCCGTCGACGATGCGCACCAACCTGCGGGCCCGCTCCATCACCCGCGGGTCGTGGGTCGAGAAGATGAACGTCACACCACGCTCCCGATTGAGCCGCTCCATGATGTCGAGAAGCCGATCGGAGGTCTCGGAGTCGACGTTGGCGGTCGGCTCGTCGGCCAGCACGACCGCCGGGCCGGCCGCGATCGCCCGAGCGATGGCCACCCGCTGCTGCTGCCCCCCCGAAAGCTCGTCCGGGCGGCGATCCTCGAGACCCTCGAGGCCCATGTCGGCGAAGAGGCCCGAGACCTTCTCCCGGCGCTCGCGTACGTCCACGCCCTGGAGCGCCATGACCGTCTCGGCGTTCTCGTAGGCGGTGAGCACGGGAACCAGGTTGTAGGCCTGGAACACGAACCCGATCCGGTCGCGTCTCAGGTGGCTGAGCGCCCGCCGGCTCAGGGTCCCCAGATCCGTACCCTCGATCCGCACGCTCCCGGACGTCGGACGGTCCAGCGCTCCGATGAGGTTGAGCAGCGTCGTCTTTCCCGAGCCCGAAGGGCCGTACAGCGCCGTCAGCTCCCCGGCCCCCACCCGTAGCGTCAGGCCCCGCAGCGCGGGCACCTCGACCTTTCCCTGCTGATAGACCTTGGTGACGTCCTCCACCGAGACGATCGCGTCGCGCGCGGACATCGCTGCTCTCCTCTATCGGATCTCGCCGGCTCGTCAGACGAGCCGGATGGTCTCGACGGGCGCCACGCGGCCCGCCTTCCACGCCGGATAGACTCCGGCGGCGAGGGTGGCGATCAGGGCCGCCATCACGATCACCACGAGGTTGCCCGGGAAAATCCCCACCTTGAATACCGACGACACGCCCACCCCCGCCACCTCCGCCCCTCCCTTCCCGACCATCATGCTCATGTCGATGCCCGTGTGGGCCAGATAGACATACGGGCCGGCCGTGATGAGCGCGCCCACCGCCAGCCCGACGAGCCCGAGCCAGAGGCTCTCGACCATCACCATCGCGAACAGATCGCCCGGGCTGTAGCCGATGGCGAGCATGATCCCGAACTCGCGCATGCGCTCCGTGACGCTGACGAAGAGCGTGTTGAAGATGCCCGCGGCGATGAGCACGGCGATGAGGATCTTCATGAAGTTGGCTCCCCCCACCTTCAACGCGATGAAGCCGGCGAGCTCCGGCTGGGTCTCGTGCCAAGGCAATGCGACCATGCCGCTGTCGAGATCGGCATCGACGGCCGCCGCCACGTCGTCGCTTCGGCGCTGGTCGTCGATGAAGACCGCGACCTCGGTGGCCTCGTGCGGCCCGTAGCCGAGCGTCCTGCGGATGGCGTCGAGGGGAAGCAGGCAGAGGCCACCGTCGACGCTGGGCGAGCCGGTGTGCACGATGCCGGAGACGTGCGCCAGCCCGGAGACGAGATCGCCGTCCTTGTCCGTCATGCTGTAGACGACCTTCTTGCCCAGCGTCACCCCGAGGTTCTTCGCCAGACGCGATCCCAGCACGATGCCGCCGCCGTCCGCCGTCGGAAACATCGCGCCGGAGGAGAATGTGTTGGCGACCGCCAGCGTGGTGCTGTCCTCACGGGTCGGGTCGATGGCCATGAAGCCGGCGCCCTGGCTGTTCGTGGCCGTGGCGAGCAGTGTCTGGCCCACGATCCGCACCACCGCACGACGTACGTGCGGCACGCTCAGGACCTCCCGCGAGATGCGACCCGTCCCCACGACGGTCTTGGCCAGCGTCGGTGCGTCGAGGAACCCGGCGTGCTCCACCGTGACGTGTCCCCCGCCCAGGCGTGCGGCCAGGTCGATCATGTCGGCCCAGTTGCGGTCCTGCATCGCCGTCAGGAGGATCGCGAGCAGGAGCCCGAAGGCGATGGAAGACAGGGTGAGCGCCGTCCGGCGGCGGTTGCGCCACAGATTCCGCCAGGCGATGCGTGCCAGCATGCGGGGGCTCACGCGACGTCCTCCATCATCGGTGCTGGATGGCTCGGATCGGGCTGATCAACGCGGCCTTCGCGGCCGGATAGAGCGCCGCGATGCCGACGATGAAGACCAGGGTGAAGACCGGACCGACGAAGATCCTCGGCTCCACGACGGCCCTCCAGATCGGGTCGAGGACCATGCCCATGATCGCTATGCCCCCGAGCTTGCCCATGTTGATGCCGACGCGGGTGAGATACCAGAGGCCCGGGAGCGCGAGCGCCACACCGACGACCACCGCCAGCACCGTCTGTATGGCGGTCTCCGCGAAGATCATCGCGAACACCTGCCCCGGCGCGTAGCCGATCGCCTTGAGCACCCCGAACTCGCGGATCCTCTCGAACACGGCCATGAGCATGGCGTTGAGGACGAGAATGCCGATGGCCACGTAGACGATCAGGAAGACGATCATCATGACGCCGCGCGCCGACTCGAGCATCGACGCGAGCGTGGGCGCGAGCTGCTTCCACGTCTGCACCCGCTCGCCCGGAGCGAGGGAGTCGACGGACGCCGCGAACGCGCCCAGCGCCATGCCCCGGGGACGACGCAGGATGATCTCGTGCGCACCGGTCGGGAAGACGAAGAACCGCCGGAATTCCGCCGCCGTCATGAAGACACCGGAGCGGTCCACCGGCGCGCTGACGACCTGGAGCACACCCCTGACGACGAAGAGATCGTTGGCCATGCTCCCGTCCGCCGCCTGGCCGAGCAGGACGAGCTCGTCGCCCGGCTTCACCTCGAGCGTGCGCGCGAGCTGACGACCGACCACCACGCCATGCGGATCGGAGGGGTCGATCCAGGAGCCCGAGGCGATGCGTTCGTCGACGCGACTCACCTCTCGGTCCCTGGCGACGTCGACGCCGTAGAGGTGCACACCAGCCGAAGCCTCACCGGACGCGCCGAGGCAGAAGCCGAGCAGGCGCGCCGCTGCCGGGTAGCCGCGCGCGTCGAACCGTGCCAGCAACGTGTCCGGGTCCGGAATGCTCGAATAGAGCGAGGGATCGTCCTCGTACGCCGGCGCGTGGATCTGGACGTCACCGAGCTCCACGTCCAGGAGATTGCGCTCCATGGAGCGTAGATAACCCTCCACCAGACCCGAGTAGAGAATCATGACCGTGAACGCCAACGTCGTCGCACCGACGGTCACCAGGCTCCGACGCCGGTTCCGCCAGACGTTGCGCCACGCCATCCGCAGGATGCTCAAGCGCGCTCCTCGACAGATGCCATCCTCCGCCGCCCCTGTCATCATCTCGCCGAGCGGCCCGGTCTTCAAGCCCGGACATCCTCCGCCCTCGGGAGGGCGACGCACGAGTCCGAGACGAGACGACGCACGGGAGTCACCCGCGGCGGGGTGGCGCTTCGGGCCGCCACGCCCTTTCTTATCACTCCGTCGCCGCACGCTCGCAGGGGATCGTGGGTCCCCCGAGCGTGCCTACGTTCCGGACCCTCCCCCCGTCCGTGTCGAGCCGATTTCTCAATGATCCGAACCCTGATCCTCGGTTCGCTGCTCGGACTCTTTTCCGGTGTGGTCCCAGGCCCGTTCACCGCGCTCATCGCGGTCACGGCCCTGCGACACGGATTCTGGGCCGGGTTCCGGGTAGCCGTCATCCCCCTGGTCTCCGAGACCGCGGTCATGGGGCTGACCGCGCTGCTGCTCTCGCAGCTCCCGGACCAGGCGCTGCGCTGGATGGGGATCCTCGGCGGCCTCTTCGTTCTCTTCCTGGCCCTTCGGACCTACCGCGAGTCTGGAGAGAGTCCCGTCGACGAGCCGACGATCAGCTCACGCCGACGAACGCTCGACGCGATGATGCTCGCAGTCCTCTCGCCGGCGCCCTGGGTGTTCTGGCTGCTCGTGGGCTCGCCACTCTTCCTCGGCGCGTATCACCAGGGCTGGGGCCACGCCGCCGCGTTCCTCGGTGCCTTTCTGTTCGTGTTCGTGGGGATCTACGTGGGCGTGGCACGCATGGCCTCCTGGGGACACCAACGTCTTCCCGACCACTGGTACCGCCGCGTGATGATCGGAGCGGCCATCGCGCTCACGCTCGCGGGAGCCGTCCTCCTCTGGCAGTCCTGGATCGGCAACTTCCACCGGATGGTGCGAGGCTCGGAGAGCATCCGCGACATCCTCAACGACACCCTCCGCTCGCGCTGAAGAGACGCCTCGGCATCGACGGCGCAGCCGGCTACACTCCCCACTTTGCGACGACCGTTTCAGGAGAGCCTCCCGTGAAGATCACCCGTATCGCCGCCTATCAGGTCGACCTGCCACTGCGCGAAGGACGCTACGCCTGGTCGGGCGGCAAATCCGTGGACGTATTCGACAGCACCGTCGTGCGCATCGACACCGACGAGGGCATCACGGGGTGGGGAGAGGTCTGCCCCCTCGGTCCGGTCTACCTGCCCGCCTACGCCGCCGGCGCACGCACGGGCATCGCCGAGATCGCCCCGGCGCTCCTCGGCGAGGATCCCACGGGGCTCGAGCGCATCGTACGCCTGATGGATCGGACGCTCCAGGGACATCCCTACGCCAAGTCGGCGATCGACATGGCCTGCTGGGACATCCTGGGCAAGGCGTCGAATCAGCCGGTGTGCACCTTGCTGGGCGGCCGTTACGGCGAGGATTTCCACCTGTACCGCGCCATCTCCCAGCGGTCTCCCGAGGAGATGGCGGAGAACGTGGCCGGCTACCGTGAGGCAGGCTACCGCCGCTTCCAGCTCAAGGTGGGAGCCGATCCGGCCACTGACATCGCCCGCATCAAGGCGGTGCGTGAGGTGCTGGCGCCCGACGACGTGCTCGTGGCCGACGCCAACACCGGCTGGCTGATGCACGAAGCCGCACGTGTGGTCAGGGGCGTGCACGACGTGGACGTCTACATCGAGCAGCCCTGCAAGAGCTACGAGGAATGCCTGACGATCCGGAGGCGCACGAACCATCCGTTCGTCATGGACGAGTCGATCAACGGTCTCGACGCGCTCCTGCGCGGTTACGCGGACGGCGCGATGGACGTCGTCAACATCAAGATCAGCAAGTTCGGCGGGCTGACCCGTGCGCGTCAGGCGCGCGACCTCTGTGCGTCGATGGGGATCGCCATGACCATCGAGGACAGCTGGGGCGGCGACATCATCACGGCCGCTATCGCCCACCTCGCGCACAGCACTCCGACGGAGCTGCTCTTCACGTCCACGGACTTCAACAGCTATGTGACGGTGAGCACGGCGGAGGGCGCCCCGAAGGGCGAGAACGGGCGCATGCGGGCGTCCGAAGCACCCGGGCTCGGCGTCGAGCCCAGGACGGAGGTGCTGGGCGCGCCGGTGCTCGAGCTGAGCTGAGGGCGATTACTGCCGGAGAAGCGTGACGGCGTACGCGGAGTCGGGCGCGGGGGGCGTCCACGTGCCCTGAATCGTGTTCGAGCCGACGAGGTTGCCGCGGAACTTCCCGGACCCGCCGCTCTGGTACGTCATCGTCCAGGTGATCACCGCGTTCTTGTAGGTCCCCTTGATCGAGTACGTGGCCAGCACGGCGTGCTGCAACCCGTACGTCGTGCCCGACCCCGTGAGGGAGCTCCCGGACGTGGTGATCTGCACCTCGATCCCGCCTCCACTGGGAACGGTCGGGGTGTTCCATGTGCCGTTGAGCGCGCCTTGAGGCGCCGTTCCCGAGGAGCAAGCGGCCAGGACGAGCGCGAGCGCGGAACTCAGACGAACGATGGATTTCATGAGGTCGGCTCCAGGGTGCGGCGGAAGGTACCTGTAGAAGATACGACAGCGGGCGGGCAACGTGACAGATCGGGTCGGTTGACAGCCTCGCCCCGGTTCGTATAGCGTGGCGGCTCGCCACGAAGTCCCTTCGGTCCGGTTCCGCCATCCGGCGGCGACCGGGCCGCGTCGTTTCTGCCCGGAAGTCATCCCATGGATCGATATGGTGTCGCCATTCTCGGAGGAGGGAATCTCGGTGCCGCGCTCGCGCGAGGCTGGGTGCGCGCCGGCCGCTTCACGCCCGATCGGGTGGCCGTGACGCGGCGGCGGGCCGACAAGCTCGCCGAACTCCGCGCGGAGGGGTTCGCGGTCGGAACGGACAATGCCGCAGCCGTCTCCGGCTGCTCGCTCGTCGTGCTCGCGGTGCAGCCACAACAGCTCGACGCGCTGCTCTCCGAGATCGCCGGCCACGTCGATCCGGCCCGTCACCGGGTCGTGTCGGTGGTGTCGGGCGCGTCGATCGAAGCCATCGGCGAGGCCCTGCCTCCGGGTGTCCCCGTCGTGCGGGCGATGCCGAACACGGCCGTCGTCATCGGCGAGTCCATGACCTGCCTGGCCGCCGACGACCGGTCGGAGGAGGCGCTCGTCGAAGCGCGGGAGCTCTTCGACCTCGTGGGAAGGACGCTCGTCATCCGGGAAGAGCTGATCGTGCCGGCGACCGCGCTGTGCGCGTGCGGAATCGCCTTCTTTCTGCGCTGCGTGCGGGCGGCGTCGCAGGGCGGAATCGAGATCGGATTCCACCCGGAGGAAGCCGCGATCCTGGCCGCGCAGACGGCCAAGGGCGCCGCGGCGCTCGGACTTCGCGAGGGGAGCCACCCGGAGAGCGAGATCGACCGCGTGACGACTCCGCGGGGCTGCACGATCGCGGGCTTGAACGAGATGGAGCACCAGGGCCTGAGCTCGGCCCTGATCAAGGGGATCGTCGTGTCGGCGAGCGCCGCCGAGGGTCTCTACGACGCCTGACGACGATCGCCCGCGCACTGCCCGGGGTCAGCTCAGTCCCAGCTGCTTCTTCAGAAACGCCACCGTTCTCGGCCACGCGTCCCGGGCGGCGGCCAGGTTGGCGCGCTCTTCGGCCGTGTCGCGCTCGGGCCGGAGCGGGTCGTCCTGGGCGCGCATGAAGCCGTGGATCGCGCCCGGGTAGTTGCGGCCGAAGTAGTCCTTTCCGAGCGCGTGCATCGCCGAATCGATGGCGGGCATGAGCGCGCCGATGCGCGGGTCCTTCGAGCCGCTCAGCAGCATGACGGGCCGGTCGATCTTCTTCAACGAATCCACGACGAGGGCGCCGTGGCTCGTGTAGGGCGTGCCGTAGAAGGCGACGGCTCCGGCGTATCCCGGGACGCCCCGGTTGATGGCGTAACCCCAGGCGGTCGAGCCGCCCCAGCAGAATCCGATGACCGCATAGCGATGCTCCGCCGACGCCAGAGACATCGCGTAGCGCGCCGCCGCGGTGACGCCGGCGTTCTTGTCGGCGGACGGCACGCCGCGGATGATCTTGACCGAGCTGTCGCGAGAGAGCTCCACGGTGGACGGCCCCCCGCGCACCCGTGAGTTGAGGTCGGGCGCGATCGCGATGAAGCCCTCGGCCGCCACCTGGTCCGCGACGGCCCTGACCCACGTGGTGAGGCCGAAGATCTCGTGCACCACGACCACGACCGGCGAATGCTCCCGAGACGTGATCGGATAGACCACGTAGGCCATGAGCGAGTCGGCCCTGCCGTCGCCCCAGGGGATCTCCACCCACTCCGCATGCCGCGGACTGGCGTTGATGCGCGCCTCGGCCGCGTCGTTGCTGGCGGGAAGGTTCGGGTGGCCCTGGGCGGAGGCGCGACGGGGTGCGGCCAGCGCGACGACAGCCAGCACGAGCACCAGGCAACGCGGGCGGAGCAGCGAGGCGGACATGAGCGACTCCTGGCTCGGGATGACGGAAGGGTGCAGGTACGCTACGCCACCACCCCGGCACGGGAAAGGTTCTCGTGCCGCCTACGCCTTCCTGATCTCCAACTGCGCCGCCTCCGCCATCGGCACCTCGAGCTCCAGAGGCCCCCGCACGTCGTGGTCGGACGACGATCCTCCATGCTCCACCGCGTAGGAGCCGGGCTCCAGGCCGCGCACGGTGACGTGGACCGTCGTCACCAGCCCGGTCGAGTCGGCCATGCGGAGGCTCACGTTTCCGCTGCCGAGATCGAGGGTGGCCTCGCGGATCTCCCCGGAATGCGCCTCGACGTCCACGCCCTCGGCCATCCACCGCACACGCTTCTTCACGCCGTCGCGCGGCATCACCCGGATCCGGCTCCCCGATGCCTCGATCGTGCAGCCGTAGCCGACGAGCCCGAAGACCGGGTCCTGGACGACGTAGGACTTCGCGCCCCTCAGGTACCCCCAGAGGGCGATGCCGCCCTCGAACGTGCGCTCCGGCTCCCAGTTGAAGACGCCCGGCTTGTACATGAACCAGCCGAAGCCCATCCCGGAGGGCAGCACGGGCTGAAGGACGGCGATCACGCCGGGGTATCCCTTCCAGAGCGCGACGTCGTCGCCGGTCTCCTCGTAGTGCGAGAGCAGCGGGATGCCGTTCAGCGCCTCGGAGTGCCAGCACGACAGCTCGCCCCGGAAGTCCGGGTGCGCGAACAGGTCCTGCCCGTAGTTGAACCAGATCGGCTGGTCGCCGCCGCGCAGCGCCTTGATGACGCGGACGACCTCCTTGTTCTTCGCCGCGCTCGCCTTGTCTCCGTGCGCTCCGAAGTAACGCGTGAAGAAGTAGACCTGGTGCTGGCCGGTCTCGTCGATCTCGATCTCCGATTGGTACGGATAGGGATCGCGCACGAAGACGTCGTTGCACGCCTTCATCAGGCCGAACAGCTCGTCGTGCTCCTTCGTCCACCCCTCCCTGGCCAGGTCCTCGAGGATCTGGATCGCGTTGTTGCCGGTCATGAGGCCCGCGTGCTTGAACCGGCCGGTGGTGAACCACTTCCTGCACGTCTCGAAGGACATGCGCAGGTAATCGTCGGCGGTGCGGACCCGGAGCACGTCGTAGCGCTTCCCGATCCGGTACATCGCGTGGTAGATGTTGGCGACGAAGCAGTACCCGTAGGTTCGGTCCGTCTCCTGGCTGCGCTTCTTCGAGTACGTGCTGCCGGAGCTCGACGGGTAGCGCTTCTTCCAGTAGAGCGAGGCCCGCACCTCCCACGTCTCGCGGTCCTGGATCCAGCGGAAGAGGCAGTCGTCGATGTACGCCTCCAGCCGTTCGATCTGCTCCGAGTCGGGATAGGTCGCGTTCTTCTCGGCGAGGAAGAGGGGATCGCCGAAGCCGGGATCGCCCGTGCCGCCGACCTCCCACACGTCCTCGAAGTCGTCGATCCGCTTCCCCTGCCGGTAGTCGAACGAGAGGAAGAGGTGGTTGCGGTGATACGGATCGTCCGGATTCACGTAGTACTGCCGCTCGGCCATGAACCGGGCGCGCGCCTTGAGCAGGTCCTCGGCCACCCCAACGCAGTACAGGTGCAGGTTCGTCCAGCGTCTACGGCCATACCTGAGCTTGAGCGTCTTCACGCCACGGCCGGTGAACGAGAGCGTGAGCAGCGTGGCCCCGCGCACGCGCCTGCGGTCCTTGATCGTCACGCCGTCCGCGTGGATCTCGATCGCGTCGAGGTCGGCGGCGCACTGGACCTCGACCAGGACGTCGGTGTCTTCCTGGACCACCATGCCCGGAACGACCCGCACGCCGAGGTTGCCGCTCTTCACGAGCGAGGCGCGGATCTCCGGATATCGATCGATGAACGAGAACCGGAGCCTCCAGCTACGCTTCTCGCCGGCCTGGAGCACGAGCGAGGTGTGCCCGTTGACCCACGGATTCCACTCCCAGCTCCGCTCCTGGTGCGTCGCCCACGAATGCACGGCGAACAGGTCGGTGCCCACCCAGTCGCCCGGGAAGCGTCCCTCGACCTTGTACGCGCACTCGAAGGAGGTGTCGCCCTCGCAGCGTACGAGCAGGAAGGGCCCATCGCCCCGGGGTCGCTGGAGCAGCGCGTACGAGCTGTGTCCTGCCACGAACGAGTGGGCGAGGACCTTCTGCTCGTGGATCACCTTCTGGATGGCCGCCGTGCGCCCGATCTTCTCGGCGTCGGGCAGCTCCATCCGGTACACGATCCCGTAGTCGTCGTCGGCCCGCAGCGGGAAGGCCACGTCGCCGACCTCGAGCTCCGCGCCCGTCGTGTTCGCGAGGCGCACGTCCCACACCAGGTCGCTTCCGTCCACGTGCCACCGGGTCTCGAGCGAGAAGCTCCGGATCCCCTCCGGCCGGCTCGAGCGACCGCGATAGGACACGCGGAAGTCGGTCGCGCCGGGCGTCACGGTCCGCGTGTCGGCCGAGCCGAGCGTCGTCTCGTGATGCCATCGGCTGGGCGGAGGCCCATCGGCGCGCCGCTCGGTCGCTGTCGCAGGATGGTAGACCGCCGTCACCACGTCGCCCGTCCAGTGGGCGTCGCCGATCGCGACGCCGCGGGTATTGAGCTGATTGCCGAGGAAGTTCGTGCCGAGCGGATCGCCCTGCGCCGTGATCGCGTGGATCGTGCCCAGGCTCACGTCGAAGTCGACCAGCATGCGGCCCGCGCGCAGGCGGTGGAGCTTCGGATGAGGGTTCCGCACCGTGCGTCCTGGCTCGCCCGTCCGGGAAGCCGCGGTCCCCGTGACGGCGCCGCCCGGGGAAGTCGGGCCACCGCGCCCCACGAGTGGCGCCACGCCCATGACGCCGAGCGTCTTGAGGGCGCTGCGGCGTGAGACGGGCTCGGCGAGGGGCACGCGCTCGGGTGCTTCGCTGTGACCGCTGTCTTTCATGCCTTCGTTCTCTCGTCCCTGGAGGGGGAGGCCGTGCCATCGCTCGGGTGCGCGGTAATGCGCCGCGACCGTGCATCGCTTCGGCCCCATCATGCGCGCACGACCCACGAGCAGCAACGTCCCCAGCGCCCCCCCTTGGCGCCATCGCGCCGCGCCTTCTACAATTCCGCCGTTCCATCAAACCGGAGATCAACGTGTCGATGCTCGAATCCGCTCCGGCCGACCCCGCCCCGCGCGGTCGCCGGCCCCTCGCCCGCTCCCTCGTCCTTCTCACATCGGCGCTCGTCGCGACCTCGCTCGCGAGCCCTGCGCCGGCCCACGCCCAGAGCTACGACTCCACCCTCTTCTCGGGGATGCACTGGCGCCTGCTCGGGCCCTTCCGGGCGGGGCGCTCCGTCGCGGCTACCGGGGTGCCGGGCTCACCGGACCAGTACTACTTCGGAGCCGTTGCCGGCGGTGTCTGGGAGAGCGACAACTCGGGCGTCACGTGGCACCCGATCTTCGATGGAGAGCACATCGCCTCGATCGGAGCCATCGCGGTGGCCCCGTCCAACCCGCAGGTGATCTACGTCGGGACGGGGGAGGCGGACATCCGCACCGACATCTCGTACGGCAACGGCATCTACCGCTCCGACGACGGCGGCAAGACGTGGCAGCACCTCGGGCTCGAGGGCACACGTCGCATCGGCCGCATCGTGATCGATCCCGACAACCCGGACCGTGTCTGGGTGGCGGCGCTCGGTCACGCGTTCGGCCCGAACAAGGAGCGTGGCGTGTTCCGCACGACGGACGGGGGCCGGACGTGGCAGAAGGTCCTCTACCGTGACGACAACACTGGCGCGATCGACCTCGCGATCGATCCGTCGAACGCCAACACGCTCTATGCGACGCTCTGGGCCGCGCGTCGCCCTCCGTGGAACGTCTATCCGCCCTCGAACGGGTTCGGCGCGGTCTACAAGAGCACGGACGGCGGAGACACCTGGCACATGCTCCGCGGCCTCCCCGGGGGACCGGGCGTCGGCCGCATCGGCATCGCGGTCGCGCGCTCCGAGCCCCAGCGCGTCTACGCCCAGGTCGACGCGAAGAAGGGCGGCGTCTACCGCTCCGACGACGGCGGCAAGAGCTGGCAGCTCATGGCCGACCAGGACCGGATCTGGCACCGCGGTTGGTATTTCGGGAGCGTGACGGTCGATCCGCTCAACGCAGACGTGGTCTACGTGATGAACACCTCGGTCTACCGCTCCGAGGACGGCGGCAAGACGTGGAAGGGCTTCAAGGGCGCGCCCGGTGGAGACGACTACCACCAGCTCTGGATCAACCCGAACGACGACAACCGCATGGTCCTCGCCAGCGACCAGGGCACGATCGTGTCCGTGGACGGCGGCGGAAGCTGGAGCTCGTGGAACAACCAGCCGACCGGCCAGTTCTACCACGTCACCACCGACGATCGCTTCCCGTACCGTGTGTACGGAGCGGAGCAGGACAACGGTGCACGGGTCATCGTGAGCCGGAGCAACTCCGGCGGCATCTCGTACCGCGACTGGGGCAACTCCTGCGCGGGCGGTGAGAGCGGCTACATCGCCGTGGATCCCACGAACTGGCGCACGCTGTACGGGACCTCGTACGACGGCTCCGTGACGCGCTGCGACCAGGCGACCGGGGTTCGCTGGGACGTGTCGCCCACGGTGGCCTATCCGGACAGCCAGTTCCAGGCGAAGTGGACCATGCCGGTCGTATTCTCCCAGGCCGGCTCGCACGCGCTCTACTTCGGCAATCAGTACGTGTGGAGGACGACGGACGGAGGCCAGAGCTGGGACCAGGCGAGTCCGATCCTGACCCGGAAGAACCCGCCCACCCCGCCGAACCTGGACTCGGCCACCGCGGCCGACCAGACGGCCCTCGAGCGCTCGAGCGACCACTGGGGCGTGGTCTACACCATCGCGCCCTCGCCGCTGGACGCCAAGCGGATCTGGGCCGGAACGGACGACGGCCTCATCTGGCTCACCACGGACTCGTGCGCCACGTGGAAGAACGTGACCCCACCGGCTCTGAAGCCGTGGGCCATGGTCTCGATGATCGAGGCGTCCAAGACCGATCCCCACGAGGCCTACGCCGCCATCGACACGCATCCGCTCGACGACTTCAACCCGCACATCTACCGTACGAAGGACGACGGAAAGACCTGGCAGGAGATCGACAACGGGATTCCGAACGGGGCCTACGTGCACGCGATCCGTGAAGACGACGTGCGTCCGGGCCTGCTGTTCGCGGGCACCGAGCTCGGCGTCTACGTCTCCTTCGACGACGGAGATCACTGGCAGCCGCTCCAGCTCAACCTGCCGGTGACCTCGATCCGCGACTTCGCGATCCGCGACAACGACCTGGTCGTGGCGACCCACGGCCGCGCGTTCTGGGTGCTCGACGACATCTCGCCGCTCCGTCAGCTCGACGCCAAGGTGGCCAGCTCGGGCGCATGGCTCTTCCGGCCCGACACGGCCATTCTCATCCAGAGCCGTGGACGCAGCGCACCGTCTCCCGCCGTGGCCCCGTACGTCGATCCGGTCGATCTGGCGGCAGGCGAGAACCCACCCTCGGGCGCGGTCATCGACTACTACCTCGCCCAGAACGAGGACTCCGTCTCGCTCGACGTGCTCGATGCCGAGGGTGACCTGGTTCGCCACTACTCGAGCACCACGAAGCCCCACCGGCAGAACCCCGCCACGATGGACGTGCCGGCCGCATGGGCGTCGACACCGAAGGTCCTCAGCGCGGACGCCGGCATGCACCGGTGGACGTGGGACCTGCACTGGGCGCTGTCCGGCGGCAGCCGCGGCGGGCGCCCGAGCTTCTTCGGCGGCGGGGGCCCGTGGGCACCGCCCGGAACCTACACGGTGAAGCTGACCGTGGGAGACCGGACGCTGACGCAATCGGTGGTGGTGGTACCCGACCCACGCTCCATGGCGCCCGAGGGAACGTTCGCCGCGCAACTCTCGATGGCACGGACGATCCACGAGGCTTCCCAGAGGGCGGGGGCGGCGATCTCCCAGGTCAACGCGCTCCGCAAGGCGATCGCCTCGCGGCGCTCGGAGGCGAAGGGTGACCGGTCGCTCGTCAGAGCCCTCGACGCCCTGGACGCGAAGGCCCACGATATCCTGGGCCACACGGCGGTGCCGAACCCCGACGCCGCGGGCGTGGGCGACGGCGGGCCCGGGCCCCACTCGCTCCTTGGATTGCGGAGCACCCTGAGCGGGCTGCAGCGTTCGGCTGCCGGCGGAGAAGCGCTCCCCTCCGCCCAGGTGAAGACCGGCTTCCGGAAAGCCGGCGCCACGCTGGACACGACGCTCGGCCGGTGGAAGGCCCTCCGTGCGAGCGACGTCGTCCGGGTGAACGCGATGCTGAAGAAGGCGAAGATGCGGGAGCTTCCGGGAGGTGGAAGCTGAGGACACGCCATGTGATCGTCGTGGTGGCCGGCCTTCTGCTGGTCGGCTGCCGCGGCGGCTCCCACGTAGGCACGGCGGCCTCGAAGCCGATCTCGAGCACGCCGCCGACGCGGTGGACGGCCACGCAGGACCCGTGGACCGGAGGTGATGACGCTCGGGACGCGCGCCTCACGACGGTCAGCGCGATCGCGGTCGGTCCGGACGGAGACATCTACGTCGGCCAGCCGCGCCCCGGCTACATCCAGGTGTTCGATTCGGCAGGCCGCCCTGTTCGAACGATCGGCCAACCCGACCCTCGGCGGCCGGGAGAGCTCCGTGGCGTCCAGACGGTAGGCTTTGTGGGCGACACGGTCTACGCCTACATCATGGCGAGCAGGGTCGTCGCGCTGCTGTCCACCCGGGGGGAGGTCCTGGGCACGCTGTCACAGGGTCCGAAGGGCCTGACCGGGGAGCTGTTGCACCCGCTCCCCCCCTTCCAGCTCTGTCCCGACGGATCCGGCATCGCCACACCGGCCGTCTTCGTCGCGACCGCGGAAACCGCCCTTCCGCGCGTCCCCTATTTCCGGGTGAAGCGCGATGGCACGATCCTGGACACCCTCGCCTTCCGAACGCGCGCACACGCGTCGATGATCGTTCGTGGGCGGGGCTCGGTGGTGGTGGGCCAGCCGTTCTCGGACGGCGCCCTCGTCGCGGTGTCGCCGGACGGACGGCGCGTGGCGGTGGTCGACCGCACCGTCGCCGCGCATTCCGACAGCGCGACCTTCCGGGTGACGGTCCTTCGCTCGACGCGCGACACCGTGTACTCCCGCACCTACACCTACGCCCCCGTGCCCATGAAGAAGGCATGGGGCGACAGCGCCATCGCAGGCTTCGCGCGCAGGGTACGGCCGATCTTCACGAGCGACAGCGCGGCTCTGGCCGGGGTTCGCAAGGCGATGTTCATCCCGAGCTACGCCCGTCCCGTCAGCCAGGCACTGTATTCGGAAGACGGGACATTGTGGATCGAGCGCGAACGCGTGCCCGGCCGCAGGCAGACCCTGGTCGCCCTCGACAGCCTCGGCGCTCCCGTGGCCGGGGTCGACGTACCGAGCGGCGTCGACATCAAGCTCATCCGGAACGACGAGATGCTGGGTGCGATGACGGATTCGCTCGGCGTCACACACCTGGTGAGGTATCGGATCGAGCGGTAAGAGCGGGGCGGCCGAGGTCCCCTGACTCCGCTCAGCCCCCCGCCGGCTCCAGGGTGCTCGTCAGGTGCATCGTCATGGGCACGGCGATGTCGCCTTGGGGCGTGCCCTCCACCGTCATCGTGCCGGACATGTCGCCCTCCGTGCTCGAGCGCACCACCCAGCCGGTCTTCTCGTCGACCTGGGTCGTGCCCGACATCGTCCCGTGCACCGCGTAGCGGAGGCTCATCGAGCCGACGGCCATGGGCACGCTCTTCGTGCTGTCGCTGCGGGTCTCGATGCTCACGTCCATGGTCGCGATTCCGTGCGAGCGTGACCGGACGGTCCACGTCGACACCTGGGTTACCGGCAAAGGATCCTGCATTGTCGCCGTGCACGTCCACGAATCGCCCACCGAGACCGGCCGGTCGGGAAGGACCGACAGCGCCTGCTGCATCATCTGCTCGACGGCCTGGTCGCCGAACTGGCGCCGAAGCGTCTTCATCAGGTCGTCCCGCGACACCCCGGGGGGGATGTCGATGGCGTCCACCACCGCCGAGAGGAGCGAGTCCACGCCGGTGACGCCGGTGACCCGACCGTTCGCGGCCAGATGGATCACGAGCGAGTGGCCGACCAGCGCAGCGTAGCTCTCCGCGGCTCGGGGGACCACCGAGTCGGGATGCGCCGAATCGTAGTCCGTGTGGCCCATCGGGTTGTCCAACTGGACGTGCACCGATTCGTACGTCATCCGGATGTCGCTACCTCCCTCCGTCCCCTTCATGACGTCGAATCGAGCGCCCATGGTCAGCACCTGATCGGTGTGCTGCTGTCGGCCCATGACCGTCTGATCCATGCTCTGGTGCATCGTCGTCACCACCCGACGCACCTGTCCCGGCGACAGCCGAAGACGGAGGTCGGTGCCCTTGCCGGAGGCGTGCTGCCCAACCGGGCACTGTGCGTGGACGGCCGGAGTCAGAGCGAGCAGCGACACCGCCGCCAACGCCAGGGTACGGACGTTCATGAGCGCCTTCTCCTCCCGACGGGTGGTAATGGACAAGCCGCTCCACAGTACCGTAATTCGGCCTTACGCGCGACAGGATGCGGCCTTCCGCAGCCGCCTTCCCCTCCGTCGGCGCACGCCTGTCGGGCAACTCCCTACGTCTCGTAAGGCTTTTTCCCGCAGCGCGTTCCGTAGTCCACCTGCTATCTGTCGCTCCCAGGGATGCGTATGTAAACGGGTCTGGGCCGGCCTGCCCGGCCCCCGAGCTCGGGCCTGTGTATTCGGCCCATGCTCGTGCCCCATCGCGCCGGCCGGATTGACATACTATGAGCACTGTCGTGCAGGGCCTCGCGGGCCTCGACCCCGAGACCCTCGAGATGACGCTGGAGGCCATCCGTGAGTTCTCGGACCAGAGCCTCCCGCTGGACCGCCTCCTCGAGCTCGACCGTACGCACGAATTTCCCGAGGAGACCGTTCGGGCCATGTGCTCCGAGCTCGGCGTCCAGCTCCTCTTCATTCCCGAGAGCTACGGGGGGATGGGTGGCGGAGCCTTCGACGTGTATCGCGTGTGCGAGCTCATGGCGGCCATCGACCTCGCCGTCGCGACGGGCGTGCTCGCCACGTTCCTGGGCAGCGATCCGATCGTGTTCGGGGGCACGGAGGAGCAGAAGGCCCTCTGGCTCGGCCGCATCGCCGAGGAGGGCCTCCTGATGGCGTACGGAGCGACCGAGCCGGAGGCCGGGAGCGACCTGGGCGCGCTGCGCACCACCGCCACACCCGTCGTCGCAGACGGCGCCGTCACGGGGTACCACATCAATGGAGCCAAGATGTGGATCAGCAACGGCGGATACGCGGACCTGTACTCGGTCCTGGCGCGCGCGCCGGGCGGCCCGACCTGGTTCGTCATGGAGAAGGGCACGGAGGGCTTCGCCCCGGGCAAGCCCGAGGACAAGCACGGGATCCGCGCCAGCAACACCGCCGCGCTCTCGTTCGAGGACGTGTTCATCCCCGTCGAGAACCTGGTCGGGGGCGTCGAGGGCCAGGGGCTCGTCCAGGCGCAGATGGTCTTCGGCTACACCCGGCTCATGGTGGCGGCCTTCGGGCTGGGCGCGGGCTGGGCGGCCCTGGAGCGGGCGCTCACCTACTCGACGACACGCATCCAGGGCGGCGCGCCGCTCTCCGAGAAGCAGGGCTACACGCACAAGCTGATCGTCCCGCACGCGTGCCGCCTCGAGGCGAGCCGGGCCTTCATCGAGGAGACGGCGACGCGCATCGACTCCGGCGAAGGCACGCTCAACACCGAGGGCGCCATCGCCAAGTATCTCGCGACCGAAGCGGGCAACGGCGCGGCCGATGCGGCCATCCAGGCGCACGGTGGCTACGGCTACGTGCGTGAGTACGTCGTCGAGAAGATCCGGCGCGACGTCCGCATCACCACGATCTATGAGGGCACCTCGGAGATCATGGAGATGACGATCTCGCGGGACCGCTGGCAGACGCATCTGAAGACGCGCGGTCAGCACTACCATCAGGAAGCGGAGAAGCTCGAGGCGCTGCATGCCACCAGCCCGACCGTGGGCGCCGACGTGGCGGCACTCGCCACGCATGCGCTGGCCGAGGTGCTGGAGCGGGCACGCGCTCAGCGCCTGACCCGCATGCAGCACGTGCTCTTCCGGCTCGGTGCGCTCATCGCCTCGGTGGAAGGGGCCGGAGCCCTGGCCCGCCGTTCCGCGGCGGCGCTCTCTGGCACGCTCTCCGAGAAGTCCGACCGCCACGTCGCTCCCGAGGCCCTGGCGGCCATGAGCCGCGTCTACGCGCGAGAGGCCGCCGCCGGGGTCGCGTCCGAGGGGATGCGGTGGGTGGTGGGCGCCGGAGGCGTACCGCCCGAGGAGCAGGAGGCGTATGAAGCCGCGCTGAACCTGGGGGCACTCCAACGAGCCCAGGTCGGCATGGTCGACGACATGGACACGGTGGCCGCGGCGCTCTACGCCACGGTGGAGGCTTGAGCATGGAATCCGAGCGCGCGGTCGCGATCGTCGGTCTCGGGGCCATCCTCCCCGATGCCCCGGACGTGGAGACGTTCTGGTCGAACCTCTCCCAGGGACGCTACAGCATCAGCGAGGTGACGGACCGCTGGGACTCCGCGCTGTACTACGACGCGGACCCCAAGGCGCCGGACAAGACCTACTCGAAGATCGGCGGCTGGGTGCGGGCGTACGACTGGGATCCGATGGCGTGGCGCATGCCGATTCCGCCCAAGGTGGGCGCGATGATGGATCCGGCCCAGCGCTGGGCCGTCGCCGCAAGCCGACAGGCGCTCCTGGACTACGGGTATCCGGAGCGCCCGCTCGACCCCGAGCGTGTCGCGGTGATCGTGGGCAACGCCCTGGGCGGCGATTTCCACCTGCTCTCGGCCGCACGCATCCTCTTTCCGGAGATCGGCGAGGAGCTCGGAAGGGCGCCGAGCTTCCAGGCGCTGCCGGACGACGTGCGCAAGGCCGTCATGGAAGAGCTGGTCGCGGGCGTGCGAGGCCGGATCCCGAACATCACCGAGGACACGATGCCGGGCGAGCTCGGCAACATCGTCGCGGGACGCGTGGCCGCCCTCTTCGACTTCAAGGGCCCGAACTTCATCGCCGACGCCGCATGTGCGTCGGCCATGGCGGCCATGTCCGCCGCGATCGAAGGACTCGTGCACGGTGACTACGACGCCGTGCTGACGGGCGGCATCGACGCGAACATGAGCGCGTCGACGTACGTGAAGTTCTGCAAGATCGGAGCGCTTTCGGCCACGGGCAGCCGCCCGTTCGCCGAGGGTGCCGACGGCTTCGTGATGGGTGAGGGCGCGTCGGTCTTCCTCCTCAAGCGTCTCGCCGACGCCGAGCGCGACGGCGACCGGGTGTACGCGGTCATCCTCGGCGTGGGCGGCTCGAGCGACGGCAAGGGGAAGGGCATCACCGCGCCCAATCCCGCGGGACAAAAGCTCGCAGTGCTGCGGGGGTGGGAGAAGGCGGGCCTGGGTCCCGCCGCCGGAGATCTGATCGAGGGTCACGGCACCTCCACGCGGGTGGGCGACGTCGCCGAGGTCGAGACGTTGCACGCCGCGTTCGCGGGGTTCGGCCTTCGCGCCGGGACCGTCGCGTTGGGCTCGGTCAAGTCCAACATCGGCCACCTCAAGGGTGGGGCGGGTTCGGCCGGCGTGCTCAAGGCGACGCTCGCGATCCATCACCGGCAGATCCCACCGAGCGTGAACTTCCACGCGCCGAACCCCGGCATCGACTTCGCGACGTCTCCGTTCCGCGTCAACACGGAGCTGCGCCCGTGGGAGAAGTCCGGCTCGAACGGCGACGCGGTGCGTCGCGCCGGTGTGAGCGCCTTCGGCTTCGGCGGCACGAACTTCCACATGGTGCTCGAGGAGCACGTACCGGGACGGCACCGGCCGAAACGCAGCCAGGTGCCCGGGGCCGAGCTGGAGCCCGCCCCCGGCACATCGACGACCGGCGCGCCCGCACCGGCGTTCTCCGGAGGCTCCGCGAGCGCACGGGCTCCGAAGACGCCGCTTCGCGGCGCCCTCGTCGTGGGCGGAGACAGCGCGTCCGACGTGGCGCGGCGACTAAGGGAGATCACGGTCCGCGCGGAAGCGGGCGAGGCTCCGGCCTTCGAGCCGCCCAGGGTGGAGGACCTGCGGGCCCCCGTGCGCGTCGCGATCGACTTCGGGGACGCGGCCGATCTCGCCGACTCCGCCTCCAAGGCCATCGCGGCGCTGGAGGAAGACAACGACGGCCGCTGGCGTGCGCTTCGGAACAAGGGCGTCTACTTCGGTACGGGCCCCGCAGGCAAGGTGGCGTTCCTGTTCACCGGCCAGGGATCGCAGTACGTGGGCATGCTCGAGGGTCTGCGCGCCCGGGAGCCGATGGTGGCGGCCACGTTCGACGAGGCCGATGCAGCCATGGCCGCCGCCCTGCACGGTCCGCTCAGCAAGCGGATCTTCGTCGACGGAGGCGACGAGGAGGCCGTACGCGCGGCGGAGGAGGACCTCAAGCAGACGGCCGTCACGCAGCCGGCGGTCCTCGCCGTGGATACGGCGCTCTCCCGCCTCTTCGCCGAGTACGGGGTCGAGCCGGACATGGTCATGGGCCACTCCCTGGGGGAGTACGGCGCGCTGGTCGCGGCCGGCACGCTCGGATTCGGTGACGCGCTGCGCGCCGTGGGTGCGCGGGGCGAGGCCATGACCCGCCTGGCCACGGACGACAACGGTCTCATGGCCGCCGTCTTCGGACCGCTCGACGCGATCACCGCGATCGTCGACGCCGTGGACGGCTACGTCGTGGTGGCCAACGTCAACAGCACGAAGGAGTGCGTGATCGGCGGCAGCACCGAAGCGGTCCGCGACGCCATGACGACTCTGAAGGAAGCGGGATACCGGGTCGCGGAGCTTCCGGTGAGCCACGCGTTCCACACGCGAATCGTCGCGCCGGCGGCCGAGAAGCTGCGCGGGATCCTCGAGGCTATCGGGCCGCGGGCGCCACGGATCCCCGTGGTGGCGAACGTCGACGGGTCCTTCTACCCCACCGGGCCCGACGCTCCCGAGCGCATCGTGGACATCCTCGTCCGCCAGATCGGATCGCCCGTCCAGTTCGTGAAGGGGCTCGAGACGCTCTACGACGCGGGCGCCAGGGTCTTCGTGGAGATGGGTCCGAAGCGCGCGCTGTACGGGATGGCCGACGACGTGGTCGGAGGACGCGACGGAGTCACGGTCGTCTACACGAACCACCCACGCCACGGAGACGTGGTGAGCGTGAATCGCGCCCTGTGCGCCTTCTACGCGCTGGGGCTCGGGGCCGGCGTGGGTGACGAAGTGGCGTTGGGGTCCGACGTCGCAGCCACGACGGCCGCGGTGGCCCCGCCACCCGCACCGGAGGTGTTCGCGCCCTCGCTCGCGTCGGGACCGGCGCCCGTCGCCTCCCCGGCCGTCTCCGGAGCCGAGGACCGGTACGTCACCCTCGGACGCATGTTCGCCGACTTCCTAGACCGGAGCTTCGAGACCTACATGGGCGGGGCCGACCGGCCGGCCGCCGAGCCGACCCGGATCGGGATCACAGGCGCGGCGCTCGGGCTGCCGGGTCGCGACCGCGTGTTCGACGAAGACAACGTGGCGAGCATCCTGCGGGGAGACCAGTACATCAAGGCCGTGCCTGAGACGCTGCGTGCCGAGATGCTGGATCGCCACATCACGCGCCTCGTGAAGGGCTCGAACGGAAACGCACGATTCGAGACCATCGAGGATCCCGAAGACGTCATCAAGCTCGCCGGCCGCGCCGGCGCGCTCGACCTGACGGACGAGTTCGGGTTCCCCGAGGACCGTGCGCAAGCGCTCGACTGGGTCACGCGCCTGGCCATCGCCGCGGGCATCGACGCGCTGCGCGACGCCGGCATCCCGCTCGTACGCCGCTACAAGACGACCAGCACGGGCTCCAAGCTCCCGGTGGGCTGGGCGCTGCCCGAGGAGATGCGGGACGACACCGCCATCGTCTTCGGCTCGGCGTTTCCCGGATTCGACGCTTTCGCGCGCACCATGAAGGGCTACTACGAGGACCGGGCACATCGCGACCGAATCGACGAGCTGAAGGAGCTACGGTCGCGGATGGGCGACGAGGCGTCGCGCGCCGAGATCGACGCACGCATCGCCGAGCTCGAGCGGAAGCTGGAGGAGACGCCGCACCGCTTCGACCGCCGCTTCCTCTTCCAGGTCCTGTCGATGGGCCACTCCCAGTTCGCCGAGTACATCGGCGCCCGGGGACCCAACATCGCCGCCAACGCGGCCTGCTCCTCCGGCACGCAGGCGGTCGGCGTGGCTCACGACCTCATCCGGACCGGGCGGTGCCGGCGCGCGATCGTCATCACGGCGGACGACATCACCACCGAGCACATGTTCCCCTGGTTCGCCTCGGGATTCCTCGCGTCCGGCTCGGCCGCGACCGACGAGCGGGTCGAGGACGCCGCGGTGCCGTTCGACCGGCGCCGCCACGGTCTCATCATCGGCATGGGTGGCGCCGCCCTCGTGGTCGAGGACCTGAACGCGGCGGCGGAGCGCGGTGTGTGGCCGATCTGCGAGATTCTGAGCACGGTCGTGGCGAACAGCGCGTTCCACGGCACCCGTCTGGACGTCGACCACATCTCGGGCATCATGGAGCGCCTCGTATCCGACGCGGAGCGCACCTGGGGCATCTCGCGGCACGAGATCGCGGCCCGGACCGTGTTCGTGTCGCACGAGACGTACACGCCCGCGCGCGGAGGCAGCGCGGGCGCGGAGGTCCACGCGCTGCGCCGGGTGTTCGGAGGCAATGCCGACGCGATCGTGGTCGCGAACACGAAGGGCTACACGGGACACCCGATGGGCGTGGCCATCGAGGACACGCTCGCCGTGAAGATGCTGGAGACCGGCATCGTGCCTCCCGTCGCGAACTACCGAGAGGTCGATCCCGAGCTGGGCACGTTGAACCTCTCGCGCGGCGGCTCGTACCCGATCCACTACGCGCTTCGGCTCGCGGCCGGATTCGGATCGCAGATCAGCATGAGCCTGCTGCGGTGGACGCCGCCGCCCGACGGGGCCCGCCGCGACCCGCACGACCTGGGATTCCAGCACAGGGTCGCCGATCCGGGCGTCTGGGCGGCGTGGCTCGAGCGGGTGACCGGCTACGAAGCGCCCGAGCTCGAGGTCGTCCAGCACACGCTCCGGGTCAAGGACCAGGGACCGGCCGAGCTCCCGGTGGCCGTACAGGCGCCGGTGCGCGCCGCGGTCCCGGCCGCGGCCGAGCCGGTGGCGGCGACCGCGCCGGCGCCGGAGACGCCCGCTGCCCCGTCGGATCCGATCGCGGACCGCGTGCTCCAGATCGTCTCCGAGCAGACCGGCTATCCCTCCGACATGCTGGCGCTCGAT
The DNA here is from genome assembly GCA_046704545.1 of Longimicrobiales bacterium. GTDB lineage: Bacteria > Gemmatimonadota > Gemmatimonadetes > Longimicrobiales > Gaopeijiaceae > SZUA-318. Next base: position 27,114 of record JBJKRT010000016.1, read on the forward strand.
CTCGACCTGGAGGCGGACCTCGGCATCGACACGGTCAAGCAGGCGGAGATGTTCGCCGCCATCCGCGCGGCCTACGACATCGAGCGCGACGAGAACCTCGCCCTGCGCGACTACCCGACGCTCGGCCGCGCCATCGAGTTCGTCTACGAGAAGCGCCCCGACCTGAAGCCGACCGCGGCCGCATCGGTCGACGCACCGGCCACGTCGAGCTCCGCACCTGCGACGCCCGAACCGCAGCCGACCGCCGTGACTGAAGCGGCAACGGCGACGCAAGCCGCCACCGCAGCGCCCCCGGCCTCCGACGGAGTCGCGGAGCGCGTGCTCCAGATCGTCTCCGAGCAGACCGGCTACCCCTCCGACATGCTCGAGCTCGACCTCGACCTGGAGGCGGACCTAGGCATCGACACGGTCAAGCAGGCGGAGATGTTCGCCGCCATCCGTACGGCCTACGACATCGAGCGCGACGAGAACCTCGCCCTGCGCGACTACCCGACGCTCGCGCGCGCCATCGAGTTCGTCTACGAGAAGCGCCCCGACCTGAAGGCCGCCGGAGCCGCAGCGGCGGAAACACCCGTCGCGCCGGCCCCGGCGCCCGGGAGGCCCGAGCCTCAGCCGGCCGCCGTGGCTGAAGCGGCGACGGCGACGCAAGCCGCAACAGCGACGCCCCCGGCCTCCGACGGAGTCGCGGAGCGCGTGCTCCAGATCGTCTCCGAGCAGACCGGCTATCCGTCCGACATGCTGGAGCTCGACCTCGACCTGGAGGCGGACCTCGGCATCGACACCGTCAAGCAGGCGGAGATGTTCGCCGCCATCCGCGCGGCCTACGACATCGAGCGCGACGAGGAGCTCGCCCTGCGAGACTATCCGACGCTCGCGCGCGCCATCGAGTTCGTCTACGAGAAGCGCCCCGACCTGAAGGCCGCCGGAGCCGCATCGATGGAAGCGCCCGCCACGGCGGACCGTCCAACCGACGAACCGATCGCCGCACCCGCATCCCCGACCTCACGCCCCTCTCTCCGCGGGTCGATCGAGGCGGCACAGGCGGTGCCTCGCCGAGAGCCCGTGGCGAGGGTCCGCCCCGCGCCCGACCGGTTCGGAAAGACCGCCGTGGCGCTGGGCGAGCACGCCCGCGTGCTGGTCGTGCCCGACGAGGGCGGCGTGGGCCGCTCCCTCGCGGAGCGCCTCGAGGGCCGCGGCGTGGACGTCCTGGTGGCCGATGCGGCCGAGCCTACCGAGCGCCTGGTCGCCGAGGTCGAGGCCTGGCGCGATGCGGGCGGACCGGACCGCGGAGTGACCGGTGTGTACTGGCTCACGGCGCTCGACGCCGTGCCCTCCGAAACGTTGGCCCGACCCGAGGAGCGACGTGAAGCGCTCCGCCGCCGCGTCAAGGCACTGCACGCGGTGGCGCGCGCGCTCTATGCCGACCTGGCGGAAGCGGGCTCCTTCCTGGTCTCCGCGACGCGCCTTGGCGGACGCCACGGCTACGACGACGCGGGAGCGCTCGATGTGGCGGGCGGGGCCGTGACGGGCTTCACGAAGGCGCTGGGCCGGGAGCGGCCCGAGGCGCTGGTGAAGGCCGTGGACTTCGAGCCCTCGCGCAAGACGGCCGCCCTCGCCGATCTCCTCATCGCGGAGACGCTGTCCGATGCCGGTCCGGTCGAGGTCGGATACGCGGACGGCCGTCGCTGGAGCGTCGGGCTCGTCGAGCATCCGGTGGAAGCAGACGAGTCCCTTCCGGACGACGCGGTGTACCTGGTGACCGGGGCCGCGGGCAGCATCGTCTCCGCGATCCTGACCGACCTGGCAGGCGGAGGTGGAACGTTCTGGCTGCTGGACCTGGCTCCCGAGCCGGATCCGGACGACACGGACCTGGACCGCATCACGACCGACCGTGAGGGTCTCAGAGACGATCTGATCGCGCGGCTCCAGGCAGAAGGCCAGCGCGTCACTCCGGTGGTCGTCGAACGCGAGCTCGCCCGCATCGAGCGGGCTGAAGCCGCTCGTGCGGCGATGCGGGCGCTACGCGCCGGTGGAGCGAGCGTCCACTACCGGAGCCTCGATCTGCGTGACGCGCAGGCCGTGGCCGACGTCGTGCACGAGATCGTGGTGGCGCACGGGAGCATCGACGTCCTGATGCATGCCGCAGGACTCGAGATCAGCCGATCCCTGGCCGACAAGTCGCCCGAGGAGTTCGCGCTCGTCTTCGACGTGAAGACCGAGGGATGGCTCAACCTGGCCGCCGCGCTCGGCGACGCGCCCGTCGGACGGATCATGGCGTTCAGCTCGATCGCCGGCCGCTTCGGAAACGCCGGACAGACCGACTACGCCGCCGCCAACGACCTGCTCTGCAAAGCGATGTCGGAGATGCGCCACACGCGCCCCGACACGAGCGCGATCGCGGTCGACTGGACCGCGTGGGCGGAGATCGGGATGGCGGCGCGCGGCTCCATGCCCGCGATCATGAAGGCCGCGGGCATCGACATGCTGGCGCCTGACGCCGGCATGGGCGTCGTGCGCAGGGAGCTAGGCGTGGGCTCTCGGGGTGAGGTGGTGATCGCCGAGGGGCTCGGCGCGATGGTCGCGGAGCGCGCCGATCGCTCGAGCCTCGACCCCGCCTTCGCCGAGCGAGTCGTGGACGCCGCCGGGCCCATGGTGGGACGCGTCACGTCCTGGACGCTCGCAGACGGCCTGGTCGTGGAGACCGACCTCGACCCGAAGACGCAGCCGTTCCTCGACCATCACCGCATCGACGGCATCGCCGTGCTGCCCGGAGTGATGGGCCTGGAAGCCATGGCGGAAGCGGCCCGGGTCGGCTTCCCCGAGATGCACGTCCTGTCGCTCGAGGACGTCGACTTCCACGCGCCGTTCAAGTTCTACCGGGATGAGCCACGCACCGTGACGACCCAGGTGGACTACGACGCAGACGGAGACGACGTGCTGGCACGCTGCCGCGTCATCGGCGCCCGGGTTCTCGTCGGGCGCGAGGAGCCGGAAGTGACCGTCCACTTCACGGGCACGGTCAGGCTCGCGGAGCACGCGCCCGACCTGGTACGCGAGCGCTCCGTGCCAGAGCCGGAGGGCGACGTCGTCGAAGCCTCGGCCATCTACGAGACCTACTTCCACGGCCCGGCCTACCAGGTCGTCGAGGAGGCGTGGCGGGGGGCGGGGCTCGTGACCGGCCGTCTGTCCGGCACCCTCCCCCCGAATCACGAACCGGCCGAGCGTCCCACGCTCGTCTCGCCGCGCCTCGTGGAGCTGGCATTTCAGACCGCCGGGCTCGCAGAGATCGCCACGTCCGAGCGCATGGGGCTCCCCTTCGGCTTCCGCCGCCTGGAGCTGCTGCGCCCCGGAAACGGCGAGGTCGTGAGCGCGGCGCTGGCCGCCTCGACCGCCGAGGGCGCCTTCGACGTGGACGTCGTCGACGCTCGCGGCCGGGTCCTGACCTCTCTGACCGGGTATCGCACCTCCGCGCTTCCCGGCGGCGTGAGCCCGGAGGCGTTCCAGTCGCTCAAGGGATGAGCGCGCCCACGCCGGTCCACCTCGCATGGGCTTCGGCGTCGGACGTGCCTTCGGGCGTCGCTTGGCTGAGCGAGGCGGAGCGCCGGGTCCACGAGGGCCTGCGGTTCCCGTCGCGGGTGGCGGACTGGCGCCTCGGCCGGTGGACGGCGAAGAGGGCCGTGGCCGCGGCGCTCGGTCTCGACACGAGCCGGCCGGACCGGATCGAGGTGCTGGCGACCCCCGGAGGTGCGCCGGAGGCGCGGCTCGTCGACGCGGATGAAGTGCCACCGTTGTCGCTCTCGCTGAGCCACTCACGGGGCGTGGGATTCGCGGCCGCGGCCGCGGCCGTCCTGGCGCTCGGGTGCGATGTCGAGACGGTCGAGGCCCGCAGCCCGGAGTTCGTGGCCGACTACTTCACGGAGTCGGAGCGAGCGTGGATCGCAGCCCTCCCCGGTGAGCGGGCCATGCGCGCCAACCTCCTGTGGAGCGCCAAGGAGTCCGCGCTCAAGGCGATCGGCGAAGGGCTCCGGCTGGACACACGCTCCGTCGAGGCCCACCCCATCCCCCCGACCGACGGCGACAGGTCGGAATGGCACGCGGTCGTGGTGGAAGCCAACGGCGAACGGACGTTCTCCGGGTTCTGGAGGGTGCTGAACGGGCGTGTGTGGACCGTCGTGGCCGCAGCGCCGATCCACCTCTCCTGAAGCGGCCGGCCGCTACGCCCTCAGGCGCCCCTCTTCCCCGCTCCCACCTCCCGCCGAACCACCGGCGCGACCTCCGTCCCGAGCAGCTCGATCGCACGCAGAACCTCCTCGTGCGGCGTCGGTCCCACGGTGAGCTGCACCAGGAAGCGCTGATGGCCGAAGAGGCGATGCTGGTAGAGCATCTTCTCGATCACCTGCTCCGGCCCCCCGACGAAGAGGGCACCGTGCAGCGCGCACTCGGCGTCGAACTGGCGGCGCCGCGCGGGCGGCCAGCCACGCTCCCGGCCGATCCGCGTCATCATCGCCTCGTAGGGTGGCCAGGCGATCTCCGCTGCCGCGTGCGCATCGTCGGCGAGGAAGCCATGAGCGTTGATGCTCACGGGAAGCGTCTGGGGGTCGTGCCCCGACTTCTCGGCCACATCGCGGTAGAGGTCGATCATCGGCTTGAAGCGCGCCGGCGGTCCGCCGATGATCGCAAGCGCAAGCGGGAGCCCGAGCCGGGCGGCCCGCACGACCGAAGGGGGTGATCCCCCCACCGCGATCCACACGGGCAGCGGGTCCTGCACCGGACGGGGGTAGACGGGACGGTCGTCGATGGCCGGACGGTGCTTGCCGGACCACGTGATCCGCTCTTCTCGGCGCAGCTTCAAGAGCAGCTCGAGCTTCTCGCTGAAGAGCTCGTCGTAGTCGTTCAGGTCCTGGCCGAAGAGCGGGAACGACTCGATGAACGAGCCGCGGCCCGCCATGATCTCGGCGCGCCCGCCCGAGATCTGATCGATGAGCGCGAAGTCCTCGAACACCCGCACCGGGTCGTCCGAGCTGAGTACGGTGACCGCGCTCGTGAGGCGGATGCGCTCCGTGCGCGCCGCGGCGGCGGCCAGCACGATGGCGGGCGACGAGACCGCGTAGTCGGCCCGGTGGTGCTCCCCCACGCCGAAGACGTCGAGGCCGACCCGGTCGGCGAGCTCGATCTCCTCGAGCAGATGCCGGAGGCGCTCCTCGACCCCGAGCTGACGGCCCGTATCCGGGTCGAAACGGGTCTCCGCGAAGGTGTAGAGTCCGATTTCCATGGGAGACGGAAACGTAGAACGATTCCGTGTAAACGCGAAGTCCGGACGGGCCGCGGTGGGGGCGCAGGGCCGGACTCAGCCGCCGGGCCCATCCTCCCACTCGTGGAATCCCTTCCCGGTCTTCTTCCCCAGCTCGCCCGCGCGCACCTTGGCGCGCAGGATCTCCGGGGGCTCGTAGCGGGCGTCGTCGAGCTCGCGATGGAGGTACTCCGCAATCGCCAACCGCACGTCGAGGCCCACGAGGTCGGTCACCCGCAGCGGGCCCATCGGGTGTCCGTAGCCGAGCTCCATGGCCTTGTCGATGTCTTCGGCGGAGGCGACGCCCTGCTCCACCATGCGCATCGCCTCGAGACCGAGCACGACGCCCAGCCTGGACGAGGCGAAGCCGGGCGTGTCACGCACCACGATCGGCTCCTTGCCCATCCGCCGGGCGGCATCGCTCACGCGTGCCACGTGCTCGTCCGACGCACGGTCGTGCCGCACGACTTCCACGAGCCGCATGATGTGCACGGGATTGAAGAAGTGCATCCCCACCACGCGCTCCGGCGTGGAGGTCGCGTCCGCGATGCGCCCCACCGACAGCGACGACGTGTTCGTGCAGAGCACGGCGTCGTCCGGGGCCGCGGCGGCGAGCCTGTCGAACAGCGCGCGCTTCACCTCCAGGTCTTCGATCACGGCTTCGACGACGAGCTCCGCCGCGTCCGCGGCTTCCTCCGCCGAAGGCACCGCCCGGATGTGGGCCAGGGCGGCCTCGGCGGCGGCGGCGGTGAGCTTTCCACGCGCCACGCCTCCCTCGAGGTTCTTCCGGACGCGGGCGAGCGCGGGCTCCAACGCGTCCGGGCGGGCATCGGTCAGCGCGACGTCCCAACCGGCCATGGCCGCGACCTGCGCGATGCCGTGCCCCATCGTGCCGGCCCCGATCACGCCGACACGCATCAGAGGCGCTCCACGATCGTCGCGATGCCCTGGCCGACTCCGATGCACATGGTCACCAGCCCGTAGCGGCCGCCCGTGCGGCGAAGCGCGTGCACCAGCGTGGCGAGCAGCTTCGCGCCGGTGGCGCCGAGTGGATGTCCGAGCGCGATGGCGCCGCCGTAGATGTTGACCTTCTGCGGATCCAGATCCAGCTCCCGGATGCAGGCGACGGACTGGGCCGCGAACGCCTCGTTGAGCTCGATCAGGTCGAGATCGCCGATCCGGAGCCCGGTGCGCTCCAGCACCTTCCGCGTCGCCGGGATCGGTCCGAGCCCCATCAGCGAGGGATCCACGCCGGCCACGGCGGTAGCGACGATGCGCGCGAGGGGCTCGCCGCCCACCGCTTCGTGGTCCGGGCGCCCGATGACGAGCGCGGCCGCCCCGTCGTTGATCCCGCTCGCGTTGCCCGCGGTGACGGTGCCGTTCTCCAGGAAGACCGGACGGAGCTTCGCGAGCTTCTCGGCGGTGACGTCCGGGCGGGGATGCTCGTCCACCTCGACGACCGTCCGTGAGCCCTTCGGGCCCGGAACCTCCACTGGCACGATCTCGTCCGAGAATGCCCCCGTGCGGAGCGCCTCGGCGGCCCGGCGCTGACTCTCCAGCGCGAACGCGTCCTGATCCTCGCGGCTGACGCCGTACTGCTTCGCGACCTTCTCCGCGGTCTCGCCCAGGGAGATCGTCCACTCCTCGGGCATGCGGGGGTTCACGAACCGCCATCCGACCGTCGTGTCGGCCATTTCGGGCGCGCGGCGGTCCCACGGCTTTCCGTGCTTGAGCATCACGTACGGCGCACGCGTCATGCTCTCCACGCCGCCCGCGAGGAAGAGATCGCCTTCGCCCGCCTTGATGGCCTGCGCGGCACTGGCGGCGGCCTGGAGGCCCGAGCCGCACAGTCGGTTCACCGTCTGCCCGGGCACCTCTACCGGCACGCCGGCGAGCAGCGCCGCCATGCGGGCCACGTTCCGGTTGTCCTCACCGGCCTGGTTCGCACAGCCCAGGATCACGTCGTCGAAGCGAGCCGCGTCGCACCCCGCGCGTTCGACCGCGGCCTCGATCGCGCGGGCCGCCAGGTCGTCGGGACGCACGTCGGCCAGCGCGCCGCCAGCGCGGCCGACCGGGGTGCGCACGGCCGAATAGATGAGCGCGTCCGTCACCGGAGACCGATCCAGACCGTCTTCGAGTCGGTGTAGCCGTCGAGCGCCTCACGGCCCAGGTCGCGGCCGTACCCACTCGCCTTGAAGCCCCCGAACGGTGCGGCCGAGTCGTAGAGGTTGTACGTGTTCACCCACACGGTACCGGCCCGGATCGCGCGCGCGACCTTGAACGCCTTCTGCACGTCCTTCGTCCAGATGCCCGCGGCCAGGCCGTACATGGTGCGGTTCGCGAGGGCGATTCCCTCGTCGACGCCGTCGAAGGTGAGCACGCTGAGCACTGGGCCGAAGATCTCCTCGTCCACGATCTTCATGCCGGGCTCCGCGTCGTCGAAGATCGTCGCTTCGACGAACCAGCCCTTCCCGTTCACCTGCGCCGGATTCCCGCCCGCGACCAGCGACGCCTCCTTCCGGCCGGCCTCGATGTAGGAGAGGACCGTCTCCTGCTGCCGCTTCGAGACCACCGCGCCGAGACGCGTACCCTTCTCGAACGGATCTCCTGGAATCAGCTTCTTCGCCCGGGCGACGAGCTCCTCCATGACCTGGTCGTGCACCGATCGCTCGACGAGCAGCCGCGAGCCCGCCGCGCACACCTCGCCCTTGCCGTAGAAGATTCCGTTCTGCGCACCGCGCACGGCCGCCTTCAGGTCGGCGTCCGCGAAGATCACGTTCGGGCTCTTGCCGCCGAGCTCGAGCGTCACACGCTTCACGGTCTCGGCGGCCATCGTCATGATCTGGCGGCCCACCTCGGTCGAGCCGGTGAAGGAGATCTTGTCCACGCCCGGATGGCGGACGAGCGCCGCGCCGGTCGTGCTTCCCCCTCCGGGGATCACGTTGAACGCGCCCGGGGGCATGCCCGCGTCGAGCATGACCTCGGCCATGGCGAGCGCGGTGAGCGGGGTCTCGGACGCCGGCTTGAGCACCACCGTGCATCCCGCGGCGAGGGCGGGCGCGAACTTCCAGCTCGCCAGATTCAGCGGGAAGTTCCACGGCACGATCGCGCCCACCACGCCCAGCGGCACGCGGTCCACGTACACGAAATCGCCCGTTTCCACGGAGGTCACGCGGCCGTCGAGCTTGTCGGCCCAGCCGGCGTAGTACTTGAGCGTCTCCACGGTCATGGAGACGTCGATCCTGGACTCGAAGAGCGGCTTGCCGTTCTGTCGCGTCTCGAGCGCGGCCACGTCGTCGATGCGCTCCGCGAGGAGCTCACCCGCACGGTGCAGGATCGCCCCGCGCCTGCGCGGCGACATGCCTTGCCAGTCGTCGGACTCGAAGCACGCGCGTGCCGCGTCGACCGCGGCACCGACGTCCTCGTCGCCCGCGGCCTGCACGTCGGCGAGGACTTCTTCCGTGGCCGGATTGACGACCTCGATCGTCTTCTTCGAGGTCGCGTCGCGCCACTCGTTCGCGATGAAGAGCCGGGTGCGCACGGCGCTCACCCTACTGCCCTTCGAATTCCGGCTTCCGCTTCTCCACGTAGGCCGAAAGGCCTTCCTTGGCGTCCCGGCTCTGGAAGAGCTGCTGCTGCAGCTCGCGCTCGATGGCGAGCGCGCTCTCGAACGGCACCTCCAGCCCGGAGCACACGGCACGCTTGATCATGCCGACCGCCTTGGACGCCTTGTTGGGCGGCACGAACTGCTTCGCGTACGCGAGCGCGTCCTCCCAGAACGTCTCCTTGGGGAAGATCTCGTTGACGAGCCCCAGCTCCTTCCCGTGCTCGAAGTCGAACGTCTGGCCGGTCGCCATCATCTCGATCGCGCGCGACTTGCCGACCAGCCGCGAGAGCCGCTGCGTCCCGCCCGTGCCCGGGAGCACGCCGAGCGTCACCTCGGGCAGCCCGATCTTGCCGCCGCCCTGGCACGCCACACGCAGATCGGCCGCCATCGCGATCTCGAGGCCGCCGCCCACCGTGTGCCCGTTCAGTGCCGCGATCACCAGCTTCGGCGTCTGCTCGAACCGGTTGAGCGTCTCGTTCGCATGCAGGCAGAAGAAGTACTTGAAGCGGGGCGTGACGCTGTTCAGCATGTTGATGTTCGCGCCGGCGCAGAAGAACTTCTCGCCCTTGCCCCGGATCACGATCACGTGGACGTCGTCGTCCATGCGCGCTTCGAGGATCGCGGCGTCGAGCTCCCGCATCATCTCGTACGTGTAGGTGTTCGCGGGCGGATCGTTCAGCTCGAGGATCGCCAGGCCGTCCTCGGTCCGGTACTCGACCAGACGGGTCTCGGTCGCAGCCATTGTTGCCATGATGGGTCAAGCCTCCTTGGGAGGGTGAGGCTCACGCAGGAAGGGCGGCACGTCTCCGCCGGCCGCCTTCTCTCCCCATTTGATCGCCTCGAAGTGGGACTTGCAGGTTCGACAGTAACAGAGCCGCACCATGAGCGAGGTTCCGAAATCCGAGACCGCGGTGGTCTCGGCCGACCCGCAGAACGGGCATCGCTTCGGATCGCCCACGTCAGTGCAGCTTGAAGGTGGCGTTGCCACCTCCGCGCAGATGGAAGAGGATGTCCGGATCGATCTCCGCCGCCCCGGCCCGCCGCCGCTCGGCGCTCCATCCGTCGAAGGCGACCGAAGGCGTCGTCACCTCCAGGCCGAGCGGCTCGGCGACTTCGCGCACGTCACCGAGCAGGAGATCGAAGAGCTCGGAATTGGACCGGGCCTTCACCCCGATGTCGAGCAACGCGCGGTCCTCGTCCTCGCCCTCCGGCCCGAGCCACTCGGCCACGCTGGCCAGAGCGTCGGCGAGATGCCGCTGAAGACGCTCGCACTCGGCCCGGTCGCGGCGGGCGAGCGTGCGTAGCCAGCCGAGACCGTGGTGTGCGTGATGGCGCTCCTCGTCGAGCATCTTCTCCAGGCAGAGGCGCACGGGCAGGAACGCGGAGCCCTGCATCGCGTCGAAGAGCCGGGTCATCGCGAGATCCACCACGGCGTTCATCACGACCACGCCGTCCCAGTCCGGAATCGGATGGTCGAGCCACGAAACGTTGGCGAACTCCCCCGGCGAGCGCTCCTCCATGAGCTGATCCGGATCGTCGCCGCAGTGCCTCTGGAGCACACCGTGCAGCAGTCGCACGTGTCCCAGCTCGGCTTGCGCGAGCGAGCAGTGCGCTACGGCCGCCTCGAGGGCCGGCGCTCCGAACGTCCACTCGCCGTAGTGATAGCCCAGCAGGAGCTTCGTGTCGGCACACGCGACGAGCAGGTGGCGCAGCCCCGCGCGACACAGCTCGCTCATGTCGTCCGTGGACTCGAACTCGGGTCGGGCGTCGATCGTCGTCATGGGCTCCTCAATTCCCCCACACCGGCACCTGGCGCTCGTGTGTCACGGACACGATCGCCGCACGCGGCACGACGCACATCTCCACCCACCGCTCCTCGTCGTAGATCGACCAGGCGTAGATCCTCGCGAGGTCGTCGTCCGCCGCGTTCACGCTGCCGACGTGCTTGAGCTCCTCTTCGTGCGCCTTGCGCGCGAAAACCTCGTAGACGTTCGCCATCAGTCGACCACTCCATAGCGGGCGAGCACGCGACGTCCCCGCTCGGTGATGCGGTCCTTGGTCCAGGGCGGGCTCCACACGACCTCGACGTGTGCCTCACGCACGCCGGCCACCCGCTCCACCGCCGCACGCGCGTCGTCGGCGATCATGCCCAGCGCCGGGCATCCGGTCGACGTCAGCGTCATCCTCACCTCCGCAACGTCGTCTCGCACCGCCACGCCGTAGACGAGCCCGAGATCCACGATGCTCACGGGATATTCGGGATCCATGACGCCGCCCAGCGCATCCCATACCCGGGACTCCACCGACACCGCCGCCGTGGGCACCGAGACCTCAGTCTGCACCTGCCACCCTCGCGGCGAAGACCCCCTGCACCATCTCCACGTACCGCTCGTTCATCGGCCCTCGTGCCTTCCAGCGCTCGAACACCTGGTCCCAATCGAGCGGCTCGTCGAAGAGCCAGCGCTTCTCGTCGGGGTCGTACTGGCAGGGGAAGGGATAGTCGATCACGTACCGCTCGCTGTCGGCGTCGAGGTGCGCCGGCACGTCGATGCCGATCTCCTCGCACAGGGGCACGGTCACGCCCATCCAGGTCTGCCGAAGCTGGTCGTTCGTCTTCCCCTTGAGGTGGTAGTCGAGCTGCCCGCTATGGTGCTTCAGGTCGTCGGGGAGCCCGAACCATTCCAGCGTCATCGGAAACATCCAGTCCACTGCGCGCTGAAGCGCTTCCTTCGCTGCGCCGCCCGCCTTGGCCAGGCGCCTCATCCACGACTCCCCGTGCCTCAGGTGCAGGACCTCCTCGCGGTCGACCTTCACCAGGGCGCGCTTGAGCGGCCCGTAGCTCGTGTGCTCGTGCACGTCGGACAGGAGCGTGATGCCGGCCCGGTCGAAGAACCCGTTGGCCACGACCATCTCGGCCCAGTTCTCGAGCGGCTGGTCGAAGCCGTACGGATGCTTGAACTCGGAGGGCTGACGGCCGTAGAGGAGCCACTCCTTGTCGACGCCCAGATCTTCCATGATCCGGTAGGCGATGTTCGCGTGGCCGAGCTCGTCGTGAATGATCGCCGTCACGGCGATGCGGCTGTTCAGGCTCGGCGCGTCGCGCGACGCGAGGTAGTACGCCGGGGCGCTGATGAGCTCCGTGTCGCCCTGGACCGTGAGCTGCGTGAGAAGCGCCTTCTTGTACCCGGGCGTCATGTCCTCCTCGGACTCGACCATGAACCCGTCTTCGATACGCTCGATGAGCTCGGCTTCGCTGGTCATAGCGCGCCTCCGTGCAGGGTGGCCGGCGACGGACCCAGGAGCCCGTGGAGAAAGAGGTCGCTGAAGCGCTCCGCGAGGTCGTGGATGGGCACCCGGCCGTCGGGACGGTACCAGGTGTAGATCCAGTTCATCATCCCGAAGAGCGCGTACGACGCCAGCGCGGGATCGGGATGCCCATCGGGATCGGCGGCACGAACGAGGCCGGTCAGCATCTCGACGTAGCGCCGCTTCAGCTCCAGCACCCGGTGGTATGCGTCGCCCTCGAGGCTCTCCGCCTCGTGTGAGAGCACCTTCATCTCGGCCATGTGCGTGGCGAAGAAGCCGAGGTGGTGATGGATGAAGGCGTCCAGGCGCTCGGCGGGATCGTCGACGTCCGCGAGGGCTTCGTCCGCACCGGCGAGCACGGCCCCGAAGCAACGGCTCTGGATCAGGAAGAGGAGCTCTTCCTTGCCCCGGACGTAGTGGTAGATCCCGGCCAGGCTGAGGCCGGTCGCACGCGCGAGGTCGCGCATGCTCGTAGGGTGATACCCCTTCTCCGCGAAGACCCGGGCGGTCGTATCGAGGAGGGTTTCGAGACGCTCGTCATGAGTCGGCATACCGGTCGAACGTTCGTTCGGTCGACCGGGCACGTCAAGGTTGAAGAATTTCGGGGCGGCGCTCCTACCGCCCGAAGATCGGCAGCATCACCGCGATGCCGACGAGCGCCGTCCCCATCGACGTGAGCGCCACGGCACGGTGCGTGTTGTTGTTTCCTCGCCGGCGCAGGCCACCCTCGTTCTCGTTCTCCCGGGCGGTCGCGGCGGTGATCACGAACCCGGCGTCGGCAGCCAGCATGAGCACCGTGTGGAGCGTTCGCCGGGTGCGTCCCTCGGGGTCCTTCCACGCCTCGATGGCGTTCAGGCCCCCCGTGACCGTGTTGACGGCGAAGAGCCCCGCGATGCTGCCGGCCAGCACCCCGTGGACGCCCTTCAGACGATCCGAGCCATTGCCGTCGATGAGCTTCTGGCCCACGGCGTACTGCGCGACGAAGAGCGGAAGCGTGAGGATGCTCGCCCACTTGTGGATCTTCAGGCGCGTGAAGTATGCGTCGCTGTACTCGATGATCTGGGGCGGGCGGGCGGGTCCCGCGATTGCCGACGACCCGGAAGCCATCACCACCGGTGTGATGGCCGCGGGCCGCAGCAGTGCCGCCGCCGGAGTGCTGTCCGGCGCGGCGGCGCCCCCCGGCGCGACGACCATCGCGCCGAGGAGCGCCAGCGAGGCCAGCACGCTCAGTCCATCCCCTGGGCCATCGCCCCCTTCACGACGTCCGGGGCGATCGGCATCTCGAACACCCGCGCGCCGATCGCGTCGTAGACGGCGTTGGCGATCGAAGCACCCACGCACACGATGGCGGGCTCACCCCCGCCCTGCGGCGCCAACTCGTCGTTCCGGACGAGCACGGTCTCGATGTCGGGAAGGTCCGAGAAGTGCGGGATGTGATACGTCGTGAAGTTGCGGTCGAGGATGTCGCCTCCGTTGAAGCGTAGGTGCTCCATGAGCGAGTAGCCGAGCCCCATGGTCATGCACCCTTCCATCTGCATCGTGGCACCGACGGGATCCACGACGATCCCCATCTCCTGGGCGCACCACATGCGCTTGACCCGGACGGCGCCGGACACCCGATCGACCTCGACCTCGGTGATGTGCGCGACGTAGCTCCCCGCGTCGTTGCCGCATGCGATGCCGAGCCCCCGATTGCTCGGCGCGGGCGCCGGCTTGTAGTCGGCGAGCTTCGCCACGGCCTCGAGAACGCTGCGCATCCGTGCGTCCTTGGTGTTCTTCAAGCGGAACTCGAGCGGATCCATCCTGGCGTCGGCTGCCATGATGTCGATCTGCGACTCGCGCGCGAACACATTCGAGTTGGCACCCGGTGCACGCCACGCGCCCGTCGCGAACAGGTGGGCGTCGCGCGACGAATGGCTCACCACCGACACGTTGGGGATGTCGTAGAAGACCTCCGTGCTGCGCGTGCCGGCCATGTAGACGTTGTAGTCCCAGAGCTGGATGCGGCCGTCCGCATCGATGCCGGAGCGGATCTTCACCACGGCGGCCGAATGGAACGTGTCGTAGAAGAACTCCTCCTCGCGCGACCACATCACCTGCACCGGCTTCTTCGTGATCCAGGACAGGCGGGCTGCCTCGAGCGCCTGCCCACCCGCCGACTTCCCTCCGAAGCCACCGCCCACGAACGGCGTGATGACGCGCACCTGCTTCTGGTCGATCCCGAGCATCTGCGCGATGCGCCTCTGGTCGCCGAACGGGCTCTGAGTCGAGCTCCAGATCGTGATGCGGTCGCCCTGAGCCGAGGCGATCGCCGTGTGCGGCTCCATGGGTGCGTGCGCCAGATATGGATCGCGGTAGGTGTGCTCGTAGAGCTTGGCCGACGCCTTGGCCCCCTCATCCACCTTGCCTCGCTCCTCGCTCGTCCGGCCCGTCGGCGCGACCGCGACGAGGTGGTCCCACACGGTCTTGTCGTCGAAGGGCGCCTTCGCGGGCTTGTCCCACTCGGCCTTCACCATGCCCAGCGCCCGCTCGGCCGCCTCTCGATCCTGGTGCAGGACGGCGACGATCCCGTCCTGGTTGACGACCGTGACGCCGTCCATCCCCTCTGCGGCCGACGTGTCGACACTCTTGAGCTTCGCACCGTGGACCGGTGGTCGTAGCAGTCGCGCCCTCAGCATGCCCGGGAGCCGGATGTCACCCGCGTACTTGGCCTTTCCCGTCACCTTCTCGACGGCGTCGAGGCGCTCGGGCGAGGTGCCCATGACGGTGTATTCCTTCACCGCGTGCAGCACAGCCTCGTGGTCGAGCGTCTTCTGGATCTTCTTGCCCTTGGCCAGCTCGGCGTACGTGACCTTGCCCTGGCCCCCGATTACGGAGACCACCCCGTCCTTCACCTGGAGCTTGTTCACGGGTGCCCCCAGCTTCTCGGAGGCGAGCTCGAGGAGCACCTCTCGCGCCTTGGCGCACCCTGCACGCAGCGCCGGACCGAACACCCGCGTGGTGAGCGAGCCCCACGTGCCGGCGTCCCACGGGACCCGGTCGGTGTCGCCCAGCACCATGTCGATCGAGTCGAGCGGCACGCACAGCTCCTCGGCAGCCATCTGCGCCTGCGAGGTCAGGACGCCCTGTCCCATCTCGATCTTGCCGCTGAAGACCGTCACGCGGCCGTTCTCACCGACCAGCACGTACGCGTTGAGGTCGGTCGGGTAGCCACGCTGCTGATCGAGCGTGTCGGCGAAGAGGTCGCGATCCTTGAGGGCCATGAAGACGGCGATGCCGCCGCCGGTGAACTTGAAGAAGTCGCGGCGATCGACGGCCATCGGGCCCAGGTCGTTTCTTTTCATGGCTCCCTCCTCACATCCGCTCTGCGGCGGTTTCGATCGCTTCCACGATCCGCTTGTGCGCGCCGCAGCGGCAGAGATTCCGGTTCATCCCGCTCACGATCTGATCCTTCGTAGGATGCGGATTCCGCTTGAGCAGGCTGTACGCCTCGAGGATCATGCCCGAGGTGCAGTAGCCACACTGGAAGCCGTTGTGCTCGGCGAACGCTTCCTGAAGAGGATGGAGCTTGTCACCCTCGGCGAGTCCCTCGATCGTGACGACGTCCGCCCCCTGCACGGTGGCGAGCGGCGTCTGGCACGAGCGCATCGCCATGTCGTTCACCAGGACCGTGCACGACCCGCACATGGCGATTCCGCACCCGAACTTGGGCCCGGTGACGTTGAGATCGTTGCGGAGCACCCACAGCAGGCGCCGGCTTCCGTCGGTGTCGAGGGTGATGGGCCGGCCGTTCAGCCGGAAGGTGATGGTGTCGCTCATGGATGGTCCTCCCGACAGGGCGATATGGATGCCTTCAGCCTTCTTCCGAAGGCAGAAACCGTCCAGTCGGGAAATCCCCGATATGGGTGTAGGGGTGGCGGCCCGACCGCCTCAGTTCTTCAGCGACACGGTCGGCCACCCATCCGAGCTCCACACGATCGGTCGCGCGATCAGCCTGGAGCGCCCATGGTCGGTCGCATCGTACCCGTGCAGGATCAGGTAGTCCGTGCCGCCGAACGTGTACGCGGCCTCGTGCCCTCCGGCCGCCCACCGCCCCCCGTCACCGAATCCGAAGACGACCATCGAGCCACCACCGTAGATCATCTTCTGGCCTTGCCGGTCGACGTACGGGCCGCGCACGTCACGCGAGCGCCCGACGACGACCTTGTACGTGCTGTTGACCCCACGGCAGCACCGGTCCCACGAGACGAACAGGTAGTACCATCCGTGCGCGTGGAAGATGAACGGCGCCTCGATCGAGCCGCTCTGCATGTCGTGCTCCATCCGGACGACGCGCCGCGGATAGAGGCTGTCCACGTTCAGGTTGGGGTTGGCGGCGTCTCCCGCGTCGCGCTCGTCGAGCTTCCAGTACCGGTTGCGCGCGGCGATCGTGTGCCACTCCGGCGGATCGGCGGGCTTCGTGAGGCCGGGCGCCAGCTTCACCAGCTTGATGCCCCCCCAGAACGAGCCGAACGTGAGCCACGGTGTGCCGTCCGTGTCGACGAACAGCTGAGGGTCGATCGCGTTCCACATGTCACGGCCCGGCACCGAGCGCACGACCACGCCGTGATCGACCCAGTGGTACTTCGGATCTTTCGGGTCGAGCGTCCGGTTCGTGGCCAGCCCGATCGCCGAGGCGTTCCGCCCGAACGCGGAGACCGCGAAGTACACGTAGTACGTCCCGTTGTGGTAGCTGATGTCGGGCGCCCAGATGTCGCCCTGGAAGCCGGGCGCGACCTTCGCGGCCCACGCGGGCGGGCTCGCGAACACGGGCGGGAGATGGGTCCACTCCTTCAGGTCGGGCGAGGACCACACCTGGATCCCTCGACCCGTGCCGAACAGGTAGTACGTCCCGCCCGCGTGGATCATGGACGGGTCGTGGATGGGTGGATCGGTCACCGGACCCTGCGTGGCCGCTCGCCCCTGCGCTACAGCAGGAAGGGGTGCCGCCAGGACGAAGACGACCGCTAGCGTACCGTGACGTGAGGCCAGCCGTAGGCGTCCCACTTGATCTCCAGGGTCAGAAGCTTCGATCGACCTCGATCCGTGAGGTCGTATCCGTGCATGACGAGCCAGTCCGTCCCGTCGAAGTCGTAGACGCCGCAGTGCCCCACGGCCGCCCAGTGCTTGCCGTCTCCCCCGGCGACGAGCGTCCCGCCGCCGAGACGCATGTCCTCTCCCTTCGCGTCGAGGTAGGGGCCCGTGATCTTCCTCGACCGGCCGACGACGACGCGGTACGTGCTCTTCACCCCGCGGCAGCACGCGCCCCAGGAAGCGAACAGGTAGTACCACCCGTCGCGGTGGAAGACGAAGGGTGCTTCGATCGACCCGTTCATCCGGTCGCCCGCGTAGCGGTCCGGGAGCTTCCAGTAGCGCTGCCGGGCGGCCACGCTGTGCCACTCCTCGGGCTCGGCCGGCCGCAGGAGGTCCCTTCGCAGACGCACCATCTTGATGCCGGTCCAGAACGACCCGAAGACGAGCCAGGGCACACCCGCGGAGTCCACCGCGAGGTTCGGATCGATCGCGTTCCACAGGTCGCGTCCCGGAACGGACTCGACCACGATGCCGCGGTCCACCCACTTGAACGCCGGGTCGTGCGGATCGAGCGTCCGGTTCGTGGCGACGCCGATGGCCGACGTGTTCTTTCCGAACGCCGAGACGGCGTAGTAGAGGTAGTAGGTTCCGTGGTGCAGGCTGATATCCGGCGCCCACTCCCGGTTGCGGAAGCCTGGCACGACCTGGTGCGTCCACGACGGCGCGGAGTCGAAGACCGGCGCCGATGGTGTCCAGTGCCGCATGTCCGGCGAGGACCAGACGGCGATTCCCCGGCCCGTCGCGAACATGTAGTACGTCCCGTGCTGGCGGATCATGACCGGATCGTGCACGGGAATGCTCGTCGACTGCGCGCGCACGGGAGCCGCCGCGAGCGCGGCGGCCGCTAGGGCGGAAGCCAGCGTGGCCGTGAGCGATCGTCTCGATGGCATGGCGCGGCTTTCCTCCGTGTCGTACTGTTTCGTGATCCGGACAGACCACCGAGGCGCTGCCCCCCTCGAGCCGGGCTGTCGAGCCTGCGACCCCCGTCGTACGTCCTCCAACCGAGAAGCGCAAGCCCATGAACGCTCGATCTCTCGCGCTGATGATAACGCTCACATTGGTGCCGGCGACGGCCGTGAGCGCCCAGCAGACGGCCGCGGACCAAGCGACCCTGATCGTCAACGCAGACGAGGGTACGACGACGATCAGCCGCAACATCTACGGGCAGTTCTCCGAGCACCTCGGCCACGACATCTACGGGGGCTACTGGATCAAGGACGGCCACGGCGGCTGGAAGTACAACCAGGCGGCCATCGACGCGCTCAAGAAGATCGAGGTGCCGTTCGTTCGCTGGCCGGGCGGCTGCTTCGCCGATTACTACCACTGGAAGGACGGGATCGGACCGCGCAAGGATCGCCCGACGATCGTGAACACCGTCTGGGGTGGCGTGACCGAGGACAACAGCTTCGGCACCGACGAGTACCTCGGGCTCATGAAGAAGCTCGGCGCCCAGCCGTTCATCGTCGGCAACGTGGGCAGCGGTACCGTGAAGGAGATGGCCGACTGGTGGGAGTACGTGAACTTCCCCGGCAAGAGCCCGATGGCCGACCTGCGGGCGAAGAACGGGCATCCCGACCCCTACGACGTGCGCTTCTGGGGCGTAGGCAACGAGGCGTGGGGCTGCGGCGGAAGCATGACGCCGGAGTACTACGCCAACGAGTTCAAGCGCTACGCCACATTCCTGCGCGGCTACGGCAAGACCCGGCCGTTCCTCGTCGCGAGTGGCCCGAACGTGGCCGACTACCACTGGACCGACGTGCTCATGAAGGACGTCGGCCAGTGGATGGGTGCGCTCGACCTCCACTACTACACGGTCGTGGGGACGTGGCAGCACAAGGGCAGCGCCACGGACTTCGACGAAGCGCAATGGTTCACGGCGCTGAAGAAGGCGATCTACATCAAGCAGCTCATCGAGCGGCATTCCACGATCATGGACCGCTACGACCCCCAGAAGCACGTGGCGCTGTTCGTCGGCGAGTGGGGGATGTGGCATGACGTCGAGCCGGGCACGAACCCCGGCTTCCTCTACCAGCAGAACACGCTGCGCGACGCGATGGTGGCGTCGGCCTCGCTCGATATCTTCAACAACCACGCCGACCGCGTGCGCATGGCGAGCATCGCCCAGACGATCAACGTGCTGCAGTCGATGCTGCTCACCAGGGGCGACACGATCGTGCGGACCCCGACCTACTGGGTCTTCCAGATGTACACGGTCCACCACGACGCGACGCTGCTCCCCATCGCGCTCCACGCGGGCAGCTACGTCTTCGGGAACGACAGCATTCCGGCGGTGAGCGCGTCCGCCTCGCGGGACTCGCTCGGCGTGACCCACATCACGATGAGCAACCTGGACCCGGACCACGCCCGCACCGTCACGACGGACATCCGCGGCGAGCGCGTCTCGCGCGTGAGCGGCCGCATCCTCACGGCCCCGACCATGCAGGCGCACAACACGTTCGCGCACCCGGACGCGGTCGAGCCGAAGACCTTCGACGGCGCGACGCTCTCGGCCGGCAAGCTCACGGTGCGGCTCCCGGCCAAGTCGATCGTGGTGCTGACGCTCGAATGAGCCGGCGGATGCACCCCGTCCGCCTCAACACAAGGCCGGGCGACGGGGTCAATCTCGTTAGGTCTTTCCTTCGCCGCGGGGGTCGGACAGCCTCCGTGGCGCTCTGCCGTATGCGTGAACTCCACACGGTTCCAGACATGCGCCGCCTCACCCTTCTCGCCTGCTCGACGGCTTTCCTCGTGTTGCTCCGTCCGCCGGGGCTCGCCGCCCAGACTTCCCCGGAGCTCCCTCCCGACCCCGCGCTCTCCACGCCTCCCAACGCGTTGCCCGCCGTGGCCGGAACGGAGGCTCCGGAGGCCCCGCCCCGGCACACCCTCCTCCGGCGGATCGGAACGGGGCTCGCCGCCACCGTGCTCGGCGCGGGCGTCGGGTACTTTTTCTCCGAGGTGGCGCTCGGCGACTGGGACGAGGCGTCGGGCAACGGCTCGATCAGCCGGGGCACGTGGGCGGGCGTGGGAGGAACGGCGGCCTTCGCGCTCGGCTTCTCGTTCCCGATCGGCGGCCGCGGTGGCTCGCCGGGCGCGATGCCGCGGGCCGGGTTCCCCTCCGGCCGCGCGGTCATCACCGCGCGGGAGATCGCGGGCTCCGGCCTGTCCACCGCCTACGACGTGGTGCGGAGCCTGCGGCCCGAATGGCTGCAGCGGCGTCAGTCGCACTACGCACAGACGCAGGATCAGGCCACGATCCCCGTCTATCTGGGCAACCAGCTTCTCGGCGGACTCGACGAGCTGAGCACGATCCCTGCACAGAGCATCAAGGAGATGTACCGCTACGACACCAGCCAGGCTACGCTTCTCTGGGGGCCGGGGAACGCGGAGGGCGCCATCCAGGTCATCACGAACAACTGATCGCGACCTTCTGCGGGAGGCCCGATGACCGATTCCTCCTGGCCGGCCGGAACCGCCGCGCACGGATCGGCTCGACCTTTCCGGGGTAGCAGAATCTCCGTGGCGGCTCGCCGCACGTGTGACCCTCGGACACGATCGAGCCATGCGCCGACTGACTCTGCTCGCCTGTCTGACGGCTCTTCTCGCAGCCGCCGTCGCGTCGACGCTCGCTGCCCAGAGCTCGTCGTCCGTCGCGAGCTCGCCGCTCGCGACTCCTCCCAACGCCCTCCCGGCGGCCGCGGCCGCGATCCCGCGCGAAAGCTCGTCCAAAGGACATACCCTGCTCCGACGGATCGGCACCGGGCTCGGCGCCGCCATCCTCGGTGCGGGCGTCGGCTACTTCTTCTCGGAGGTGGCCCTCGGCGACTGGGAGCAGCAGTCGGGCCGCCACTCGATCAGGCGGGCCACGTGGGCGGGCGTAGGCGGTGCGGCCGCCTTCGCGTTCGGCTTCTCGTTCCCCATCGGAGGCGTCGGCGGCTCGCCGGGCGAGATGCCGAAGGGGATGTTCCCCGGCGGCCGCTCCGTCCTCACGGCGCAGGAGATCGCGGGCTCCGGCGTCGCCACGGCCTACGACGCGATCAAGAGTCTCCGGCCCGAATGGCTCCAGCGGCGCCAGTCGCACTACGGGCAGACGGAGGCGCAGGCCACCATCCCCGTCTACCTGGGCAATCAGCTCCTGGGCGGGCTCGACGAGCTCAGCACGATCTCGGCCGAGAACGTCCGGGAGATCTACCGCTACACCGCCGGCCAGGCGACGCTTCTCTGGGGGCCGGGAAACGCGGAAGGCGCGATCCAGGTCATCACGAAGAACTGATCGAGAAGATCGCACACGGCGCTCGATGACATCCTCCTCTTCGCCGGCGGCGATCCGCTGTCGGGCACTCACCAAGCGCTACAAGGACGTCCTCGCCGTCGACCGCCTCGACCTTGAGGTGCGCTCGGGGGAATGCTTCGGCCTGCTCGGCCCCAACGGAGCCGGCAAGACGACGACCGTCGAGATGCTCGAGGGACTGGTGCCCCCCGACGCCGGAGAGATCGACGTGCTCGGGCTCAGCTGGGAGCACGACGAGCGGACGCTGCGCCAGCGACTCGGGGTCGCCCTCCAGGAGACGCGCCTCGCCGATCGCCTCACGGTCGAGGAGGTCATCCGGCTCTTCCGCAGCTTCTACCGCGAGGGGCACGAGACGGGGGAGGTCCTCGATCTCGTGGAGCTGCGCGAGAAGCGCGGGGCCTGGGTGGAAAAGCTCTCTGGCGGCCAGCGGCAGCGGCTCGCCATCGCGTGCGCGCTCGTGGGCGATCCCGACCTCCTCTTCCTGGACGAGCCGACGACGGGACTCGACCCGCAGTCGCGCCGCCAACTCTGGGACGTGATCGCGACGTTCCGGCGTCGCGGGGGCACGGTCGTGCTCACCACGCACTACATGGAGGAGGCGGAGCGCCTGTGCGACCGGGTCGCCGTCATGGACCACGGCCGCGTCATCGCGCTCGGCTCGCCCCGTGAGCTGATCGCATCGCTCGGCGCCGACCATGTGATCGAGATGGTCGTCGGCGACACCGTGAACGCCCCCGGTGAGGACGTGCTGGCCGATCTGCCGGGCGTGAAGTCCGCGCGCAGGGACGGGCCGCGCTACAGCCTCACCGTGACCGAGCCGCATCGGGTGCTTCCTCAGCTCGTCGCGGAGCTGGAGCGACGCGACGTGGAGATGACGGAGCTCGTCACGCACCAGGCCAGCCTCGAGGACCTCTTCCTGAGCCTCACGGGGCGCCACCTGAGGGACGAGTGAGAAGCTACTTCGGGCCGCTCTGGCAGCTCACGCTCTCCCGCTTCCGGGAACAGCTCCGCCAGCCGGAGGTCCTCTTCTGGGTCTTCGCCTTCCCGCTGCTGCTCGCCGTGGCGCTCGGGCTGGCGTTCCGCAACCGCCCGCCGGACGTCGTGCGCGTCGCCATCGAGGCCGGCCCAGGCGCGGACTCGCTCGCCGCACGCCTGCGGCGCGCCCATGGGTTCGACGTATCCGTCCTGTCTCCCCAGCGGGCCAGCGACGAGCTGCGTACCGGAGCGGTCGCCGTGGTCGTCGAGCCCGGCGACTCGCTCGTCTACCGCTACGATGCGACGCGCTCGGAGAGCCGGCTGGCGCGGCTCGCCGCGAACGACGCGCTGCAGCGCTCCATGGGCCGCCGGGACGCCGTCCCCACGGTGGACCGAACGGTCACCGAGCGGGGCTCACGCTACATCGACTTCCTCATCCCCGGGCTGCTCGGCCTCAACCTCATGGGCACGGGGATGTGGGGCGTGGGCTACTCGGTGGTCGACGCCCGCCGGCGCAAGCTCATGAAGCGGCTGCTGGCCTCACCGATCCGACGGAGCCAGTACCTGCTCTCGTTCATCGCGGCGCGGCTGGTGCTGCTCGCCCCGGAGGTGACCCTTCTGGTGGGGTTCGGCGCGCTGGCCTTCGGTGTGCCGGTGCGCGGCTCGATCGTGAGCCTGGCGATCCTGTCCGTGCTCGGCGCGATGACGTTCGCCGGGCTCGGGCTCCTCACCGCCAGCCGCGTACAGACCGTCGAGGCGGTCTCGGGCCTGATGAACCTCGTGATGATGCCGATGTGGGTGCTCTCGGGCGTCTTCTTCTCGTCCGCGAACTTCCCCGCGCCGATGCAGCCGTTCATCCAGGCACTGCCGCTCACGGCGCTCAACCACGCCCTGCGGGCCGTCATGCTCGACGGGGCTTCGTTGGCCGCCGTGTGGGCGCCGATCGCGATCTGCGCAGCCTGGGGAGGTCTCTCGTTCGCCCTCGCGCTGAAGATCTTTCGGTGGCGTTGACACATGCGCCATCTTTATCGTTACCCATCCCGCCGCTCTGGTTGACAGGGCTCCGCCAGCCCGATACGTGATCGAACGATCCCGGAGCGTCCCGCTCCGGATCTCCCGAAGCTCCTACATGAGGTCGTCCCCGTGTGCTCCGAGACTCCTGATCGCTCCTCGCTCGATCGTCGCAGCTTCCTCAAGACCGCAGGCGTGGTGACCGCCGGCGCGGCCGTGTTCCCCTACTTCGACTGGGGGCGTCTCGACGCCCAGACCGCCGAGGCCGTCGCAGGCACGATCCCGACCGAGTGGGTCGTGCAGCCGTTCTCGCTCGAGCAGGTGAGCCTCGCCGAGAGCCTGTTCACGCAGAAGCGCGACAGGATGCTCAACTACGCGAAGAACTACGGGAGCGAGACCGATCCCTACGCCGGCCCCGACCGGATCCTCAGCATCTTCCGCGCGAACGCCGGGCTCGACACGAAGGGCGCGAAGGCGGTCGGCGGATGGGAGAGCAGGACAGGCTACCTGCGCGGTCACTACGCCGGCCACTTCATGAGCATGCTGGCGCAGGCGTACGCGAGCAGCGGGGACGAGATCTACAAGAAGAAGCTCGACTACATCGTCTCGGGACTCGCGGAGTGCCAGCACGCGCTCGCCGAGGCGGCCAGGAAGCCGACGCCACGGGTGCCCGGCCCGCACGGGGGCGGTGCGCTGAAGCTCTCGGGCTCGCCGATCGGGCTCGCCGAGCACGTGCGCCTGCCGGCGGGCATCGTCGACGGGTTGCACGACTTCACCGTCTCGACGTGGATCAACCTCGGAGAGTACGACGCCGACAAGCTTCCGCCGTCCAACCGGAACCAGGGCCCCTCGACGCTCAACAACCAGTCGGCGGTGTTCGACTTCGGGAGCCCGAATCCCGAGTATGCGGAGCCGGCGCTCGCGCACATGTACCTCGTCGTGCGGACCTCGGACCGTAACCCCGTGCCCCGGTTCGCGATCACCACGAGCGGCCGCGACGGCGAGCAGGCCGTCGAGGGCAAGGACGCGATTCCGGTCGGCAAGTGGGCTCACCTCACCGTGACCCGCTCGGGCAGCACGGTCACCCTGTACGTGAACGGCACGGCCGTAGGGAGCAACGACGCCGTGACGCTGTCGCCCGCGGACCTCGGCGGCACGAAGGACAACTGGATCGGAAGGCGGCAGTTCCCGCAGCGGGCGATCTCCTACCTGAACGCGGCGCTCGACGACTTCCAGATCCACAGCCGCGCGCTCACGGCCGCCGAAGTCCACGCGCTCGCGACGGCCACCACCCCGGCGAAGCGCGGCGGTGACGTCGCCTGGTACCGCTTCGACGAGACGGACGGACCCGAGGCGATCGACTCCTCCGGGAAGGGGCGCCACGCCGAGATCGTGGCCCCCACCGACGGACGCCGGCATCCCGGCTTCCTGTCGGCCTACCCGGAGACGCAGTTCATCCGCCTCGAGGAGTTCTGCACGTACGGGAGCACGCAGGGGATCTGGGCGCCCTACTACACGCTGCACAAGATCATGGCCGGCCTCATCGACGCGCACACGCTCGCCGGCAACCGGCAGGCGCTCGACGTCCTCACCGGAATCGGGGACTGGGCCCACAGCCGCCTCTCGAAGCTCCAGCCGGAGCAGCTCAAGCGGATGTGGGACATCTACATCGCCGGCGAGTACGGCGGGGCGAACGAGAGCCTGGCGACGCTGCATGCGCTCACCGGCGAGCACAAGTACCTGGAGGCGTCGCGCTGCTTCGACAACCTCGCGGTGCTCGAGCCGACGATCGCCGACACGGACATCCTCGACGGCCGGCACGCCAACCAGCACATCCCGCAGTTCATCGGCTACCTGCGGGCGTTCGAGCAGGAGGCGGGAGAGGACTACTACACGGCGGCCGCGAACTTCTGGAGCATGGTCGTGCCGCACCGCACGTACAGCCACGGCGGCATGGGCGTGAACGAGATGTTCCGCAAGCGCGACGTCATCGCCGGCTCGCTCTACCAGAACCGCGATCACGCCGAGACGTGTCCGCTCTACAACATGCTCAAGCTGAGCCGGAACCTCTTCTTCCACGATCCCGACCCGAAGTACATGAACTACTACGAGCTCGGGCTCTTCAACCAGATCCTGGGCTCGCGGCGTGACATCGACAGCACGGAGAGCCCGGAGGTCACGTACTTCGTCCCGGTGCAGCCCGGCCGCAACCGCAGCTATGGCAACATCGGCACGTGCTGCGGCGGCACCGGGATGGAGAACCACACCAAGTACCAGGACTCCATCTACTTCCACTCGGCCGACCGGCGCACGCTGTACGTGAATCTCTACATCCCCTCGACCCTGCGGTGGGAGGAGAAGGGGCTCACGATCGAGCAGGAGACGAAGTACCCGCTCGAGGGCTCGAGCACGCTCACGGTGACGGGGAGCGGCCCGCTGGCGATCAAGCTGCGTGTGCCCACGTGGATCCGGAAGGGCTACACGGTCCGCGTCAACGGGCAGGAGCAGACGCTCGACGCGAAGCCCGGCACGTACGTGACCATCGAGCGCCGCTGGAGCACGGGCGACCGGATCGAGATCTCGATGCCGTTCACGCTCCACGCCGAGCCGGCGAACGACGACCCGACCGTGCAGCCCATCTACCACGGCCCGATCCTGCTGGCCGTGCAGAACCCGGCGATCGGAAAGGACCTCGAGACGGGCCTCATCGAGATGAGCTTCTACGGCCCGATGAAGCTCGACGGAGATCTGGCCCCGGCGATGCAGCCGGGTGACAAGCCCAACTTCTTCGCGACGAACGGCCACCAGCTCGCACCGTTCTACGTGGCCGATCCGCAGGAAGGGGACACCAAGCACTACCACGTCTACGT
>JBJKRT010000017.1:0-11971 GCA_046704545.1 Longimicrobiales bacterium
TGCCAGCTTGACATCCACCCCCTCCCCCGTACCTTTCCGCCGTGGAAACCGGGGACACGATCCGCCTGCTGCTCACCCTCCACTACGACGGGTCGCTCTTTCACGGATGGCAGCTTCAGCCCGACCAGCGAACCGTCCAGGGCGAGCTCGAGTTAGCGCTCGGCCGGCTTGCGAACCGCCCGCGGACCGTGGTCGGATCCGGCCGTACGGACACCGGTGTGCACGCGACCGGACAGGTCGCGGCCGTCGACATGCCCGCCTCGTGGACACCCGACGAGCTCCGCCGCGCACTCAACGCCCTGCTCCCGTCGGACATCTGGGTGGCAACCGCGCAACGCGTGCGTCCGGACTTCCATCCCCGCTACGACGCCGTCGCCCGCACCTATACCTACCGGATCGGCACGGACTCAGAGGCAGCGTCACCGTTTCACCATCCGTGGTGTTGGGCCGTACGCGAGCCGCTCGACCGAAGCTCTCTCGAACGGGGTGCAGCGATCCTCCTGGGGGAGCACTCGTTCCGAGCCTTCGCCAAGGCCGGCCAGCCCGAGCGCGGCGATCGGTGCACGGTCGCCTCGGCGGCCTGGTCGCCATGGGCGCTCGGCGTGCAGCTCGACATCACTGCGAACCGCTACCTTCACCATATGGTGCGCTACCTGGTGGGGACGCTGGTGGACGTGGCACGCGGGCGTAGGCCGATGGAGGACGTCGCCGGGCTTCTCGAGCCGGACACGCGCCTCGAGACGTCGCCGCCCGCGCCCCCGCGAGGGCTCTTCCTGGCCCATGTGGAGTATCCCCAGGACGTCGCCCCCACGCAGGTCGAATCCCAACGCTCCGAACGGACGAAAGGGGCCCGAGCATGAAGATCTTTCTCGATACGGCAGACCTTCAGGAGATCCGTCGCGCGGCCGACGCCGGCCTCATCGACGGAATCACGACCAATCCTTCGCTCGTCTCGAAGGTGGCCGGAGACACCGACCCCAAAGAGATCTACCGCGAGATCTGCGAGACCGTCGACGGTCCGGTGAGCGCGGAGGTCGTGGGCACCGACAAGGAGACGATGCTCACCGAGGGTCGAAAGCTGGCCGCTCTGCACGACAACATCGTCGTCAAGGTCCCCCTGACCGAGGACGGCCTCAAGGCGTGCCGGACGCTCTCGAACGAGGGCATCCGGGTCAACGTGACGCTCTGCTTCTCCCCGTCCCAGGCGCTCCTGGCGGCCAAGGCCGGAGCCACGTTCATCTCCCCGTTCGTCGGCCGCATCGACGACATCTCGGGTGAGGGCATGCAGCTCGTCTACCAGATCCGCCAGATCTACGACAATTACGGGTTCGATACGGAGATCCTGGCGGCCTCGATCCGGCATCCGATGCACGTCGTCGAGTCGATGCTGATCGGCGCCGATTGCGCGACCATGCCACCCAAGGTGCTCTGGCAGCTCGTGAAGCACCCGCTGACCGACCGGGGGCTGGAGGCCTTCCTCGCCGACTGGAAGAAGCTCGGTGCGGAGCTCTGATGCGATGAGGCGCTCGCTGGTCGCACTGCTCGCCGCGGTGCTCATGACCGCATGCGGGAGCGGGCACACGGAGGGGGCCGCCGTGGCATCCGCAACCGAAGCGGACGCCGGAGTAGCCTCGACCCCGCGCACGGGGTCGGGCTCCGCAACGGCGAATCGACCCTCCCAGGGGAAGGCGCTCCAGGCCGACCCGGCCTCCCAGATCTCGCGTGCGGCCACCTCCGACAGCGTCGAGGCGAGCCGCAGAACGGCGCTCGTGCGCGCCGCGGCCCGTGTGTCGCCCGCCGTCGTCAACGTGGCCGTGCTCGGCTCCGCACCCGTCTCGAACGATCCGTGGGACTCATTCTGGTTCGGGCCGCAAGCCCGCCGGCGCACGGCAGGCTTCGGCTCGGGCGTGATCATCCGCAAGGACGGGGTGATCGTCACGAATTACCATGTGGTGAAGGACGCCGACAGCATCAAGGTGACGCTGCCCGACGGGCGTGCCTTCGACGGGCACCTCGTCGGAGCCGACCCGGTCGCGGACATCGCCGTGGTCCGGATCCACGGCAACGACCTTCCGGTCGCTCCTCTGGGCACGAGCAAGGGACTCCTGATCGGTGAGTGGGTCGTGGCCATCGGCAACCCGTTCGCCAACTACTTCTCGGGCGCCGAGCCGAGCGTCACCGCGGGCGTGGTCTCGGCCACGAACCGGAACATCGTCCCGTCGTCGGACCCGTCCGACAATCCGCAGGGCTACTATCTGGGCATGATCCAGACCGATGCGGCGATCAACCCCGGCAACTCGGGCGGCCCGCTCGTCGATGCCCTCGGCCAGGTGATCGGCATCAACGCTTCGATCGTGTCGCGGAGCGGCGGCAGCGAGGGGTTGGGCTTCGCCATCCCGATCGACCGGGCGGTGCGGACGGCCGACGATCTGCTGAAGTACGGGGAGGTCCGGAGGGCCTGGGTCGGCCTCCAGGTCCAGGCCGTCGAGGCCGACGCATGGGGGAGGACGCACGGCGTACGCGTGACCCGCGTGGCGGCGGGCTCCCCCGCCGCGAAGGCCGGCGTCCAGGCCGGTGACCGATTGCTCGCCGCCAACGGACGGGCGCTCACCGACCCGCTCGACTTCCGCGCCGTGATGCTCGATCTGCGGGCGGGCGACACGCTCGACCTGCGCGTACAGGGAGAGAATCGGCCCCTGCGGCTCCATGCGGTCGGACTCCCGACGAGCACCGCCCCTCGGGTGACCGCGCTCGGGGGCATCAAGCTCGTGACCGTCACCCCCGAGATCAGGGCCGAGCAGGGCATCCGGAGTCGACATGGCGCGCTGGTGATGTCCATCACCGCCGGCCTCTCTTCGCAGCTCAGCCTCCAGGAAGGAGACGTTCTGGTCCAGATCAACCAGACGACGATCAAGACCGCCCAGGAGGCCGCCCGGGCGCTCGATCAGCTGAAGAACGCCCGCCGGGTCCGAATCATCTACGAGCGAAACGGCCAATATGTCCAACAGAGCTTCTACGGAGGATGAGGAAGGAGCGGCTTTGAGCCCATCCCACGATCGCTACGTGCATCCCCTCTCGGATCGCTACGCATCCCGGGAGATGCAGGAGATCTTCTCGCCCGCGCGCCGCTTCGGCACGTGGCGGAGGCTCTGGCTCGCGCTGGCCGAGGGCGAGCACGAGCTCGGCCTGTCCGTCTCCGAGGACGCCCTCGACGACATGCGGGCCGCGCTCGACACGCTCGACCTGGAGCGCGCGGCCGAATACGAGCGCCGGTTCCGCCACGACGTGATGGCCCACGTGCACCTCTTCGGCGACGACGCGCCGAAGGCGCGCGGCATCATCCATCTCGGCGCCACGAGTGCGTTCATCGGAGACAACACGGACCTGATCCTGCACCGTGAGGCGCTCACGCTCATCCGGAACCGGATCGTTCGCTGCGTCGCCGCACTGGCGAGCTTCGCGCGCGAGCACGCGCGGCTGCCCACGCTGGCCTACACGCACTTCCAGCCGGCGCAGCCCACCACGGTCGGCAAGCGCGCGACGCTCTGGATCCAGGATTTCCTCCTGGACCTCGAGGAGATCGAGTTCCGCCTCGGAACGCTTCGATTCCGGGGCGTGCGGGGGACCACAGGAACGCAGGCGTCGTTCCTCGAGCTGTTCGGCGGCGATCACGACAAGGTCGACGAGCTCGACCGGGCCGTGGGACGGCGTCTCGGGTTCGAGGACACGTACGCGGTGAGTGGGCAGACCTATCCCCGAAAGGTCGACTACGCCCTGCAGGCGACGCTCGCGGGCGTGGCGGCCTCTGCGTCGAAGCTCGGCCACGACCTGCGCCTGCTGGCGCACCTGAGGGAGGTCGAGGAGCCGTTCGAGACGGAGCAGATCGGCTCGTCCGCGATGCCGTACAAGCGCAACCCCATGCGGGCCGAGCGGATCTGCGCGCTGTCGCGCCACGTGATCACGCTCGCCCAGGATCCGGCGTTCACGGCCGCGACGCAGTGGCTCGAGCGCACCCTGGACGACTCGGCGAATCGGCGCCTGTCGATCCCCGACGCGTATCTCGCGCTGGACGGCACGCTGGTCCTGGTCGAGAACGTCGCGCGCGGCCTGGTCGTGAACCCCGAGGTGATCCGCCGGAATCTGGCCGAGCACCTTCCCTTCATGGCCACCGAGACGATACTCATGCACGTTACGGCTCGTGGCGGCGACCGCCAGGAGCTCCACGAGCGGATTCGCCGACACTCGATGGCGGCGGCTCGACTCATGAAAGAACAGGGGGAGCAGGCCGACCTCCTGGAGCGCATAGCCGGCGACGAAGCGTTCGGCTTGACGGCCGAAGAGCTCGAAGGCCTGATCGATCCCCTGCGCTTCGTGGGGCGCGCCCCCGAGCAGGTGGCGAAGTTTCTCGAGGACCGGGTAGAGCCGGTGCTCGAGCGGTACCAGAAGGACATCGAAAGCGTTCAACCTCCGGAGATCCATGTCTGACACCAACCCAGTGGTCCAGTCCGAGCTCGACCTTCCCCTGCTCCACCGAGGCAAGGTGCGTGACGTGTACGAAGTCGACGATACGACGCTCCTGATGGTCGCGAGCGATCGTATCAGCGCCTTCGACGTGGTCATGGCGGAACCCATTCCCCGCAAGGGTGAAGTCCTCACCCTCATCACGGCGTGGTGGCTCAAGAAGCTCGACGAGCGCCTGAGCCATCACCTCCTGGCGGTCGATCCCGACCTGATCGTAGCCCGGCACCCCGAGCTGGAGGCCAGCCGCGAGCGGTGGGCCCGCCGCTCGATGCTCGTGCGGCGCACCGATCCCGTGCTCATCGAGTGCGTGGTTCGCGGCTACCTGTCCGGATCCGCCTGGAAGGAGTACAGCAAGCAGGGCACGCTGGCGGGAGAGCCGCTGCCCGAAGGACTCCGCGAGAGCGAGCGGCTCGAGCAGCCCATCTTCTCGCCGTCCACGAAGGCCCAGGAGGGCCACGACGAGAACATCACGTTCTCTCGGATGAAGGAAGAGATCGATCCCGATCTGGCCGAGCGGCTACGCTCGCTTTCACTCGAGGTGTACGGCTTCGGGCGCGACATCGCGGCCGAGCGGGACATCATCCTCGCCGACACCAAGTTCGAGTTCGGCATCGACCCCACGAACGGTGAGCTCCTGCTCATCGACGAGGTGCTCACGCCGGACTCATCGCGGTTCTGGCCGAAGGAGAGCTACGAGGTCGGACGGGGTCAGCCTTCCCTGGACAAGCAGCCGATCCGGGACTGGCTGGATGCGTTGGAGGGATGGGACAAGACACCCCCGCCCCCGACGATTCCGCCGGAGGTGATCGAGGCGGCGTCCAAGCGCTATCAGGACGTGTTCCACCGCCTGACGGGCATCGCGCTCGACGATTTCCACCCGCCGCTCTTCGGCACCGACCGGTGAGATTCGCCCCGGAAGGACGCCCGTTCATGCTCGCCGGGGCCGTGCTGGCCCTGGCGGCGTGGGCGGGCGTCGCTCTGGGGCCGGCGGTCGTGTGGCTCTGGGTGGTAGCGGTCGTGCTCACCGTGCTCGCCGGGTTCGTTCTGTACTTCTTCCGCGATCCCGTTCCGACGGCGCCGGACGATCCCACCACCGTGCTGGCGCCCGGCCAGGGCCGTGTGCTCGCCGTCGGCGAGGCGGAGGAGTCG
This sequence comes from Longimicrobiales bacterium, assembly GCA_046704545.1. Taxonomy (GTDB): domain Bacteria; phylum Gemmatimonadota; class Gemmatimonadetes; order Longimicrobiales; family Gaopeijiaceae; genus SZUA-318. The sequence continues at coordinate 5,671 of JBJKRT010000017.1, forward strand.
ACCTTCATGGGGGGCCCCTGCCGGAAGATCTCGATCTTCCTGAGCATCTTCGACGTGCACGTCCAGCGGGCACCGGTGAGCGGCGTGGTCGAGCACCGCTCGTACCGCCCCGGCACCTACGCCATGGCGTGGCGCGACAAGGCCTCCGAGGACAACGAGCAGGCCTCCCTGGGCATCTCCACGCCCCAGGGAAAGGTTCTCGTCCGACAGATCGCGGGCCTGGTGGCACGCAGGATCGTCACCGATCCGTCCGAGGGCGACCGGGTGGAGCGCGGAAGCAGAATCGGGTTGATCCGCTTCGGCTCCCGCGTCGACCTGTTCCTCCCGCTTTCATGGGAAGTCACGTGCGCGGCGGGAGACCGCGTCGTCGCGGGCCTGACCGTTCTGGCACGTCAGCCCGCACGCGTATCGGGATGAAGACACCTCGCCCCCCCGGTCGGGAAACGCTCCAGAGGGGCGTCATCATGCTCCCGTCCGCGTTCACCCTGGGGAATCTGTTCTTCGGGATCTACTCGATCGTGGCGTCCAGCCGCGGTGACCTCGGATGGGCCGCCTGGTTCATCGTCATCGCGGGCACCCTGGACATGCTGGACGGGCGCGTCGCCCGGTTCACACGCACCGGATCGCGCTTCGGCGCGGAGCTGGACTCGCTGGTGGACGCGATCTCCTTCGGGGTGGCGCCCGGCTACATCATGTACCAGCTCTTCTTCTACGATACCCAGTGGAGCTGGACGCTGTCCTACGTGTACGTGACGGCGATCGTGGTACGCCTCGCCCGGTTCAACATCGAGCAGGGCGGCGAAGCGAAGCGGTATTTCCATGGCCTCCCCTCCCCGGCGGCCGGCATCCTGCTCGCTTCGTACTATCCGTTCAGCCAGACCCCCTTCTTCAACGCCTATCTCGGCAGCCTTCCCTGGCACCAGATGGCCGGCGTGGGCATGGTGCTCCTCGCCGTGCTCCTGGTCAGCCACGTGCCGTACTCGAAGGTGCCCCGTATAAGGCTCGGCTCCCTGTCGGGGTTCGCGAACATCGTCCTGCTGCTCGCAGGCCTCTTCGCCGCCGTGGCGGAGCCCCGTCTCTTCTTCTTTCCCGCGCTGCTGCTCTACGCGGTGTGGGGACTCCTCAAGTCGGTTCTCCTGGGTCTGCTGGACCGTCTCCCGGGAGGCGACCCCTTGCTGGACGAAGATGAAGACGACGAAGGCGGCCAGACAGAAGTGCGCAAGGTGGATTACGAACTAGGAACCAGACGCGAGCTCGGTCCCCACGGCCGACTCGTCCCGACATCGGAGGATGACGTTTGAGCCGTTTTCTGCTCGAGATCCGCGTGAAGCCTCGTCCCGGCCTCCTCGATCCTCAGGGCAAGGCCATTCATCACGCTCTTCACTCGCTCGGATGGGCGGACGTCGAGGAGGTTCGCGTCGGCAAGGTCGTCTATCTCGACCTCGACGCCGCCTCCGAAGACGAAGCGCGTGAGACCGCCGAAGCCATGTGCCGCAAGCTTCTGGCCAACCCCGTGACCGAGGACTTCGAGGTTACGGTCAAGGGAGAGCTGGAGGGAGCGTCCGCATGAAGGTCGCGGTCATCACATTTCCCGGCTCCAACTGCGACTACGACCTGTACAAGGCCGTGCAGCAGGTTGGCGGCGAGGCCACGTTCGTCTGGCACCGCGAGCGGGGACTCGACGGCTTCGATGCCGTCATGCTCCCCGGCGGGTTCTCCTATGGCGACTACCTGCGCGCCGGAGCCATCGCGCGCATGAGCCCGGTGATGGAAGACGTCGTGGCGTACGCACGGTCCGGTGGGCCCGTCCTGGGCATCTGCAACGGATTCCAGGTCCTGTGCGAGGCCGGACTGCTGGCCGGAGCCCTGGTGCGGAACGACTCGCTCCGGTTCGAAGGCAAGGACGTCCGGATCCGCGTGGAGAACGCGGACACGATCTTCACGAAGGAATACGACGAAGGTCGGATCCTGCGCGTGCCGATCGCCCACGGAGAGGGCAACTTCGTGGCCGACGACGAGGTGCTCGAGCGCCTCGAAGGAGAACGGCGCGTCGTGTTCCGCTACGTCGACTCCCAGGGTGATCCGACCCCCGAAGCGAACCCCAACGGCTCGCGCAACAACATCGCGGGCATCCTCAACGAGCAAGGAAATGTCCTCGGCATGATGCCGCACCCCGAACGGGCCATGGAGCCGATTCTCGGCTCGTCCGACGGCCTGGAGCTGTTCACGTCACTCCTCGGAACGCTCACGCCCGCGGAGACTCGATGAGCGAGCCCCGCCCCAGGTCCGGCGATCCGGAGATCACGCTCGAGCTCGTCGCCGACCACGGACTGTCCGAGGAGGAGTACGGTCGCCTGAAGCACGTGCTCGGACGCATACCGACCTTCACCGAGCTGGGCATCTTCAGCGCGATGTGGTCGGAGCACTGCGGCTACAAGAACTCCAAGCGTCTGCTTCGGCTGCTCCCCACGAAGGCACCCTGGGTCATCCAGGGCCCGGGTGAGAATGCCGGGGTGATCGACGTGGGCGACGGCTACGCCGTGGCCTTCAAGATCGAGTCGCACAACCACCCCTCGGCCGTGGAGCCCTATCAGGGGGCGGCCACGGGCGTCGGGGGGATCCTGCGCGACATCTTCACCATGGGAGCGCGCCCCATCGCGGTGCTCGACTCCCTCCGGTTCGGCGATCTCGACAGCCCCCGGGTGCGCTACCTGTTCGCCGGTGTCGTGAAGGGCGTCGGCGACTACGGCAACTGCATGGGCATCCCGAACATCGGCGGCGAGGTCATCTTCGACCGGGGCTACGAGGGCAACCCGCTGGTCAATGCGATGTGCGTGGGGCTCATGAAGAAGGAAGAGCTCATCACCGCCTCCGCTTCGGGGGTGGGCAACACGCTCATGGCCGTAGGGTCGCGTACCGGGAGAGACGGCATCCACGGCGCCACCTTTGCGAGCGAGGAGCTCTCGGAGGATTCCGAGTCGAGCCGCCCGCAGGTACAGGTCGGCGACCCGTTCACCGAGAAGCTTCTCCTGGAAGCGAGTCTCGAGCTGATCGCCAGCGGCGCGATCACCGGCATCCAGGACATGGGGGCGGCGGGCATCACGTCCTCGGCCTCGGAGATGGCCGGGAGGGCCGGCAACGGCGTCGAGATCGAGATGGACGCGGTGCCCGTGCGCGAGAAGGGCATGACTCCGTACGAGATCCTGCTGTCCGAGTCCCAGGAGCGCATGCTCGTCGTAGCCGAGGCCGGCAAGGAGGACGAGGTACGACGCATCCTCGAGAAGTGGGAGCTGGAGGCCGCCATGATCGGTCGCGTCACCGACGACGGCCGCTTCCGGGTGCTCGAGCACGGCGTGACCGTCGCGGACATCCCCGCCCTTCCGCTCACGGAGGGGTGCCCCACGTACGAGCGCGAAGGCGTGGAGAGCCCGCAGATCCAGGCACTGCGCGAGGAAGACATCTCCGACGCCACGGCGCCCCGCGGCGATCTCACGGACGCGTTCCTCCAGCTGCTCGGCTCACCCACCGTCGCGTCGAAGGAGTGGGTCTACCACCAGTACGACACGACGGTTCGAACCGGGACGGCGGTCCGCCCCGGCGGGGACGCCGGCGTGATCCGGATTCGTGGGACCCGCAAGGCGGTATCGGTCAGCACGGACTGCAACGGGCGCTTCACCCACCTGGACCCATACCAGGGAGCCCTGGCGGCGGTGGCCGAAGCCGCCCGCAACGTGGTGTGCTCGGGCGCGGTACCGTCGGCCATCACGAATTGCCTGAACTTCGGGAACCCGCTCAAGCCGCACATCTACTACCAGTTCCGCGAAGCGGTGCGCGGAATGGCGGAAGCATGCGCGCTCTTCGAGACGCCGGTGACCGGGGGCAACGTCTCCTTCTACAACGAGACGGACGGACGCGCCATCTACCCCACCCCGGTGATCGGCATGGTCGGCGTGATCGAGGACGTCGAGCACATCACCCGACACGTGTTCCAGGACGAAGGCGACACCATCATCCTGCTCGGTAGGAATACGGGAGAGCTGGGCGGCTCGGAGTACCTGTACGTCGCGCACGGCCGTGTGGCCGGCAAGCCACCCGCCGTGGACCTGCTGGCGGAGCGTCGCCTGCAGCACGCGGTGCTGGCCATGATCCAGCAGGGCCGCCTGCACTCGGCCCACGACTGCGCCGAAGGCGGTCTTGCGTGCACGCTGGCGGAAAGCGCGCTCGCGAGCGGAGAGACGCCACTGGGCCTCATGGTGAAGCTCGACGACGACCTTTCCCCCGTCGCCACGCTCTTCGCCGAAGGCCACGGGCGGGTCGTGGTCTCGTGTGCTCCAGACCAGGCGGAAGAAGTGCTTCGCCTCGCGGAGCGCCACGGGGTCCCCGCCCGTGCGATCGGCGAGGTGGGGGCACCCTCCGGGGCCTTCCGTATCAAAGTACGCGAAGGATGGATCGACACGACGATGGACCGACTCATGGATGCATATTTCGGATCGCTGCCACGGATCATGGACGCCGCACCCGCATCGGGAGAGTGACGATGCCCTCGTCCCGCCACACGTTGCCGGTGTTGCACGATCCCTCGGCAAAGACACGCGCCGGAGCCGTGGATCTCCCAGCCCACCGCCTCGATGAAGGACCGCACGAAGAATGCGGCGTCGTCGGCGTGAGCGGGCTCGAAAACGCCGCGGAGCTCACCTACCTCGCGCTCTATTCGCTGCAGCATCGAGGCCAGGAGTCGGCAGGCATCGTGTCCATCGACAACGGAACCATCCGCGCTCACAAAGGGGTGGGTCTGGTCTCCGAGGTCTTCGATGCCGCGTCGCTGACCCGCCTCGAGGGATCGACGGCGGTGGGCCATGTGCGGTACTCGACCGCGGGCGGCAGCAGCCTGGAGAACGTCCAGCCCATCCAGGCCCGGTATTCTCGGGGCGATATGGCGCTGGCGCACAACGGCAACCTCACCAACCATCTCGACCTGAGAAGCCGCCTCGTGGACGAGGGGGCCATCTTCCGGACCTCCTCGGACTCCGAGATCCTGGTGCACCTCGTGGCGAAGTCCCGTCACGACACGATCGACGCCCAGATCGACGAAGCGCTCACGTACCTGGAGGGTGCGTTCTCCCTCGTGCTGTCCGTGGGCGACACACTCTACGCCGTCCGTGATCCCAGGGGATTTCGTCCCCTGGTGTTGGGGCGCCTGGGCAAAGGTCACGTCGTCGTGAGCGAGACGTGTGCGCTCGACATCCTCGGCGCCGAGTACGTCCGCGACCTCGAGCCCGGTGAGGTCATCAAGATCGAGCACGGAAAGGTCACTCAGCTGCGCTCGCTCCCACCGGCGAAGCACCCGGCTCCGTGCATCTTCGAGCTGGTGTATTTCGCCCGCCCGGACTCTCGGATCTGGGGCATGAGCGTCGACCGGGCGCGACGCGCGTTCGGCCGGCAGCTCGCTCGTGAGCATCCGGTCGAGGCCGACGCGGTGATCGCCGTTCCGGACAGCGCGAACTCCGCCGCACTCGGGTACTCCGAAGAGAGCGGCATTCCCTTCGAGCTCGGACTGCTGCGCAACCACTACGTGGGCCGCACGTTCATCCAACCGTCCCAGCGCGACCGCGACTTCGGCGCCCGGATGAAGTACAATCCGGTCCGAGAGGTGCTGGAGGGCAAACGGGTGGTCGTGGTCGACGACTCGCTGGTACGCGGCACCACGAGCCACAGCCTCGTGCGCATGATGCGCCAGGCGGGTGCCACCGAGGTCCACTTCCGGATCGGCAGCCCGCCCGTGCGCTTCCCGTGCTTCTACGGGATCGACATGCCGACCAAGGCCGAGCTGGTGGGTTCCCGGCTGGAGATCCCGGAGATCGAGAAGACGCTCGGGGTGGACTCGCTGGGGTATCTCTCGCTCGAAGGGATGGTCGGAGCTGTCGAGGGCGGGCCGTACTGCACGGCGTGCTTCTCCGGCGACTATCAGGCACCCTTGGTGGACGTACAGCGGGGGATGAGCACGATCGAGGAAGGTCCGCCGAGCTGCTGACGGGATCTGTGGTGGGGCTGACTCTTTGGGTTGCCGGTGAGGGGGAGGTGCGCCTCCTCGGCGTGCTGCGCTGAATCGGGGGCGTCCTCGCTTCCTGCTGTCCGCGGCTGTTCTTGCTTCTATGCGGGCCTCGCCGCGTACGCCCTCCCTACCCCGGGCAGCCCCGCCTCGGCGCCGCTCGTTCGCGGGCCACGCTCCGCACGGCGAGGAGGCACACCTCCCCCTCACCTCCCGTCCTGTATCGGTCGCCTCACCGCCGACCCGTCATCC
>JBJKRT010000018.1:0-36658 GCA_046704545.1 Longimicrobiales bacterium
CCGGCCCGGCCTGGCCCGAGCGGCCCCCTCGGAGGCGCGCGCAGGTCTCCGAATCCGTTCTCCACGGGAAAGCGGTCGCGGCAGTTCGGGCACCCCAGCGTCCCGTCGACGATGCGCCGGTCGTCCATCCGGTCGGCCAGCAGGATCAGCCCGAAGCGGGGCCCGCACCGCGGGCAGGTCAGCCGGTCGGTGAGGAGAAGGTGCATCGTGGTCGGTGGCGCTACGCGCTCAGGCGGAGGGGGTTCGAGGCGCGGGAAGCGGCGCCGATGCCGGCCCGTACTGTGCCCACTGTGTGGGCGTCTCCCAGACGCGTGCGAAGAGGAGACCGTCGGCCAGGGCCCCCGGCAACCGCTCGCGCAGTTGCTCGAAGAAGTACCGCGCCTGGTTCTCCGCGCTCGTCTCCAGTCCCTCGAACTGTGGCAGGTCGTTGAGGTTCTGGTGATCGAGGCCATCGGCCAGGCCGCGTAGCTCCCGCTTCAGATCCACGAAGTCGAACGCGATGCCCGCCTCGTTCAGCTCGGCCGAGCGTACGGCCACCTCCACCACGTAGCGGTGTCCGTGAAGGCGCTCGCACTTGCCCTTGTAATGCTGGAGGAAGTGGGCCGCATCGTAGTGGGCCTGCACGCTGACGGTATAAACGCAGGGCTCGCTCATGATCTCACCCGTGCTCGAGCTGAAGGAGGGGGATACGGACGTCGGACGAGCGCGTCGCCACGAAGAGAACCGCCTCGGCGACGTCGGCGGCGGACAGCATGGATGCGCGGGCCGGAAGGCTCGGATCGGACTCCGGATCGAGCGGATCCCACATCGGCGTGTCGGTGGCGGCCGGCTCGATGAGCGTCGCCCGCACCCCTGTACCGCGAAGCTCCTCGAGAAGAACCTCGTGCAGGCCACGCAAGCCGAACTTGGACGCCGCATACGCCGCGTTGCCCGGTAGCGCACGGCGCCCCGCGACCGAGCCGATGTTGACCACGAGACCATCGCCGCGCTCGAGCATCGCCGGAAGAAGCGCACGCACCACGAGGAACGGCCCGCGCAGGTTGACCGACAGGTGGCGATCGAAGTCTCGCACCGTCTCCTCGGCGCACGGCGCGAGCGAGAAGACGCCGGCCGCGTTGACCACGATATCGGGAGGCCCACCGAGCTCGTCCTGAAGCCGGTCCATCGCATCCCAGACCGCCGCATCGTCCGTCAGGTCGACCGGCAGCGTGGTCGCGCCGATGCCGCCCGCCAGATCCCCGAGCGCGTCACGGGACCGTCCGAGCGCCCAGATGCGTGCGCCGGCTTCGGCCAACACCTCCGCCGTGCGCCGCCCGATGCCCCGGGTGGCGCCCGTTACCAGGGCGGTTCGCCCGCGCAGAGGAGCGTCGTCGGTCACAGAGGATCGTGAGACATGGTCGTGAGGCGGAGGAACTCGTCGCGGGTGCGATGGTCCTCGAGAAACACGCCGCGCATCGCGGAGGTCACGGTCTTCGAGTTCTGCTTCTGCACCCCCCGCATCATCATGCACAGGTGATACGCCTCGATGACAACGGCGACGCCCTGGGGCCGGATCGTGTCCCAGATCGCCTGGGCGATCTGCTCGACGAGGCGCTCCTGCACCTGGAATCTCCGCGCGTACAGGTCGACCAGACGCGCCGCCTTCGACAGCCCGAGGATCTGCCCGTTCGGGATGTACGCGACGTGCGCCTTGCCGAAGAACGGCAGGAGGTGGTGCTCACACATCGAGTAGAGCTCGATGTCCTTGACCATCACCATGTTGCTGTGCGGATCGGTGAACACCCCGTCGCCGATCACTTCCTGGGGGCTCTTGCGGTAGCCCTCTGTGAGGAACTCCATCGCCTTGCGCACCCGCTCGGGCGTCTTGCGCATCCCCTCGCGCTCCGGATCGTCCCCGAGACGACGGATCATCTCGGTCACGAGCGCCTCGTACGGGACCTCGCTCAGATCCGGGATCGTGACGACACCGCCGGCCGCTTCTCCACTCGCGCTCACGCGCCCTCCTCTCCCCGGTACTCGACCGAATTCCGGGGCGTTTCGTGTAGGACCACCTTGGCGAGCCGCACGCCTTCGGGCAGCGCATCGGCAATCCGATTCCAGACGGCCACGGCCAGGTTCTCCGTGGTCGGAATGATCCCGTCGAGCCAGGGAACCTCGAGGTTGAGGTTCTTGTGATCGACGTCCCCGACCACCCGCTCCTCCAGTGCCTCGCGGAGAACCGAGAGATCCATGACATAGCCGGTGTCGGGGTCGACCGGGCCCTCCACGGTCACATCCAACTCGAAGTTGTGACCGTGCCAGTTGGGGTTCGAGCAGAGGCCGAACACCTCCGCGTTGCGCTCGTCGGACCAGTCGGCCCTGAAGACGCGGTGCGCCGCACTGAAATGGACGCGGCGCGTCGCTCGCACGATCGGCACCCTTCCTCCCTTGTCGACTGAGTGCGTGCTCCAAACCCGGGGACCCAGCCTACCCCTTCCGCGGCAGCCGGATCCACCCGTCGAGCGGGGCCGAAAGCCAGGGGGGCCGGCGTCTCAGGACGCCGGCCCCCCTGGGGCGCACCGGAGGGGATGTATTGAAGCCCGGCTGGAATCAATGGTGACTCCTCCACACCTTCGCGCTGTCCCCACGGGGGGGCGTAGCGTCCGGCATGAAAGTCAGTCCCGGCTTCAGTTGTGTTGGCTCAATTGCAGAGCCCCCCGGTACGCGACCGAATATAAGAGAAGACACCATGCCGTGAACAGGAGCCCCCCCGGATTCTCTCTGCATCGTCGACATCCGCCCGGCCTCGAACCGGCGCCGAGCAAGCGCGTCACCGACGTCGAAAAGCGCGCAGAAAGTCGAGATTCTCCCGGTCGGCCACGACCGGATCGTCGCCCTTCGGGGTCTCCAGGATCTTGGGAACGTCGCGCAGCCGCTCGTCGAGCATGATGCTCCGGAACGCACCGGCGCCGAGCGTACCGCGCCCCAACCCCTCGTGTCGATCCTTGTGGGAGCCGAGCGGGTGGCGGGAGTCGTTCATGTGCAGGAGGCCGAGCCGTTCGTACCCGAGAAGGCGGTCGAAATCCGCCCACACCTCGTCGTACGCGTTCACCAGGTCGTAGCCGGCCGCAAACGCGTGGCAGGTGTCCACGCACACCCCCACACGCTCGCGCAGCGTGGCCGGCACCTCTTCGAGAATCGACGCAAGGAGCTCGAACGACCCTCCGACGCTGCTCCCGCCGCCCGCGGTGAGCTCGAGCAGCACGCGGGTGGGGGCGTCGACGACCTCGAGGGCTCGAGCCAGCTCCTGGGCATTGCGACGCACGCCCTCCTCCACGTCTCCGTCGGTGGCGTGGCCTGGATGCGTGACGAGGAAGTCGAGGCCGAGCACACGGCACCGCTCGAGCTCCGCGACGAAGCTCCTGCGCGATCGCGCACGCAGCTCCGGATCCGGGGACGCCAGGTTGATCAGGTAGGAGTCGTGGGCGCCGGCCGTGCGGATCCCTTGCAGCGCACGCTCCGTCCGAAACGACTCCACGGTCTCCTCGTCCAGTTCCGGCTCGTGCCACCGGTTCGGCTGCTTGGTGAAGCACTGCAGGCAGACGGCGTCGATCTCCAGAGCGCGCGCCGGGGCGCGCTGCACGCCGCCGGCCGTGGAAACGTGGGCGCCCAGCTCGTCGTGGGGGGCAGGATGATCAGGCATGCCTCAAGGTCTGCAAACTTTGCCCGCAACGGAATCGCCGTGCCGGAATCGCACCCGGGCCGGCCACGCCGCCCGTGCAACAGCGAGTCATGTAAGATATTGATATGACATACCTTACACTCGCCCATGCCTGTGACGCGACCGTCCTGTCGGGCTGCGGCACGAGACTTGATCCATGTGAGACCCCGAGGGCGCCGTCACGCGGCGCCGGACGAATTACAGTGGCGGGAGGCCGACCATGCGTGTAGCGGCCGATGGATATATCGATCTGAGAGACGGGAGACGCGTCCGCACACCCGGACTCGTACGGAGCCAGGACTCCGTCGAGCCCGTACCGGAGGGTGAGGCCCTCTCGTTCCTCCTTTCCCACAGCTTCCCAGGCCACCGTCGCATCGTGCGTTCGATGACGCTGGAAGAGCGGAAGCGGGTCCGCCTGGCGCTGTGGGCCGACTCGGTGTCGGAACGCATGTCTCTGGTCGATCGGATCTGGCGCTCGATCACCGAGGCCGTGCCACCGCCTCCGGACCTGAACGAACCGCACCTCGTCCAGCTGGTCCAGTTCGAAGGGTGGGTCTACCCGCTCTACCTCGACGGATCGAGCACCCGGGTCATCCCACCCGGTGGAAAATCCGTAGCGGAGCTGGCTCGCCGGACCGAAGTCCTGAGACTCGACCGCATGACGGCCTGAACGAGCAGACCCGGCCACCGTCACCGGTTCGAAGGGTGGCGGCGCGCCGGACGATGTGCCTTGCCCGCCCTGGGTGAGGCCTCACGCCCTGGGGGGGGCGTGCCGTGAGTGGCGGTAGGCGTCAGCCTACCGTCACTCCTGCTTTTCGGGACCCACGCGGGGCGCCGCCCGAGCCGTGTCCGGCCAGTGTCCATGGAGACGGACACGCACCCTGCAAGCGCGTCCACGCGCCAGGACGTGAACGGGAGCGGAGCGCGCCGCCTCCGCCGCTCCTTGGATATCCACACAAATCCTTTTGTGACAATAATTTACGGAATATGCCGATTGGATCGCCGGCCCCGGGGCACGCGCTTTGCCCCTCTTCATCGCGGACGCCGCCACGGGGGCGGCACAAAGATGCGAAGGTGTGGAGGTGGAAGATGAATAATCAGCAGACGACGATTGGAGTCTCCTCTTCACGAAAGTCGGAGTGGAGCATCGTATGGTGGGTCGTGGGCGTGACCATCATCGCGTTGGCATTGCTGGCGCGAAACGGGTTCGCACAGGCGCCGCCCGTAAAACGCATCGCGGTACACGGTACCGTCGTAGATTCGGCATCCGGGCAGCCGCTCGCCGGAGCGTTCATCTCTCTGGACGGAGACCGGTGGGGCACGGTGACGAACAAGCAGGGCAAGTACACGCTGAGACGTGTCGAGCCCGGCCACATCACCGTGTCGGTCAACCAGCTCGGGTACCAGGGCATCGAATGGAAGGGCGTGGTCTCGCCGAGTGAGGACACGGTGAATCTCGCGGTACCGCCGAAGCCCAAGCTCCTGAAGGGCCTGAAGGTCCTGAAGGCTCGGCTCCGGAGGCGCCGCGACGGGACCGCCGCGTCCGTGGTCTCGTTCAATGAACAGCAGCTGGCCAGGACCACATGGAGCAACGTGGTCTCCTTCATCGATGCACGAGCCGGACTGAATCAGGTTTCGTGCTACTGGGTGACCTCACACCCGTGCTACCTGGTCAACGGTGAGATCGTGTCTCCCATCGTGTACATCAACGAGGTCGAGGTGCCCGGCGGGATGAGCCAGCTGGAGAGCATGTGGCCGCAGGATCTGTACATGCTCGAGGTCTACGGACAAGGCGCGGAGATCCGCGTGTACACCAAGCCGTTCATGAAGCGGGCGGCACGCACGGACTTCCACCCGATGGCCATAGGGTTCTGACGTTCCGTTCCGGCCCGGCCGACGAACAAGGGGGGCGCCGAAGCTTCGGCGCCCCCCCGGTGCGTCAGGCCCGGCCGTGCCGGCGACTCACTCGGGCAGTCCCGGCTCGGTCATTCCGCGCACGTCGAGGGCCTCGTCGATCTTCTCCTCCGGAAGAAGCCCTTTGCGCAACACGATCTCCCGCACGCTGACGTGCTCCTTGGCGGCCTGCTTGGCCACTTCGGAAGCCTTGTCGTATCCGATGTAGGGGTTGAGGGCCGTCGCGATCGACGGGTTCAGCTCCAGGAGCTCGCGTGCCCGTTCGGCATTGGCTTCGACCCCTACCACGCACCGGTCGGTGAAGGCACGGCTCGCGTTGGCCAGCAGGCTGATCGACTCCAGAAGCGCCTGTGCCAGCACCGGCATCATCACGTTGAGCTCGAAGTTGCCTCGGCTTCCCGCAATCGTGACCGTCGTGTGGTTCCCCATGACCCGCGAGCACACCATGATGAGCGCCTCGGCCATGACCGGGTTGACCTTACCCGGCATGATCGACGAGCCCGGCTGCACGGCGGGCAGGCTGACCTCGTGGATTCCCGAGGTGGGCCCGCTGCCCAACCAGCGGAAGTCGTCGGCGATCTTGATGAGGCCGGTGGCCGCCGTGTTCAAGGCGCCGGAGGCGCTCACGGCGGCATCCTTGGCGCCCTGGGCCTCGAAGTGGTTCTCGGCCTCCCGGAAGGTGAGTCCGGTTTGCTCCGAGATCCTTTCGATGGCCTTGGCCGCGAATCCGGGCCGGGTGTTGATGCCTGTTCCGGTCGCCGTGCCGCCGAGCGCGAGCTCCGCCAACTCCTCCGCGGCGCGACGAGCCCGCTCGGCCGCCTTGCCGACCTGCGCCGCGTACCCGCCGAACTCCTGACCGAGACGCACGGGCGTGGCGTCCATCAGGTGCGTACGCCCCGACTTCACGATGTCGTCGAAGGCGACCGCCTTGTCGGCCAGAGCCGCCTGAAGGTGTTCGAGCGCCGGGATCAGCTCATGCTCGATCGACACCCTGGCGGCCACGTGGATCGCCGTGGGAATCACGTCGTTGGACGACTGTCCGAAGTTGACGTGGTCGTTCGGATGCACGCGGGCGCCGGTTCCGAGCAGCTCTGTGGCCCGATGCGCGATGACCTCGTTGGCGTTCATGTTCGTCGACGTGCCGGACCCCGTCTGGTAGATGTCCAGCACGAACTGATCGTCCCACTTGCCTTCGATGACCTCGGTGGCGGCCTTCACGATGGCGTCGGCCACCGCCTCGTCGACGTCCCCCGCCTCCGCGTTCGTGAGCGCGGCCGCCTTCTTGATGATGCCGAGCGCTTCGATGAAGCGTCGACCGAAACGCTGGCCGCTGATGGGAAAGTTCTCCACGGCTCGCTGGGTCTGGGCCCCGTAGAGCGCCTCCACGGGCACCTTCATCTCCCCCAACGAGTCCTTCTCGATGCGATATTCGTCCGCCATGATCGGCGTGTCTCCCGGAGGGTCACGACAAGGAACGAGGGTCGACGGCACCGGCCGCCGGTGACGCCTGGAATCTAGGCGAGGGTTGCGATGGGTAAAGCCGCGCCCGAGCCCGCCGGGGGCCCATCGCGCCGGGTCAGACCGCCTGCCGACCCTCCGCGATCCACGCGCGAAGAGACGCCTCGTGCGCGCGAGTGGTGATGAGCGTGAGGACGTCTCCGGGCTCGACCTTCGTGAACCCCCGTGGGACCACCACCCGCTCGCCCCTGCGGAGGAGCGCGATGAGCGCATGCTCGGGAACGCGGATGTCGCGGAGCGCGTGGTTGCAGATCCGGCCGTAGTCCGGTGTCACCTGGAGCTCCACGTGCACGGACTCGAAGCGGCGCTCGCGGGGCAGCCCCTCCGTCCGCTCGAGCAGCCGCTGGTGCTCGTCGGCCAGCTCTTTGAACGCCCACATCATCTCGGTCCGGCGCAGCACGCCCTGGATCTCACCCGGGAGCTCGGGGTCGACCACGGGAATCTGGAAGACGTCGCGCTCGCTGAAGCGCTGGAACGCGTGGCGGAGCGTCTCTCCCGGCGCGCACGTCACGAGCGCCGTGGTCATGATGTCCTCCACGGTGAGCCCCACGAGGTCGCCCTCCACGATCGCCCGCTCCAGATCGGTGACCGCCACGATGCCCCTCAGCCCCTGCTCGTGATCGAGCACGATCCAGCTCCGGTGGTGCTCGTCGCGGGCGCGGTCCGCCAGCTCGGGGAGCGGTAGCGTCGGAGGCACCCAGGGAATCTCCTCGCTCATCGCGTCGGCCACGAGCAGGAGGTCGAGCGTCTCGGGCTCCTGACGTGGACGGCCCATCCCCCCGAGGCGCCGGAGCTTGATCGTGTAGATCGAGTCGGGATTGACCCGCGACGCGATGAGCTGCGCCAGCACGACGCAGAGCATCAGCGGAAGGATGATCCGGTAGTTCCCGGTCATCTCGAACAGGATGATGATCGCGGTCATGGGCGCGTGCGCGGCCGCGCCGAACACCGCCGCCGCACCGACCAGCGCGTAGGCCCCGGGCGATGCCGTCATCGACGGGAAGAGCGCCTCCACCCCCCGCCCGAACACGCCGCCCGTCATCGCGCCGATGAAGAGCGCCGGCGCGAAGATTCCGCCCGAGCCACCGCCCGCGAGCGTCACCGACGTCGCGAAGATCTTCATGAACACCAGGGCGGCCATGAGCCCGGTGCCGATGCCGCCGGCGAGGGCCAGCTCGACGCCCTCGTGGCCGATGCCGAACAGCTGCTCGCTGCCGAACGTTCCGAGGACGCCGAGGATCAGCCCGGCCGTCAGGGCCTTGAGCCAGACGGCCCCCTTCCAACGCTCGAACTGGTCCTCCAGGCCGTACACGACGTAGACGTACAGCAGGGCGACGAAGCCGGTCACCACCCCGAGCAGGAGGTAGAGCCCGAGTTCCCAGTCCGTCACCAGCTGGAACTGCTCCACCAGCCGGAAGGACGGCTGGGTGCCGAGCACCGTCTGCGCGACCGCCGTCGCACTGACCGAGGCCACCACCACCAGCCCGAACGAGCGCGCCGCGAAGCTCCCGAGCACGACCTCCAGCGCGAAGAGCACACCGGCGATCGGGGCGTTGAACGTTGCGCTGATGGCCCCGGCGGAGCCGGCGGCCACGAGAAGCCGCACGTCTTCCGCGCCGAGCCCCACCACCTGCCCGAGCACGCTGCCCAGCGAGGACCCGATCTGGACGATGGCGCCCTCGCGCCCCAGCGAGCCTCCCGAACCGATCGAGATCGCGCTCGCGATGGCCTTGGCGAACGCCACGCGGGTGCGGATCCTGCCGCCCTTCATGCGCACCGCGTACTGCACCTCCGGCACACCGTGGCCGCGCGCCTCGGGCGACCACCACACGGCCAGGTAGGCCACGATCACCATGCCGATGGCCGGCGCGATGATCGTCACGACCCACAAGGGAATCGGAAGGTGGAGCACGTCGCCCAGGTGTGCGCCCCGATCGAAGAAGAGCACGTGGACCTGAGCGATCATCCAGCGCAGCGCGATCGCGCCGACTCCAGCCAGAACACCCACCGCCACCGCGAGGGCGAGCGGACCCGTCGTACGGGACCGCTGGACGGCGAGTCGCACGCTGTGCAGCGAGACGCGTCGCGCCATCGCCGGTCAGCTCCTCCGCCGAGGCTGGCTGGGGCGCATCTCCACGCGGCTGACGTGCGCTTCCTTCGGATAGGAGAGCAGCTGCAGGACCGCGCGCCCGCAGTCCTCCGCCTCCAGGCGCCAATCCCGCTCCGAAGCGGGCTCGCGGCCGCCGAAGTGCGTGTTGACGCTGCCCGGCATGACGATGCTCACCCGCACGTCGTCGTAGCGAACGTCGAGCATGGTCGCCTCGGTCATGCCGAGCAGGCCGAACTTGCTCGCGTTGTATCCGGTGCCGCCCGCGATGGCGTTCCGGCTGGCCAGCGAGCCGATGTTGACGATCCACCCGTCACCGGTGGCGCTCAGGTGCGGAAGCGCCGCCTTGGTGCAGTAGAAGACGCCCCCGAGGTTCGTGTCGATCTGGAGTCGCCACTCCTCGACCGACATCTCCTGGATCGGCTTCATGATGCCGAGGCCGGCGTTGTTGACGAGGATGTCCAGCCTCCCGAGCCGCGCCACCGTCTCCTCCACCAGCCGTGCGCACGCGTCGGGGTCCCGCACGTCGCAGGCGATTCCCACGACCTCGCCACGCCCCTCCCCGTTCAAGCGCTCAGCGACCTTCTCGACATCGGCGGGCGTGCTCGAGCTGATGACCACCGAAGCCCCCGCACCGGTCAGCTGTTCAGCCACGGCGAGCCCGATCCCTTTTGTGCTGCCGGTGATCAGGGCGACTTTACCTTCGAGATCGATCATCTTCTCCTCCTGTCTCGTGGCCCTTCGGCAGCCTCTCGGGGGGCGCGTGCTGGCTCCCGGGGCGCAGGAAGGGTATCACTATCGCAATGAATGAGCGAATGACGAGTCGAGCCGCTCTCGTGACCGGTGGAGCGGTGCGCGTAGGCCGAGCCCTGTCGCTCGGACTGGCCGAGGCGGGCTACGATGTCGCCGTCCATTACCACACGTCCGAAGGACCCGCCCGGGACGTCGCAGAGCGCATTCGGCAGGTGGGGCGCCGCTGCGTCCTCGTATCGGGCGATCTGTCGGATCCGGCCACCCCCGAGCGCGTCGTCGCGGCCACCCGGGACGCCTTCGGACGGCTCGATCTCCTGGTGAACAATGCGGCCACGTTCGCCTCGGCCGATCTCCTGGACGTGGACGCCGAAGCCTGGGATGCAGTCGTAGCCGTGAACACGCGGGCACCACACCTGCTCGTGCGAGCCGCCGCCCAGCTGTTGGGTAGCTCACACGGCTCGGTGGTCAACATGGTCGACCTTTCGGCGTTTCAGGCGTGGACCGCCTACCCACACCATGCCGTGTCCAAGGCCGCGCTGGCGCACCTCACCCGGGTCCAGGCGCGAGCGCTGGCCCCCGACATCCGGGTCAATGCCATTGCGCCGGGAGCGGTGCTCCCTCCCGGCGACGACCCACCCGAGCGGTGGCACGCGCTGCGCGAAGCCGCGCCGCTGAAGCGGATCGGCACACCGGACGACGTCGTTCGAGCGGTGCTCTACCTGGCCGATGCCACCTACGTGACCGGGCAGATCCTCGCTGTGGACGGGGGGCGCCTGGTCGGGCCCGCCCATCCACCCGAGGACGACGGGTAGCGGATCGCGACGGGTCGTCGCGACCCACGTCCCCGGAACGTACCTCAGACGCTCGCCGTTTCGGTCTCGGGTGCGTCCGCCGCGACGCCGCCGTGGGCCAGCCAGCGCTCGGCGTCCAGCGCCGCCATGCACCCGGTGCCCGCCGCGCTCACCGCCTGCCGGTAGTAGTCGTCGGCGACGTCACCGGCGGCGAAGACCCCCTCGACGGAGGTCATCGTACGCCACGCCACCGGAAGCTCGACGTATCCATTGTCCTTGAGCTTCAGCTGTCCACCCAGGAACCCGGTGTTGGGCTTGTGGCCGATGGCGACGAAGAGTCCTCCCACCTCGAGCGTGCTCTCCTCGCCCGTGACCGTGTCCTCGAGCCGAAGCCCCTCGATCACGTCGTCGCCCAGGACTTCCGTCACGACCTTGTTCCAGGCGAAGGTGATCTTGCCGCTCTCGATGGCCCGCTCCTGCATGATCTTGGAGGCACGCAGCTCGTCTCGCCGGTGAATGACCACCACTTCCTTGGCGAACTTGGTGAGGTAGAGCGCGTCTTCCATGGCGGAGTCCCCTCCCCCGACCACGGCGAGCACCTGGTCCCGGAAGTGCGGCAGCGCGCCGTCACACACGGCGCAGGCGCTGACGCCCCCGCCCGACTGCGCGAGCCGCTCCTCGTTGGGTACATCCAGCCACCGGGCATTCGCCCCGGTCGCGACGATGACGGCGTCGGCCGTCACCTCTCCACCTCGCGTCGGCTTCAGCACGAACGGCCGCGCCCCGAAGTCCACCTCCGCGATGTCGTCGGTCACGATGCGGGTACCGAAACGCTCGGCCTGAGCACGCATCTCCATCATCAGCTCCTGGCCGGTGACGCCTTCCCGGAAGCCCGGATAGTTCTCGACTTCGGTCGTGAACATGAGCTGCCCACCGGGAATCATCGTGCGACTGCCCGCGCCCTCGTAGACCACCGGATTCAGCTCCGCCCTGGCGGCATAGATCGCCGCCGTCCAACCGGCGGGCCCCGACCCGATGATGACGACGGTCTCGTGCTCGCGTGCGCCCTTCTCAGTCATGATCGTCACTTTCCCTTGAAGATCTTCATGTTCGAGGAGTGGCCGGGGTTGACCCGCGCCGAGGGATCCACGAAGTGCACCGCGTTGTTGACGGCGATGCATGCCTCTGCAAAACCCGTGGCGATCAAATCGAGTTTCCCGTCGTAGCCTACGACGTCTCCGGCGGCGAAGATCCCGGGTACCGTCGTCTCCATCAGCTGGTTCACGACCACGCGATTGTCTTCGACCTTCGGTCCCCACTTCTGGATCGGACCGAGATCGGGCTTGAACCCCAGACACGTCAGTACGAGATCGGTGTCGAGCAGGGTCTCCTCGTCGGTGCGGTTGTCGAAGACCAGCGCCCCCTCCACCAGGTCCGAGCCCACGATCTCCCGTACTTCGTGGAAGGTGCGCAGCTCCACCTCACCGGCGGCCACCGCTTCTTCGAGACGGCGCACGGACGCTTCGTGCGCCCGCCATCCATCCCGGCGATGCACCAGCGTCACGGAGGCCGCGATGTCCTTCAGGATGAGCACCCAGTCGAGCGCCGAGTCCCCGCCCCCCACGACCACCACCCGCTTTCCGCGGCAGGACTCGGGGTCCTTGACCGCGTATTCGAGTCCGCTGTGCAGAAACGTGGCGTAGCCCGGAACGTCGAGCACCATCGGCTCGAACGCGCCCTTCCCCCCCGCGATCAGCACCGCGCGGCTGAGGTACGTGTCCGAGCTGCCCGCGAGCGCGAAGTGTCCGCCCTCCCAGCTGACCGAGCCGATCTGCTCGTCGAGCACGACGTCGGCCCCGAACTGCAGACCCTGCTCCACGAGGTTTCGTGCGAGGTCCTTCGCCAGGATCCTGGGAAAGCCGCCCACGTCGAAGATGTCCTTCTCGGGGTAGAGCGCCGTGAGCTGCCCACCCAGCTCGGGCAGGGAGTCGACGATGCGCGTGGTGCATCCCCGCATCCCCGCGTAGAACGCGGCGAACAGCCCGGTGGGTCCTCCACCGATGATGGTGATGTCCCGAATGTCTTCCGTCATGGGGATTCCGAAGAGGGGCCCGCCGCCCCGGCGGACGGCCGGACGGTCGGGTGTGACGCGCCTGGGGCCTATGCGAGCCTCAGGCCCGGACGGGGCCGAGCTTCATAGTCTAACCGCTCTCCCCGGCCGATCAACCGAGGCTCAGGAGCCACCCTCGATGGCCTCGATCATCCTTCGGGCGACGCCCACGACCTCTCGCGCGTTGTCGTACGTGATGCGTTCTTCGACCTCCGCGAGCGGCACCCAGACGCACTCGGTGATGCCCTCGGACGCCTGGGGCACAGGATCGCCCCGGATCGACTCCATCAGGTAGAACACGCAGTACTTGTGGATCAACTTGCGACCCGCACGAAAGTACCAGTCGATCGTGGCCAGCTCCTGCCCGAGCGAAAGGTCGCCGAGGCCGGTCTCCTCGGAGACCTCGCGCAGCGCGGCATCGCCGCTGCTCTCGCCGTTCTCGAGATGGCCCTTGGGGAGCCCCCAGTTCTCGTAGGGGTCACGGATCACGAGGATGTGCGGCGCACCGCCGATCTCCCGCACCACCACGCCCCCGGCGCTCCGCTCGATCCGCGCCCTCCCGCTCTTGCTCCCCACCGGCTCTCAGAAGATCGAGAGGCGGACGTAGCGCCTCGGATTGGCCCTCACGTCCTGGAGCAGGAGGTTGAGCTGCTTCAGCACAGCATCGGTGCGCACGGCGAGCGTGGTATCGGTGACCAGGCGTCCCAGCGTGCCGCGTCCCGCCTCGATCCCGGCCGTGAGCCGGTCGAGGCGCGCGAATGCGGAGTCGGCCCGCGCCATCGTCGTGGGCAGGTCACCGGAGGAGGTCTGAAGGTTCGCCGACAGCTCGGCGATGCTCTTGCTGGCCAGGCGCACGTTCGTGACGATGCTGTCGATCTGAGCGTCCGACAGGAGCACGTTCACGCGATCGAACGAGCGCCGCGCCACGCGCGAGGCACCCTCGATCTCGGTGAGCGCCGTGTCGGCCTTCGACATGACATGCTTCGCGATTGCCGACTGCTGGACCACGAGCTGGCGAATCTCCTGGCTTATGACCTGCATGTTGTTGATGGCCTGGGCGAGGTCCTGCGCCGTCTTCTCGCTGAACGCGATGTCGAAGCGCGAGGTGAGGTCCGCCAGGTTGTCCGAGATCTCCTCGGCCGACGCCGTCAGGCGAGACAATTCCGGCAGGGCGTACCCGCCGAGGACCGGAACGCCCCCCCGGCGATCGGCGGGCGTCACCTTGAAGAACGCGTAGCGAGGATACCGGCCACGGCTGGCGATCTCGGCCTCCCAGCTTCCGAACAAGGACTCCGGAGCCACGACCACCACCGCGTCCTTGGGGAACGTGATTTGGTGGTCGAGCAAAAGCGTGATGCGAACCGCCCGACCCGACGGCTCGACCTTGATGGCAGAGACCTTTCCGATCTTCACCCCGCGATACTTCACGGGGTTGCCCGGCTGCAGCTGGGCGACGTCCGACAGCAACACCTGCACCTCGATGGATGGCTGTCCCCAGTTGACGCCCTTCAGCCACAGCGTCCCGAAGACCGCGACGGCGATGCCGACGATGATGACGGCGCCGACCAGAAGGTCCCGCCCACGGTTCATACCGTTGCCTCCAGCAGCTCAGGCCTCCCTTCGATGAATCCCCTCACGACGGGATCGGTGGTGGCGCGAATCTCGTCCGGGGTGCCGACGATGCGGACCCGTCCCTCATACAGCATGGCGATTCGGTCCGAGATCCTGTAGGCGCTGTCCATATCGTGCGTGACCACGACCCCGGTGACACCGAGCTCGTCCGCCATGCGGCTGATGAGCGCGTCGATGACCGCCGTGGTCACCGGATCCAGCCCCGTGGTCGGTTCGTCATACAAAAGGTACTTGGGTCGCGTCGCGATCGCCCGTGCCAGGCCGGCCCGCTTCTTCTGACCGCCCGACAGCTCGGCCGGGAAACGCGGACCGTACCCCTCCAGATCGACCAGGCTCAGGCATTCCTCCACGCGATCCCGGATCTCGCCGGATTTCATCCCGGTCAGACGCTTGAGCCCCATCCCCACATTGTCCGCGACGGTCATGGAATCGAACAACGCCGCGAACTGGAAGACGTAGCCCACACTACGCCGAAGCTGGAAGAGATGATCCCGCTGCAGCCCACCCAGGTGCACGCCGTCGACCCAGACCTCGCCCTGGTCCGGCTCGAGCAGGCCGACGATGTGCTTGAGCACGACCGACTTCCCCACGCCCGACTGACCGATGAGGGAGAGCGTCTCCCCCTCCTGGATCCCGAGAGAGAACCCCTCCAGTACCCGCTTGGGACCGAAGGCCTTGTGCACGCCCTTCAGCTCGATGCTCACAGGAGTGTCGCAGCCCAGAAGGCGTCGAGAACCAGGATGACCATGCTGCTCACCACGACGGATCTCGTGGTCGACCGCCCGACGCCCTCGGCGCCGCCGCTCGTGTTGAAGCCGAAGAAGCAACCCACCGCCGTGACTACGAGGCCGAAGCTCGCCGCCTTGATGATGGAGAATTCGACGTCCCACGGCTGGAAGAACAGGCGCGCCCCCTTCATGAACGACGCGCTCGACATGTCCAGCAGATAGAGCGAGGTGAGCCACCCGGCCAGGATCCCCATGGCGTCGGCGAGGATCACCACAACGGGAAACATGATGGTGCCGGCGAGGACCCGCGGGACGATCAGGTAGGCGTCCGGATCGTAGCCGAGCGTCTCCAGGGCGTCCACCTGCTCGGTCACGCGCATCGTCCCGAGCTCGGCGGCGATGTTTGCACCCACGCGCCCGGAGAGCGCGAGACCGGTCAGCACCGGACCCAGCTCGAGGACCATCGTCTTGGCCACCAGCGTCCCCACGAAGTAGAGGGGGACCGCGCCGGTGAACGTGTACGATGCCTGGAGCGCGAGAACGATGCCCGTGAACATCGCGATGAAGAGGCCGATCGGCACGGACGAAACGCCGATCCTGGCCATCTGGTCCACCAGGTGAGGGGCCCAGACCTCCCCGTTCCGAAGCGCTCGGAGGGAGTCCATGGCGAGGTACCCGGCTCTCCCTACGGCGGCTACGGTCGAAAGCACGGCGCGACCCACCGCCTGCACAGGACCGAGTACGGACACACGCATGTCGCAAGATAGGGAGCCGGGAAGGCCTACAGTACCCCTACGTGGCGCCGACGGGGCAGGCCGGCCGTTCACCCCCCGTTGAGCTGAGGCTCGCTCTCGAGGGTGAACTCGATCTCTTCGTCCCTGGTGCCGTCGCCCGTCGGAACGGAGTACGCCACGCGGATGCGCCTCACTGCGGCGCGGGGATCGCTGAGGGCGACTTCGAAATCCACGCCCTGGTCGGACGAAGTGATACGCGTGCGCACGCGATCGCCCGGCTCAGCCTCCGGCCGGTCTGCTGGATTTCGGAAGAGCGTCTTGGTGGACTGCCGTCCGCTCTCCAGTCGCCGGGTCACCTTGACCTGGCGCAGCCAGTCCGGCTGGAAGTTGACCCCGTACTCGAAGCCTCTCTGATCGGCTCCATGTCCTTCGCGATTATGGCGTGCCAACGCCGTCCTCCGACCCCAGGGGCAACTTCTCGGAAATTTCGTAAACGAATGTTTACGTCGACACTCCGATTGTCAAGTTTTTTATTTGCAACGATCCGCAAGAAACCAACGCATGAAAGGGCTCTCGGATTTTGGCGAGATCGATTTTTCCCACTACAGCCGAATCGGCACCGGCACGAACGTGAGGAAAAAGACGCCAATCATACACCAGGCGAGAACGGTGCGGGCGGGACCGATGTCCGGCTCGTCCTGGGCCACGGACGGATGGCTCACGCGTCCCCGGTGCAGGATCGCGATGAACGCGGCCCAGACCCACCACCCCCACCAGAGGAAGCCGAGCGGCAGGAGGATGACCAGGAACCACGCCGCCACCCGTGACTGACGTCCACGGACGAAGGCGTAGAGCACGTGGCCTCCGTCCAGCTGACCGAGCGGAAGCAGGTTGAGCGCGGTCACGAACAGGCCCAGCCAGCCGGCGAACGCGAGCGGATCGAGCAGGATTGCGTTGCCGCCGTGCAGTCCCGGCACGAACGTGTGCGCCAGGACATCCAGGAGAATCCCGTTGCCGAGCCAGACGGGCTGGCCGACGAATTGCACCACGAACGGCGCGGCCGCGCTGGCGTAGCCGGGTACCGGCAGCGACCGGGTGAGTCCCCATGCGAAGAGCGGGATCGAAAGGAGAAAGCTCGCGAAGGGGCCCGCCGCACCGACGTCGAAGAGCGCGGCCCGGCGCACCGCGGGCGCCTGGAGTCGGATGAACGCGCCGACGGTGCCGATGAGGGAGAGATAGGGTGGGAACGGGATGAAGAACGGCAGGGAGGTTCGGATCCGGTGAACGCGCGCGGCCGTGTAGTGGCCCATCTCGTGCGCCAGGAGGACGCCCAGGAACGGCAGCGCGAAGGGGGCCCCGACCGCCAGAGAGGTGAGATGCACCGCCGA
The DNA here is from genome assembly GCA_046704545.1 of Longimicrobiales bacterium. GTDB lineage: Bacteria > Gemmatimonadota > Gemmatimonadetes > Longimicrobiales > Gaopeijiaceae > SZUA-318. Next base: position 17,376 of record JBJKRT010000018.1, read on the forward strand.
CGGGTAGGGCAGCAGGAATCCCGCAATGGGCAGGAATCGGGTCCTGAACGGGTCGAGCCCGCTCAACATCGCGCCGGCCGCCATGGTCGTGAGCAGCGTGGCAGCCAGGAGTCCAGCGTGAAGCCAGAGTCGCGGAGACGGAGGGGCTCCGCGCGGATAGACGAGGACGACCTCGGTGACACCGTCCTCGTGGTAGAGGTAGGCCGACGTCGACCACGAATCGAGGGCGGCCAGCACTTCCGGCGAGCTCGGATCGAGATCCGGACGCAGCGTACCCTGCAGCACCGTGTCATGGGGTAGGGCCTGGATCCCGTAGGTCTCCAGAAGAGGCAGCCACTGCCCCGGATCAGGCTTGACCGGCTCTTGAGCCGTCATTACGTTGGCCTCGTCCCCAAGCTGAGCTTCTGCAGCAACTTCGCGGTCCACCCGCCCTCTTCGAACGTCTCGGGTCCGGACCCCATCGACGGCAACAAACGGCCTCGCGCCAGCAGCCCTCTTCCCGCCCACGCGGCTCCCCAGGCCGCACCCCCATCGGAGCGATCCGTGGATATCGCAGAACTGAAGCGCAAGAACATCGGGGAGCTCCACGACCTGGCGGAGGAGCTGAACATCTCCAACTTCAGCGGCCTCCGCAAGCAAGATCTCATCTTCCGGATCGAGCAGACCCTGCTCGAATCCGAGGTCGTGCTCCGCGGCGAGGGCGTGCTCGAGATTCTGCCCGAGGGCTACGGCTTCCTCCGGTCCCAGGACTGGAACTATCTGTACGGGCCCGACGACATCTACGTGAGCCCGTCGCAGATCAAGCGCTTCGATCTGAGAACGGGGGACACGATCCTCGGCCAGGTCCGGCCACCGAAGGACGGCGAGCGCTACCTCGCCCTCCTGAAGGTCGAGACCATCAACATGCTGGATCCCGAGGAGACCCGGCACCGCGTCGGGTTCGACAACCTCCGCCCGCGCTATCCCGAGGAGCGCCTGCGCCTGGAGACCGCCGGCGGGAGCGTGTCCATGCGGGTCGTGGATCTGGTGGCCCCGATCGGGAAGGGGCAAAGAGGCCTGATCGTGTCACCGCCCAAGGCCGGCAAGACCACGATCCTGCAGCAGATGGCCAACTCGATCTCGACGAACCACCCCGAGGTCTACCTGATCGTGCTCCTCATCGACGAGCGGCCCGAGGAGGTGACCGACATGGAGGAGCACGTCGATGCGGAGGTCATCTCCTCGACGTTCGACGAGCCCGCCGACCGGCACACCCAGGTGGCCGAAGTCGTGATGGAGAAGGCCAAGCGCCTCGTCGAGCACGGGCGGCACGTCGTGATCCTGCTGGATTCGATCACGCGCCTCGCGCGCGCCTACAACGTCACGGTCCCCCATTCCGGCAAGATCCTCTCGGGCGGCGTGGACGCCAACGCCCTGCACAAGCCCAAGCGGTTCTTCGGGGCGGCCCGCAACATCGAGGGCGGCGGCTCGCTGACGATCATCGCGACGGCGCTCATCGAGACGGGCAGCCGTATGGACGAGGTGATCTTCGAGGAGTTCAAGGGCACCGGCAACATGGAGCTGGTGCTCGACCGCCATATCTCCGACCGGCGGATCTTCCCGGCCATCGACCTGAACCGATCCAGCACGCGCAAGGAGGAGCTCCTCCTGAGCGACGTCGAGCTCAACCGCGTGTACCTGCTGCGCAACTTCCTTTCGGACATGCCCGAGGCCGAAGCGATCGAGTTCCTGCTGCAGCGGATGGGGCGCACGGAGACGAACCAGGAGTTCCTGGACTCCATGGCTCAGGGGGAGTGAGGCGCTTGCCGGCTCGCGGCGGCGCTAGTCGTCGATCACGCCCTCGTAGCGAGGGTTGACGATCAGGACGTCGTTCTGGAAGACCTTGCGATCCCAGGGATAGATCACGGTCGCGTCGGTCTCGAGGGCGAAGTAATCGGGCTTGTAGCCGCGAGTCCTCGCGAAGTTCGTGGCGGAGCGGACCTCGGCGGGACGCACGTCGCGCACGGCGGCCAGAGCGAGCCGCAGCGTGTCGCCGGAAGTGGCGATCTCGTCCACGAGGAGGACGCGCTTCCCCGCAATCTCCAGGGGAGCGGCGGAGAGCACCTTGGGACGCTCCCTGACCTGCTCGGCGCCTTCCTTTCTCGAGATCTTCATCGAGTAGAAGTCCACCCGGAGAATCGACGCGATGACGGCGCCGGGAATCACGCCGGCGCGTGCGATCCCGACCACGACCTCCGGCCGGTACTCGCGAGCGACCTTGAGCGCGAGGGCCCGACAGAGCTCGCCGAACATCTCCCAGGAGAGGTCCAGATGCTCCGTGGGCTCGGCAACGAATCCGGTGGCGCCGGACGAGGATGGGCTCATGCGTGGAACCTAGGGCTCGGGAAGAAGCCGAGCAACGGATTCGACGTCACGAATCGCCGCTCACGAAATCCATCGGAATCCGCACCGACCGCTTGCGCGCGACGATGGAGAAGTAATGTAGCGGCGTCCCGTCGATCGAGAGCCGGTGCCGATACCGCTCCAGGTGGTAGAGATCGAGGTGGTCGGACAGGATCAGCGACCGGATCATGATGGAGAAGCCGCTCGTGTCGTCCTGATCGAGGAAGGTCTCCTTGATGTTGAACGCGACCCAGGCGTCGTCCTCCACGATGTTCAGCGCGGTCAGGAACGCGGCCGGAGGAATGTCGCCGAACCCCAGCGCGGCCACGCAGAACAGGCAATCGAGGTTCCAGTCCTCGAGCTCCGATCGGAGCTCGTCGTCGAGGTCCGTGAAGTCCGCCACGTAGTACTGATCGTAGAGGCCCGGACGGTCTCGCTCCACGGCCTTCTTCGCTTCAGGCTCGATATCGACTCCGACGAGCCGCGCGGCACCACGCAGGTTGAGGGCTTCTCCGGACATTCCGTTGCCGGCCCCGAGGTCGAGCACCCTCAGCGCGGAAGCGTGATCTCCCTCCTCCTTGAGGACGGACGAGAGGACTTCCGCGACCTTGCCCGGCGACTGGCACTTCAATCGCTCGTAGAAGAGCTGCTCGTAGAGGCCCGGACGGCGATAGATGGCACCGTAGTCGTGGAAGCGCAGCGTACGCTGCTCCCCGTCCTCGATCAGGTGGAAGTAGGCCTCGTCCTGATCGAGTGCCCCGTCCCCGTTGGGCGGTGGAAACCGAACCCGGTGGCGAACGCTCCGTTCCGGACCGCGCGACCAACCGGCACGTACGTGTGTCGACGACGGTGATGAAGTCATATGCCTCCCCAGGGGTGCAAACGAGCTCGGACGCTTCCTCGTGGACTGTAACACGTGAACGTTTGCATTCGAGCGGCGCTGCATCCGCTGGATGCTTCGTTGCACCTCCTTGAAATAGCGCTGCTATTCCTGCGTCGGCGCGCCTCGCCCCAGCGGCGCTTCGGCACTCTCGGTACTAAACGTTCACATGTTACAGTCCACTCGTATCCTATCCAAGATCGGAGAACGATGCGAGGGCGTAATGCGTATAAGCTATGCCAATCAGGGCGCTTTTCGTCGACCCGCGGGCCGCGCGAGCCCTTCGTGTGACAGGAAGCGGCGAGCCACGGCGGCCGGACTCATCCCCTCGACATCGACCTCGTAGTTGAGGCGACGCATGGTCGTGTCGGGAAGCGCTCCCGCGAGCAGGGAGAGGCTGCTGCGCACCTCCGGATGAGCCTCGAGCGCGGCCGTACGCACTACCGGAGCCGCCTGGTACGGAGGAAAGTAGTGACGGTCGTCGTCGAGGATGCGGAGGTGGTGCTGCTCGATGCGCGCATCGGTTGCGAATGCGAACACGACATCCACCTCGCGCTCGGACACGGCCTTGTACAGGATGCTCGGATCGAGATCACGCTCCTTGCCGAAATGAAGGCCGTAGCGCTTCTCGAAGCCTCGGAGCCCGTCCGGTCGCTCGGCGAACTCCGCGGTCATGCCCACGCTCAGATCCGCCGCATCGGGCACGAGATCGGAGACCGTTCGCCACCCGTGACGTCGGGCCTCGTCCGCGCGCACGGCCACGACGTAGCTGTTGTTGAATCCGAACGGGGCGAGCCAGGTGACATCGAAGCGCGATGCGTACGCCTTGCGCACGCGGCGCAGCACGGTGGCGGGATCGCGCACGACGCTGTCGCCCAGAATCGCGGTCAGCGCCGTGCCGGTGTACTCCGGGTACATGTCGATCTCACCGTTCACGAGCGCACCGTGGCAGATCATCGTCCCGCCCAGGTCGAAGCGCCGAACGACGGTCAGGTCCGTGTGAGCTTCGATGGTCTGCGCCATGAGCTCCCCGAGGACCAGCTGCTCGGTGAAGTTCTTGGTGCCGATCGTGATCGTGCCCCCGGTCGAGGGGCCGCTCGAGACGTGCGCGGCCACCCCGAGCGCCACCAGAGTGAGCGGCGAAGCGACGGCGAGCGGGCGAAGCGCGCGCCTCCACTTCGAGGCGCGGGCCGCGCTCGTCGTGGGACGGGTCAGGCCCCATTGCGTGGCCGCGAGCGTGAAGTCAACGGCGAGCGCGAGCAGCCCCGCCGGAATCGCGCCGAGGAGGATGAGGTCGGTGTCCGACAGGGCGAGGCCGCGGTTGATGAACTCGCCGAGCCCTCCGGCCCCGATGAACGCCGACAGCGTGGCGATACCCACGCCGATCACGGCGGCGGTACGGATCCCGGCCAGGACGACCGGCGTGGCCAGCGGCAGGCGTACCCACAGAAGCTCCTGCGTCCGCGTGAAACCGAGCCCGCGCGCCGCTTCGACCAGCTCCGGCGCGACTTCCTCCAGCCCCGTCGCCGTGTTTCGCACGATGGGCAGCAGCGCGTACAGCGTCAGCGCCACCAGGGCGGGCACGACGCCGATCCGGTTGAGGAGCGCGAGCAACAGCACGAGCATCGCCAGCGATGGAATCGTCTGCAGCATTCCCACCGCCCCCATGACCGGCCCTTTCACCCTCCGATGCGTCGCCACCCAGATGCCGAGGGGCATGCCGATCAGGACGGCCGCGCCGGTCGACACGCCCGTGAGCACGAGGTGCTGTCCGGTGCGGAGCCAGAGCTCGGGCGCGCGTTGGAGCGCGAACGCCAGCCAATGCCTCACGAAGAAAGCAGGTCGGAAAGAGCGGAAAGTCGGCGGGCCGGGCGCTCGATCAGGTTGCGCACGAATTCCGTCGCCGGAGCGCGGATCAACGCCTCTCCGGAACCCACCTGCTGCAGCCTTCCTTCGTGCATGACCGCGATCCGGTCACCCAGCGCGAACGCCTCCATGAGGTCGTGGGTGACGAAGACGACCGTCTTGTGAAGGCGACGCTGGAGCGAGGTGAACTCCTGCTGGAGGTGGTCCCGGGTGACGGCGTCGAGCGCGCCGAACGGCTCATCCATGAGCAGCACGTCCGGATCGGCGGCCAGGGCGCGCGCGACGCCCACGCGTTGGCGCTGCCCTCCGGACAGCTCGGCGGGAAGGCGCTCCGCGTACTCGGCGGGGGGCAACCCGACGAGATCGAGCAGCTCGCGGGCCCGATCGCGCCGCTCGCTGCCGGGGCGTCCGAGAGCCCGCAGCACGACGGCGGCGTTCTCCTCCACGGTCATGTGCGGAAAGAGGCCGATCCCCTGGAAGACGTAGCCGATCGAACGGCGCAACTCGACCGGGTCGCGGACGCGCACGTCGACCTCGTCGATCTCGACCGAGCCTTCGGTGGGCTCCAGCAGCCGGTTGATCAGCTTGAGCGTCGTGCTCTTGCCCGAGCCGGACGAGCCGAGCAGCACGAGCGTCTCACCCGGGAGGACGTCCAGCGACAGCTCGCGCACCGCGAAGCTGCCGCCGTCGTCGAAGGACTTCCCGAGGTTCCGGAGGCGGATCACGCCACCAACGTACCGGAACGCGCACGACACCATCAACCGCACCCCGATGGCCGCGTTGACGCTTCGGGTCCAGTGGCGCCATCGTAACGCGCCCGCCCGAGCGGTACTCGAACGCGTGGGCACCCGTCCTTCACCAACCGGCTGTGCCGATATGTCCGACGATCCCACGAAAGAAGCCGACCGTCTGCTCGAGGAGGCCCTCGAACGTGCGGGTGCGCGCGACCCGCGCGAGTTCTACCGGGAGCGCCTCCGGGAGCTCAAGAGCGTGAGCCAATCGGGATACGAGGAGGCCGTCGCCTACTACCGTACATCGCTGATCCCGGAGATCGCGTCCGGGAACGTGGAGCCGTTGGCGGCGTGGACGGAGTACGGGCGGCGTCTCGCGACGGCCCTGGCACCCGGCAGGACGGTGGTCGTCGACGGCTCGGGTCGCGCGCTACCCTACGAGGCGCCTCCGCCGCTCGACCGACTCGTCCTGCACCTGCCCGACGACAAGAAGGGCCGGGCGCTCCTCGTCGGCCTCCCGCCCGAGCCCACGCCCGCGCAGCGGGCCACCTACGACGTGCTGGTACGAGGACGTCAGAAGCTGGGAGCGTGATCGCCGATCACGCGCGCCCCACCTGCGAAGAGCGACGCTCGACCGCGGGCAGGAAGACGCTGAACATCGAGCCCTTCCCCATCTCGCTCTCCACCACGATTCTGCCTCGGCTCTGCTCCACGATCCCGTAGGCGATGGCCAGACCGAGACCCGTCCCCTGACCCCTCGTCTTGGTCGTGAAGAACGGCTCGAAGATTCGCGCTCTGACCTCTTCGCTCATGCCTCCGCCCGTATCGGCCACCCGGAAGACCACCCAGCGCCCCGGCGGGATGTCCACACCCGCCAGCACCGTCTGTCCCTCCGTCACGCGAATGACCGCCTCGAGGATCACCCTTCCACCCTGGGCCACCGCGTCGCGGGCGTTGACGACGAGATTCACGAGCACCTGCTCCAGGTGGCCGCGGTCCGCCTCCACGAGCGCTTCCTCTTCACAACGGCGCACCTCCAGCACGACATGGTCGCCGATGAGGGGGCGCAGAAGTCCTTCGAGACCCATGACGACGTCGTTGGCCGCGATGATCTCGGGCTCCAGGATCTGTTTGCGCGCGAATGTCAGCAGGTGGCTCACCAGGCGTGATCCCCGATCCTGGGCGATCCGGATCTCGCGGGCGGAGGCAAGTGTGCGCTCCGGTTCCTGCGGCTCCATCTCGATGAGCTCGGCGTGCGCCCCCATCACGGTGAGCAGGTTGTTGAAGTCGTGCGCGACGCCGGCCGCCAGCTGGCCGAGTGCCTCCAGCTTCTGCGCTTCGAGGACCTGCGTCTCGAGCCGGCGGTGACGCTCCGATGCCTGGCGAAGCCGCTCGTCCTCCTGATCCAGCGTCCAGGCGATCGCCCCGTACGCCACGGCGAACGCGACGACCAGCGCAGCGAACCCGAGGACGAGCCGGTGTGGCACGGGTAGTCGGGCAGCGGGTGTGAATGCGACCCTGATGTTGTGGATTCCGTAGCCGGTGAACGCGACAGGAAGGACCCAGGCGCCGAATCCCCGACGCCTGGCGATATGGTAGACGCTCCACGCCGACGCCAGGAATGCGGTGCCCAGGACGATGTGTGGGAGCCCGACGGTCAGCAGGAACCCGGCGAGGGATCCCCGCCACTTCGTCGCCACGAGCGTCGCGATGACCGAGTACACGACGACCGACGACATGGCCCACGCACGTGCGGACCGGTTCGGTTCCGCCCCTTCTCCGGTCAGCCGCCGCGTCCCCTGGAACTGGAGCATCGCCTGCCCGAGCACCCCGGCGACGGCCAGCAGGAAGCTCGCGGCGAGGATGACCGGTGCCCCACTCGGCATCACCTGGAAGTCCGCGACGAGACCCGCACCGAGCGCCACGGTCGCCGCCACCCACCCTATGGCCCAGTCGAACAGGTATTCACGACCCGAACGGCGATACAACGCGAAGAGCGCCGCGGCGAGGCACAGAAACGCCGTCCCCCCGAGCGTGAGCGCGAGGGGAGGCGAGGGTACGAGGCCCATCAGTCGCCGTCCTCTTCGACCAGATAGGCGACGCCCCAGGCCCCCAGGCCGATGTGCGTCGCGATCACCGGTGTGATCGGCGCCGCCAGGATCTCGACGTCGGCCCCCCAGCGGGCTCTGAGCGCATCGGAGACCGGCGTGACGATCGCAGGAGTGCCCACGTACACGACGCCGAAGCGGATGGTCGCCTCTCCGGGGGGCGCCCGCCGTGCCAGCTCGTCCATGAGCATCGCCCGGGCCCGCTCCGGGCCGAACGCGTTTCCGATCGGAGCGACCTTGCCCTCCTGGTCCAGCGCCAGGACCGGCTTCACGCCGAGCATCGACCCGAGCAGGGCTCTGCCGCGCCCCACCCGCCCGGAAGCGAGCAGCCGGTCGAACGTGTCGAGCGTGAACAGGATGCCAGAGCGATTCCGGATTCGCCGCAACTTCGCGACGATCTCTCCCGCCGGCGTTCCCATCTCGGCCAGCTCGCACGCCTCGAGCACGAGAAGGCCCTGCAGGAGGGAGACACCCAGGGAGTCCATCAGGTGCACAGGCGCTTCAGAGAACCTCCCCACCGCCGCTTCGGCCGACTGCAGCGTTCCGGAGAGCGACGAGCCGAGGATCACGCCTACGATCTCCTCGCCCTCTTCGGCCGCCCGGGCGAAGGTCTCGAGGAAATCGGCGGGAGCCGGCTGACTCGTGCTCGGCAGCGTTCCCTGCCCCGCCAGCCGCTCGTGGAACTCCCGCGCAGTGATGTCGACGCCGTCCCGGTAGGTCCGGTCCCCGTCGACGAGCAGCAGAGGCGTCACCTGGATACCGTGCGCTCGGATCACCTCGTCGGGCAGGTCCGCCCCGCTGTCGGTCACGACGGTCACCGGACGGCGGACGAGGCGGACGTGCCGATCCGCGGCGCGTGCGGCCGCCTCGTGCTGGACCCCCATGTCCTCCGCCTTGTGCGCGACGAGCGTTCCCTGGCTGCGCAGATAGGCGAACACGCGCTCCGGCTCGTCCGTGTGCACGTGAACCTTCAGGATGTCCTCCGTCCGGATGACGATGACCGAATCGCCGTGGTCGTGGAGGCGCTCCTGGACGGCCTTCCGCTCGGGCAGTCGCTCGCCCCGAACCAGCGCCTCCGTGCAGTATCGGTATCGCTCGGCGGACGCCGTGAGCTCGATTCTGGCCGCGGCCGACTCCTCGAAGGCATCGGCGGCGGCCGACCCGTCGTCTGCCGGCATCGGCAGAGGCTCGCCGCGCACCAACATGAGGACTCCCTCGAGCAGGCTCACGAACCCTTTGGCTCCGGCGTCCACGACGCCGGCACGGTGCAGGACCGGGAGGAGCTCCGGCGTGCGCGCCAACGAGGCGCGCGCGCCTTCGACCAGATGCTGAAGGAGCAGGGCGAAATCGGAGGTCGGCGGCTCGGCCGCAGCAACATCCGCCGTGTCGCGCATGACCGTGAGAATCGTTCCCTCGACCGGGCGCTCCAACGCGTCCGTGAGGTTGCGCACCCCCTCCGAGAGGGCCACTCCGAACTCGCGCGTCGTGATGCGGACCCTGTCCTTCAACTGGCGCGCGAAACCGATCAGGAAGTGGGAGAGCATCATCCCGCAGTTGCCTCGCGCGCCGAGCACGGCGGCCTGCGCCGCCTCGTCGGCGACGCGGGACACGCCGCGATCCTCGTTCCCGCGCAGTCGGTCCGCGATGGCCCTCAAGGTCAAGGCCAGGTTGGTTCCGGTGTCACCGTCCGGAACGGGAAATACGTTGATGCGATTGAGCTCCCCCCGCTGCCGTTGCGCATGCTCGCAGGCGGCGAGGAGGGACCGTCGAAGGCGCGGGCCGTCTAGATATCGGATCTGCATCGCCCGGAGTATCGGGCTGGCGGCGTCGCTCCGCCAGCGTCAGTTTCAGCTTGACGCCGTGCGGCGCCGCCGAGCGCCCCGGTCCCCCCACTCCCGATCGCGAGGATACGAGGTGCAGAGCGAGCCCGTCATTCAACACTGGCTGGTCTCCGTCGCGCGCGCGGCGGGGCTCCCGAAAGCCGACGATCTCAGCGTGTCGTCCGCCGCCCCCGCGGCGGAAGCATGGGACCTGGTCGCGCTCACGACGGAAGTCACGGCCGAAGCTCTGGCCGAACGGGTAGCACGACACTACCGGCTGGAGGTGGCCGACCTTTCGTCGGCCGACCCACATGCCCACAGGCTCCTCCCCGCACGGGTGGCGCGGAAGCTTCAGGTAGTCGGGCTGGAATACACCGACCGCGCCGTGGTGGTCGCCACGGCCGACCCGGTGAGCATGGAGGCGGAACGGGAGATCTCCCACGTCGCGGGCAGGAACGTCCAGTTCAGGGTGGCTCCACCTGCGGCGCTGGCCGAAGCGGTGGAGCGGATCTACCCCGAGGACGGAAAGCTGAAGCACGAGATTCCGCCGTTGACGCCCGAAGCCAAAGGTGGTCCGCATGTCCTCGTCGTGGATGACGACCCCGACATGCGACTCCTCCTGCACAGCGTGTTGAGCGAGCACGGCTTTCGGGTGGACGAAGCGGCCGAGGGCCCGGAGGCGTTGGAGATGCTCGCCGGACCGGACAGGTACGACCTCGTGACGCTCGATCTCCAGATGAAGGAGATGCATGGCCTGGAGGTCTTGAAGCGCATCCGGTCGCGGGTGGCCACCGCCGACCTTCCCGTGGTCGTCGCCACCGGCTCCGACGACCCCGGCGTGGAGATGCAGCTCTTCGAGGCCGGGGCGGACGACTTCGTGGTCAAGCCCGTGGATCCGCCACGCTTCGTGCTGCGCATCCGCGCGGTCCTGCGTCGCCGGTCGGCGAATCTGCTGGGACTCGACGTGGGGGTGGGCCTCTGAGGCGGCAGGCGTCAACTCTCGAGGGCGTCGTGGGTAACACCGGACGGCCCGCGGGTGTCCTAAAGGCATAACCATGAGCACGCTCGAAGAGGGCCCGTCCAAGCTCCAGCGGTTCATCGCGGAGATGCGCCGCCGTCACGTCGTGCGCTTCACGGTCTGGTACTGGGCTGCCACGTTCGCCGTATTGCAGCTCGCGGAGATCGTGTTCGATGCGTTCGGTGTCGGCGAGGTGTGGCTCCGTATCCTGGTGATCGGCGTCGTGCTGGCGTTCCCGCCGCTCGTCGTTCTGACATGGATCTTCGACGTCACGTCGGAGGGCATCAAGCGCACCGAGGATCTTCCACCGGACCGGCGGATCGGCTCGCTCCTTCCTCGACTCACGCTGCTCGGCGTCACGTTCGTTCTCGTCGGTGGCCTCGCGCTCTGGCTCGCCGGCGCGATGGGATCCAGGGAGTTGGCGGAGACCGGCAAAAGCACCGTCGAGGCCACCGCTTCGGGTGTCCGAGCCGACCACGCCATCCGCTCCCTGGCGGTGCTGCCGCTCGACAACTTCTCCGCGGACACGGCCCAGAATTACTTCACCGACGGCATGCACGAGGCGCTGATCTCGGAGCTGAGCCAGGTGCCCGGCATCCGGGTCGTTTCCCGGACCTCCGTCATGCAGTACGCGGGCACGACCAAGCCCATCCCCACGATCGCGAAGGAGTTGGGGGTGGACGCCATCCTCGAGGGGTCCGTCCAGAAGGCGGGCGACGAGGTGCGGATCTCGGTCCAGCTCGTGAACGCGGCGAACGACAGCAACGTCTGGTCCGGCCGGTACGACCGGAAGCTGGAAGACATCCTGAGCCTCCAGAGCGACGTCGCCCACCAGATCGTTCGGGCCATCCAGGGCGAGATCAACCCGGAAGACGCCGCCGTGCTGCGACACGCGTCGAGGCGCCGCGTCGCACCCAGCGCCCAGGAAGACTACCTGCGCGGCAAGTACGCCTACGAGCGGGGAACACCGCAGGGCTACCGCACGGCGCTGGAGCGCTTCCGTGAGGCGGTGCGCGCCGACTCGAGCTTCGCTCCGGCGTATGCCGGTCTGGCGGGCTCGCGCTTCCTGCTCGGCATGCAGGGCCCCGTACCCGACACGACCGCGCTGCGAGAGGCCCAGGCGGAGGCGGAGCGCGCGGTGGCCCTGGACAGCGAATCGGTCGAGGCTCGCGAGGTCCTCTCGTTCATCCGCAAGGGGATGCAGGCCATGGCGGCCGGCGACGACACCGGCCCCCCGCCGCCCATCCCCGGCCCGAAGGGTACGCGCATGAAGCGGGTGATCCATATGCCGGGTATTGGGGACTCCGTGATCGTGGACGTCCAGCCCTTCGACACGGCCTGGGTGGGGGCGCTGACGCAGCTCGGCCAGGGAATCGCCGATCGGATCCGCCGAAGCGCTCCCGGCAATCGCCATTCGGCCACCGCCATCCAGCTGGGGACCGCATGGCAGCTCATGTCCACCGGCCAGTTCGAGCCGGCCGTGACGCTGCTGCAGCACGTCGTCGCCTCCTCTCCGGACAACCCGATCGCCTGGGAGACGCTCGTTCGGGCCGAGGTCTCCACGGGACACACGGACGGGGTGGTGAGCGCGGTGGCGTCCTGGAGCAAGTCCGGTGCGCCGGGTGCGCCGAAGGCGGCATCCGCCGCGGACCTCGGATCCGCCATGGCGCGGGACGGCATGCGTGGCTACTGGAGTTGGGAGCTGAAGCGTCTCCAGGAGCGCGAGGGCTCGGGACACGACGTCCCCCGGGTCTATCTGGCGGCCGCCCACGCGGGACTCGGCGAGAACGACAAGGCGCTCGCCTTGCTCTCACAGGCCTTCGCTCGCGGTGAGCGCGGGCTCCTGAGCCTCCAGTTCGATCCCGTGTGGGACGGACTTCGCAACGATCCGCGATTCCTGGAGCTCGCGCGCGAGGCCAGGGAGCTGCGCTACGCGCCCGCCATGCGAGGGAGCCACTACGACCGGGGCCGGCGTCGCTGATCAGCCGCTCCAGCCCGGCCCTCGAAGCACGGATCCGGGCCTCGCCCCGGTCCGCACCCCGTTCCGCACGACCTGCACGCCGTTGACGAACACGTCCCGCGCTCCCACGACCGGGAGCGGCGACGAGCTGGAAGGGTCGGGGCGGCCGATCGTGGCCGGATCGAACACGATCACGTCCGCGTGGTATCCGACGGCGATCCGTCCGCGAAGCGGCAGGCCCAGCGCCTCGGCCGGGAGCGAAGTGAGCCGTCGCACCGCGTCGCTCAGGGTGAGAACGTGCTCTCCCCGCACGTACGTGGCGAACACCCCGGCGAACGTACCTCGTTCGGTCGGCACCCCGTCCAGCGTCACACGAAGGCCGTTCGCCCTCGCGGTGTCCACGCGTTGTCGGATGGAATCCGCCGAAACGACGTCGCGCGCATCGGGAGGCGGCGCATCGCAGACGGTCACCGGGGCGCCCGACTGGCGCGCGAGGTCGAGAATCTCGTCCAGGGCCGCCAAGGGCCGCTCGCCGCCGCGGAACGTCGCGACATATGCGCCGTGTCGCTCCGCCGCGACCTTCGCGAGCGCCATCAGCTCGTCCGTGCCGGCGTACGAGCCGGGCGCTTCCTTCGGATCCGCTCCCACGCCGAGGGCACCTTCACGCATCGCTGCACGCGCGAGCGCCTTCATCCGGTCCAGCTCCACGGGGGTGGGCGGCCGATCCACCGTGCCCAGCTCGTCGACCCGCAACGTCGTCGCCCCCACGAGCGAGGCCACGTTCGGTGTCACGCCGCGTCGCTCCAACGCGTCCAGGTATCCCCCGAGCGTACTCCAGGAGACGCGGATTCGGGGCCCGTCGGTCGCCGCTTCCAGCGCGGCCTTCGCGGAGTCCGACAGCGGTCCCATGCTCGACCCCACGCCGAGCACCTCGAGCGTGACGCCCTGCAGGACGTCTCCTCCCGCCGTGCCGTCGGCGTAGAGGCTCCGACCGGCCCGTGAGCGCAGGTTCACGAATCCGGGTGCGATGGCGAGGCCCTTCACGTCGATGACACGCGCAGCCGTCAGGCGGCCGATGTCGCCCACCGCGACGATGGAATCTCCACGGATGGCGACGTCCCCGACCCGCCCGGGCTCCCCCGACCCGTCGTAGATCGTCCCGCCGCGCAGGATCAGGTCCACGTCGGGCCGGCGCCGGCACCCGGTGGTGCCGAGGAGCGTGACGACCACAAGGACGGAGAGGACGGCGAAGGAGCGCATGAACGCCCTACGCCGTCCTCCCTCACGGAGTTCCTACTCCAGCACGTGGATGTTCCGGACCGCGCACATGTCCTTGAGGATCTTCGGCCATACGGTCACCGACACCTCCCCGAGGTGCGCCTTCTTCAGGATGGCCATGTAGGTCCGTGCCTGACCGATCCCGCCGCCGATGCTCAGAGGCAGCTCGCCGCTCACGATCCCCTGGTGGTACGGGAAGCGCATGAAGTCGGTCTGCCCCGACATCTCGAGCTGCTTCTTCAGCGACTCCGCATCGACACGAATGCCCATCGAGGTGAGCTCGTGCCGGCGCCCGGTGACGGGGTTCCACACGAGGATGTCTCCATTGAGCCCGTGCATCGTCCGGCCGTCGGCGGAGACCGTCTCGGTGACCCAATCGTCATAGTCGGCGGCACGCATCTCGTGGGGATAGCCGTCCGCGAGCGGCCAGCCGATCCCGTAGATGAAGACGGCCGGGTGCTCCTGGAGGATCATCGTCTCGCGCGCCTTGCGCGGCAGGTCGGGGTAGCGCTCGAGAATCTCCTCGGCGTGCAGGAAGGTGAGCTCGTCCGCGAGATCGTGGTAACGCTCCGAGCGCAGCTTCGGGAACGCCTCCTGGACACGCGCCTCGGCCTCCTTGAGGACCTTCCAGATGCTCTTCACCACGCCCGTGAGGAACTCCAGGCTCCGGTCGTTCCTCGTGATCACGCGCTCCCAGTCCCACTGGTCGACGTAGGCGCTGTGGTCGTGGTCGAGGAAGTAGTCCTTCCGCACAGCCCTCATGTCGGTGAGGATGCCCTCCCCCGGCTTCATGCCGAACTGCTTCAGCGCGACCCGCTTCCATTTCGTGGCCGCCTGAACGACCTGGGCGTCGACGGGGTGCTTGTCGCGGTCGTTGGAGATGTGGAACTGGATCGGCGTGCGGGAGCCATCGCGGTCCAGCATGTCGTTCACGCCGCTCTCCGCGTCGACGATGAGGGGCACCGTCACGCGCAGCAGACCCAGCTCGCGGCAGAGTCCCTCTTCGATGGCATCCTTCACCACGAAGAGCGCCTCCTGCGTCTCGCGGGGACTCAACAGCGACGTGTAGTCGGTGGGAAGCACCTTCTCCAGCTCGGCATAATCGCCGATGCCCGGCCCGGCCAGGTCCGCCAGCTTGTCGTGCATGATCGTCCGTCCTTGTCGAGAGAGCCCGAGGCGGGGCAGGACGGAGACGGGGTGGTGTCCCGGGACACCACGCGAGGAGGACCCCGGGTATGTGGTGCCTTGAGAATGGCGCCACGCGCGCCCGTGTTCAAGGGGATTCGTGATTTCGTTCTCGAATCCATCGTGGATGCTGAAGGGCGGGGGCCGGAGGTCCTCCGGCCCCCGCCCTCCGACGTCGCATCCCGGACGCCGGCTCAGGTTCCTTCCATCTGGACCGGCGTGTTGGACCAGGACTGGTGATGGTGGGCGATCTTCCACTGATCGCCTTCCTTCACCCAGAGCGTCGTCGACGACATCGGATACATGGGACTCTCGACGCCCATGGTATCCACGACCGAGAACCGCTGCGTCGCCACCTGAAGCGCCATCGTCGGAGAAAGCACCGCGACGTGGCTCTCCACGAGGTCGAAGTTCGTGCCTCGCCGGGTCGTCTTCATCGGCTCGAACGCCTCCCACACCGCCTGCGTGGTGGGAAGCACCCGGGTCCCGTGCACGAATACGGCGAGATCTCCTCTGAACAACGCGTCCGCGTTCGTCGCGAAGACGCTCCGGTACTGCTCGAGGTCGTTCGTGGCGCCCAGGGCGTTGATCTCGAGCGTGCGCGCTCCGATCTCGTCTCGGATCGCCTGGACGTCGGCCGCGGACATGGCCGCGGGTCCGGGAGGAGCGGCCCGACAGGCGGCCAGGACGGCGAGCCCGACGGCGAGCGTGAGGGTGAAGGGCTTCCGGTTCGTGATCATATCCACCTCCTCGGGTCTCTCGGGAGAGAGGGCGGGAGGAGCCGGGCAGGAAGCTTCGCCCATGCTGTGCACAGAATCATCACCGGAGCACAGTCCCCTGGCAAGATCGGGCACCTCGCGGTCTGATACCTTGACATCCGACAACAGTCCCCCCTACCTATTGTCGACCGTCGAGGCATCCATCGTTCCCGGGCGTGAAGCCCCGGAACACCACACGCGGGACACGACCATGGGCGAACGCGCCGATCTCCTTCAGGGGACCCTGGATCTCCTGATCCTCAAGACGCTCGTGCTGGGACCCCTGCACGGGTGGGCGATCTCGAAGCGTCTCGGCCGGCTGTCGGGCGACGTGCTCAGCGTCGGTCAAGGAAGCCTCTACCCCGCCCTGTATCGCCTCGAGGACAGAGGATGGATCGAGGCCGAATGGGGAACGAGCCCCGAGGGAAGGCGCGCGAAGATCTACACGCTCACCACGGCGGGGAAGAAACAGCTCGTCGCGGCCCGCTCCGAGTGGCGGACGTTCGCGGGTGCCGTGGAGCGTGTGCTGGAGGCGACGTGACGAGCGCGGGGACCGCCGCGAGGAGGGGACGATGATGACGAGGTGGCTCGCACGGCTCGGGCGACGCCTTCGGGCGCTCTTTCGCCGCGGGGCGGTCGACCAGGAGATGGACGACGAGATCCGGCTGCATCTCGAGCTCGAGGTCGAAGAGCTGATGCGGACGGAAGGACTCGACTTCGAGGAGGCCCGTCGCCGCGCGCTCGTCGCGTTCGGCGGTGTGGAGCGCACGCGGGAGCGCCACCGCGAGGTGCGCGGAGTGACGTGGATCGAGCACCGGGTGCAGGACCTGCGCTACGCGCTACGCAACCTGAAGAACCGGCCCGGCTTCTCGCTCGCCGTCATCCTGACGCTCGCGCTCGGCATCGGCGCGAACACGGCCATGTTCCAGGTCGTGGACCAGCTGCTGTTCCGGCCGCCACCGATGATGCCCGACGCGGCGCGGGTCAATCGGGTGTACCTGAGGCAGGCGTTTCGGGGCAGGTCCTTCTGGAACAGCGGCATCCCGTACGCGAGCTTCCTCGACCTCACGAAGGACACGCATTCGTTCTCGCACACGTCCCTGTTCACGCACAACAAGCTCGCGGTCGGCACGGGGGATCGGGCGCGCGAGATGAACGTCGGGATCGTCAGTGCCGCGTTCTTCGACATGTTCGACGCACCCCCTGCCCTGGGCCGGTACTTCACCGCACAGGAGGACAGCCCTCCGAACGGCACGGCCGTGGCCGTGCTGGGCCACGCGTTCTGGGCGCAGAGGTACGGTGCGTCCCCCGACGTGCTCGGCAAGACGCTCCAGATCGGCGCTTCCCGCTATACGATCGTGGGCGTGGCGCCGAAGGGATTCGTCGGGCTCTGGCCGGAGGCGCCGCCCGCGGTATTCGTGCCTGCGACCGTGTACGGCGCAGACTCCGGAGCGCAGTTCATTCGCGGCACGGATTGGTGGAAGGCGTACACGTGGATGTGGGCATCCATGCTCGTGGAGCGCAAGCCGGGCGTTACGGTCGAGGAGGCGAACGCGGATCTGACCCAAGCCTATGCCCGCAGCGACGCCGCCGCCCGGAGAGCGCGAGGCAACCGGACCACCCCCGCAGCCGCGAAGCCGCGCGCCATGGCGGCCTCGGTCCTCAGCGACCGGGGGCCGAACGAGTCGAGCCTCGCCAAGGTCGCGACGTGGGTCGGCGGGGTCGCGTTGATCGTCTTCCTCATCGCGTGCGCGAACGTCGCGAACCTGTTTCTGTCGAGAGCGCTTCAGCGTCGCCGGGAGATTGCGGTACGGCTCGCGCTCGGTGTGAGCCGGGCACGCCTCGCCGCGCAACTCCTGACCGAGAGCCTCGTCCTGGCGCTGCTGGGAGGGCTGGCCGGTCTGTCCCTCGCCCAGTGGGGCGGCGGGACGCTGCGGTCCGTCTTCCTGTCGGCCGGCCCGTCCGCCGCCACCGCTTCGCACTCACACGGAACGGTCGTGGGTGATCCGCGTACGCTCGTCTACGCAGGAGCGGCCGCGGTCCTCGCCGGCCTCCTGGTGGGTCTGGCGCCCCTGGCGCGAACGCGCCGAGCCAACCTCACGCGAGACCTCCGTCAGGGCGTCCGCGAGGGAACACACCAGCACTCCTGGCTGCGGTCGGGGCTGCTCGTCTTCCAGGGCACCCTCTCGGTGCTGCTGCTCGTGGGGGCGGGCCTGTTCGTGAAGAGCCTCGCCAACGTCCGTGCGGTACCGCTGGGGTTCGACCCGGAGCACGTCGCGCAGGTCGACGTCGACATGCGAGGCGTCAAGCTCGACAGCGCCCAGAAGGTCGCGCTCATCAGTCAGCTCCGGAGCACCGCCACGACGGTTCCCGGGGTGACCCACGCCGCGCGCCAGCTCACCACCCCCTTCTGGAGCATGTGGGTGGTCGACCTGCACGTCGAAGGCGTCGACTCCGTGAGCAAGCTGGGTCAATTCGATCTCAACGCGGTCGGCCCCGGCTACTTCGCCACGATGGGGACCCGGATCATCCGGGGTCGAGGCATCGAGGCGACGGACGTGGCCGGAGCGCCGAAGGTGATGGTCGTGAGCCAGGCGATGGCGCGAAGGATCTGGCCGCACGCCAACGCCATCGGGCAGTGCGTTCGCGTGGGCGCCGACACCACGCAGACCTGCACGACCGTGGTGGGCATCGCCCAGAACATCCAGAACGAGAAGCTCGGCCACGATCCCGGCTACTACTACTACCTGTCCTCCGCCCAGTTCTCTCCCGACCAGGGAGGACTCTTCGTACGCGTAGGGGGCGACGCAGCACAGATGAAGGAGCGTATCCGCCAAGCGCTCCAGTCCGAGATGCCGGGCGTGTCGTACGTGACGGTCACGCCGCTCTCCGACATCGTGGGCCAGCAGACCCGTGCGTGGCAGGCGGGCGCCACGATGTTCGTCCTGTTCGGGGTACTCGCGCTCGTGCTCGCGCTGATCGGTCTCTACGGAGTGATCTCGTTCAACGTAGGACAGAGGATCCACGAGCTCGGCGTACGCGTGGCGCTGGGTGCCACCGTCACCGACGTGGTACGACTCGTCGTGAGCGGCGGTGTGAAGCTCGCCGTGGCGGGCGTGGCTCTGGGAAGCGCGATCGCCCTCGGCGTCGGCCGCTGGGTCGAACCGCTCCTCTTCGAGGAATCGGCGCACGACCCGCTGGTCTTCGTGGCGGTGGCGCTGGCGCTTCTGGTCGTCGCGGCGTTGGCGAGCTTCCTGCCGGCGCGGCGTGCCGCACGTGTGGATCCGGTGCGGGCGC
>JBJKRT010000019.1:0-45867 GCA_046704545.1 Longimicrobiales bacterium
GCGCAAGTGGCTCATCCAATACGTGGATCCGTCGCTGATGTTGATCAAGAACGGCGACGCGGGTGTGATCGCGGTCGACGCTTCGGTGAAGCCGGCTCGCATCGACACGGTGATCCCGGAGAACACCAGCTTCGCCCGGGTCTCGCCCGACCGGCACTGGCTGGTTTGGGCCGACAAGGCGAACAACATGTACCTGAGCCCGTGGCCGAAGCTGGATCGGCGCTGGACGCTCGCGACAGGACAGCCCTACGAGCCCTACTGGCTTCCCGACGGAACGCTGTTCATCCGCGGTGTGGATAGGCGGACCTACACGATGGCCATCCATCCCGGTGCCGACCCGCCCGTCGGACCGCTCACGCCGCGCTTCGACGACGCGCGCATGGGGGAGGGCTCGGGCTGGTCCAATTCGATCACCCGTGACGGCGCGGTGATCTATCCTCTGGTGCCGGATCAGCCCTACATCGACTACTTGCGCGTCATACCCAACTGGGTGCGCCGGATGGAGCAAGCCGTGGACGCGGCGAATGACTGAGGAATCTCAGGGACCGGCAGAGGGCAGGGTCCGACTTCCTGCAGTCGGGCGTAGACGGTAGCAGACAGCGGTGCTCCGTGAGTTCGTCGATCGAGCGACCCCGAGCCCCAGCCTTCCGTCGTCCGGGTTGAAGGCGCCGCCCTGGCGATCGCCTCCTCGGGACGATCGCCTCCCCCCCGGTCATCCGCCGTGGACGTTCCGTTTCTTATTCGCCATCCTCTCGGGGTTTCCCTGAGGCCTTCTCAAGTCGGTGTTCGTGGCGCCGATACTGCTCTCTCGTTGTCGGGCACCTCAGCCTCCCATGGGGTGTGAGACCGCGAAATATTCCCATGGGGGGGCCATGTTGAAGAAGTTGAGGATCAAGGGTCGACTCGTCATCTCGTTCCTGCTCGTCGCAGCCGTCCTGGTGGCCGTCGGGGGCCTCGGGCTGTGGAGCGTCCGGAGCTTGGGGACGGACATGCGAGGCTACAGCGATGCCGTCCCGCTCGTCGAGGCGGCCATGCGGATGAGGCTCGCCGTTGCCAAGGACAAGACCCTCCTATGGGAGATGGCGGCGGCGACCGACCAGACCGTCCTGAAAGCGGAGTGGAAGAGGCACCTGGCGAACGTCGACACCTTCGATGCCCAGGTCGCCGCGGTGAAGCAGACAGCCGCGACGAAGAACGGCGACGCCGTCGATGCTCTCGACGGAAAGCTCGTGCGCGCGGCAGAGGAGGCGAGCGACTTCCACACCGGTCAGTTCCAGCCGGTGATTCAGAAGATCTACGACTTGTCGAGGCAGGCGGTCGCCGCCCATGCGTCTCTGGTGGGCGTCGCGACACAAGCGGCTCGCTACGGGCAGACCCAGAATCGCGTCTCCGCGGTCGCCGCCACACGCGATTCGCTCGACTCCGCTGCCGAGGCGCTAGGGACCCAGATGACGACGCTCGCGGAACGTGTGAAGACGGTCGCTCAAGAGGAGATGAAAGCCGCTCAGGACGCTCAGCTCACCACGATGGGGCACATGACCTGGCTCACGATCCTCGGCACGCTCCTGGGACTCGGGCTGGCCCTCGTGATCGGCTTCGCGATGGCCGCGTTCGTCACGAGTCCCCTCGTGCGGGTCACGGAGGTCGCGCGAGCGCTGGCACATGGCAATCTCGACGTGGAGATCGAGGTCACGAGCGAGGACGAGGCCGGACAGCTCCTCTCCTCGATGAAGCAGCTGGTGGCCAAGCTACACGGGCTCATCTCCGACATGAACGAGATGAGTCATCAGCACGACCTGGGTGACATCGACGCCGTCATGCCGGCCGAGCGATACGAAGGCGCCTTCGGAGACATGGCCGTCCGCGTGAACAAGATGGTGGCCGGCCACATCGCCGTGAAGAAGAAGGCGATGGCGTGTGTAGCGGCCTTCGGCCGGGGAGACTTCGACGCCGAGCTCGAGCGCTTCCCCGGCAAGAAGGCTTTCATCAACGACACGATCGAGGAGTTGCGCGACAACCTGAAGCGGATCAACGCATCCCTTCGGGAGCTGATCACCGCTTCCAAGGCCGGGGACCTGGATCGACGAGCCGAGGCGAACGACTTCGAGGGTGACTGGGCCGAGCTGGTTCAGGGCGTCAACGACGTCCTCGATGCGGTTCTCGAACCCATCGGCGAGGCGCAGAGCGTGCTCGAGCGGATCGCGGAGCGCGATCTCGCCGCCCGCGTGAAAGGTGAGTACCGGGGCGATCACGCGCGGATCAAGAGGGCGCTGAACCGCGCGGTCGAGAACCTCGACGAGGGGCTGACCCAGGTCTCGAGCTCGGCCGAACAGGTCGCGTCTGCCGCCGAGCAAATCAGCTCCGGCAGCCAGTCACTGGCCCAGAATACCTCCGAGCAGGCCTCCACCCTCGAAGAGGTCGCATCCAGCCTCCAGCAGATGCGCTCCATGGCCGAGCAGAGCGCAGGCAATGCCCGCGAGGTCAAGAGCCTCAGCGACAGCGCGCGCAAGGGCACGGAGAGCGGCGTCGAGGCGATGCAGCGCCTGTCCGACGCCGTGCGCCGCATCAAGGCCAGCTCCGACGAGACCGCCAAGATCGTCAAGACCATCGACGAGATCGCCTTCCAGACCAACCTCCTCGCCCTCAACGCCGCCGTCGAGGCCGCACGCGCCGGTGACGCCGGCAAGGGCTTCGCCGTCGTCGCCGAGGAGGTCCGCAACCTCGCCATGAGAAGCGCCGAGGCCGCCAAGAGCACCGCCGAGCTCATCGAGGGCTCGGTCGCCAACGCGGAGAACGGCGTCATACTCAACCAGGAGGTCCTCGACAAGCTCGACGACATCGCCAAGCAGGTCGTCCAGGTCAGCGAGGTCATGGACGAGGTCACCGCCGCCGCCGAGCAGCAGAACACCGGCAGAGACCAGATCAACACCGCCATCGACCAGATGAACCAGGTCACCCAGCAGACGGCCGCCAACGCCGAGCAAAGCTCCAGCGCTTCGGAGGAGCTCACCGGCCAGGCCGAGGAGATGAAGAGCCTCGTCGCACAGTACACCCTCAGCCAGGCCACCGAGAGCACCGGGCGCACGACACGCAGAAAAGCGCCACGTGCTGCCCCGTCGGCTCCGCCTTCGACGCTCCATCTCGGTAGCCCGAAGAACGGCGCGGCTCGCTCCGCAACGCCCAACGGCCACGCCAACGGGCACGGCGCCGACCTCATCCCCTTCGACGACGACGACGCTCTCCTCGGACAATTCTGAGGAGCACCCCGTCCAGGGTGCATGGTGTGCAATGTCCCTGGCCGGCATCCCTCGGGAGGAGCTATCCCATGGCTATCGAGACGAAAAATCAGCGACGCTCCCCAGCTCGCCACAAGCGGGGCGGCAAGTATCTGACGTTCTACCTGGACCGTGAGGAGTACGGGATCGAGATCCTCACGGTCCGCGAGATCATCGGCCTGATGCTCGTGACGACGGTACCGCAGGTTCCCCGCCACGTTCGGGGTGTGATCAACCTCCGGGGGCAGGTGATTCCGGTCGTCGACCTGCGCCTCAAGTTCTCCATGGATGCCGTGGACGACACCGAGCAGACCTGCATCATCGTCGTGCAGACCGGCGGCATCATGCTGGGCATCGTCGTGGACAAGGTGTCCGAGGTGCTGGACATCCCGGAGGCCCACATCGTGGACGCGCCCACCCTGGGCTCGGAGGTCGACACCGACTACATCCTGGGCATTGGCAAGTCCGAAGGCCGGGTGACGATGTTGCTCGACATCGGTCGGATCTTTCCGAGCGTCGAGCTGGCCACCCTCATGTAGATTCCCTGCGGAACCTCGCCCACGTGCATAGCCCATGGCGCGACCGACCTGGAAGTGTCCTGCGGAGCGCGCGTCGAGGAGTGGACGGCGCCCTGTCCCTGCGGCTGCCCTTCCGCTCTCAACGGAGATCGACCAGGTAGTCGCGCAGCTCGCTTGCAAGCTCCTCGACCGGCTTCGACGTGGTCGACTGAAGCACGGCGAACCGGGCTGGCCCCGTTCCATGGAAGAGATCCGCAGCACGCTTGGCAAGCTGCTGGAAGAGGTATCCGGACCGCGGAGCCGATATCCAGGGGGCTCGAAAGCGGAGTGTCGTCGGAGTCCCGACGATCCAGAGCGAGGCCAGATCCGGAAAGTGCTGAGAAATGGAGGCGGCCAAGATCCTGGCTCGACCGAGATCCGCCTCTCGAATCGGCAGCACGGCTTCGATCGGCACCCTCCCTCATCCCTGACGGACTCGTTTGTGCTCACCCATCCCGCTCCGCGGCCCGCAGCCTGATCTTCCGCTTCACAGAAGACGGCTCTTCTCCACGTCCGGTCCGCCGGATACGTGCCATCGGGTGTCCCATCAGAGCGTGACGAGCCTTTCGCTACCCACAGGCGTCCGTGCCGGTGGCAACGAGAGGATCTCCCCCCTCTTGCTGTCTCAGACCCCGCGTCCTACGGTGCGTCCGTGCATCCCAACGCCTTCGAGACCTTCTACCTGCCTTCAGGGCCCCGAACATGTCCATCCTGAAGAAGACTCTCCCCATTCTCTCGATCCTCGCGCTACTGCCGGCCTCGGCCGCGGCTCAGTCGTCGCGACAGCTCTATTCCGGGATGCGTTGGCGCTCGATCGGGCCTTACCGATCCGGCAATGTCTACGCCGTGGCCGGTGTGCCCGGCGATCCAGACGTCTATTACCTCGGCATGCCCGAGGGCGGCGTGTGGAAGACCACCGACGCGGGCACGGTCTGGAAGCCGATCTTCGATCGGGAGGGGGTGCCTTCGATCGGGGCGGTCGCCGTCGCCCCCTCCCACCCCGACATCGTCTATGTCGGCACGGGCGATCCCACCGGGTGGTCGTTCACGCCCGGGAACGGCGTGTACAAGTCGACCGACGCCGGCCGGCACTGGACCCGGCTGAGTCTGTCCGGCACCGCCTACATCCCCGTCCTGCTGGTGGACCCGCACGACCCCGGACTGGTGCTGGTGGCGGCCCAGGGGAAACGCCAGCGGGGCGGCGGCGCCAGCGCCGAGGGAGGCGTCTTCCGCACGACCGACGGGGGGCGGACCTGGAAGCGGACGCTGGCCGAGGGCACCGACGTCGTCGACATGGCCTGGGACTACCGGGATCCAGAGATGGTGTACGCGGTGGGACGCACCGGCACCCGCGAGGCCCTCTACAAGTCCACCGATGAAGGCGCTACGTGGAAGGCGCTCTCCGGCGCGGGTCTGCCTTCTCACACCATCGGTATGACCGTTGCCGCCGCCTCCGGCACGCAAGGCCGCCGGGTCTACGTTCTGGTGCGCGCGCGCGGCACGAGTGGCGTCTACCGCTCCGACGACGGCGGCGCGTCGTGGCACCTCGCCACCAGCAAGATCTTGAGCGCCGGCGGGCGCATCTACGTCACGCCCTCGAACCCCGACGAAGTCTACCTGATGGGCACCTCGCTGTACCGCTCGCTCGACGGAGGCCGTGACTTCGTGGCGGTCAGGGGCTCGCCCGGCGGCGACGACTACCGCGACCTCTGGATCGATCCCGGCAACGCCCGCCGCATGCTCGCCGGCGTGGATCAGGGCCCCACGCTCACCGTGGATGGCGGCAAGACCTGGACACCCTGGTACAACCTGCCCAACGGCCAGTTCTACAATGTGTTCACCGACAACCAGTTCCCGTACATGGTCTACGGCGCGATGCAGGACATCGACGACGAGGCCGTGCGCAGCCGCAGCGACTACGGCAGCATCACCTACCGCGACTGGTACGGCGTGGGTGGCTCCGAGTGGGGCTACATCGCCCCGGATCCGCTCGACCCACGCTGGGTCTACAGCGAAGGCTGGTACCACGTCGTGCGCCGCTGGGACCGCGAGACCGGCCAGGTAGCCGAGGTCTACGCGCCGAAGCCCGAGGACCGCTTCAGCATCATGCAGCCCCTCCTGTTCTCCCCCACCGATCCGCATCGCCTCTACCTGGCGGCTCAATACGTGCTCGCCACCGACGATGGCGGGATGCACTGGCACAAGCTCGGCGGTGACCTCACCCGCCGACCCACCGCTGCCGGCGCAGGACATGCGCGCGGCCGGGTGCGCCCGGCCTCCATCGAAGCGCTCGCATCCTCACCGGTCGATGGTCAGGTGCTGTGGGCCGGGACCACCAACGGCCTGGTCCAGGTCACCCGTGATGGCGGCACGACCTGGCACGACGTCACTCCGCCCCGCATGGACGCTCGCACCGTGGTCGAGAACATCGACGCCTCGCACCACGATGCCGGTACCGCGTACGTGGCGGCCGAGGGCATCGGCGGCAGCACACGGCCCTACCTGTTCCGCACCGACGATTACGGGAAGACGTGGCAGCTCATCGTCACCGGCCTGCCGGACAACGTGCGCGCGCGGGTCGTCCGCGAGGACCCCGAGGACGCCAACCTCCTCTACGCCGGAACGGAGATGGGGGCCTGGGTCTCCTTCGACCGCGGCGACCATTGGCAGCCGCTGCAATTGAACCTGCCCCATACCGTCGTCTCGGACATGAAGGTGCACGGCAACGACCTGGTGATCTCCACCTACGGCCGCGCCTTCTGGATCCTCGACGACGTCACCCCCCTGCGCCAGGTCCACCAGGCGATGGCCGCGTCCGACGTCTACTTCTTCCGGCCCGAGACGGCGATGCGTGTGCGTTGGGGAAACGACCACAACAGCCCGACGCCGCCCGAGCTGCCGGCGGGACAGAACCCGCCTGATGGCGCCATTCTCGACTACTACCTCGGTGCCTCCGCCCGGGGCCCGGTGACGCTCGGCATCTATGACGGCGCCGGCCACCTCGTGCGGAAGTACTCGAGCCAGCCGCCGCCTCCGGACAGCTCCCCGCCCAACGTCCCCGCCTATTGGTTCGAGCCACCGGCGGTGCTGGGCACCACGGCCGGCATGCACCGGTTCGTCTGGGATCTGCGCCTCCGTCATCCCCCGGTGCTGACTTTCGGCTTCAGCGGCGGAATGCTCGACTACACCTCGTACAATCTCCACGGCCACGCCGTCAAAGGCCTGACGCCGCGCCACCAGCCGGTGGGGCCGCTGGTGCCGCCCGGCGTCTACCAGCTCAAGCTGGTCGTGGACGGTCATACCTATACGCGCGCGCTGACCGTCAAGAACGATCCACGCTCGCCGATCGACGCCGCCGATCTACGGGCCCAGTTCGCATTGGAGCAGCGGGTCATGGCCGGCCTGCGCACCAGCTCCGACGCCTACGAGAAGATCTCCGCGCAGCAGCAGGCGCTCGCGGCGGCAGAGCAGAAGAGCGCATCCCACGCCGATCTGTCGGCCCGGGTCAAAGCTGTCGAGACCCAGCTCGAGCCTCTGGTGGCGAGCCGAGGCGACAGCGGTTTCGGCATCGCAAACCGCGACCTCGCCCGCAATCTGCCGAATCTCGAGTATGGCGATTTTCGCATCACCCCCAGCGACGCCGATGCCGTCAACCACAGCTGCGACATGATCACGCAGGCCGCCACCGCCTTGCAGCGCATCGAGACCCACGCGCTACCCGCGCTGAACCAGAGGCTCTCGGCCGCCCGACTCACGCCGATTCCCGCGATCAGCGTGACCGGTTCTTCCTGTGGCTCTTGAGCAACGGCGGATCTCGTCCGGGGGGACCGCGGGCTCCAGGACTCGAACGGGGATTCGAGTGATGACTTCCCCTCCCGAACTACCGACCTCACGCTCATCAGGCAGCTTCTCAGGTCCCGAAATACCGATCTCCTGCCGTGATTCCCTGGATGGACCGTGCAATCTGCCGGGATCGGAACGCAGGAGACGGCATCGTGCGGCCAGGCCCAGACAGTAACGGACAGTACAGGCCGCCAAGACGGGCGTGGCGACGGATCCCCTCCCATATTCAGCGTGTGACCACTGCACACCAGGACACCGACCCGGCGATCGCCCGGCGCTTCGACGCCAGATACGCGCGCATGTCTCCTACGGACAAGCTCTGCCGCGTGCGCCAGTTGACCTTGGCAGTAACTCGGCTAGCGCTGGCAGGGCGGCGGATGAGAGAGCCGCGGTCGGACGATACGGAGCACCTACGGGAACTCGCGCGGCAGCGTCTCGGCTCCGAGACCTTCGCCCACGTCTATGGAGGTGCTCCGGAACCCCGTGGGACCCGTCGAGCTTCCTGATCCTCTCGAGGTCGCCGCTTCCATCACTGGGGTGTTGGAGCGTCTCGGAGTGCGCTATCTCATCGGCGGCTCATTGGCGAGCTCCGTGCACGGCGAACCCCGGTCCACGAACGACGTCGACCTCCTGGTGGAATTCCGCACCGAGCACGTTTCGCCGAGGAGGAGAGGCGTCGGAGCGCCAATGGCGCGACGTCGTCGCAATCCTGAGGATACAGGGCTCCCGGCTCGACCAGTCCAGGCTCAGCAGGTGGGCGCCCCGACTGGGCGTGGCCGATCTGCTGGATCGGGCATTGCAGGAAGCCTCCGAGGCCGGGTGAGCGCGTACCTCTGAGGTCAGATACACAACGCCCCGCCCGGTCCTCTCGACCGAGCGGGGCTTCGTTTTCCTTCGGGATGGGCCTGGGTAGACTCGAACTACCGACCTCACGCTTATCAGGCGGCTCCTGCTAGCCTGGGAATCCGATAAGACCCAGTCACTACGCGACGGATCGCGCCATCCCGCTGGATTCCCAGGTGTCTGCTACGGCAGCCTGCAGGAGTCAACCGACACCGTAACCGACACCCCTGCGGGTTCCTGCTCCGAAAACATCTGAACAGCGATCGCCAACATGCAGCACTTCAATTCCCCGGAAGCCTCGGACGAGGGCCCGATGAACTCGGGCGATGCATGCACGGACCTGCTTCCCGCCCCCGGCGCGGGCGTCTCACCGTCCACCTGGCAGACCTACGATCACGACCGGGCGATCCCCGATTGCGGCGGCTCGTGAGGCTCGCGTGCCAGGGCTGGTACGCGCCGATGATTCGCGATCGGAAGAGACGGCTCCGTATGTTGTTCCCTGTCGGGTGAGAGGAAGGTTCCTTCTTGCCCGAGGCCCGGAAGCCCCGACATGGTTTCCGGGCCTGAAGCTCCGAGCCGATCTGCCCTCGGCGGCATCCGGACGATGCGTTTCGCTGATGCCTGGAGTCTGGAGGGCGTAAGGAGAACGAATCTCGATGCGGCGTATCACGACGGTTCTCACGCTCGCGGCCGCCGTCGCCCTGGCGGCCGCCCCGACTGCGGCGCGGGCCCAGACGGCTGGCCGAGCCCCCTCGCTCCTCACGCCGGTCCAAGCCCGGCTCCTGGCCGAGAGAGTCCGCCAGGACTCGGCGGCCGCCGCGCAGTGGGCACGGTTCGGGCACACGGCACCCGATACCGGCTTCGTGTACGGCCGGCCGCCCGCCGCGTGGCTCTGCGGTGCTACCTGCCGCGTCGACAACCCGGATTCGCTGCGGGATGCGCTCGAGGCGGGCGGCCCGGCGGGCCGGTACTGGCTCGCGGTCCAGGGATGGGACTGGCTGTCGCCGGCCGAGAAGGCCGCAGGTGGGCCGCGACCTCCCCACTACCTCCTTCGCGCCTCCGCGCTCGGCGACGACGCCGAAGAGCACCTACTCTGGGATCTGGCCCAACAAGGCTTCGCTCCCGCCGCGGTCCTCCAGGATCACACCGGACCGGTCGAGGGCGCCGTGCTCACCCTCCAGGCCGCCCGGGCAGGCTGGGCCCCGGCCATGTACGCCGTGGCGGGCGTCTATCAGAAGCTCCATGACGGGGCGGTGGACGAGCGGGCCGCCGCACAGCTCAAGACGCGGCTCCCGGCGCCCGTCGACCCGCAGCACCCGGGGACTGTGTGGCTGCGGCGGGCCATGGCGGCCGGGTACCCGCCGGCCTACGTGAGGATGGCCACGTGGATCCGCGAGGGGCAGGACGGCTACCCCCGCCTTTCCCGGCGGACGGCCGATTCGATCGCGGGCGATCTCATCGCCCGCAGCTCTTTTCCGCTGCTCGCCTACCGGCTCGCGGCCTCGATCGACAGCGGCGCGGCCAGCGGGGCGTTCACGGTCCAGGAAGGGGGCCAGACCTACACGGACGCGCTCCTGCCGGCCCGCATCTACCAGGACCTCGCCCGCTGGGGCATGGCGCCCGCGGCGAGGCGGATGTTCCAGTTCTGCCAGCACGACTGGGAGATGTGGGGCTCCTGCCCGGACCGAATCTGGCGCTGGAGGCGGGCTATCGCCCTGGCCGGAGATACGGCATCCATGCTGTGGCTCGCGCGCGCCCGGGACACCGGTGTGGGCGCGCCGCAGGACTCGGCGGCCGCGCTCGCCTGGTACGTGAAAGCCGCCCGCGCCGGCGCCGGGCTCGCCTGGGCGCCGATCGCGATCCACCTGGAGCGCGGGGCCGGCGTCCGGGCGGTCTCGGCCCATGCGGCCCTCTTCTACGCGCGCGGCGTGAAGGCCGGCGACCCGCTCGCCATGGAGCGCCTCGGCGAGCGCCTCCTCACCGGAGGCGGCGGCGTGCGGCGCGACACGCTGGCCGCGCTCGCGATGTTCGCGGGCTCGCTCGAGCCGTACCTCGCGCGGGCCGGCAAGGACGACCCGGTCGCGATCGTCCTCCAGCACAAAGGCATCCTGCCGGTCGCCGCGCGGGACCTGGCCGGCCTGACCGACTCCACGCGGGCGCTCGGCTGCTATACGTGCCGAAGCCAGGCGCAGTTCAACCGCCTGTTCGCCACGGCCCTCTACCATACCGCGGCCTTCCTGTGGCGCGGATGGAAGCGCGGGGCGCTGGCAGATACGGCCAGCCTGCCGTGGGTGGCCGACATGCTACGACGGAGCCAGGCTGGGCCCGTCCTCGGCCGGGGCTCGCCGGCGGCCCTGTACGCCCGGGTTCGGAAGGCGGCCGCTGTCCGGGCCGGGCGGGCCGTGCTGGCCACCCGAAAGCGAAACGCCCGGAAGTCCGCCTTCGAGGCGGCCATGGGCCGGGAGGCTGCGGCGAGGACGCAGAAAGCGGACGCGGACGCCCAGCAGGAAGCAGCCCGCGAAGCCGCGGCCGCCTATCGGCGTGAACGCGCCGGGGAGGAGGCCCGGAAGAACGCCTATTGGCAGGGCGTGTTCCAGAGCCTTCGGTCGCAGCATTTCGAGCAGCCGGAGTCCCCCGACGAGGACGACCTCCGCTATGCCTGCTCGGAGACGTGGACGAGCACCCTGCACTACCGGGGCTCGGCCAGCACGCCGGACGAGACCGTCCAGATCCACGATTCGGCGCCCGTCGTTTGCGGCGGCGGGTCGTGAGTCGGGCCGTATCCCGAACCTGAATCCGATGCCCAAGGAGTTCCGTCGATGAATGCCCCACGCGCACACTCTTCGCTCTCTCTGGCGGGCTTCCTCCTGGCCGGCGCGGCCTTCCTCCTGGCGCGGCCCGCCCAGGCCCAGACCTACGATACCACCGGCATCCGGGCGAAGATTGCCGCCTGCGAGTCCGCCTCCGGCGCGTCTCATGGGACCGATCTCTGTGATGGTCGCCAAGAGAATGCGTGGTACGACACGCTGGCCGCCGCCGGCGATACGGCCGCCATGACGTGGCACAAGCTCCCGCATCCGGAACCGATCAAAGGGGCGGCAGAGGACACGGCCGGCCTCCGGGCGAAGGTCGACCGTTGCGCGGCCTCGGGGCCCGACGACTTCTGCCACTTCGACACCAATGGCTGGAACGACACGCTCGCGGCCGCGGGCGACACGGCCGCCATGCTGCGGCTGGCGGTCGCCTACGATGGAGGCCCCGAAGCCTACATGAAGGAGGAGGCGGGGGCGGATCTCGCTGTCGCCCGGCTGTGGTATCATGAGGCGGCGCAGGCGGGGGCGAAGGCGGCGCTCGCACCGCTGGCGCGGTGGAAGGAGCGGGGCTTTGGGGGGGAGCCGCCCGACTCGGCGGCGGCGCTCGCTCTCTACGAGCGGGGCGCCGCGGCCGGCGACCCCCTGGCCGCCGAACGGCTCGGCGAGTACCGGCTGCTCGGCCTGGCCGACCAGCGGCGGGACGCGGCGGGAGCGCTCACGCTCTTCCGGAAGGCGCTGGCGCCCTACCTCCGGATGGACGGCCAGGACCCGGCCCACCAGGGGTCCTACGAGGTGGACAGGGGCGGCTTGTTCGGATGCCGCACCTGCTGGACGTTCGACGTCTACCAGCAGCGGTTCGCCACCGGCCTCTTCCACCTGGGGCTGGTGCGCTGGGAGGCGGAGCGCGGCCGGCCGGCGCCGGATTCGGCGGCGCTGCGGTTCGATGCGCGCATGATGCAGCTCGGGGCGACCGACAGCGCGAAGGCCGCGCCGCGGGTGGGGGCCCTGGTCCGGACCCTGCGCCGGCTGGACGGGACGCTTGCGACGGGCGCGGCCCCCTCGTCCCTCGAAGAGGCGCTGGCCCGGGCCCAGGGCGCGGCGGACGCGCCCGATACGATCGGCGAGGGCGCGCGGATCGCGGCCCGCCTTGCCCAGTACCGGAAAGCCCGGAAGGCCCGGCTGGCCGACCGGTGCGGTGGCACCTGTAACGCCTGGACGGACATGCGCGCCCGGTCCACCTATCCCGGAACGAGCCTGGACTTCGCGGGCACCACCTGGCAGGTAGCCAACGCGGACCCGAACGACACGACGGCCCGCCCGATGCCCGTCCTTCCGGCCGGCGGGCTCGTCGCCCTCGTGCCCGGCATCCGGTCCGGAACGTACTACCTGTGGGTCGAAGGGAACGGCTACACGACCGTCCGCCCGGTCGAGGGAGCCGGGCCCACGGCTCCGCCGGACGCCCACAGCATCGCCGTGAAGGTCGTGCGGGCGAACCGCCAGACGCTCACGACCGATTCGGGATGGATCCTGCACGTCGCGCCGCCGCGCCGGCGGGATCTCTACCAGAAGATGTTCGGGGAGGCGCCCCGGGGATGGGGACATCCCAGCCAGTGGGATCTGCCCACGGGCCTCGCGTACCTGACCGGCGGCGAGGTGCTCGGGCCCGGCGGTCCGGACGGGCAAGGCATCCTGATCCACGTCACCGACTATACGGCGCCGGCCGGCGGCTCCTGACCGGATCGCGTCCGCGGAGAGGTGCGGGCCGCGCGCGGGCTAACGCCCGCGTCCCAGCGGATGCCGGAGGAGCGCCAGGAAGAAGCTCACGGTGGGGCGAGCTCGATCGCAATGCCTCCCCCCAGCGCCAGAAAAACCCGGCCACGAGGACGCAGCCGAGGAAAAGCAAGGGCATACCGGTAGGGTCAAACGCGAAGGCCCCGCTGGTCACGGTAGACCAACCGGGCACCGCTTCTTGAGGTACCCCGTGGCCGCCGTGGGGGCGTTGGCGAACTCGCGGGTAGCCGGGTACACTGCGAGTCCGTGGTCCACGACGCGACCCGTCTCAGTTCGGCGGACGGGCTGACGACGTTCGGGGCGGTCAGCGGCAGGTAGAACGTCTGCGCAGACAAGGAGGCAGCACCATGGATGCTCACAGGCCGACCGCCGGGCGGGCGGTACTCTTCGCTCTCACGGTAGCGCTCGCCTCGCCGCTCGCGGCGCAGCAGCACGCGCCGGCACTCGCACGGCTCCGCGTCGTCGTGCCGCACACCGTCGATCACGCGGTGGCGCGCGGCAGCCGCTCCGTCACGGGGGCGCCCGGCCCGAGATACTGGCAGAACTTCTCCGATTACCAGATCTCCGCCGACGTCACGCCCGCCGACTCGATGCTCCGCGGCGAGGAGACGGTGACGTATCACAACGCGTCGCCCGACACGCTCTCCTACGTGGTCTTCCACGTCTACCAGAACCTCATGGCGCCCAACGCCGCGCGGCAGCAGCCGACGGCCACGACGACTCAGGGGATGGTGATCGACCGGCTGGAGGCGGACGGCCGCCAGATCGAGGTCCCCGACAACATCGTCGGCGCGGACGCCGGGCCGGGCATGGCGCGCGTGCGCGGGACGGAGATGACGGTGCCGCTCTCGTCTCCGCTCGTGCCCGGCGGCGAGGCGACCTTCCACGTCCGCTGGCATTTCCACATCCCGGGGGCCTACGCACCGCGCATGAGGATGCAGGACAGCACCACAGCGCAGATCGCGCAGTGGTATCCGCAGATCGCGGTCTACGACGACCTGCACGGCTGGGACCGGCAGCAGTACATCGGCTCGGGCGAGTTCTACCTCGACTACGGGCACTTCACGTACAGCGTCACGCTCCCCGCCGGCTTCATCGTGGGGGGCACCGGCACGCTCACGAACGCCGACCAGGTGCTCACCGCGACCGAGCGCGCGAGGCTCCGGCGCGCCGCCTCCGGCGACGAGGTCGTGCACGTGCTCACGGCGGCCGACTTCGGTCCGGGCACGGCCACGGCGGGCAAGGCGGGCGAGCGCCTCACGTGGCGCTTCGACGCCGACAGCGTGCGCGACGTCGCGTTCTCGTTCGGCGACCACTACCTGTGGGACGCGACGCGCGCCATGGTCGACTCGGCGACGCACCGCTATGCCGCCGTGAACGTCTTCTACCGCCCGGGTGCGCCGCGCTTCGACCAGGTCGCGCGGATGGCGCGCTCCGCGCTCGAGACGCACTCGGCTCGGATGGTGCCGTACGCGTATCCCCAGCTCACCGAGACGGAGGGTGGACGCGGCGGGATGGAGTACCCGATGACGGTGTTCTGCGGGGCCGACAGCGGGCTCTACCGCGAGGACATGGTGACCGCCCACGAGATCGGCCACGAGTGGTTCCCGATGCTCGTCGGGAGCAACGAGACGCGCTACGGATGGATGGACGAAGGCCTCAACACCTTCGACACCTACTTCGCGACCGACGCCTACCTGCCGGCGTCGTTCAAGGGATACGGCGTCCGGGACGACCACCGCGCCTATACCTCGTTCGTCCGGAGCGAGGACGAGGACCTGCAGATCATGTCGCCGGCCAACGCCATCGGCAGCGTCGTGAACAGCGGCGGCAGCGTCGAGCCCTACTCGAAGCCCGCCGGAGCGCTCTGGGCGCTGCGTTCGATCCTCGGCAACGACGAGTTCTACCGCGCCTACCGGACGTACATCCACCGGTGGGAGTACAAGCACCCCTCGCCGTGGGACTTCTTCCGGACGTTCAACGACGTGACGGGCCAGGACCTCGACTGGTTCTGGCAGCCCTGGTTCTTCTCGCGCGAGTGGCTCGACCAGGCGGTGACCGGCGTACGGCAGGAGGGCGGCAACGTCGTCGTGACGGTCGCGAACGAGGGCGGGCTCTACGCGCCCGTCGACGTGACGGCAACGCTCGCCGACGGGAAGACCGTGTCATGGCGCGCGCCCGCGTCCGTCTGGTTTGGCGCGGCGCAGAGCGTCACGACGCGGCACGCCGTGCAGGGCAAGGTGACGTCCGTGACGCTCGACTCGGCGGAGAATTTCCCGGACATCGACCGGACGAACAACACCTGGAACGCGGGGATGTAGGTGGGGGCTGGCATGGGTGTCCTCGGCACGTTAGCCGTGGCATTGGCGCTGCACCCCCTCCACCCGGCGGCCCGGTGCGACACGCTCGATTGGCAGGATCTGACACCCGCACGCGGCGTCGTCGATCACCGGCCTGCCGGTCGCTGGCACGACGACATGCTCACCGGCAACGGCACCCTCGGGGCCCTCGTCCCGGGCCACGCCTTGGACGAGCGGATCGTCGTGAGCGACTCGCGCCTCTTCATGCCGTGGCGTGCCCCCATCCTTCCTCCGAACACCGCCGCCTATCTCCCCGAGATCCGCCGGCTGATCGCCTCCGGCAAGTACCAGGACGCGGCCGATCTCGTCGTGCGACGCGCCACGGAGGAGAACCCCCTCTACGCGCACAAGCGCTGGACGGACCCGCTCGCCCCCGCGTTCGACCTGCGACTCCGCCAGGACTCTGCGGGAGGCACGACCGGTTACGTGCGTTCGGTCGACTATGAGACCGGCGTCGTCACCGTGCGCTGGCGGGATGGCCGAGGCGTTTACGAACGAAGGGTGTTCGTGTCCCGGCCCGATTCGGTGCTGGTGCTGTCGCTCCGCTCTCTCAGCGGCGCGCCCGTCGACGCTCGGGTCGGTCTCGTACGGCACCCGATGGACTCGGTCGACGACTACTGGCAGCCCCGGAAGAAGCTCGAGCAGGGCATCCGCAGCACGACGGTCCGCGCCGAGGACGGAGGCTGGATCGAGTACCGGAGCATGTTCGAGCGCACCGCACCCGCGAGCGACGCCGTCCGTCGTGTGCTTCCCGCCGTCGGCTACGAGGGCGTGGCCCGCGTCGTGGCGACGGGGGGGACGGCCGAGGCGGTCGGGGAGGGGATCCGCGTGCGGGGAGCCCGCCGGGTGCTGGTGCTGGTGGATCTTCGCGTGCTGCCGAAGGCGGGAGTCGACGCTATCTCCTCGCTGCACGCGAGGCTTGCCGCGCTCACCCCCGACTTCGATCGCCTCCTGGACCGGCACCGGCGCATCCACACCCGGATCTACGACCGCGTGCGTCTGCGCCTGGGGAGCGGCGAGGCTCCCGTCTCCGTCGAGGCGCTGGACTCGCTGCGCGCAGACGGCACCCTCTCGCCGGCCCTGCTCGAGCGCACCTTCGACGCCGACCGCTACACCAGCCTGTCCAGCTGCGGGGCGCTCCCACCCACGCTCCAGGGAATCTGGACCGGCACCTGGGGCGCCCCGTGGTCCAGCGACTTCACGCTCGACGGAAACCTCGAGGTGGCCGTGGCGGGGTACCTGCCCGGCAACATGGGCGAGTGCATGGACGGCGTCCTCTCCTACGTGGAGAGCCTCGTCCCGCAAGCGCGCATCAACGCGCGCAGGCTCTACGGAGCGCGGGGTATCCTCATGCCGTCGCGGTCCAGCACGTTCGGCGTGAACAACCACTTCGACCGCACGTGGCCCATGACGTTCTGGACGGCGGGGGCGGGCTGGCTCGCCCATCTCTTCTGGGAGGAGTGGCGCTACACGGGTGATACCACCTTCCTCCGCTCGCGGGCGCTCCCCTTCATGGAGCAGACCGCGCTGTTCTACGACGACTTCCTCGTGCGCGGGGCGGACGGGAGGTACGTCTTCACGCCTTCCTACTCCCCGGAGAACGCTCCGGCCAACACGGGCTCCCAGGCCGCGGTGAACGCCACCATGGACATCGGCGTCGCGCGGGAGCTCCTTCGCGAGCTCATCGCCGCGGCCGATACGCTCGGCGTGGACCGCGACTCGGTCCCGAAATGGCAGGCGATGCTCGCCCGGATGCCTCCCTACCTGGTCAACGGCGACGGCGCCCTGAAGGAATGGGCGTGGCCTGGGCTCCAGGACGACTACGACCACCGGCACGCATCGCATCTCTACCCCCTCTTCCACGGCCTCTCCCCGGAGTTCGCCGCGGACTCCTCGTTGCGCGCCGCCGCCCGCGTCGCCATCGACCGTCGCGTGGACTTCCGGCGTCGCCAGGGCGGCGAGATGGCGTTCGGCCTGGTGCAGCTCGGGATGGCGGCGATCAGCCTGGGCTACCCGGAGCCGGTCTCGTTCGTATTCGACCGGCTCCTCAACGACTTCCACTTCCGCTCGCTCAATCCCTCACACAACCGACGAGAGCTCTTCAACGTCGACATCTCCGGAGGCTTCCCGGCGCTCCTGATCCGGTCGCTCGTGGACGTGGACGGCGGGACCCTGCACGTGATGCGGGCATTCCCGAGCACTCGACTGCCGCGGGGCGAGCTCGACGGCGCGCGCCTGCCGCGCCGCATCCTGGTGCGCTCCCTCGCGTGGCGGCCCGGCTCCGTGCGGTTGCAGCTCGTGAGCGACGTGGATCAGAGCATCGACCTTCAGCTGCCGGCCGGGGTCACGCGGGTGACGATCGACGGCCACGACGCGACCGGTCGCCTCGTGCACGAGAGCCTCCTGCCCGCCGTGGGGCTGCCCGCGGGCGAGCGAACGCCCATCGAGGTCAGGCTGGCGCGCTAGGGTAGCGCGGCTCGCTCCCTGGCATCAACGGACGCTGCTCGACCCTGCCGCACATGCCGTGGCCGGAGTGCCTGAGGGCACGGTGGCAAACACTTAGGTATTGACCAAAGTATCGGGCGTCCGTAGTATCGCTGGTCAAGCCGGACAACCCGAGCATCTGGATGGCATCGGAAATGGTTCGATCTGCCGCCGTTGACGAAGTGTTTCACGCCCTGTCCAACCCAACTCGGCGGAACGTCCTGGAGCGACTGTCCGTCGGACCGGCCACCGTCAGCGAGCTGGCAGCGCCGTTCGACATGCAGCTCCCGTCGTTCATGCAGCACCTTTCGGTGCTCGAAGACAGCCGGCTGGTGAAGTCGAAGAAACGCGGGCGGGTCCGGACCTATGAACTCGCCCCCGAACGGCTCACGGTCGTCGAAGACTGGCTCACCGCGCGTCGCCGAGCGTGGAAGGCTCGCCTGGACCGCTTCGATGACTACGTCAAACAACTCAAGGTCAGGGAATCAGAGTCATGAGGAAGCAATTCAAGTTCGATCCTGAACTCGACTTCGCCATCGAACGCTTCATCGACGCGCCCGCGCGGCTCGTATGGGAGGCGTTGACCAAACCGGAGCATCTCAAGGAGTGGTACATGCCCAGGGAGTGGGGGCGTGTGGCGCGAGCCGAAATGGACGTGCGCCCTGGCGGTATCTTCAGCGTCGACATCGCGGTGGGAGACGGTGTGGAGGTTCCCAACCTCGGCTGTTTCCTGGACGTCGTGCCGAGGGAGCGGCTGGTCTGGACGTCGATGTTGTTCCCCGGCTATCGCCCGGCCGTCTTCGACGACATTCCGATCACCGCCATCATTACGATGAAAGCGGAGGGCACCGGTACCCGCTACGTCTTCACGGCGCTACACCGGGATGAGGCGGATCTCGTGAAGAACAAGGAGTCGGGCTTCTATCAGGGAACGGAGATCGCCGTCGACCAGTTCGTGACACACGTCTTGGCCATGAAGTAGTGCGGGGCGACACGAAGAGAGAGCGCCGCTCGCTGGCCACGCCATCGGTCCATCCCCTGTGGATCTCCAAGGCGATCGCCGGCCGCCCGAAGGATATCGAGTTCTGCGCGGCCCTGGCCCCGCGCGGAATCTCTGAAATCCCGATGTCCCGTCGTGATCTTCCAGATGGACCGTGCAATCTGCCGGGACCGGGTTCAGAGGTGCGGCCTCGGCTGCTGGGATCCCCATTCAAGGTTCTCGGGTCTGCGCGATGAAGCCGCCAGCTGCCACGCCGGCAATGAGCTTCCGGACGCGTTCCTTCGTCTCCGCCTCGCGACCGAGCGCCCTGGCGGCCTTCATTACCGCAGCGTATGCACCGTGTACGTCGCCACTCGTGATCTCGTAGCCGTGCCCCTGCGCCAGCCAGTGGAGGGCAGCGCATCCGGACTCCAGAGCGAACTCCGTATGTTCGTCCAGGTGGTCCCGGGCGGCCCGCGTCAGGGTGCGGGGATCGCAGGGCGAGGTCCACGCGAGGCGGACGGCCACGTAGTAGAGCCCCAGGTCCTTGGCCGTGGCGAACCACTTGCCCTCCTCACCCGGCGTCTCCCTGACGAGGTCGGCGAGGATCTCCTCGGGCTCCTTGTTCGGGTACCGTTTCGCGACAGATCGAAACGTCGCCAGGTACGTCCCTCGTCTCATGTGGAGTCCGTACCGGGTGTACGCCTCCTCGACGAGACCGGATGAGAGCAGGATCTCCTCGCACATGCGGTCGACGTCCGCGTCGTTGGTCCAGGGGCCTCGGGAGGCCTCGGCGAGGCGGACGCCTTCGTGCCGCCGCCTCGCATGCACCGCCACCGCTATCACGGCGTCCTCGCACCTCATGCCGGTCTGCGTGCCGACGTCGTCGCCATCGGCAGAGCGCCGTATCAGTGCCCCGGAGGACGGTGAGAAGAGCACGTGAGGCAACGAACGCCTGCGCGCAAAGCACCCCGCCGGCACAAGACTGGCGGGGTCTCAACGGGGCCCCAGCTTTCTCCGTGTCCGTGATTCGAGCCTCACCTCGGGCCCCGAAAAGGGCCATGTGGCTCGCGCGGTTCCTGAACCTCCGTCGCCTCCGCAGAAGGCTCTTCTCGACGTCCGGTCCCCGGATGCGGGCCATCGTGTGCCCCGGTCGAGCGTGTCGTCCGGTACAGGTCTCGACGCCAGCTATCTGACCCGTACTCGGCTCGTCGCCCGTGTTCATGATCCCGCGAACCGCTCTCCCCCAGGCCTCTCCGGAGCCTCCCGTCAGCTGTTCCTGCACTGCGATGAGCTCTTCGCTACCCACAGAGGGGGGCCGAAACGGCGGTCGCCACGCGGTGAGAGGGGGCCTCCCACCCTCCCCGCTCTGAGCCAGGCGAACGAGGCCCGGGTGCGGCCCTGATCGATCGCGGGGCGGGTTGCGGTAGGGGTGAGTGAGAGCACGCTCGACCCACCCCAAGCTCCGAGGTCCTCATGAACGCGCCTCCCGATCGGCCGATGCACCCCGGGCAGTCCCCCCGGACCCGACGCCGTCGGCTCCCGGCCGTGCTCGTGGCCGCGCTGCTGCTGGGCGTGGTGAGCTGCACGTCGAGCAAGGGGACCACGTCTCCGGCGATCGAGAGCCTGACGCTGACGCCGACCGGGTGGCAGACGCAGGCGGTGGTGGGGCAGACGGTGGTGCTCGAGACGAAGGTGACGGACGCGAGCGGGAGCCCGGTGAGCGGGATCAGCCTGAGCTACACGTCGAGCGACACGACGGTGCTGAGGGTGAGTCAGACGAACGCGACGGAGGCGAGCGTGACGGCGGTGGGTCCTGGCACGGCGAACCTGGCGGTGGCCCTGGCGTCCGGCTCGGGGGGAAGCGCGTCGGCGGGGTCGGTGAGCGTGCAGGTGACCGTGGACCTGGCGGGTGTGGAGATCGAGGGCGCGGGCACGCCGGTGGTGCGGACATCGGTGGGCGACAGCGCGGTGGTGCAGGCGCGGGGTCTGGACGTGGC
Organism: Longimicrobiales bacterium; assembly: GCA_046704545.1. GTDB lineage: Bacteria > Gemmatimonadota > Gemmatimonadetes > Longimicrobiales > Gaopeijiaceae > SZUA-318. The sequence goes on from JBJKRT010000019.1 coordinate 20,946, forward strand.
GGGCAACACGGTGGCGGGTGGGGGCCTGGAGTGGAGCGTGGCGGGAGGTGGTGTGGCGAGCGTGACGCCGTACGCCGGGGGTGACTCGGCGAAGGTGGTGGCAGTGCGCCCTGGCACGGACACGTTGAAGGTGACGGCGGCTCTGTGTGCGAAGGGGTGCGGTGCGACGCGTGTGGTGGAGGTGAAGCAGGCGGTCGCGTCCATCCAGATGAGCCCGGACTCGGCGTCGGTCGTGGCGGGCGACAGCGCGGTGTTCCAGGCCGTGGCGTACGACGCGAGCGGCGCTCCGGTGCCGGGCGCTCCGATCCGGTGGACGATCGGGAATCCGACGCTGGCGACGGTGGACACGTCGGGTGTGGTGCACGCGTGGCACACGGGCGTGACGCAGGTGACGGCGTTCGACGACGCGGTGAACGCGAAGGCGACGGTGGACGTGGTGCCGGGCCCGGCGACGCAGCTGCTGTTCACGACCCAACCGAGTGACACCTCGACGGGCATGGCGCTGAGCCCCGCGGTGCGGGTGACCGAGGAGGACGCGTACGGCAACGTGGCGACGGGCGCGACGGACGCGGTGACGGTGGCGCTCGGCACGAACCCGGGCGGCGCGACGCTCGCGGGCACGACGACCGAGGCGGCGGTGGTGGGTGTGGCGACGTTCTCCGACCTGAGCGTGGACAAGGCGGGCAGCGGGTACACGCTGGTGGCTCGGGCGGGCGCGCTGCCGTCGGTGACCAGCGCGGCGTTCGACATCCACAACGACGTACCGACCGGGGCCGCGTCGTCGGATACGACGCCGGAGAACACGAAGCTCGTGGTGTCGGCACCAGGCGTGCTGGCCAAGGACAAGAGCCCGGCGGGCAATCCCCTGACGGCGATGCTGGTGACGAGACCGTCGCACGGGACGCTGGTGCTGAACGCGGACGGCTCGTTCACGTACACGCCGGCGACCGACTACAACGGAAACGACAGCTTCACGTACGAGGCGACGGACGGGACGTACACGAGCGTGGCGGCGACGGTGAGCCTGACCGTCATCCCGGTGAACCAGGCGCCGAGCTACACGGCCTGTTCGAGCCAGACGTCGCTGGAGAACGGAGGCGCGCAGAGCGCGACGTGGGCGACGAGCGTGAGTCCGGGTCCGGCGAATGAGTCGAGCCAGACGGTGCACTTCACGGTGACGAGCACGGACAGCTCGCTGTTCAGCGCACAGCCGGCGATCAGCTCCACCGGGACGCTGACCTACACGGCGGCCGTGGACTCGTTCGGGGTGGATACGGTGGGCGTGCAGCTGTGGGACGACGGGGGCACGGCGAACGGGGGCGTGGACAGCACGACGGTGTCGACGTTCACGATCACGGTGACGCATGTGAACCAACCGCCCTCGTTCACGCTGGACAGCACGAACGTGACGGCGCTCGAGGACGGGAGCGCCGACACGGTGCCGGGCCTGGTGACGAACATCAGCCCGGGCCCGGCGAACGAGTCGAGCCAGACGGTGCACTTCACGGTGACGAGCACGGACAGCTCGCTGTTTAGCGTGCAGCCGGTGATCAGCGCGAGCGGGACGCTGACGTTCGCGGCGACGCCGGACTCCAGCGGGGTGGACACGGTGACGGTGACGGCGAAGGACAACGGGGGCACGGCGAACGGCGGGGTCGACACGACGCGCGAGAAGTTCACGATCACGGTGACGCTGGTGAACGACGCGCCGAGCTACACGGCGGGTGGGAACGTGACGTCGCTGGAGAACAGGGGGGCACAGAGCGTGGCGTGGGCGACGTCGGTGAGTCCGGGCCCGGCGAACGAGTCGAGCCAGACGGTGCACTTCACGGTGACGAGCACGGACAGCTCGCTGTTCAGCGCGCAGCCGGCGATCAGCTCGAGTGGGACGCTGACGTACACGGCGGCGGTGGACTCGTTCGGGGTGGACACGGTGGGCGTGCAGCTGTGGGACGACGGGGGCACGGCGAACGGGGGCGTGGACAGCACGGCGGTGTCGACGTTCACGATCACGGTGACGCACGTGAACCAGCCACCGAGCTTCACGGCGGGGGCGAATCAGGTCGTGTGGCACGACGCGGGCGCGCAGACGGTGACGAACTGGGCGACGAGCATCAGCCCCGGTCCGGCGAACGAGTCGAGCCAGACGCTGTCGTTCCACCTGACGAACACGGACGGGTCGCTGTTCAGTGCGGGTCCGGCGATCAGCTCGAGCGGCACGCTGACGTTCACGCCGGCCACCACGGCGGACGGGACGGACACGGTGTCGGTGACGCTGAAGGACAACGGCGGCACGGCGAACGGCGGAGTGGATAGTACGGCGACCCAGACGTTCACCATCGCGGTGGGGCCGGTGGCCTACGTGACCAGCAACTTCAGCGCGGTGTCGGCGATCAACGTGCCATCCGGGACCGTGACGAAGACGATCTCCCCGGGGAACGTCAATAGCGTTGCGTTCACGCCGGACGGCAGCAAGGCCTATGTAACCAGCGGCGGATCCACCATCTCGGTGATCGACGTCGCCGCGGACACTGCGTTCACGAACACGATCGTGGGGACCTCCTTCAACCAAGTCGCATTCACGCCGGATGGCACGAAGGCCTACGTGACCGGCGGCACCTCCACCGTTTCAGTGATCGACGTGGCGACGGGTGGTGTGACCAGCGTGCTCGGAGGCTTCTCACAGCCGGACGCGGTTGCGGTCACGCCGAACGGCACGAAGGCCTATGTGGTGAATCGTACGGGCTACGACGTCACGGTGATCGACGGAGCCGCGGACACGGTGTTGACCCACATCGGAGTCGGGTCCAACCCCAGGGGGTTGGCAATCACGCCGGACGGCACCAAGGCGTACGTGCCGAACCTGGGCTCGAACACCGTCTCGGTGATCGACGTCGTCGCGGACACGGCGTTCACCCATGCCATTACGGTGGGTTCGGAGCCCGGCGCCGTCGCGATCACGCCGGACGGCACCAAGGCGTACGTCGCGAACGTGGGCTCGAACGACATCTCGGTGATCGACGTGGCCACCGACACGGTCGCCCGGACCATCACCGGCTTCGACGCGCCGGAGGCCATCGCGTTCACGCCGGACGGCAAGGAGGCCTATGTGGCGAATTTCTCCGGCGGCAGCGTCTCGGTCGTCGACGTGGCGACAGGCACGGTCGTCGGGACGATCGCTGCCGGAAGCTTCCAGGCGAGTGTGGCCATCCACTGAGGGCACCGCGGCGACGCGGAGCGGCTTCGCGCCGACAGGTCGGCCGGCGCGGCGGCGGCCGAGGAGGGCCTTGCGCCCGGCTTCCACGGACGTCATAGGTGGGCCCGGCGGAGGCAGGGAATCTCCCAGGACGCGGAGCTCCATTGACGAAGAAGCTGCTGCTCACGGAAAGCGTGGTCGTCGCTCTCGGCCTCGTCGTCGCCTCGTTCTTCCTCGGCGGCATCGTCCGGGACGCCGTGAACCGCTACGGCCCGAAGCTCACGAGAACCCGCGTCTCTCTCGCCGGCGCGAGCGTCTCTCCGCACACGGGGAGCGGGTTGTGGGTAGCCAAAACCTCATCAGCCCCGAGATCACTGGGTTCTTGACGACTCGGTGGAAAGCGGGTGGCGATGGGGATCCAACGATGAGACGAATGCCTGTCTCCGGGTGGTACTCTGGTGTGACTGCTCCCCGCGCCCCCGGTAACCGGCGGCGGCCTCCTCGGGGCGCGTGGTTGACCGTGGTCCCTCTACGGCCACCCTACCCGATCGACCCCACCAACCCATGAGCGGTTGTGGTACCCTTTGGTTACCGCGGTAACGCAAAAAGCGTGGAGCCGCGTGACGTCTTGCGGCTCCACGCTTGACCTATGGGCCTGGGTAGACTCGAACTACCGACCTCACGCTTATCAGGCGTGCGCTCTAACCACCTGAGCTACAGGCCCTGCGGGCCGCATGCGCGGCCGCTGGAGCACGAAAACCTAACCCGCCCCGGGCCCCGGTTCAACGGGGCCCGACGAGCGGCCTGGACGGCCCGCGGGGCGCGGGTTCAGCTCTCCTCGGTGTGCTCCTCGTCCGCCCGACCGCTGCGGCCTACGATCACGATGAAGACAATGGCGACTGCGGTCAGCGCCAGCACGAACAGCGATGCGGGGTCCGTGGGCAGGCTCTGCATGATGAGATGGAACGAGCTCATGATCTTTTCCTCCGTCCCCCGCTGATGTGGGGGCTCGGCGTCCTCGAAAGACCGGACCGCTCATGTGCGTGGTCCGGGGCGTCGGATCGGGTCGATCAGATCCGGACGGGAGGAGCCGTGGAGGGATGGGCGGAAAGCGCCTGCCGCGAGGCTCGGTTCGTCCCCGCCGGATCGCCGCCGCCGGGCCGAACGAGGTCCCCACTGCGCACCCGAAGCTTCGGAGCCATTCCGCCGGGGCGTGCGGTCCGCGGGACGGAGCCGTCTCCGTCCGCCTCGTCGAACGCCATGGCCACGTCCGCCATCCGGGCCGCCGGATGCGTCGCCAGCTGCGCGGCACGCTCGGGCGCGACCTGGTGAACGGAGGGTGTGCCGTCGGTCGGGCACGCACGCACGGGTGCCGCCGCGGCGAGCCAGAAGGCCGCCGAGAGCAGTAGAACCGGAGCGAATACCCGTGAGTGCGACATGGGAATCAATGTAGCGAGTCCCCCCTTCTACGTCTCCCGGACCGTGCCCGTTCCCCGCGAGAGGTCGGCCACCGCGGAACGGAACGCCCCCATCCGCCGCTCGGGGACGCCACAACGGTATCGCGCCTCGATTCCGTACTCCTCGGAGACGACCGTCACCTCCAGTTCGTCCATGAGGCGCCGGAGCGCGTCGACCTCGGCGTAACGCACCACGACCTCCACGTCGATCCGCTCGACCTTCTCCACGGTCGGCAGATCCTCCAGCGCCCGGGTCACGCCCCCCGAGTACGCTCGCGAGAGCCCGCCGGTGCCGAGGTTGGTCCCGCCGTAGTAGCGCGTGACGACCGCCACGATCTCCCCCACCCCTCCATGCAGGAGCGCCGTGAGCATCGGCTTGCCGGCCGTGCCGTGCGGCTCTCCGGCATCGCTCATGCCGATCTGGGTCGTGCTCCCTGGAGGACCCGCCACGAACGCCCAGCAGTGATGCGTCGCGTCCGGAAACTCGGCCTGGATCCGCTCCAGGAACTCATGTGCGGCGTCACCGGTGGATGCGTGCGTCACGGTGGTGATGAAGCGGCTCCTCCGGATGGTCTCCTCCACCCGATGGGTCCCCGACGGGATCGGGTAGCGCGACGGATCGGCCATCGGTCCTGGAGCGACGTCAGGCCGGTAGCCGGCCGTTCACCTGCCCGCCATCCGGTCCAGGAACTGCCGCTCGACGTCGGTGAGACTTCGCGGGCCCTCCCGCTCCGCCTTGTCCACGAGACGGGTGACCTCTTCGCGGTTCAGCTCGTGGAGTCCTTCGACCGAGATCGAGCGCCAGCGGTCGAGCACACCTCGGTCGGTGACCCCCGGTGTGGGTTGTGGGGTCATGGCGCGCTTGAAGGCCCGCCGGCTCGCGCCCATCCGCCAGTCCGACCATTTGAGGTAGAGAAACCCGGTCGCCAGTCCACCGAGGTGCGCGAAGTGGGCGATGCCCGCTTCGGTGCCCGTGATGCCGGTGTACAACTCGAACGCCACCGCTCCGGCCACCAGGATCCACGCATCCATGGGGATGATGAAGAAGAGCAGGATCTTCTCCTTCGGCCAGTACATGGCGAACGCGAGCAGTACGCCGAAGACCGCGGCCGAGGCGCCGATGATGGCGGCGCTCGAGAAGGCGAAGCTCGCGGCGGCACCGCCGATCCCCGACAGGAAGTACAGCCAGAGGAAGCGCTTCTCGCCGAGCCGCATCTCGACCCGCGGCCCGAAGAAGAAGAGGACCAGCATGTTGAAGAAGATGTGGGTGACGTTCTCGTGGATGAACATGTACGTCACCACGGTCCACGGCCGCTGCAGAATCAACGGCGGATAGAACGCCATCTGCATCTTCAGGGGAGGATACCACATCTCCAGGAAGAACACCGCGATGTTCGCGATGAGCAGGCGCCGCACCCACTTCGTCATTGGCATCATGATGACAGCACTACCCCACCCGGCCCCTTCGGGGTTTCATCGAAAAGACGTTCCGCTTCCGGCACGCACCTTCTCCCGCTGAAAAAAAACCGCCCCGGCCTACCGGCCGGGGCGGTTTCGATGATCGATTCCAGGTCGTGGGCTTTACTGCCAATCGGGACGCTGCCGACGGGGCCGCCGACCGAAGAGGTCGTCGTCGTCGTCATCGTCGTCGTCCTCCCAGTCGTCATCATCCTCGTCGTCGTCGTCATCCCAGTCGTCGTCGTCCCAGTCCTCCTCGTCCTCGGACCACTCCTCGTCGTCGAGCACCTCCTCATCGACGTCTTCTTCGTCGAAGTCGTCCTCATCGTCGTCTCTGGCCATCACCACGGTAGCGAGAGACTCCTCATCGAACCAAGCCGACCGGCTCATGTCTAGCTCCCCATCCTGGTTCCGGACCCGGAGCGCCCCGACGCTGTTCGAGGCTCCGAGGGTACTGGCGCGAAAGTAATCGTGACCTTGGGTATGTCAACAACCAGGTGCGTGTTCCGAGAGATCTCCATGGGACGTCGCTCCCGCCCCCCGACACTGACGGACCCCTGACGCCTCTCCGCAACCGTCACGGGTCGGCCCCGGCTTGCTCCGGGAGATGGTAGAGCGGCCGCATCTCCAACTGGAACGTGACGTGCTCGATCCCGTGTCTCTTCATCCGCTCCCGCACCTGGTCCAGCACTCGGGTGTGGTCTCCGGGATCGTCGATCACACCGTGGCCGGACAACGCCACGAACCCGGACGTGAGCGTCCAGACGTGAACGTCGTGCACATCGTCCAGGCGGTCGATGTCGCGCAGGTCGTCGAGGAGCTTCGGCATGTCGATCCAGGGCGGCGCCGCCTCGAGGAGCACGTCCGTCGCTTCGTGGACGAGCCGCCAGGCGCTCACGAGGATCAGGAGCGCGATGAGCACCGAGATGATCGGGTCGGCGGGTGTCCATCCGATCCACAGGATGACCAGGCCCGCGGCCACCGCTCCGACCGAGCCCAGCACGTCGCCGAGCACGTGCAGGTAGGCTCCCCGTACGTTCAGGTTCCCGTGGCTGTGCCCGTGAAGCAGAAACGCGGAAGCCACGTTGACCAGGATCCCGAGCGCACCGATCGAGAGAAGAATGCTCGCGTCCACGTGCACGGGCTCGTGGAAGCGCTGCCACGCCTCGAACACGATGAGGCCCGAGATGGCGAGCAGCACGGCCCCGTTGACCAGCGCCGCCAGGATCTCGAGCCGCACCCAGCCGAACGTCTTCTCGGTATTCGGGGGTCGCTCCGCCAACCGCATGGCCAGCAGGGAGAGCGCCAGCGCGCCCACGTCGGTCAGCATGTGCCCGGCATCGGCGAGCAGCGTCAGCGACCCCGAAACCACGCCGCCCACGACCTCGGCGATCATGAAGAGCGCCGTGATCACGAGGGCCCACCGCATGCGACCGCCCTCCTCCCCCCGCCGCACCAGTCCGCCGGGATGACCCACGGCGTGGTCGTGCCCGTCGTGTCCGTGGCGGTGCTCGCGCGCACCCGTCATGCGGCTTCCTCCGAAGCGAGGGCCCGTCCGAGCAGGATCGGGCCGCCGAGAATGTTCCCCAGAATGATTGCCATCGCCAGCGCCACGATTCCACCCCCCAGCTCGGGCGCAGCCGTCTCGAGCGCGAGGATCAGACCCAGCGATACGCCTCCCTGCGACACCAGCCCCAACCAGGTACCCGACCGGACGGCCGCCGGTGCTCCGGCCACCCGCGCACCCCACCGGGCGCCCGCACGGGTGAGCACGACCCGCGCGCCGAACAGCACGACCGCGACCGGCCAGAAGCGCGCGGCCGACGCGAGGTCCAGGCCGGCCCCCGCCACCGCGAAGAAGAACGCGAAAACCACCACGGCAACGGAGCGGATCCCCCGGATCATGCGATCGCCCGCCGGCGACAGGTTCTCGATCACGAAGCCCGCCGCGACGCCGGCCAGGAGGAGCTCGACGTGCAGCTCGCGCGCCACCACGACGAGCACGTACGCGAACAGGAACGTCGCCAGCGGAGAGCGCGCCCTCTGCCCTTCGCCACCCAGATACTGCGAGAACACCCACCCCAACACCCCACCCACCACCAACGCGCCCCCCACCTCCCGCGCGAGATCGACGAGGGCGTGCATGGAGAGCGCCTGGCCCGGGATGAGGAGCGGCCGGACCAGGGTCAGCGTCAGCGTGAAGAGCACGATGACGAGCACGTCCTTGGCGATCGTGACGCCGAGGATGACCTCCGCGAGCGCACCCCGGGCTCGCTTCTCCTCGATAACCGCCACGGTCAGATCCGGAGACGAGTTCGCCGCCCAGATCCCCAGCAGGAGCGCCACGGCGATCGCCCCCGGCCAGGGAAGCGCCGCAAGGGGCGCCACGAATCGGCGCACCGCGAGCACCACCAGGGCCATGCCGATCCAGACCACCCCCGTCACCACGATCGTGGTCGCCGCGATCGTGCGCGCATGGGGCCGAAGCTGCTTTACACGAAGCTCTCCCCCGGCCAACATGGCAATGAGCGCGAGCGCGAACCGGTCGATCAGCCGGAGATCCACGACGGCGGGCGACGGCAGGAGCCGGAACACCGAGGGCCCCGCGAGGATTCCTACCAGGATGAAGCCGGTGAGCCGTGGCAGACCCGCTTCCACGGCAAGCGTCCCGGACACGGCCGCCGCCAGCAAGACGAAGCCGACGAGGACGGCCAACTCGCCCCCTTCGGGGCTCGGCGGCGCCTCACGGGAGATGAGCCACATGAGCCCGAACAACAGTCCGACCATGACCGCTGGACGCACGACGCCCAAGGCGCGTCGCTGCAGTGGATCACGTTGGCTCGGGCTCATCGGAAGCGGCGCTCGCAGAGGGTCGGCACGGATCGGGGCCTATCCGTCGGCGGCGTTCCGACCCGTGATCCCCCAAGATACGGCGCATCCCGCGAGGCGTGGTACCCTACCCGCCGGCTTCCGCTCTCGACATAATGCACGTGCCTTCCGTTTCCCCTCCCTCTCTCTGGAAGAATGAGCGAAACAGCCAACCCCCTCCTCAGCGACGATTTTCGGATTCCCTTCCACCGGATCCGTGCCGGGCACGTCGAGCCCGGCATCCGCTCCGCGCTGTCCGAGGCGCAGGCCCAGGTCGACGCGCTCGCGGCCGATCCGGCGCCTCCTTCGTGGGAGAACACGATGGAGCGGCTGGAGGAGGTCACCCGGCGGCTGGGAAGGACGATCGCGCCCGCCGGCCACCTCATGTCCGTAGCCGAGACGCCGGAGCTGCGCGCGGCCTACAACGCCGTGCTGCCGGAGATCTCGGCGTTCTGGTCTCGGCTGCCGCTCAACGGAGCGCTCTGGCAACGGCTGAAGGCGTTCTCCGACACCGAGGAAGCCGGCGCCCTCACGGGTCTGCGCCACCGTCACCTCGACAAGACGCTGCGGGAGTTCCGCCGCGCGGGCGCCGACCTGCCGGCCGATGCCAAGCAGGAGCTGGAAGCCGCACAGGTCGAGCTTGCCCGGCTCGAGCAGAAGTTCAGCGAGAATGTCCTCGACGCGACGGCCGCCTACGAGCTGCAGGTGACCGACGAGGCCCGTTTGGACGGTGTGCCCGACGCGGCCAAGCGCCGCGCGCGCGTGCGCGCGAAGGAGAAGGGGGTGGACGGGTGGCTTCTCACGCTCGACTACCCCTCGGTGGAGCCGATCCTGAAGTACGCGCATGAGCGCGAGCTACGGCGAGAGATCTACGTGGCGTACAGCACGCGCTGCCGCGACGGCGACCACGACAACCGCCCCGTCATGGCACGCATTCTGCGGATCCGCGACCGGATCGCCGACATCCTCGGCTACGAAACGTTCACCGACTACATGCTCGAGGACCGGATGGCGCGGACCGCCGAGCGGGCCACGAGCTTCGAGCGCGATCTCGTCGAACGGACGATGCCGTACTGGAACCGCGACGTATCCGAGCTGCGCGGGCACGCCCGCTCCCTGGGCCTGGACGGGCTCGAGCCGTGGGACGTCGCCTACGTGATGGAGCAGCTTCGCAAGGAGCGCTACGAGATCGACGACGAGGCGCTCCGTCCGTACTTCCCGCTCGACCGGGTGCTCGAAGGACTCTTCGAGATCGTTCGCCGCACGTTCGGCTTCCGTGTCGAGGAGCGTCACATCGAGGAGGTATGGCACCCGGACGTACGCTACTTCGAGATCTACGACCAGCAGGGGACCCACATGGGGTCCTTCTACTCCGACTGGTTCCCGCGCAAGGAGAAGCGCCAGGGCGCCTGGATGGACAGCCTCATCACAGGAGGGCCGGGCGAGGAGGGCTTCGCGCCGCACCTCGGCCTGATCTGCGGCAACTTCACGCCGCCCGAGGAAGACCGGCCGGCCCTGCTGACCCACCGCGAGGTGGAAACCGCGTTCCACGAGTTCGGGCACCTGCTGCACCACTGCGTCTCGCGCGTGGAGATCGCGTCGCGCTCGGGCGTCAACGTCGCCTGGGACTGGGTGGAGCTTCCGAGCCAGATCATGGAGAACTGGACCTGGGAGCGCGAGGCGCTCGACCTGTTCGCCCGCCACTTCGAGACCGACGAGCCGCTGCCCGAGGAGATGTTCCAACGGCTGATCGCCGCCCGGCGCTTCATGGGCGGATGGGCTCAGCTCCGGCAGCTGTCGTTCGGGACGGTCGACCTGGCGCTGCACAACGAGCTGGCGCCACGGCTCCATGACGAGGCCGCCCGCACCGAGGCAGACCCCGACCGGGACCAGGGCTCGGCGGTCATGGAGTTCGGACGCGAGCGGTTCCTGGCGTTCTCCCCCGGTCCGCGGTTCGCGGAGCTGCACAGCCTCCCGTCGTTCACCCACCTGTTCGCCGGAGGGTACGCGGCGGGCTACTATAGCTACCTGTGGTCCGAGGTTCTGGACGCGGACGTGTTCACGCGATTCCGCCGCGAAGGGATCTTCAATCCCGAGACCGGTCGCGACTACGTCGCTGCCATCCTCTCACGAGGTGACTCGGAGGAGCCGGAGGAGCTGTTCCGCGAATTCATGGGACGCGACCCCTCTCCCGAAGCCCTCCTGGAGCGGAATCTGGGCCCGGCGCCCGAAACCCCCGCGTGACGGAACGGTACTACGACATGGAACGCCTTCTCGCACCGAACGGCCCCGAACGGGACAGGAAGACGATGCGCGCTACCGCCACGATCAGCCTACTCGCCGCGGGCCTCCTCGGCCTGACCTCGTGCAGCCAGCTGCCCGTCGCCTATGGCGACGGCAACAGCGTCATCGTCGCCATGGACACCACGGTGTGGCGACAGGTCTCCGATTCGGTCGAGACCGTCCTGCAGCCCAAGATCCTGACGATACGGCAGGAGCGGGCGTTCGACGTCACCTATCAGGATCCTACCGAGCCCACGAAGTGGGGCAATCTCAGGCGGTTCCGGCATCTCGTGCTCGTCGGCACGCGCAACGCTCCCTGGCTGAAGAAGCCGCTCGATCAGGTCGGCAGCTCCGCCAAGGCGCCGGGGCTCTATTCGGCCCACAACGTGTGGGCGAGCGGACAGACCGTCGACATCGTCCTTCTCAGCAAGCCGGACGCGGCCGGCGAGGTCTATCCGTATCTCCCGAAGGTCGAGCAGAGCATCAACGAGCAATACCGGGGGTGGGCGAAGGCCCGTATGTACATGTCGGGGGTGGACTCGGCCCTGGCCGACACCCTCATGGGGCAAGCCGGGTTCTCGCTCGTTCTGCCGAAGGTGTATACCTGGAGGAAGCCGGCGGACTCGGTCTACATCTTCCGCAACGACAACCCGGACCCCTCCAAGCTGATCCGCGAGGTGATGGTGACCTGGCAGAGCCCGATCCCCCCGGGACTCCAGGCCAAGGACCTTCTCGACTGGCGCCAGCGGATCGTCTCGAAGTACTACAAGGAGAATCAGGACCTGGACCTGAGCCTCCAGCAGGGCGGGCCGTTCAAGTACGAGGGTCTGCAGGGATATCGGATTCAAGCCATGTGGAAGAACCCCCCGTCTCTCGGCTGGCCGGCTGCGGGCCCGTTCCTCCTGCGCGCGATCATCTGCCCGAGCCAGAATCGGATGTACCTGCTCGACGCGTGGCTGTACGCACCGAACACGGACAAGTACCAGTACATGATCCAGCTTCGGACCATCCTCGACACGTTCAAGTGCGGTCAGTCGTGACCGGAGCCCTCCGGGTCGGACGCCAGCAGGTCGCGCAAGCTCCCGTAGTCGTGGTAGGCCAGCCCGGCGAACGCGGGTAGCGATTCCAGCCGAGCACGAAGCGTGTCGGCGGCCGAGCTCAGGCGCGCCGCACCCAGGTCGTGGAACGAGAGCTTCGTACCCGGGACCCGCGTGACCGCACGCACGGGCCAGTAGAGCAGGTGTGCGGGGTCGCCACCCGCCCGCTCCACGTCCTTCCTAAACGCCGCCTCGCCTCCCGCAGGCACGAGCCACAACCGGGCACGACGCGCCCCGAGAGACTCGAGCGCCACGTACGAACGTCCCGCACCGGGCGCCTCGGCGGCGGCGGGCCGGGATCCGAACGACACGAGGTCCTCGTCGGCGATCGGGCCGGTTTCGAGCCCCACCCAGACCTTCGCTCCGGAGCCCGCGGCGGCCGAGAGCTCGCGCACCGCGTGGACGAGGCTGCCGTCCGGACCGGACGTGGTCGTCCGGTAGTCCATGACCGTGACTTCGTCCACCAGGGACAGGACGTGCTGGAGCACCGTGCGCCGCACCCCTCCGTGCACCGCGTCCAACGGACGTCCGGTCTCCTGATAGGGCGCACCCAGCCAGAAGGGCACGTCGACACCCACCGCGAGGCCGCCCCGGTGGGCTTCTCGGGCCAGGTCGTCGACCAGGTCGAGGTAGTCGTCCAGGATGTCCTGCCGCGCGGGCCCCTGGAAGCCCGGCAGGAGGTAGGGCTCGACGTCGTAGTGCACGCCGTGGAAGCGGGCTCCCGGAGGCGCGGTCCGGTTGTAGGCCACCACACGTGCCACCGTCTGTAGCACGCCGGCATGGTTCTGCCCGAGTGCGTACGCCGGATCGCCGTCCAGGGCGTCCACCTCCACCCCCCGTTTGTGCAGGGCGGCGATCAGCGGCTGGAGCGCGGCCCCGTCGAAGGGCACGAATCCCGCGTGAGGCGCCTCGCCCGGCGCCGGCGGAAGATCCAGGAACACGCGATCGATGCGCTGGCGAGACACGAGATCGAGAAAGGCGGATCGCGCCGTATCGTCGGCGAGCAACTTCCGGGTGCGCCACACCCAGAGCGCGCGCCGCGAAGAAGCGGCGGCGGCCGCGCCTCCCTCGGGCGTCGGCCCCGGAGACGCAGTCGCTGACGGAGGCATAGCGGCGGGCGGAACGTCCCGTAACCTTCCCACGGAAAGCTGCGGGCCCTGCGGCGTATACGTGACCGACAACTGGCCGCGCAGGATGAACTCGGCCCTCGTGATGCCGAAGTCGTCCAGCCGCACCTCGACCGAGAGCGGATGGTCTATCCGCTGACCCGAGAGGCCGGGAGCTGCTCCGGCCATCACGACCAGGCCGGCGAGAAGCAAGGTTCGGGGCATGACTCGGCTCCGAGCGGGCCCATGGGAGGATTCACGCGTCCATCCTAGCAGCGGGAGGCGGACGCCGTCCAACGTGAGCCCGCCAACGCCGCCTCCGGGCTCATCGACGAGCGTGCCGGCGGCGACGCTCGCCCACGAAAACCCGCGCCCCGTGGCGCGCCGCCATCCGCCGATTTGATCGGCCCCCGGCGCGCCCGCTAAAATGGATCCACCAGCGTCCGAGCCCACCGAACCCGAGCACCTCCGTAAGCCGCGTGAGCTTCGTCCACCTCCATACCCATTCCGAGTTTTCCCTTCTCGACGGCGCCAACCGCATCGGCGATCTCGTCCGAAGGGCCAAGGAATTCGAGATGCCGGGCCTGGCCCTCACGGACCACGGCTGCATGTTCGGCGCCTGGAACTTCCACAAGGCGGCCCGCAAGGAGGGCCTCCGGCCCATCGTGGGCATGGAAGCGTACGTGGCCCCCGGCGACCGCCGGGAGCGCGCCAGGTCGGGACAGGGCGAGCGCGCCTACTATCACCTGGTCCTGCTGGCACGCGACCTGGTCGGATACCGCAACCTGGTCAGGCTCTCCTCGATCGGCTACACGGAGGGCTTCTACCATCGTCCGCGGGTGGACCGCGAGGTCCTGGCCCGGTACCACGAGGGCATCATCGTGTCCTCGGCCTGCATGGCCGGCGAGGTGGCCCGGCACCTTCTGGCCGACGATCACGACGGTGCCCGTGAGGCGGCCGAGTGGTACGCCAACGTCTTCGACGGGCGCTACTACCTGGAGGTCCAGGCGCACGACACGCCGGGCCAGGCCGAGCTGAACACGAAGGTCTTCGACCTCGCCGACGAGCTCGGCCTGCCGGTGGTGGCCACGAACGACGCGCACTTCCTGCAGCCGGACGACCACGAGGCGCACGACGTCCTGCTGTGCATCGGTCTCGGCAAGGACCGCGACGACCCGGCCCGCATGCGCTACGACGGCGGGCTCTACTTCAAGAGCGCGCCCGAGATCGCCGAGCGTTTTCCGGGTCACCCGGAGGTGCTGGAGAACACGCTGCGCATCGCGGACGAGGTCGACCTCGTCTTCGAGAAGAAGTACCACCTGCCCGAGTTTCCGCTCCCGGACGACCACAACGACGAGAACGCCTACCTCGAGCACCTGGCGCTCGAGGGCGCGCGTGAGCGCTACGGCGACCCGCTCCCGGACCCGGTCCGCGAGCGCTTCGACTACGAGATGGGCGTCATCAAGGGCACGGGTTACGCCGGCTACTTCCTCATCACCCAGGACTTCATCCGCTGGGCGCGGGATCACGACATCCCCGTGGGACCCGGCCGTGGCTCCGCCGCCGGCTCGCTCGTGGCCTACAGCCTCGGCATCACGAACCTCGACCCGATCGAGCACGATCTGCTGTTCGAGCGCTTCCTGAACCCCGAGCGGGTCTCGATGCCGGATATCGACATCGACTTCTGCTTCGAGCGGCGCGGCGAGGTGATCGAGTACACGCGCCAGAAGTACGGCGCCGACGCGGTCGGCCAGATCATCACCTTCGGGACGATGAAGAGTCGCGCCGTCATTCGCGACGTGGGCCGCACGCTCGGATTCGAGCCGTCCGAGACTGACAAGATCGCCAAGCTCATCCCGAACGCTCCTGGCCAGAGCTTCACCGTCGAGGAAGCGGTCAAGGACCTCAAGGAGGTCCGCGATCTCTACAAGCTCGACGAGCGCCATCGCCAGCTCTTCGACTACTCGATGACGCTGGAAGGCCTCGCCCGGCACGCCTCCGTGCACGCCGCCGGTGTGGTCATCGCGCCCGGCCCGCTCGACGAGTACGTGCCGGTCTGCATCCAGACGGGCAAGAACGGCGGGAACGGCGACGGCGACGACGCCATGGTCGTCACGCAGTACGACATGACGAGCCTCGAAGAGGCCGGCATGCTCAAGATGGACTTCCTCGGGCTCAAGACGCTCACCGTCATCCACGACGCCGTGGAGATGGTCAAGGCGCGCCACGGCAAGCTCGCCAACCCGGACACCGGGGAGGCCTACGAGAGCATGGACGACGTCCCGCTCGACGACCCGGCGGTGTACCGGATGATCGCGCGCGGGGGTACGGCGGGCGTCTTCCAGTTCGAGTCGCGGCTCGCCAACGACAAGCTGCGCGCGATGAAGTGCGACCGCTTCGACGACCTCGTGGCCAGGAACGCGCTCATCCGCCCCGGTCCGCTCGACTCCGGCATGACGGACGTCTACATCCGGCGGAAGACCGGCCGCGAGCCCGTACGCTACCCGCACCCCGACCTCGAGCCGGTGCTCGAGTCGAGCTACGGGGTGATCGTCTACCAGGAACAGGTGATGCGCATCGCCAACATCCTGGCAGGCTTCAGCCTGGCCGAAGCCGACGTGCTCCGGAAGGCGGTGGGCAAGAAGAACGCGGAGCTCATCAAGAAGGAGCTCGGCAAGTTCGTGGAGCGGTGCGTCGAGCGCGGCGTCGACAAGGGTCTGGCCGAGGACCTCGCCGATCAGATCGAGACGTTCGGCCGCTACGGCTTCAACAAGAGCCACGCCGCGGCGTACTCGCTCGTGTCGTATCACACGGCCTGGCTCAAGGTGCACTACCCGGCGGAGTTCATGGCCGGCCTGCTGTCGTCGGTGCTCGACAAGACCGACGACGTGGTGAAGTACATCGGCGAGTGCCGCGACCTGCCGCGCTACATCCCGAAGCTCGATGATCCGGTCGAGGTGCTCCCACCCGAGGTGAACGAGTCGGGCTGGAAGTTCACGGTCACCGACGCCAACCAGATCCGCTTCGGCCTCGGGGCCGTGCGGGGGGTGGGCGCCGGAGCGGTGCGCTCGGTCATCGAAGCACGCGAGTCCGGCGGACCGTTCACCTCGCTGTTCGACTTCCTGGAGCGCATCGACGTGCGCGCGCTCAACAAGCGCGCATGCGAGGCGCTCATCGCGGCCGGCGCGCTCGACGCGTTCGGTCATCGCGCGCAGCTGCTCGCGGGGCTCGACACCGCGTATGCGGAGGTCCAGGCCCGCCACGCGGAGAAGGAGGCCGGTCAGGCGTCGCTCTTCGGGGCCGCCTCGGCGCTGCCGCGCAATGCTCCGGCGCTCCCGAACGTGCCCGAGTGGCCCGAGCCCGAGCGCCTCGCTCGTGAGAAGGAGGCACTCGGCTTCTTCACGTCGGGCCATCCGCTCGACCGCTTCCGCGAGGTCGTGCGGGCCTTCGAGCCGATGAGCACCGCCACCCTGCAGGAGTATAGCAACCAGGCCGTCGAGCTACCGTGCGTCGTCACGTCGGTGGCACGCCAGATCTCGCGCAAGGACAGCAGCGAGTGGGGCAAGATCACGGTCGAAGACTTCCAGGGCACGGCGACCATCCTCGCGTTCCGCGACACATGGCAGACCTACAAGGAGGTCCTGCAACAGGACGCCGTCGTGCTCGTCTCCGGAAAGGTCAGCGGACGCGAGCGCGACGAGGAGGATCCGCCGATCTTCCTGGATGCGGCGCGGTCGCTCGAGGAGCTCGCCACCAACGGGGAGCTCAGCGTGCAGATCGAGCTGGAGCTCGGCGCTCCGCTGCCCGACGAGGCGTTCCAGGAGGCACGCGCCGTCCTGAGCGCACACCCCGGGGCGGCATCCGTGCTCCTGCAGGTGGGCGCCGACAACGGAGAGCGGGCGCCCCGGTTCCGGTCGCGCTCGCTCAAGGTCGCGCCGGACCTCGAGACCGTTCAAGCGTTGCAGAAGCTCTTCGGACGGGGCAACGTGCGGCTGGTGAAGCGGTAGCGGAGCCGGTCGTCGTCCATACGACGCGAGCGAGCGGAGCGGTCACCTTCCCATACACGCGCTTCCTTGAGAGACTTCCAAAGTGCCGCGGCCGGCGCCTCCCGTCGCTCCCGACGGCTGGCCCCGTAATCCCAGATCAGGGCACGCGTAGGGCGTTCTTGCGCAAGAACCTGTCCGGGAGTTACGACACGGGCATACGACTATGCCCCCATGGCGCCTGCCAGCATGTGCGCGTACCATGTCCGCACTTTATCCGTGGCACCGACGTGAGAGGCGTGTACGCCCTCGTCATCCCGCAATAGGTCCGATGCCCATACGGAGCCATCCTCCGCTTCGCACGTTGCGACACGCTGACGCCAGCCCGTGACGTGCCCACGCGATGAGCCGCCCGATACGTCTCTGAGAGGGCAGCCTTGACGCTTAGTTGACGCCCAGGTCCTAACGTTGCGAAATGCCCGGCGTCCCCCCTCCCTCCCTCCTCACCGGGCAGGTGTTGACGATTCCACCTTTCAGCACTGAACGAGGAGCTTATGCGTCGGACGATCTATGCATCTCTCGCAGCGGCAGCACTGCTCTGGCTACCGGGTACGGTCACCGGGCAAATCATCGGGACCGGGGCGACCCAGATCAGTCTGAACGGCAACCTGAACTTCTGCCGAGAGGATTGTCTTACCCAGGCCGCGGGGGCCGCCTATGTGAGCCTGACTCACTTTGCCACGGACAACTTCGAATGGGGCCTGGCGTCTGCCTTGTCGTTCGACTCCGACGGACAGGTCGGAGGTCTGTTCGGCGTACTGGCGCAATGGAATTTCACGACGCAGAGCCTGTGGTTGCCCTACGTCGGCGTGTCCGCCGGGAGCGGCTTCTCAGGTGGCGAGTTGCTCCACGGTGCTGGCGGCTCGTTTACCGCAGGCTTCCGGCGCTTCATCGGCGAGAACGTCGCCCTCAACATCTCGACCTCTCAGGACTGGTACTACTACAGCTATGAGGGTGTGAACGAGTTCGAGTGGCCCAAGTTCAAGTCGATCCCCATCAACTTCGGTTTCTCGGTCTTCCTTCATCACTAGGAAGCCCTCTTCAGAGGCTATTGCTATGGACTCGCCAAGGTTGAGGCGTGCTCTGGCCGGCGTGATGTGGATGGGGGCTGTAGCGGTGACGGCGGCTATGCCACAGGCAGCCGGAGCCCAGAACTCGAGGGGTGCTCGAGCGCTGCAGGCGATGGAGGCAGCCAGAGCGGACGCCTATCGAACACTGCTGGAGACGATCAGCGGCTTCTCGCTCGAGGGAAGCTCGAAGGTCAGAGATCTCGTGATGGAATCGAGCGAGACACGAGTCGCGCTCGACTCCTTCGTCCGCGGAGCCCAGGTGCTCGACGAGCACTTCGAGCCCGACGGCTCCGCAACCGTGAAGGTCGCCCTCGACCTGAACGACCTGGAGAAACTCCTCGGGAAGCGCCTAAAGGCCGGCGTGCGGACCGTGACGGCCACGGGTCGCGGCGCGCCGCGCGTCGACCCCGATACCGCGGAGCGACAGTCGGCGTCCACCAGCCCGGTGCGCGCACAGGTGGCGCCCGGTGGAGCCGGTCTTCCCGACAAGCCGGACAAGGACGTGCCTGAATGGAGCACCACGGTGACCGTGATCGGCCAAGCCGCCATTGTGGCCAAGCGGGGCCAGACGGCCACGCAGGCGCGACTCCTCGGCGAGCGGGCAGCGGTGAACGACGCCTACCGGCGCCTGCTGGAGTACGTGTTCGGAGTGCAGGTGTCCGCCGAGACGACGGTCGGTGACCTGTGTCTCAAGAACGACACACTGCGGAGTACGGTCGACGCGTTCATCAGGGGCGCGGTGGTCGAGTCCACGCGGACCGTGGGTGACATGGCCGAGGCGAAGGTCTCCCTGGATCTCGCCGGCATGGAGGACATCCTGCGATGAGCACCCGAAACGTCCGTCGGACCATGTTGGCCCTGCTTCTCTTCGCGCTGGCCCAATGCGGCGGCAAGCACCTCGCCCCCACGCTCGATCCGTCGGTGGCGGAGACCACGGTCCATGTCACCGGGAGGGCAGCCATCCGTGACGACGCAGCCTCGAAGGCGCAGGCATGGGTTGCCGCCGAACGGGCGGCCAGGATCGACGGGTACCGGAGACTCGCAGAGCAGATATTCGGACTGCACTTGTCCTCCGAGGGGACGGTCAGGATGGCGACCCTAGAGAAGGACGAGATAAGGACCCGGGTCGAGGCCTATGTGCGCAACGCCATTGTGGGTGAGCCACGCCACAACGAGGACCTGGGAATCGTCGAAATCGACATGACGCTCAGCATGGGCCGCGCGTTCCAAGAAGCCGTCTTCGGGCGATGACCGAGGCGTCGATTGTAGGGGCGTGCGCCCGTGCGGTTGTGTGGATTCTGGCCGTCGCAGGAGCCGTGGGTCCTGCGGCCGCGAGCGGCCAACAGTCGGACGTCAAACAGGTCGTCGTCGAAGGGAAGGCGGCGATCGGGTCCAATATCGCCGCGGCTCGCAGCGTCGCCATCAAGGAAGCGTTGCGTCGCGCCGTGGAGCAGGAGACGGGAGTGCTCCTGCTCTCGGAAACGCAGGTGACGAATCTGGCGCTGGAACAGGATCGGATCCTGGCCCAGTCGGCGGGCTACGTAACCCGATACCAGGTCGTGGGGGAGTCCAGGCAAGACGACGTCCTGACCGTGACCGTCGAGGCGTCTGTCGACCGGGCTCGCCTGTCGAAGGATCTCGTCGCCATCGGGCTCCTCCAGGACCGCCTCGGGCTGCCGCGCCTGCGCATCTCCCCGGCGGACACCACGGCGGCCGGACGCGCCGCGGTAGAGAGGGTGTCCGCCGGCGCTGTGACCAAGGGCTTCCGTGTCACCGAGGGCGACGCAGACGTCACTGTGCAGGTCACCAGCGCCACGTCGGTGACGCGCCTGGAGTCGAGGTTCGAATCCGCGACGGCGGACGTCATCGTGACGGTGACCGACGATCGATCGGTGGTGGTGGGAGAAGGACAGGGACACGCCCGCGGGGCGGACACGAACGCCACGGGTGCGGAGATGAAGGCCGCGCGGTCCGCGGCGGATCTGGCCTGGAAGGACGCCTCGGACGCGCTGCTGGAGTCCTGGCGCGCCCGGGCCTACGACGTTCAGGAGATCGACCTGCTCCTCGATGGCGTTTCGAGCCATGACGGGGTGCTCTCGTTCCTGGCGCAGATGCAAGAGCTAGTGCTTTCCAGCGAGAGACTGCTCCTGGCCTCCATGGATCTGGCCCAACACCAGGCGCATCTCCGGTGGATCGGCCGCAGGTCCACGGAGGAACTCGCCGAGACGATCCAGCGGTGGCACTTCGGCGCGTACGTGGGAACGGTGGAGGCCATGACAGCCACCTCACTGACGGTTCGATTCGTTCCGAGGAAGGCGAAGTCATGAAGGTGCGTGGGGGATACCGGTCGGTCGGGCTGGTGCTCCTCGCGATCCTGGTGGGTGGCAACGTTCACGCTCAGGTGCCGCATGTCCAGGTGCTGCGACATCTGGACGTCACCGGCGTGAAGGATCTGGCGTTCACGCCGGACGGCAGGCGGCTGCTCCTGGCCACCGGCGCCTCCATCCACTTGGTTGACCCGCAGCTCGGCACGGTTGTCCGGAGCTTCGCCGTAGGCGGCGACAGATTGCGCTTCCTGGCGCCGGCCGGAAACGGAAGCGCGGTGTTCTTCCTCTCGGGCAGAAGGCGAGTCGGGGTCCTGGACCTCCTGGACGGCACTGTCGCCGCCGTTTGGGACGTGCCCAAGAACATCAACTGGATGAGCGCCAGCCCCACCGCGCCCCAGGTTATCGTGGGCGGGGACGACGGCTTCGTGCAGACCCGAAGTGCCGATTTGGGTGGGGGCCTCCGGTACCGCGCGCCCAACCTCTACGGCAAGGACGTGGCGTACGTGGCGTTCGGGCGCGACGGAACGGAGATCATCGCCGTCTCCGGGGACGGGCGTACCGCCATGTGGAGTGTCGGCAAGGAGGATCCGTACAGGGAGTCGTCGCCACCTCGCACCGCGTACCGGTGGGGCGCCCTCGACGGGACGGGCCGGTTCCTGGCGTTCTCGGAAGAGAAGACGGATCTGGTGCGCTCGCTGGCGGGCCTCCACGCCCGCACCAGGCGCGTGCTCCGATTCTACGATTGGGATCGCGGCCGGGACCTGAGGGAGGTGGAGGGACTCGGGCATTCCGTGGGGCCGCTGGCATGGGGGCCGGAAGGAAGGGCCGTTTTCGTCGTCCTCGACGGCGAGGACCTGGGCGTGCTGTCGATTGACCAGGGCGACGTGGCGTGGCGCCAACACGTGGGCCGGGTGACGTCCATGGCTGCGACGGCCGACGGCTCTCGCCTGGCGCTGGCCGATGACCAGTCCGGGGTCACGATCCTGGGCGCATCCGCGGACGCACCCCGCAGGGCGGTGGAGCGACCGGTTGCCCCCCCGGGACTCTTGCAGCGCGAGAAGTTCGAGTTCACCACCCCCAGCGATCCGCTGATCTCCTCCGGAGAGACCATTACTCTGGCCGTGCTCGGCTTCGCGAACCGCAACACATCCGCCGACATGGCCAGTGCGGCGGGAGATTTCATCGTCTCCCAGCTGGCAAACCGCAGCAACGTGCGCCTAGTCGAGCGCGCCGCCATCGACAAGGTCCTGGCCGAAGTGCGTTTCGAGAACAACGGCCTTACGTCCGCGGAAGACGCGGCCAAGATCGGGCGGATGCTCAACGCCTCGACGGTCCTGTTGGGAAGCCTCAGTGCCCTCGGCGAATCCATGGTCGCGTCGGTGCGCATGGTGGAAACGGAGTCAGCGAGGGTCCTGGGTGCGAGGGAAATCGTGTGCAACCGGTGCACCCCCGAGGACGTGCCGAGCCTGGCCGCGCTGCTGGCCAAAGCCCTGGTCGATCCAGGCAGTTGAACGTCGTGCAGGTCCAACCCCGGCCTGTCGGGCCACTACGAGAGAAGAAGCGAAGATGCGAAAGCTACGCCTACTGGGGATCTCGGTCCTTTTGATGAGTGGGTGCTACCACGCCACCATCAACACCGGCGTCGCCGCTGGGCCGCGACAGGTCCACAGGCTCTGGGCGTTGAGCTTCGTGGACCGGTTGGTGCCGCCTCCGACGGTGAAAGCGATAGCCGAGCGCGGCGACGCGGGCGTGGCGCGTGTCGAGACCCAGCACTCGTTCCTAAACATGGTCGTGGCGAGTGTCACCTTCGGAATCGTGACTCCCATGGACATCCTCGTCACAGGCGGATCCAAACCCGGTGAAGATCTCCAGACCGCCACCACGCGCGCCGAGGTCGATAAGGCGCTGGCGGGCGGAAAACCGTTCCTGGTTAAGGTTCCCTGACACCCACCAGAGAACAGGGCTCCTGAGCCCTCCGTTCAGGGGGGCGGGCCTAGTCTTCAACGGGAGAGACTGGTGAGGATCAAGAGGTGGACTTGCCTGCCAGGTATTCTCGTCGTCAGCGCGGCTCTTCTCACAGGCTGCGGTGATGCGACCGGCCCCAAGACCATCGATGGAACGTACGACCTGGTTACCGATGACGGGAACTCCGTGCCATACACCTTTGGCGCCTCCGATTTCTCTGGACAGTAGATTGGCAAGGACGATGGGGTTCAGAGAAATCGGGGGCGCTAAAGCAGACCAGGCCTATGTGTTCGGTTGAGACCGGCCGAGACTCGCGGAACCCATGAGGCACTGGCCGGACGAAGAAGTATCTGGAGAGTCCGCTTCGAGGACCCTGGACCGGCCTCCGTCTGCAATCCTGCTCCTCTCCATCTCAATAGAGAACCAGGGATCGAGTCCGCGTTCGCAAGACCTGTTCATAACACGCCGATTCGCATTCAACTACCTTTCAAATCGCCGGGCGGCTTCGTTCCATTTCATGTCCCCACCGACATCGTCATCCGGACAAAACATCATGAGCGAGCAGATACTGCGTTCCCTCGGCATCGAGGACGTGAACGCCGGCGGGTTCGCCGGCGATTGGATCGGATCGGGCCCGGAGCTCGAGGTCTTCAGCCCCATCGACGGCCGCCGTCTCGCCGCCGTCCGTCAGGTCACGGAGGACGAGTACGACGACATCGTCGCGCGCGCCCACGCGGCCTTCCTCGAGTGGCGCAGGGTGCCGGGGCCCAAGCGCGGACAGGTCGTGCGCCTGCTCGGAGACAAGCTCCGTGCACACAAGGGAGAGCTCGGCGCGCTGGTCACGCTGGAGATGGGCAAGATCCTGCCCGAAGGCATGGGCGAGGTCCAGGAGATGATCGACATCTGCGACTTCGCGACCGGCCTGTCACGCCAGCTCTACGGCCTCACGATGGCGTCCGAGCGCCCCGATCACCGAATGATGGAGCAGTGGCATCCGCTCGGAGTCGTGGGCGTCATCAGCGCGTTCAACTTTCCCGTCGCCGTGTGGAGCTGGAACGCGGCCATCGCCGCGGTGTGCGGCGACGCTACCCTCTGGAAGCCCGCGTCCAAGACGCCGCTCACGGCCATCGCGGTCACGAAGATCGCCGCCGAGGCGTGCCGTGAGAGCGGGGTGGATCCGGCCGTCTTCTCGCTCGTGGTGGGCAAGGGCTCCACGGTGGGCGAGCGCCTCCTGCACGACGAGCGCATCCCGCTGGTCTCGGCCACGGGCAGCACGCAGGTGGGACGCCACGTCTCGGAGGCGGTGGGCAAGCGGCTCGGCCGCACGATCCTCGAGCTCGGCGGCAACAACGCGATCATCGTGACGCCCAGTGCCAACATGGACCTGGTGCTGCCGGCGATCCTGTTCGGCGCGGTGGGCACCGCCGGCCAGCGCTGCACCACCACCCGCCGCATCATCGTGCACGCATCCGTCCGTGACGAGCTGGTCCGCCGCCTCGTGCGCGCCTACCAGGACATCCCGATCGGCGATCCGCTCGAGGATGGCACGCTCATGGGCCCGGTCGTCAACGCGCAAGCGATGAAGGATCTGGCGCAGGCACGCAGGCAGGTGGAGGAGGAGGGCGGCGAGGTCCTCTACGGGGGTGAGCCGCTCGCGGGCGACGCCTATCCGGGCGGACTCTACGTGACGCCATGCATCGCGGCGGCACGCAACGAGTTCGCGATCGTCCAGGAAGAGACGTTCGCGCCGATCCTCTACATCATCGCGTACGGTCGAGCCGACGCCACACCGGCCGAAGCGGTAGCCGACATGGACGAGGCGATGGCGCTGCACAACGGGGTCCCGCAGGGACTCTCCTCGGCGATCTTCACGGAGAACGTGCGCGAGGCCGAGCACTTCCTCTCGCATCGCGGAAGCGACTGCGGCATCGCCAACGTGAATATCGGTACCAGCGGCGCCGAGATCGGCGGTGCGTTCGGCGGAGAGAAGGAGACGGGCGGCGGCCGCGAGTCCGGCTCGGACGCCTGGAAGGCCTACATGCGCCGCCAGAC
>JBJKRT010000020.1:0-22559 GCA_046704545.1 Longimicrobiales bacterium
GGGCTCAGGGCCGGAGCCATCGCGATGAACCGCCTCGGCGTGGAGCGCTCGGGAGACAAGACGCTCCTCGCGCTGGTGGAGCTCGGAGACGCCCACTGCGCGCACTGCTTCGCCGACGGCGTGCAAACGATCACCGGCTGCACGCTCGGCAAGGGCAACATCAAGCAGCTCGGCTACGGCAAGTTCGGCCTCACCCTGGTCGATCGAACCACGGGCCGCGCCGTCCGCGTCGTGCCCAGAGGCGAAGTGCAGATGAAGACCAAGCAGACCCCGTTCTTCACCGAGTACCGGATGAAGGGCGTGCCACCGACGAAGGTGCCCGAGGAGGTCGTGCAGCCACTCATCGAGATGGTTCTCGACGCACCGGAGGACGAGCTCTTCAACGTGAGCGAAGTCTTCGACTACGACGTACCGACGAACGGTGGAGAGACGTTCGCCACGCTGATCTGCGAGCGGTGCGGGGACATGGTGGTGGAGGCGTACGCGCGTGTGGTGGAGGACCGGAAGGTGTGCATCCCCTGCCAGCAGGAGCTGATGGCGGGCAAGTAGCGGCGTAATGCCATCGGACCACCGCCCTTCACCCTGAATCGAGAAAGACAGCCGTGTTGTACGCAGTCCTCGGTATCTGCTTCGTCGGCGTATCCTTCCTGTTCTCCATGCTCGGGCTCGGGGGAGCCCTCGTCTACGTGCCCGTGCTCGAGTGGGCAGGCCTTCCGGTCAAGGAGGTCGCGATCCCCCTGGCGCTCCTGCTCAACGGGCTGACGACGCTCATCGCCCTCGTCGCCTACTTCCGTGGCCGGCTGGTCGACTGGAAGGGAGGACTCGGCATGACCGTGGGTGCATTCGTCTTCGCCCCGGTGGGGGCGGTGGTCTCCGACGCGGTGCCGGTGAAGGCGCTCCTCGCGCTCTTCGCCGGGGCCGTGGTCGTAGCGGCGCTCCGGATGCTCCTCACCTCGAGGCGTCCCGAGCCCAAGGACCTCATGTCCCTGAGAAAGCGGCTCGTCATCGGAGCCGCCGTCGGGATCTTCGCGGGGTTCATGGCGGGCCTCCTCGGCATCGGAGGCGGATTCATCATGTCGCCGCTCCTGATGTGGATGGGATACGAGACCAAGAAGGCCGTCGCGACGTCGGCCTTCGCCGTCACGTTCTCGTCCTTCTCCGGGTTCGCCGGGCACATGGCGCAAGGCCACTTCCACGCGGCCCTGACCGTGGTGCTGAGTGTCGCCGTGCTGGCGGGAGCGTTCGCCGGAAGCCGCTTCATGGTGGCCAAGGCCAGATCGTCGAGGGTCAAGCAGGCCTTCGCCGTCGTGCTTCTCGGCATCGCCGCGAAGCTTCTTCTGGGGGTCCTGTGAGCGGCCCGCAGGGTAGGCCCCTCCGATCGTTGGGCCGCGTCGGAATACCCGTGATGGTCGCCGCCGCTCTCCTGACGGCTCGCGTCTCCGGTCAGAGCCCGATCCAGTGGCATGGATACGGCCAGATGCGCTACACCCGCTCCTCCTCGGCAGCGGGCTTCTCGCTCCGTCGAGCCAAGCTCTGGATGACCACCTCCGTGCCGGATGTGGCGGCGCTCTCGTTCAAGGTCCAGGGCGTCTTCCGGAACGCGGCCCAGGGAGCATTCGTCCTTCAGGACTTCTTCGCCGAATACCACGGACGCGTCGCGCTCGTGCGAGTGGGACAGATGGTCCCGGACTTCAGCCTGGAGCGGTCCCAGCCCGACTATCTGATCCCGTTGGCGGAGCGCGCCGCCGTGGTCGACGCGCTGGTCCCGGGAGCGACCACGCTGGCCAGGGACATCGGCGTCCAGGTCTCCCTCGCGCAGGGAGGCAGCCCCGTCCACCTGAGCGCGGGCCTCTTCAACGGGAGCGGAGCGAACCACGTCAACACGGCCAGGGGAAACTTCCTGGCCACGGCTCGGGCCACGTACACCCACGAGCTGGGTGCGGACATGACGGGAACGGCCGGCGGATCGATCGAGATGCGCTCGACGGACGGCACGAACGTGGGTGTGCTCTCTCCCACCGGGAGCCCGTTCGTCGGCCACGAGCTCCGATGGGGTACCGAGGCCCGCCTGGTCGCTCGGCGTTGGACGCTCCAGGGAGAGTATCTCGAGGGGCATCTCGGAGACGACGTCAGCCGCGGCTTCTACGTGCTCGGCACGTGGGCCGTCTCGCCGGCCGACGAGGCGGCATTCTCCGTGGAGCGCCTGCGGACGCCGCGCCCCGACGAGTCCACGACCCCCTGGTACATCGTCGCGTGGGACCACCTTCTCACGCCCCGGCCGCACGACAGGGCGCGCGCCGCTCATCCGCCGAACGGAAGCGGCAGAGCCACGCCTACGAAAACGACGATCGATGTTCGGATCCGCCCCGAGGACGGGAATACGGTCTATCAGGCCACGCTTCAGCTCCAGGTCTTCCTTCACTGAGAACCGGGCGTCAGCGGTCCTTCAGCCCATCTCGTCCATGCCCGCCAGACCGTGACGGAGCGCGTACGCTACGGCCGCGGCCCGGCTGTGGACGCCGAGCTTCTCGAGAATGTTGCGCACATGGAAGCGGATGGTGTTCTCGCTCAGGTCGAGCGCGCCCGCCAGCTCCCGGTTCGAGGAGCGGCCGCGGGCCATCACGTCCAGCACCTCCTGCTCCCGGGTCGTGAGCGTCGTGGCGCGGCTGGCGGAGCGACGTCGCTTGCCGACGCCGTGTACGATCTCCTCGAGCAGCCGGTTCGCCAGATCGGCCGTGATGGCGAGCTCGCCGGCGGCGGCCCGCTCCAGCATCCGACAGAACTCGGGACCGTCGAGGTCTCTCGTAACGAAGCCTTTTGCGCCGCTCCCGAGCGCCTCGACCACCGTCGCTTCCTGGGCACGCCCGCACAGGATGACAACGGCCGTGGACGGCACCTCCGTCGAGATACGGCGAGCCGTTGCCATCACTCCGACCCTACACGCGCTCACATCCATCAGGGCCACGTCGGGCGCATAGCGCCGCGCGAGCTCGATGGCCTCCCGTCCGCTCTCCACCCCGGCCACGACTTCGTGGCCGCGCTCCTCCAGGAGTGTCCTCAGGGCGTCACGGACAAGCGCCTGGTCGATAGCCAGAAGGATACGCACTGGACGATCTCACGTGGCTAGCGCTTGCCTCGGCAGGTCACCCTGAATCTAGCGCATGAAGCCCCTGAGGACAGCTTTCCATTTCACGGGCCGCCCTGTCCGGGCGGTCCGTGGCCGCCCCTACTCTCCCCCGCCGAGGACATGCATCTGTTGCGTGCTCCCGTCCGGCATCCCGAGCACCATCCA
The DNA here is from genome assembly GCA_046704545.1 of Longimicrobiales bacterium. Lineage (GTDB taxonomy): Bacteria > Gemmatimonadota > Gemmatimonadetes > Longimicrobiales > Gaopeijiaceae > SZUA-318. The sequence continues at coordinate 3,293 of JBJKRT010000020.1, forward strand.
GACGTCCTTGCCGTCCTGCGTGAAGTAGTACGTGTACGTGGAGCTCTGCGAGCCCTGGCTCATGCTGTAGCTCGCCTTGCAGTACGTGCCGCCCTTGAACTGCGTGAGTCCGTCCACCTTGGCCTGAAACGCGCCGGCGCCCTGCGCGCTCCCCGACGAGCTCATGCTCCACGAGCTTCCGGCCTTGCACCAGTCGCCGCTACCCGATGAAGGAGACGAGGCCGCGGGCGAGGCGCTCGACGCCGACGGCTGCGATGTGGGTTGTGGCGTCTTCTCGGGCTTCGCCTTCTCCTTCTTGTGATGGTGATGGCCGAAGAGACCACCCATCCCGAGCTTGCCCGCCATTCCGCCGATCGCGCTCTTCGCAGCGTTCGCGGCGGCGTTGCTCGCCGCGTTCTCCGCAGCCCCTTCTGCCTTGTTGGCCGCCTGACCCGCCGCCTGCTCTGCGGCACCGCTCATCATCTGTCCCAGGCCGCCCGGTCCCAGATGGAGCTGCTGGCGGCCACCATCGGGCGTGGTGATCACCATCCAGACATCGTGACCACCATTGGCGAAGTAGTAGTCCATCGTCGTCGTGCTACCGTTCTCCGTCGACGTGGTGCGCGCGTGGCAGTACCGACCACCCTCGAAGGAGGTCATCCCGAGCACCGTCGCGCTCGCATGCCCACCCCCACCGCCACCGTAGGACCAGCTGGACCCCTTCACACACCCGCCTGTATCCTGCTGGGCGGCCGCTCCGAGGGGGATGAGAACGAGAAGGACTGGAATACCGATGCTCCAGCGCATGGGCTCCTCCTGGGCAGAGACTCTCGTTTTCTCGGCACGTGACCGATCGAGCTGCCAACATGCGGGTCGAGGCCGCGCACCGCAAAAACGTAGCTGACACGCTTTTCCGGGTTCGGGCGGCTCCCCTCAGAAATCGAGCGTCGCCAGCGTGGAGCCCGCGCACCGGTACGCACCCGACCGCTTCACGGCAAAGCCCGTGCGATCTGCGGGTACGCCCGGCACCTCGACCGAATCGATCCGGAAGGGCAGGACCGAGCACAGCGTCCGCCCGTCCACGTGGTGGCTCTCGACGTTGAGCACCGGACGTCCGAGAAGTCCCGAGGACGATGCCACGGCATGGGCGAAGAAGTCCCTCCAACTGGAGAACAACGGAGGATCCGTGTTGGGAAAGGGTCGATCGAGGACCACGGCGCTCGTATCCGATCCCGTCGAGATGCTCGCGGTGATGGCACCCGACCCGGCGTCGTAGGCAATGCTCGTGGTGACCTCGTCGCCGGGCGACACGGCCACCGGTCGACCGGCCTGCGCGTACGGAGTCCCGTCCTTCTTCATCCAGAAGTACTGCGCCTCCATCACCCAGTGGTCGTACCTGGTCCAGCGCGGGTGGTAGGCCCCGTCGTTTCCCGACAGCGTGTTGCCGATCATCACCTGCGGCACGATCTGGTTGAATCGGTAGTCGGAAAGAGGGTGCGCCCCGTCGGCGCCGTACGGATCGAAGTCCAGATCGCCCCACACGTAGAACACCTGATCCGTGTGGTTCCATGTCGGGGTGCACGGCCGCGGCGGCACCTGGAAGACGTACGTGATTCGCCAGCTCGTGTCCGGAGCGGGAAGCGTCAGCGGCAGCCCCGTCTCCGGGTCGACGACGACTCGATAGGCGGAATCGGGCCCCGTCGTGGGACGCGTAGTCTCGCACACCGGTGTATGCCCCGTCGAGCCCGAGCGGCATCCCAGAAGGCCCAGGAGCGCCGGAACGAGAACCGTTCCCGTCAGGACCAGCATCGGTCCGTACACCCGATCTCTCTTCAAGCGACCACCTCCTCGCCGTTCAAGCTATCGACACACGAGCAACGCTCGCGAACCCACCAGCGGTCCGATCATGTCGGCGCTTCCCGCTCACGATGGACCTCGAGCTCGACAATCCGGTTGTACAAAGGGCGGATGATCGGAAGCGACATCACCCGAATGGAGGGACGAGACGATGAAGAAGGGACTCTCTCGGCGCGATCTGCTCAAAGGAGCCGCGGCGACGATCTCGTATCTGGCGGTGGAGAGACTTCCCCTCGAGGGCGCGGAGGTGCCGGCGGCCGCGCGGGTGAGCACTCCGCTGCGGGCGCCGAAGAACGGAACGATCCTTCCGCTCAACTCGACGAGCGACGTCTTCATCCCTCCTCGCGGCCGCAGCTTCCAGAAATTCAGCTTCGACTTCCCGGAACCGTCGGTGGCATTCAACGGACTGGAGATCGGCTACCGAATCTATACGTTCGAGAACACGTACGGGCTGGACCATCAGCACATGACGGTCACTCCGCAGGACGACGGGAGCCTGGACCTCGAGTGCACCGGATTCGTCCGGGCGGGCGGCCAGGAGAAGGCCCATGGCACGCTGCACTCCCACCTGATGGCCGACGGGCCGACCACCGAGTGGACGGTCACCGTCGAGATGGATGAGCCGGTCAAGTCGGTGGCGGCAATCGTCCGGGGCGTGCCGCGCGGCAAGATCGCGGGTGGCGACGCGGGCTTCTTCGACCCCAAGGACAACGAGATCCTGTTCGGCTATCCGTGGGGCGCCGCGCGGCAGGCGCGAGGCATCGACACCCCTCTGGCCGTGATCCAGACGGCGGACGAAGACTATTTCTACCTGTCCGCCCTGATGGCCGAGGTGCGGGCGAACCGACTGTACTTCCAGCCGGGCGAGACCGGCTACCGCGTCGAGCTCGTCTACGAGCAGGAAGGATGGGCCCGGGCGAATCGGCTCGAGGGAGGACACTGGCGGGCCGGGCGCACGAAGACTGCGGACGAAGCGTTCCGGCAGCATTACGACCACCTCGAGCGAGCGTTCGATCTGCCGAACTGGGCATCCAGGATCGACGTGCCCGACTGGTTTCGGGATGTGGAGTTGGTGCTCTCCATCCACGGCATGCACTGGACCGGCTACATCTTCAACGACTTCGCGAAGGCGTTGCGCACGCTCGAGTGGACCGCCAAGCAGATCCCCGGCAAGAACGTGATGGTCTTCCTGCCCGCCTGGGACGGTCGGTATTACTGGGATTATCCGGTCTACAAGGTCGACGATCGGCTCGGTGGCGAGCAGGGCTTTGGCAACCTCATCCAGGAGGGGCAGCGCATGGGCTTCCACTTCGTGCCCATGTTCGGCCTGAACGCCGCGAACACCGAGCTCCCGGATTACACCGAGTTCGCCAGCGCCCACACACGGCAGATCGACGGCAACGCCTTCAATCTGTCGTGGGTCGACTGGGACAACGACCGGCACGACGAAGGGTGGGGCCGGTACATGAACGTGGGGGTGGACGTCTGGAGGAATTGGATGCGTGACAGCATCGAGCGCATCATCGACAGCTATGGTGTCGACGGCTACTTCCTGGACATCGCGGCCGGCTGGGTCAACAACACCGACGCCGACATGCACGAAGGCATCAAGCGTCTGGTCGGCGAGCTGCACGCGGACTACCCGGACGTACTCGGCGTGGGCGAATTCTCCTACGACGCCCTCATGGGCGTGCTGCCCGTGTACCAGGTGTTTCCCGCACGCGGCTACCCCGCGGGATTCCAGAAATACTGTAAGGCGTTCAGCCACCTGAGCCACCCCGCGCCCGGTCGGGGCAGCAGCGGCGTGCACGAATCCGGGTTCGGCCACTTCGATCCGGAGACGCTCTCGCTCAACCCCTACCAGATCCCGACGATCACGGTCGTCGACGACACGTTCGACAAACATCGCGACGTGATGGCGAAGATCATCGCGAAAGCGAAGGAACGAGGACACGCGTAGCAGCGGAGCAACCGAACGTCCACGAGGAGACACGGCATGCCGACACCACCCGTCTGCATCGCGAACATCGGTCCGAGGGAGCGCGGTCGACGCCTGCGCATCGGCGTGGCCTCGACGCTCGTGGCGGCCGTGCTGCTGGCTGCCCTGTTCGCCGGAGGCGCAGCACGCTGGTGGCGCTTGTTTGCTGCGTTGCCGCTCTGGATCGGCGCGCTGGGAATTCTCCAGAGCCGCGGCAAGACCTGAGTGGGCCTCGCATCGCGCGGTCTGCGCGACATGGACCAAGGGCCCGAGACGATCGACGACGAGGCGGAGCTGACCGCCGTTCGGGCACAGGCGCGTAGGATCCACCTGCAGGGCGCCCTGGTGACCCTCGTCGTGATGGCGGTGGTGGTGGCGGTGTAGCGGACGCTCTGCGCAGGCAACTCGTCAACGAGCGTAAAGCATCTTACATTGCGCAGGTTACATCAGGGTTTGCCCGATGGATGGATCAGAGCAACCCCGATGGACGTGTGGGGGCTCCCCTCCTTGCACGTCTGCTTGAAGCTGCTGCCGCCCTACCTGTCGTCTCCCCCCGCTCATGCCGCTTCGCCTCGACCTCCTCGGTTCACTCCGCCTGACGGATCTGGCATCCGCCAAGGAAATCGAGGTACCGATGGGCAAGCCACTCGCGTTGCTCGTCTACCTCGCGGTGGACGGCCGTCCACGGAGCCGGGACGACCTCGGGGACCTTCTCTGGCCCGAGGTACCCCGCCAGCGGGCGCGCCAGTCTGTACGACAGGCACTGTGGATGCTCCGCCGCACGCTGGGAGACGACGTGGTCGTGGGGGAGGACACTATCGAGATCGGGCCCATCCTGGCCACGACCGATGTGCAGGAGCTCGACGAGGCCCTCGCCCGCGACGAGATCGATCGGGCCCGGGCGCTCTGGCGTGGACCGTTCCTCCACCGATTCGCGCTCGCGAAGGTCCCTGCCTGGCAACACTGGGTGGAGGATGTCCGCGGCCTGCTGGCGCAGCGGATGTTCCGCGCGCTCCTGCTCGCCGCCGAGGCGCTGCGCGAAGGAGGGCGGGCGGGCGATGCGCTCGACTACCTCCAGGAGGCCATCGCCCGGAACGGTCAGTCCCTGGCGGCGCGCGTCGCCTACATCCAGGCGCTCCTCGACGCGGGCGACGCGGCGGCGGCGAGGGATGCGCTCGTGCAGGCGAGACGCCTCGCGCGCGAGCAACAGCAGCCGACGGACGATCTGGACGCCCTGGACCGACGGCTCAGTGACATATCGCGACGCACTCCGCGCGCGGCGACGGCAGCCGAACGACTGAGCTCCGAGCTGGAGTTCGTGGGCCGCGCACGCGAGCTCGCCGACCTCACGTCGTTATGGAGGCGAGCCCAGGCCGGACATGCCGGCCTCGCGGCCCTCCTCGGACCCACGGGCATCGGAAAGACGCGACTCGCCCGCGAGCTCCAGGACATCGTCGTGGCGAGTGAGGGCCTCGTCGCGAGTACGAAGGGGTACCGCGGCGAGCATCGCCTTCCGTGGGGCACGGTGGCAGACCTCGTGCGACAGCTCATGAGTCTGCCGGGCTCCGCCGCGATCGGCGCGGCTTCCGATGCGCTGCTGCGTTCGCTCGTCCCGAGCCGGACGAACGGGAACGGCGACGGCGGCACCCGGAGCGCACTCCATCCGGTTGCCGTCGCGGACGCGGTCGTGGAGCTCGTGGAGGCGGTCGCGTTCGAGAATCCGCTGGCTCTGTTCGTCGACGACTTCCAGTGGATCGACCTCCAGAGCCGCAGCCTTCTGGCTCAGGTCATCCGTAGGGTACGAGCGATCCCGTGCCTGATCCTGATCGGCGAGCGGACCGGCGACGTGGGAGAGCGCGCCGAAGGAGGAGCCGCGAGCCTGGTCACGGACCTCGGCGGCGTCACGCTCACCCTGAGCCCGCTGACCGAGGCGGAGGTCCAGGAGCTCCTCGGGCGCGTGGTCGTGTTCGGCCAGACGGGACGTGCGACCGAGATCGTTCGACGCCTCCATCGTCTCACACGGGGCAATCCCCTGTTTCTCGCGGAGGTGCTGCGCAAGCTGGCGGACGACGGGTTCTGCAGACTGGAGGAGAACGGCTGGGTCCTGGACGCCGATCGCATTCCGAGGAGACTGGCCCTACCGGACACCATCCAGGGCCTCATTCGCGAGCGCCTCGAGCGATTGAGTCCGTCCGCGGCGGAGGTAGCGGCGGCGCTGGCACGTGAGCGGAGGGCAGCGCCCGCGCGACACCTGCGTCGCACGAGCGAACTGGACGAGGGTGCGTTCAGCAGGGCGGTCGCCGAGCTGGTCCAACGGGAGCTGGTGTTCTGGGTCACACCCGAGAACCTGGACTTCACGCACGATCAGCTCCGTGAGGCCACTGCGGCCTACCTCGCGGCCGGACGAGCCAGGTCCTGGATCGCACGTCACCCCTGGCGGGCCGTCTCGGTGGGCGTCGCGGCGATGGCTGCGCTCGCCTTGCTGATGCAGGTCCCCGGTGTCCTGGGCGGCAAAGGAATCCTGGGAGCGAGCGCGCCGGACTTTCCGTACGGTAGAGGTCAGGTGTTGTTCCCGCTCGGAGACAGCATGCTCTCCGTGCGTCCGCCGAGCAGGAAGGGAGGCAGGTGGCGGGTCGGACGCTATGCCGGAGCCGCCGCGCCGACTCCACCCGGGTTGGCGGACATCCCGTTCGGACCGTTTCGGATGCAGGACGGCGGTCTCCAATGGTTTGCGGCGGTGACGCCCCCGTCACGACCGCCGTACGTCGTCGAGCTGCACGCCGGCGGTGCTCCGCCCACCCCGATCTTCCATTCCAGGGGAGACGACTGGTTCCAGGCGCTGTCACCGGACGGAAGCCGCGTCGTGGTGAGCACCGAGAACCTCGCGACGCCCCGGTACGACCAGAACCTGGTCGTGGTCGACAGGCGCAACGGGGCACGAACCGTCCTGTACCGCGGCTTCGGTCAAGTGGCGGTGGCGGCGTGGTCACCGGACGGGCAGAAGATCGCGTTTCGTGCGGCCGGAAAGACCGACACGCTGGTGATCGTCACCTCTTCCGGCAGGGAGGTCGAGCGGTGGGTGCCGAGCACCTTCGACCACATCAACGGCGTGCGATGGTGTGGCAACTCCGAACGGCTACTTCTCGTCACGGCCAAGATCGGGAAGATCGGGGCGGGCGTCTTCGATGTGAACCGGCGGACGTTTCGCCCACTGCTGCCTTCGATGCGAGCAGTGTGGGCCGCGGCATGCGTCGAGAGCGGGAGGGGGGTCGTCGCCGAGGCCGTGGAGGACAACGGGGCCGCCGACATCCTCTACGACGATCTGGTGACCGACTCCGTCGTGGTCCTCCTGCGGAGCCAGGACCTTCCGCTCGCCGACGCCCCCAACGTGCGGTGGCTACCCGACCGGGCCCCGCCGGTCGTGGAGCACGTCCGGGTCGGGAGCGAAGACACGACCATCGATTGGGGAGATCGTGCCAAGATGGTGCTTCGCGGCTTCCTCACGAACGGGACGATCGCGAACGTACCCGCGAAGTGGTCGTCGTCGGATCCTTCCGTCGCTTCGGTCGACTCGACAGGCACGGTGACCGGCAATCGCGTCGGCGAAGCCTCGATCATCGGGCAGTACGGCGGGTGGCTCAGCGACACCGCCCACGTCGCGGTCGTGGGAGCCGAGCGGACGGACGTCCTCTTCCGTGACCAGTTCCACGACTCCACGCTATCGGCTTGGGACGTCGTGGCCGTTCCGCGGCCGGTGGTCACCCGGGTGGACGGTGCCGCCGCGCTCGAGTTGCGCGGCGACGGCATGTACGACGACTACATGCTGAGTGAGAAGGGCTTCGATCTCTCGCAAGGAGGAACGCTCGAGGCGGAGTTCCAGCTTCCGTTGAACCGCACCGACCGCCAGCGCTTCGAGATGTGTCTGGTTCGCCTGAGCTCACCCGATTCGCTGCCCCGGGCGCCCTGGCTCTCCCCGCAGTCGGGAAGCTTCTGCTTCCGCTACCCCGCCGGAGAGCTCACGACGTTCCGCCCGGATCTGGCCATCGTGAACTCAGGTCGACGACAGTTGACTCAATCGGTCAAGCTTCCTCCGTCCTTCCACAGTGATGGCTGGAGCCAGGTTGCGCTCCAGGTGCGCCCCGACGGCAAAACGGAGGTCTACCTGGACCACGAGCTCGTGATCGAGCCGTGGGAGCGGCTTCACATGGATCCATCCTACCGCTGGCACATCGTTCTGAGAGGCGCCGCGGTGGATACCAAGCTGTTCGTGCGCGGGTTGACGTTGTGGAGGGGGACGCGGTGGTGAGCCATCTGCCCGCGGACCACCTCATCCCGCCCCCAGCAGCCCCTTCGCTTCCCGCACGTAATACGCGTCCAGCCGGTTCTTCGGCGTCCGCCCCGCCACATCCCGGAGAATCGAGTCTCCCTCCGCCACCCTGCCCCGCTCGATGAGCAGCTTGCCGAGCTCGATCTTGTTGGTGAGCATGTCGGGGTCGAGCCGGGCCGCGAGGCGGAATTCGTCCTCCGCGCTCTTCCATGACGCCGTCTTCAGGACGGCTCCGAGGCCCAGTGCACGCACGATGACCTTCTCCACCCAGGGGAGTCGCGCGACGCCCGCGTGCAGCCGTCCCATGATGTGGTGCGCACCGGCGTTCATGGGGTCGATCTGGAGCGTGCGCGTCGCCTGCTCCCAGGCTTCGCGCGCGAGCTTGATCTTGGTCCGTCCGCCCGACGCGTCCGCCTCCAGACCCAACGTGGCCGCCAACCAGTAGTGCGTGTCCGCGCGGGTCGAGTCGTCGGCCAGCGCCGCGCGGGCCGCGATCACCGCGTTCTTCAGCCGCGCCATCCTGGCGTCGCGGGTGGAGTCCAGGACTCCGGCCGCCGCGCCTTCGCGCGCCGCATCCAGGTCTAGGGCCAGACACCCTGGGTGCAGGGCACGAAGTGAATCCAGCATCGGCGCCGCCGTCAGCGGAGCGACATATCGTGCCGGCACCTTCGCCATCGACGAGGCGGCGGGACACCCTTCGGGCACGGGCAATGGCGCCGCGCCGGCGGCGACCGGAGTCGCCACCAGGAGGAGCAGCGGCAGGAGCCAGCTCATATCCCTCCGTCCACCAAGGCCTCGACGCACAGCTCCACCTCGTCCGTAGTGTTGTAGAAATGCGGACTGATACGTACGAAGCCCGGGCGATGATCCACGATGATCCCCCGCCCGGCCAGCCCTCGCACGGCCGCCGCGGGGTCGTCGTGGCGCACCATCACGATCGCGGACCGGTGTGCGGGCTCGGCCACCCGCACCTCGAGACCTTCCTCGCGGCATCGGCGCACCAGATGCTCGGTAAGGAACCGGTTGCGCTCGACGATCGCGTCCTGTCCGACCTCGTCGACGAGCTCCTGGCCGCCGAGCGCGGTGTGCACGGTGGGCAACGCGGGCGTGCCCATCTCGAAGCGACGCGCGTCGGCCCGGTAGCGGAAGCCCCCCGGATCGAAGTCGAATTGGCCCTCGGTCGCGAACCAGCTGGTGATCCTCGGGGAGAGTCCTCCGATGCGATCGCCGCGTACGTAGAGGTACGCCAGGCCCGGCCCGCCGAGCAGCCACTTGAGCGGCCCGGCCGTGTAGAAGTCGACGCCCGTCGAGGCGAGATCGAGCGGTACCTGCCCTGCGCCCTGGTAGCCGTCGACCAGGCACCAGGCGCCGGCGCCGTGCGCGATGTCGGCGAGGGCCCCCAGGTCCTGCACGTAGCCGGTCGTGAAGTAGACATGGCTCGTCGCGACGAAGAGCGTGCGCTCGTCCACCGCGTCGGCGAACTGCTCGAGGTCGACACGCACGCCGTCCGGGCTCTCCAGCACGACCAACTCGATGCCGGGTTTCACCGCCCACTGGTAGACGAGCGTGGGAAAATCCAGCTCGGTGCATACCACTCTGTTCCTCCGGCCGGCATCCACCGACTCGGCGATCACCGAGAGCGCGACCGACGTGGACGGCAGGAGCGCGACCTCCCCCGGCTTCGATCCCCAGAACCCGGAGAGCCGCCCGCGCAACTCCTCGAGGCGGCCGAGCCAGTGCTCGTACCAGGCCGACGCACCCATGTCGTGCCACCGCTCGCGGAACTCGTCCAGGTACATCTCGGAACGTCGAGACAGCGCGCCCAGCGAGCACGAGTTCAGGTAGGTCTTGCGGGAGAGGATCGGAAACTCGGCGCGCATGCGGTCGAGGTCGAGCGTGGCGGCCACGGCTGGCTCCTGAGGCGATGGAACGCGTCCGGGACATGATGCGGACGCGAAGAGGCGCCGTCCATGGTACCGCGCTCTTCGACTCATGGCGCGCCGCCCTGGTCTTTGCTTAGACTCCGCGAATGTCTACCCGAGCTCTTCTGGAATCGGCCGCGGAGCGCGCCCTCCGCTATCTCGACGGTATCGACGAGCGCCCGGTCGCACCCGACCCGGTCGCCGCCGCCCACCTTCACACACTCGACGAGCCGCTGCCGTCAGGGCCCACGGATCCGGAGCGGGTCCTCCGGACGCTCGCCGAGGACTTCGGCCCGGCGACGATGGGCATGGCGGGCCGCCGCTTCTTCGGATTCGTGATCGGTGGCAGCCTTCCCGTCACGATCGGCGCCAACTGGCTCGCCACCGCATGGGACCAGAACACGGCGCTCTACCGAGTGACGCCCGCCACGGCACACCTCGAGCAGCGTGCGCTTGCCTGGCTCCTCGAGCTGTTCGGTCTTCCAGACGCATGTGCCGGGGCGTTCGTCACCGGTGCCACGGTTGCGAACCTGTGTGCGCTCGCGGCCGCGCGACACCGCGTGTACGCCGACGCCGGGTGGGACGTGGAAGCCGATGGCCTGATCGGAGCCCCCGACCTGACGGTCATCCTCGGGGCCGAGGCACACCCGTCCGTCTTCAAGTCGCTCGGACTGCTCGGGCTGGGACGCAATCGGGTGCGGAGGGTCCCCGTCGACGACCAGGGACGCATGCGCGCCGACCTGCTCGGAGACATGAGCGGGCCGACGATCGTGTGCACCCAGGCGGGCAACGTGAACACGGGTGCGTTCGACGACGTCGCAGCGATCTGCGAGCGGGCGCACGACGCCGGCGCCTGGGTCCACGTGGACGGAGCGTTCGGCCTGTGGGCCGCGACCACACCGGCCCGCGCGCACCTGGTGCGCGGCGTGGCGGAGGCGGACTCCTGGGCGACCGACGCACACAAGTGGCTCAACACCCCGTTCGACAGCGGGCTCGCATTCGTGCGCGATCCGGAGGCGCTCCGGGCCGCGATGGCGATCACGGCGGAGTACCTCCCCACCGAAACGGAGCAGCGAAACCCTTCCGACTACGTGCCCGAGCTCTCGCGACGCGCCCGCGGCGTGGAGGTGTGGGCGGCACTCAAGACGCTCGGCCGGAGCGGTGTCGAGGACATGGTGGAGCGCGCCTGCCGGCACGCGGCACGCTTCGCCGAAGGGCTTTCCGAAGCGGGATGGGAGGTTCTCAACGACGTCGTCCTCAACCAGGTTCTGGTGTCCTTCGGCGGCGCCGAAGCCACGCAACGTACCATCCAGCGCATCCAGGACGACGGGACGTGCTGGTGCGGCGGCACCGTCTGGCAAGGCCGCACCGCCATGCGCATCAGCGTCTCGTCCTGGGCCACCACCGAGGACGACGTGGAGCGGAGCCTGGAGGCGATCCTCCGATGCGCGCGGGAAGAGCGGGACACGGGCTGATGGGAGGAGGCGTCGTGACCGATCCACGCAGGACCTATTCCGAACGCGCGGGTGTCCACGCCGAGGCGCGGGACCAGGCCGCACGGGACGCCGAGCGGATCTCCCGCCAACGCACCGCCACCTTCCTGGGCGCGTTTCTCGCGCTCGTTCTCTGGGATTCCTTGAAGGGAGCACCTGCGCTCGTGGCGCTCGGTGCGCTCGCGCTTCTCGTGGTGCTGTTCGGGGTGCTCGTGTCACGCCATCGCCGCGCTCGGGAGCGGGAGCGGAAGGAAGAGGTGCTCCGGTCTCTGGCGTCCGAGGGAATTCACCGACTCGACCGCGACTGGAGTGCTCTGGACGATGCGCTACCGGACGTGGAGCGGGCCGCGCCCGACGTCGACACCGCTCATCCGTACGCACGCGATCTGGACATCTTCGGCACGGCGTCGTTGACCCGACTCGCCGGCCCGGTGACGTCCGGATCGGGCCGGGCCCTCCTGCGCGACTGGCTCCTCGCGCCGGCGCACCCCGATGGGGTGCTCGCCCGCCAGAAAGCCGTAGCCGAGCTCGTACCCGCGCTCGAGCTACGACTGGGGCTCACTGCGCTCGGGAGACTCGCGCCGCCATCGGACGAGCAGGCCGCGGACGCGGTGATCGGCTGGGCGGAGGGTCATCCCTGGCTGCACGGGCGCCGGTGGACGCTCGTCGCCGCCTGGGCGCTTCCCACCCTGCTCGTCGCTCTGGTGGGCCTGGAGATCTGGGGAGGCGCCCCGCCGCTCTGGATCGTTCCGCTCGTGCTCCAGCTATGGCTGCTCGCACGGCTTCACAAGGAAGCGACGGCGGGCTTCTCGGTCGTCGAGGAGGGATCCGCTGCGCTGCAGTCGGCCAGTCCGCAGCTGCGCCTCATGGCGGATCAGCGTTGGAGCGCGCCGCTCCTCGTCGAGCTCACGGAGCGGCTCGACACCGGCGGCGGACCGGCGCACGAGGCCCTCGCCCGACTCTCCACGCTGACCGACATCGTGGAGAGTCGCCGCGGGCTCCTGTATGTCGCGCTCGCCCCGTTCCTTCTGCTCGACGTCCACCTCGGCTTCGCCCTGGACCGGTGGCGCGTGCGGTGGGGACAGCACCTTCGAGCCTGGCTGGACGCGCTGGCACACATGGAGGCGTTGTCGGCGCTGGCGAGCCTCGGGTACGACCACCCCGACTGGGTGATGCCGCGCTGGGAGACGGACCGAGCGAGCGGTACGGAAGGCGACCTCGCGATCGTGCGCGCGGAGGCCATCGGCCATCCGCTGCTGGCCCCGTCCGCGTGCGTGCGCAACGACATCGAGGTGGGTCCGCCCGGAACGTTTCTGTTCATCACCGGTTCGAACATGTCGGGCAAGAGCACGCTCCTGCGTGCGGTAGGCACCAACGTGGTGCTCGCGGGAGCGGGAGCGCCGGTGTGCGCGCACTCGTTCCTGCTCCCCCCGCTACGTCTGTGGACGAGCATGCGGGTGGACGACTCGGTCGTAGACGGCGTGTCGCGCTTCATGGCGGAGTTGCTCCGCGTACGCTCGATCGTGGAGGCGGCGGGGTCGGCGGCCGACGCTCCCGTCCTCTATCTCGTCGATGAGATGCTCCAGGGAACCAACACGGCGGAGCGCCGGGTAGCTGCACGCGCGGTGCTTCGGCATCTGCTCGCCTCGGGCGCGATCGGGAGCGTTACGTCCCACGACCTGACGCTCGCGGACGCGCCGGATCTCGTGTCCGGGCGAAGGGCGTTTCACTTGCGGGAGCGCGTCGAGTCCGGTGAGACGGGCACACGACTCACCTTCGACTACGTGCTGCGCCCGGGGATCGCGACGACGCGGAACGCGCTGCGGCTGCTGGAGGCGGTAGGGCTCGGCCGCGGGCTCGCAGAGGACGAGGACATCGAAGAGACAGTGCATCCGGACCGGGAGGACGAGACATGAGCGGCGAGTGGATCACGCTGGACGTCGACGACGGCACATCGATGCGGGCCTGGGTGGCCCGGCCCGACGGGGGCGGATCGGGATGCGGAATTCTCGTTCTCCAGGACGCCTTCGGCGTCGGCGAGCACATCCGCGACGTCGCCGGCCGGTTCGCCGCCGAAGGCTACACGGCGCTGGCGCCCGAGCTCTTCCATCGTACCGCGCCGGGCTTCGACTCCTCTCCCGAGCACATGGACGAGGTCATGGGCCACATCAAGGCGCTCACGGTCGAGGGACAGGCGGCCGACGTGCGGGCGGCCCACGCGTGGCTGGCGGCGCAGCCCGAGGTCGACGCCGATCGCACCGCCGCCCTCGGGTTCTGCATGGGCGGACGCTGCGCCTTCCTCGCCAACACGGAGACGCCGCTCGCCGCCTCGGTATCGTATTACGGTGGGGGGATCGCCGAGGGGCTGCTGGACCGGGTCCCGAAGCTCTCCGGACCGCAGTTGCTCTTCTGGGCCGGGCAGGATCAGCGGATCATGCCGGAGCACGTGCGCTCCGTCGAGGATGCGCTGCGCGACGCCGACAAGCGCTACGCGAGCGTCGTGTTCTCGCAGGCCCAGCACAGCTTCTTCAACGAGCCCGTGGGCCGCTACGACCCGGACGCGGCGAGGCAGTCCTGGGCGCTCGCGCTGGCCTTTCTGAACAGCTACGTCGTCGAGGGGTGACGCCCGCAACGAGAGCGGCGAAGCGGTAGCCACGCCGGGGCCTTGCGGCTCCGGGCGCGCGTCTGTTTCGTAGGGAAGGGAGCTGGACCTCGGCCGGCGGCCGGCGACGGAGGCACCGATGAGCAGGATCCTGGTGCTCGGCGGCACGGGCATGCTGGGAGCGCCCGCGGTTCGCCGCTTCCTCGACGACGGGTTCGAGGTTCGTGTCTTTGCCCGCGATCCGGTGCGGATACGCGCCTGCTTCGGGCGCGCGGTGGATCTCGTGGCCGGTGACGTCGGCAACCTCAAGGCGCTCGAGCGCGCAATGGAGGACTGCCCCACGGTCCACATCTCCATCGGTGGAGACGTGGACCTGGAGAGCGCCGAGAATGTCGCCTCGCTCGCTCCGAGCCTGGGTACCCGCAGGATCGGGTACGTGTCCGGCTCCACCGTCTGTGAGGACAACGCCTGGTACCCGATGGTGGCGGCCAAGCTCGCCGCGGAACGCAGGGTCAAGGAGTGCGGCGTCCCCTGGACGATCTTCCGTCCCACGTGGCCCATGGAGCAGCTCCCCAACTTCGTGCGGCTGGGACGCCCGGTCGTGATCGGGTCGCTCCCGACGCCGTACCACTTCTTCGCGGCCGACGACATGGCGCGCATGCTCTCGGTCGCGTACCGCGAAGAGGCGGCGACGGAACGGTGCTTCTACATCCACGGTCCCGAAGCGCTCCCGGTGAAAGACGCCGTCGAGCGCTACGCCCGCGCGACCGATCCAGGTGCCCGCGAAGCCACGGTGATGTCGATCTTCAAGGCCAGGCTCGTCGGCTTCGTCACCGGCAACCGCAAGCTCCGGGCCGCAGCCGACCTGATGGGCTATTTCGAGAAGGTGGGCGAGCCCGGCGACCCGACGGAGGCCAACGAGATGCTCGGGGCTCCGACCACGACCCTGGACGCCTGGCTCGCGGACCGCGTGGAGGGTGCCACCGTCGGCTGAGAAGCGCGCAGGCTTCGGGTGGTGGCCGCAGCCACGGCCCCGTAGAATCACGGGCCGCAAAACACATTCGATCCTCCACGAAGCCGAGAGCGCCATGAACCTGCCAGCTCGAGTCGCGCCCCGCGCGCGTCCTGCGCCCCACCGTCTTCTCTCCGTCGCGGGTCTCGCCGTGGCGCTCACGCTCGGCTGGCCGGCCGGCGGCCGCGCGCAGCAGCCCCCCACGCCGGACTGGAGCGGCCTGAAGCTCTGGTACAGGAGCCCTGCCAAGAACTGGGACACCGCGCTCCCCGTGGGCAACGGACGCCTCGGCGCGATGGTATTCGGCGGAACCGCGCACGAGCGCATCGCGCTCAACGAGGAGACGCTGTGGACCGGGGGCCCGTACGACCAGACCCGCAAAGACGCCTACAAGGCCCTGCCCGAGATCCGCAAGCTCCTGTTCGCCGGAGACTTCGCCAAGGCGCACGACCTGTTCGGGCGCAAGATGATGGGCATTCCCCACGAGCAGCAGAAGTACCAGCCGCTCGGGAACCTCGTCATCGACGTCCCGGGGGCGGACAGCGTCCAGGACTACCGCCGCGAGCTGGACATGGACCGCGGTGTCGTCCAGGTCAGCTATCGCGTGGGGGGCGTGCGCTACACGCGAGACGTCTTCGCGAGCGCTCCCGACCACGTCATCATCGTGCATTTCAAGGCCGACCGACCCGGCTCCATCGACTTCGACGCCCAGCTGCACGGAGTGCGCAATCCCGAGATGTCCAACTACGGCAACGCGTACTTCAAGATGGACGGGCTGCCGCCCGACACGCTCCGCCTCACCGGAAAGAACAGCACCTATCTCGGCATCGTGGGACGTGAGCGATACGAGGCTCGCGTGATCGTGCGCACGCGAGGAGGCTCCCACCGGATCGACTACCGCACGCTGAAGGTGCGGGGTGCCGACGAGGCCACGCTGATCATCGCCGCCGCCACGAACTTCGTGAACTACCACGACGTCTCCGGCAACCCGGCGGCGCGGGTGGCACGGGCGCTCGCCGGTGTGGCGCACCGCAGCTACCCGCAGATGCTCGGCGCCGAGGTGGCGGACCAGCGCTCGTGGTTCCGACGCGTGTCGCTGCGCATCGGCCCTTCGCACGCCGACCGCCCCACCGACGAACGGCTCGCCGCAGCCGACTCCGTCTCCGATCCCGACCTCGCCGCGCTGACCTACCAGTTCGGCCGCTACCTGCTCATCGCGAGCTCGAGGCCGGGCACGCTACCGGCCAACCTCCAGGGGATCTGGAACGACAATCCGAACCCGTGGTGGGACTCGAAGTACACGACGAACATCAACCTGGAGATGAACTACTGGCCCGCGGAGACCGCGGACCTTCCCGAGCTGACCGGCCCGCTCTTCCATCTGATCAGGAACGTCTCGCATACGGGCCACGAGGTGGCGCGCCAGGAGTACGACGCACCGGGCTGGGTACTGCACCAGAACACCGACATCTGGATGGCGGCCGCGCCGATGGACGGCCCTTCGTGGGGGACCTTCGCAACCGGAGGGGCGTGGCTGGTCACGCATCTCTGGGAGCACTACCGCTTCAACCCCGACACCACCTTCCTGGCGAAGTGGTATCCGGTGCTGCGCGGTCAGGTGCGCTTCCTCTCCTCGATTCTCGTCAAGGATCCGAACAACGGCTGGCTGGTGACGGCACCCTCCACGTCGCCTGAGAACTTTCCCGGATATCCCGGTAACGGACGGTTCTTCGACGAGACCAGCGGCCTCTACCTCAAGGCGCGTACGATCACGGTCGGGTCGACAATCGACATCTCGATCATCCGTTCCGTCTTCGGCGCGTTCGTGAAGGCGTCGAAGATCCTCGGAAGGGATGCGGCGCTGCGCACGCGTGTCCTGGCGCAGACGGACAGCCTGCCACCGTTCCAGATCGGCAAGCACGGGCAGCTCCAGGAGTGGTTGAAGGACTGGCCGGAGATCGAGCCGCACCACCGGCATCTCTCCCCCGACTGGGGTGCGTACCCGGGCAATCTCATCACCCCCCGGGGCACACCGAAGCTGGCGCGCGCGGTCGCGGTGAGCATCGAGCGACGCGGTACGGGGGGATGCGGCTGGTCGCAGTCGTGGAAGGTCGGGTTGTGGGCGAGGCTGCTGAAGCCGGAAGAAGCGGACCGGCAGCTACGGATCTACCTCGCACACAACGTGCTCGAGAACCTGTTCTCGCGCTGCGGGGTGGCGCTCCAGGTCGACGGATCGCTCGGCATGACCGCGGCGATCGGCGAGATGCTGCTGCAGTCGCAGACCGACACCGTGGACATCCTCCCGGCCCTTCCCTACCAATGGCCGGAGGGTCGCGTGACCGGTCTGCGCGCCCGCGGCGGCTTCACGGTGGACATCACGTGGGCCCACGGCACGCCCACGAGCGTGGTCGTCCACTCCAAGGACGGCCTGCCGCTCCGGCTCCGCGGACAGGGGCTGGCCCACGTAGAGAGCGACGGGAAGAAGGTTCCCTTCACCCGATCGGCGGACGACGTGATGCTCCTCGACACGAAGGCCGGAGCGACCTACCGGTTCACCGCCCGATGAGGGTCGGGCGGCGGGCCAAGGCCATGGGCCGCCGCCCTCCGGGCTCCTACTGGATCTTGAAGGTGATCGGGAACTGCACCCACACGGCCGTCTTCTTGTCCATGTTCAGGGCGGGCGAGAAGCGGTAGACGCCAGCCACCTTCATCGCGGCTGAATCGAGCTGTGGATGGCCGGAGCTCACCGCGATGCGACGATCCCGCACCACACCGTTCCGGTCGATGAAGAAGTAGACCTTCACCGTACCGCCGATCCCGGCTTCTCGCAGCAGCGTCGGATAGCTCCGTGTGAGGGCGCGCACCACCTCGCCTTTGTTCAGAATTTCCGGAGCGACCGTGTACGGCGTCAGGGTCGGCTGCTTGGAGATGTCCGAACGGCGCTGCTTCGGCGGCTCCGGGAGACTGTCGACCGGCACCGCGCTCCAATCCGTGCGCGCCATGGTCAGGTCGTCCGGCACGTCGGCGGAGGCGATCTGGGGCTGTGCCGGACGCTGGATGTGTGCGGGCTGGTCGGGGATGTCGGTCTTCGGGGTGATGTCGACCGTCTTCATCTCCGTTCTGTCGATGGACACCACGTCCGCGCGCAGCTCCGGCCAGAACGCGAAGATCGCGAAGTGGACGACCGTCGCCGCGATCATGGCGCTCCACAGCACCGAGCTGAAGGAGCCCTTGAGCCGGTCGTTCTCCGTCCTGAGGTCATCGGGCCGGGCTGCTTCGGGTCGAGCGTTCATGGCCATTCCCTCCTCTGGAGACCGGATCTTCTGGTGCCCCTGTATCGAGAATATGCTGCGATGACGTGATACGCCACCATCGGGCCGCCCGCGCCCGGTCGGGCGGGCGATGACCGTCACGTGCAACTTCCGGCCCGGCTCCCCGGTACTTCATACCGAGCCGACGACTCAAATCAGAGGAGACAGCCATGCGAAAGACATCGATCTTCGCGCTGGCGCTGGCGCTCGCGTCCGCCGCCGTGATGCTGCCACGCGGCGTACACGCGCAGGCGAGCACGCAGGTCATCAGCGAAACCCGGATGGCGGGAGCCTTCTCGGTGACGCTCAAGGTGCTGCCCGCAGAGTCGTTCACCGGCGCGGACGCCGAGATGACACGTGACGGTGGAGCGCCGGCGAACCAGGTAGGAGGACCCACCCACCCGGATCATCACCTGGTGGCGTTCATCACCCGTGAAGGCAAGCCGGTCGAGCGGGCCGCGGTCTCGATCTCCTACCGCAGGACGAGCCCGGACGCGACGGAGTGGACGGATCTCCCGGTGGCACGAATGCACGTCACCGGCAAGAGCCTGGCAACCACCCACTTCGGCAACAACGTGAAGCTTCCGGCCGGGGATTATCAGGCGCGCGTCAGCGTGAACGGAAGCCCCCCCGGGCTCTTCCATTTCGTCGTTCCGAAACCCAAGAAGTAGCGGTACCATGGTGGTGGGGGGGGGGGGGGGGGGGGGGGGGGGGCGGGGGGGGCGCGCCCCCGCCCCGCCCGCCCCCCGCCCGCCCCCCCCCCCCCAAAACAACCCAAATAAAATA
>JBJKRT010000021.1:0-43877 GCA_046704545.1 Longimicrobiales bacterium
CATGGGAGTCTCTCCTTCCATTGAGAGTTTGGCTCCGGAGCGTCCTTGCTCCGTGGGGACTCGGTCCCCCGTGTTTGGCCGGCCCATTTCCGGCCGCTGGAGTGAGTATCGGCCCGAAGCGTCGGGAGTTTAGCGGGCCGGTCGCCGCACGAGATGACGAACCTCGTGCGAGGGTCTATATTCGGCTGTTCCCTCGACCCGAAACACCTGCCTGGAAGTTGATGCGCGGACCTGCCTACGCCGCGGACAATCGCCGCCCTCCCATACAATCGCTCAGAATTCTCGTTGCGGATGACGAGCCCCTCTTTCTCAAGGCGCTCGAGCGCGTGCTGGCGCGTCGTGGCCACGAGGTCGTGACCGTCACGGACGCCAACCAGGCCATCGAGCGTCTGCGCGCCGAGACCTTCGACGCCGTGCTCGTGGATCACAGGATGCCGGGCAACGGAACGACGGTCATCGCCCACCTCGAGGACACGGCGTTCGAAGGGATCACCGTGCTGATGACGGGCGGGCACACGGCCGAGGCCGAGGGCATGCGTGAGAGCGTGCATCGCCTCCAGAAGCCGTTCCCGTTCCCCGCCGTCATCCCGCTCCTCGAGGGAGCCGCCCCACCCGCCTGAGGTCCGCGCCGACCCGAGGGTCGACGCGTCCGGTCACACGCCCGCTTCCAGCGTGCGCGCGAGCTCACCCAGGTCGAAGGGCTTCGGGATGGAGGGACGGCCCGACTCGTCGAGGAACCGCTCGACCGCCTCCTGCAGCACCCCGCCCGTCATGAAGAACGTCCGGGCGCGGAGCTCCGGAGCGACGTCTTCGAGGCATCCGTAGAACTCCGGCCCGCTCTTGCCCGGCATCTGGATGTCGACGATCAGCCGGTCGAACGGACGCCCCGTCACCATGTTGAGCGCCTGTTCGCCGTCCACCGCCTCGGTGACGACGTGGCCCCGGCGCTCCAGGTATCGCCTCAGCACGCTCCTGAGGGCCGGGTTGTCGTCGACCACCAGCACTTCCAGGTGACCGTCCGAATCGCGCCCCACGCGGATACGGTCGGCCGCCAGTGACGCGTCTTCCTCCACCGGCGCGTCCGCCGGCAGCATGAGCGTGCAACGGTTCCACAGCCGGGGCCGTGATTCCATCTGGAAACGGCCACCGGAGCGCTCCACGGCGCTCTGGACCTTCCGCAGCATCTCGTCCGGAAGCTCTGGTGATGGATCGAAGAGCGGCTCGAAGCTGGACACGAACGGAGACACCGCAACGGTGCCCGCACCGTCGTCCGAGACCGCGGCGCACACCCAGCCGTCCTCGCGCCAGGTCCGGATGGTGAGCGTACCGCCACCGGAGCGTAGAGACGAGCGCGCACGGGCGAGGACCACCCTCAACGCACGGGCCACCTCGAAGCCGTCTCCCGGAACGATCCCCAGCTCGGGGTCGAGGAAGCTGAAGATCCGGATACGCTCGACCTCCAGCTCGGCCCGCACCCGCTCGACCAGGCTCGTGAGAACCTCGTTCAGGTCCACCGTGCCGAGGCGCCCGGCAGGGGCCGCCGACTCCGCCAGCGACCGCACGACGGCCGGGACCTCCTTCGCTCCACGGAACAGCTCTCCGAGGAGGCTCTTGGCGCCCATGTCCAGGGGGACGTCGCGAACGGAGGCCAGAAGCTCGTCCGCGGCGTGCGCGAGACGCGACGCCAGGGCCAGCACACGGTCGATCCGCGCACCGGGTGGGAGCCCCTCCGGGCGAGCATCCCGGATGAAGAGCAGATGCACGCCGCCACGTCCGTCTCCGAGCAGACTCGTCTCGACGGCCGCGACGTCCACCGGCATCGGTGCGTCGTCCGACAGCGGAAGATCGAGGGACGTCCAGATCAGAGATCCCGGAGCGCTGCGGCCGACGTCCCACAGCTGGGGGCCGCCGGGCAGGCGGTCGAGCGAGCGGCCGAACGGATCGTTGTCGGACCAGCCGGAGCTCTCGAGCGCGAGACCGTCGGCGAAGAGGACGCGCTCCCAGGCATCGGCAACGACCACGCCGTCGAACGACGGAAGCCGGTGCTGAGGCCCACCGCTCAGAAGGAACCGGGCGACCGCCGCTCCCGAGGCCAGCTGGAGCGCCATCAGAACCCTGCAGGCGACCTGCCAGCCAGCCCCCTCGATGCGCTCGGCATCGAAGTCCCCTCCCACCGGAACCACGATGCACCCCACCACCCTGCGCTCCCCGAAGAGCGGGAAGACCGCCAGGGACCCGATTCCACCGGCTCCGAGCGCGACCGTCAGGCGCTCCGCCTCGGGTGGAAGAGCCGCGGTCTCGACATGCAAAGGAACGCCGGAGCGTCGTACGGCCTCGGCCAGATAGCGCCCTCCCGCCGACGACAGGGACAAGCATACCTCGATCGGGATGCCTCGATGGTGGATGACCTCCACTTCGGGCGGCACGCCCCAGAACAGCACGGCCAACGCCGCGTCTCCGGAGACCGCGCGCATGATCTCCAATCCCGCCGTGCCCGCGGCGCCGAACAGATCGGTGCCTCGACCTTGGCTGCTCATGTCACTCTCCCTTGCCCGCCCCGTTCAGGGCGGGTTCGATGGTACCGGGCTGGCCTGTCGGGAAGGTCACGCGATCGGGCGGCGGCAACTCGTACGGGAGGAGTACCGAGATCCGCCGGTTGCGCGGGTCGAGCGGGTTCGAGGGTATCTTCAACTGCCGGTCCGCGTATCCGCGAACCTCGGAGATGTCACTCGCCGGAAGCCCCCCCTTCTCGAGCTCACGGCGAGCGGCGTTGGCACGGGCGGCGGAGAGCTCCCAGTTCGAGTAACCGGCGCCCTGGTAGCGCAGTGCGTCCGTGTGGCCCTCTACGATGACGTCGTCGGGAACCGCGGCGAGCACCGAGCCGACCACGTTCAACGCCTCCTTCAGTGCCGGCTTCAGGCGGGCCGAGGCCTTGGCGAAGAAGACCGGGTTCTTGCTCGTCTCCATGAACTCGATCCTCAGGCCGTCCTTGGTGACCACGACGTCGACCTTCGCGTCGAGACCGGCCATGACCTTCTGGAGCTTCATGTTGGTTCGGATGGCCTTGGCGACCTCCTGGAACTCTTCCTGCTGCCGGTGCCGGTTCAGCATGACCGCCCGCTTCACCTTCATGTTCGTGATCGAGTTCCCCGCCGCGAGCGGGTTGGTCCCGCCGGAATACGTGCGCTTGAACCCGACCGGGTTCTGGAAGTAGCCCTGCACCAGGTCCTTCACGCCCTGGTCCATGCTCATGATCCACATGACCAGAAAGAACGCCATCATCGCCGTGACGAAATCGGCGTAGGCCACCTTCCACGCTCCTCCGTGATGGCCGTGATCGCCCTTCTTGGTGCGCTTGACGACGACGACCTTCGTCCCGCCACCCTCCTGGCCGGTGTGCGTCATGCGGCTTCGCTCCGTGCACGCTTGCGTGTGATGTCCTCGAGCTCGGAGAAGGAGGGCCGGAGCGTCGGCTCGATGTTGCGTCGCGCGAATTCCACCGAGGTGATGGGCGGGTCGCCACGCGAGAAGGACAGGAGCGCCGTGCGGATCGTAGCCATGTAGCGCTCCTCGGCCGCCGCCCGCCCCTCGAGCGCCACACCCAGGGGGCCCACCACGCCGTACGCGAGCAGAACTCCGAGGAACGTTCCCACGAGCGCGGCCGCGACGCTCTCGCCCACCGCCGCGGGAGCGCCCCCGATCTTGCCCATCGTGACGATGACGCCCAGCACGGCTGCCACGATACCGAAGCCCGGCATGGAGTCCGACGTGTTCTGCAGAACACGAGCCACGGTCATCGCTTCCTCGTGATGCTGCTCGAGGTCCAGGTCGAGGATGTCGGCCAGATGGTGGTCGTCCACCGCCCCGGTCAGAAGCACCTTCATCGTATCGGCGAGGAAGGAGACGGCGTGGTGGTTGCCGTGAAAGCTCGGATACCTCTTGAACAGCTCGCTTTCTTCGGGGTTCTCGACGTGGGACTCGATGCCGACGAGCCCATCCTTGCGGGCCGCGTAGAATACGTCGTACAGAACCTGGAGGAGCTCAGTGAAGGCGGATCGATCGAACGGGCTGGGCTTGAGAAGCCCGAGGCTCTCCGTCACCATGCCCTTCACCGTAGACGGCTTGTTGCCCACAAGGACGGACCCGAACGCGGCCCCGCCTATGATGACCCACTCGTTGAGCTGGATGAGCACCGCCAAGTGCCCGCCATCCATCGTGAACCCTGCCACGATGCTGCCGAACACGATGGCGAACCCGAAGATGAGGAACACGGGTCGACCTCTTGTGGCTTCCTTGCCTGATCACGGGCGCTCCGGCCCGTCGACCGCGACGCACGCGGACTCCTTCCGCGCCCCTAGTATCGGCACGCCGTCCACCGCACTGGAGTCGCATTTCAATGGATGAATCAGGGGACGGCGCGCGGACCCGGGTAGGCGAGCTGCTGGGCCGAGCCGGGTGGCTCACGGTCCTGGACGACATCCAGAGTGGGCTCTACCACGGACTGAACGGCCGTCTCTCCAGCCTGGAAGGGCTCCTGGAGATCATCGGGATGGACGGCCCGAAGGACACGCCCGTGACCTCGTTCCTGGAGGGAGAGACCCGCAGGCTCTCCGACACGGTGCGTGCGGTACGGATGCTCTCGGGCAACGTCGAGGGACCCGCCGAGCCGCTCATGGTCCAGGATCTGGTCTCCGAGGTCGAGAAGATGCACAGCTACCAGCGCGCTGCGCTGAGGATCGTCACGGAGACCACGGTGGCGTCCGGCCTCCCGCCGTTCCGGGGAAACCGACCGCGCCTGCTGCGGGCGTTTCTGGTGCTCCTGTCGATCGCCACCGAAGCGGCCGAAGCCGGCGAGCCCGGTGTCCGGTTCGGTGTCGACGCGGAAGGAGAGGCGCTCGTGTTCCGGATCGAGTGGGCAGGCGACGCCCGGACCGACCCGAGGAGCGCCCGGAAGCTGGAAGCGCTGAACGAAGTGCTGGAAATCGAGGGCGGCGCCGTCGAGGATCTCGGCTCGAGCTTCGAGGTGCGCCTTCCGGCGTTGCTGCGGGCCGGCGGCTAAGAGCCCGGCCAACTCACGGGACGGGATGCCTGGCCGACCGTCAGGACGGGTCGGGATCGTCTCCGTCGGAGGACGACGCCGAGCGGGGCTCGAGCCCTTCCAGCAGCGGCGTGCCCTCGGGACGAGAGCCGGCGCGCCGGTTCTCCTCGGCGATGCGCTCGACCACCTCTTCACGCACGATGCCCACGGAGCTCGGTGCGTCGATGCCAAGACGCACGGAGCCCGCCTCGACGCCGAGCACGACGATCCGGATCCCGCCGTCGACGAGGATCGCTTCTCCAGCTTTTCTACTGAGGATCAGCATTCAGCCGCACCGGTCTCGCGCGAGGCCGGCGCCGCGCGCCGCGGCCTCACATGTTGATGAGGGACTGGAGCATCTGGTTGGCGGTCGTGACGACCCGTGCGGCCGCCTGATACGCCGACTGGAACTGCATCATGTTGACCAGCTCCTGGTCCACCGACACACCGCTCGTGCTCATGCGCCGCGTGTTGGCCTGGTCCGCCAGCGTCTTGTGGACACCCGCCGCGTCCTGCGAGGAACGTACGTCCAACCCGACACCCGACACCAGCCCGGTAAAGTAGTCGCCGGGTGTCTGCTGGCCGAGTCCGCTCACTTTCTGATCCCTCATCCCGCCGATGGCGAGGGCGACGTCGTTCGCCCCTGAGCGGTAGGCGCCGCCGGCGTCCGGCGTGCCCGCGGCGATGGCGCTCGCCGAGCTCGATACGTCGCTGGACAACGCCATCGTCCACGCGGTCGTGCCGGACGGATCGAAGAAGTCGACGCCGGTGTTGCCGTCCGGGTTCGTTCCGGTCTCGTGGACCGAGTTCACCTCGGACACCAACGAGGAGGCGAGCGTGTCCAGCTTGGACTGATAGGACGGCAGGTCGGTGTTGAGCACTTGGAGCATCCCGCCCAGCGACCCACCGGGACTCGAGATCGAGTCCGACGAGCTCGCTACCTTCAGCCCGTAGGTGCCGCCGGACGTCGACACGGCGAGGTCGGTGCTGTGGGCGCCGTCCACGATGCTGATGCCCGACGTCGCCACGCCCACCGAGCCGTCCGAATGCTCCTCCACCTGGATCGGCACGTACGTGGAGAGCTCGTCCAGCGCCGTGCCTCGCTGGTCACGCAGATCCGAAGCGGTCGTGCCGTCGGACTCGACGCTCACGATCTCCTTGTTCAGGTTGGCGACCTCGGCGGTGAGCTGGTTCACGCGCGTCACACCGTCGCTCAGGCGCGTCTCCGTATTCTGGCGCGTCTGGTCGAAGCTCGAAGCGAGCTGGTGCATCTGGTTCACGAGGTCGGTCGCGTCCTGACGGACGACCGTGCGGGTCGAGGCGTCGCTGGGATTGGTCGCCAGGTCGCTCCACGCGCTGAAGAACTGGTCCATGGTGTTGGCCAGCCCCGTGTCGGTGGGCTCGTTCAGCACCGACTGGACCTGGCCGAGGATGTCCGAGCGCGTCTGCTGCTCGGATGCCGTGCTGGTCTGGCCCCGATAGTCCACGTCCAGGAGCTGGTCGCGGACCTGCGTCACGTCCACGACCTGGGCACCGGTCCCGTAGACGCCCTTCGGCGTGATCAGCGAGGGGTTCGTGGTGATGACCGCCCGCTGCCGCGAGTACCCCGGGGTGGAGGCGTTCGAGATGTTGTGCGACGTGACGTCGAGCGCGGACTGCTGGGCTCGCAGGCCGGATGCCGCCGTGTTGAGAATACCGTTGATGGTGGGCATGGCTCAGGCCTGTCTGTCGATGAGGAGCGTTTCGCCGGCGCACGCTTGCTGCCCGTGCGCACCGTACGCGGAAGCCTTGTCCGGGGCTCCGCACAGCGCGCGAATGAGCCGGTCTCCGGCATGCAGCGCGCCCCCCAGCACCCTCCGGTTCTGCTCGAGCGTAGCGGCCAGTCGCTCGGCGGCCCCCTGGAGCTCGTCGCGGGCGCGGCGCAGATCGGGCGTGAACGCCCGGCCGAACGCGTCGTCCAGCTCGGTGAGCAGGAGGTCGTTGCTGCCGACCAGCAGCTCGAGCAGCGCGCGCCGGCGGCGGCGTGCTTCGCCCAGGGTGCGAAGGACCCGCTGGGCCGCAAAGACCGATTCGTCCAGAAGCGCGAGATCGTCGGTCGAGACCGCCGAGCGTTGTCGCTCGAGGATGTCGGCCAGGCTGTCGAGGAGCCGCCGCTCCGACCGCATGGCCTCGACCAGCAGGTCGTGGTGCGTCGGCGACGACGTGGACGAGCTCAGATCCGCAGCAACGGCTTGCACGTCATGACTCCGTGTCGTTCGGAAGCGAACGAAGGAAATAGCGATAGAGGGCCTGGCCCGGACCGTTCGCGTCGCGCCCCGCCGCTTCGTCGGCGACGTGCTGGTCCAGGAAGCCCGTGAACATGTCGTCGCCCGACCCGCTCGGGATCGCGCCGCCCTTGGGAATCGTCTCGCGCATCGCCTTGAACAGCTCCTGATAGAACGTTCCCTCCAGGAGGCGGGTGGCAGCCTTCAGGCGAGCCTTGTTCCCCTTGATGTGGCCATCCTTCAGCGCCGCGAGAGACTCGGGCATGCCTCCGCGGCCCGGGCCCTGCACCGCGCTCATCGAATCACCACCTGGGCGCTGAGCGCTCCAACCTCGCGAAGCGACTCGAACACCGCGGCAATGGCTTCGGGCGGCGCGGCCACCCCGTGCAACGCCGCCGCGATGTCCTGTACGGTCACCCCCGGTTGAAGCCGCACATCGCCGGGCACCGGCTGCGCGGACGTCGCCGGTGACGCACCGATCGACAGCGTGAGGCTCCCGTGACTCACCACGGCTTCGCCGACATGGACGTCTCCGCCGGCCACGACCGTGCCGCCCCGCGCGTCGATGACGACCCGTGCCACGCGGTCCGGCTGCACGCGCAGGTCTCCGATGCGTGCGAGCGCCGCGGCGAGCGGCGTGGTCGAGTCGGCCTTGATCCGCAGCGAGACCTTTCCGGGATCGTTCACCGTCGCCGTGCCCGCACCCATGGCGGCGTTCACCGCGGCAGCGATCTTCGACGCCGTCGCGACGTCGGGCTGCTTCAGATAGAGGACCGGGGGCACCGAGAAGCTCGGGGTTCCGATCGGCTGCTCGAGGAGGCCACCTTCCGGAATCACGCCGGCGGTCTCGACCGTGTACTCCCGGTCGATGCCCGACTGTGACGGCTCGCTGACGAGCAGCGCCCCCTGCGCGCTGGCGACGGGCGTCTGCCCGGGCCCGATCGACAACGGCGTCATCCAGAGGACCCCTCCCCGCAGGGAGCTGGCGTCTCCTACCGAGGCTACCTGGATGTCGAACCGCCCACCGGGACGCAGGTACGGTGACGTCTCCGCCGTCACCAGCACCGCCGCCACGTTGCGCGTGCGTAGCATGTCCTCGGGCACCTCGATGTTGAACCGGCGCAGGAGGTTGGCCACCGAGCGTACCGTGTGCCCGGAGCTGAATCCCCCGACGACGCGGTCGCCGGTCCCGTCCAGCCCTACGACGAGTCCGTAGCCCATGAGCCGAACCGGGACGTCCCCTCCGCTGACGGTCAGGTCGCGGATCCGGGTTCCCGGGTCGGTCGCCGGCGCCGCGGCCACCTTCGTCGCCGCGGGAGCGGCCGCCACCTGCGTGGTCGCCGGGGGCGTCGCCTGAGCCCGCAGGGGGCCGGTCGCGAACAGCAGCGCGATCGCGGCCGCGATCGCCGAGATCCAACGGACGGACATCGGAGCGCGCGTCATGGGATGATCAGGTCGAGGAGCTTGGACCAGAGGCCACCGGCCTTCACCAGGCTCCCGTCCGACGTATAGAGGATCTCGGCGTTGGCGACGCGCCACGAGTAGACCGTGTTGTCCATGCTCACGTCCTCGGGCCGAACCCAACCGCGCACGATCACCTTCTGATCGTGCTTGCCGATCTTGACCTCCTTCGTGCCCTCCACGCGCAGCAGCCCTCCCGGTCCCACCTGCACGACGCGGGTGCTGATCTGGGCCGTGAAGTTCTGGGTCCGGGTCGAGCCGCCCTGATTGCGCTCCTGGATGTCGTTCTGCGTGCGCAGCGTACCGCCCTGCGTCGTGAGCCCCGTCCCGCCCTGGAGCCCGAGGTTCCGCTGGTGCTGCCGGGTCGCGGACTCGTCGCGATCGGCCGAAGCCCGCGTCTGCTCGTCGACGAGGATGGTCACGATGTCTCCGACCCTCAGATTGACGCGGTCCGACGTCCACGACTGGCGGATCGGCGGGCCCACGTGGGGCTGGCTCCGCTGCGCCTGCACCTGTTGACCTTGCTGCGGCTTCGTCGGTTGCTGCTGTTGCTGCTGCGCGGCCAGGTGCCCCGGCACGTACGCCAGGACCGCGACCAACGCCATACTCGATAGGATCGGCTTCATGGTCTCGACGCTCCAGGAGTCACATCCACGACGCCCGGAGCCACGACGACTCCTCGTAGGCGCCGTCCGGACCGGGTCCGTACGTACACGTCCTGGCCGAGCGCGGCGGAGCCCGCCGCCCGGCCGCTCACACGCAGACCGACGCCGTCCCTGCGCCACACCAGGGCCACCGGCCGGCCCGCGACCACCACGAGCGCAGGCTGCACGGCGGGAGAGCGAAGCTCCTCGCCCTTGCGGATCATCCGGCGCGTCACCCAGCCGATGCGGACACTCGGTCCGTCTCCGTCGGGCGCGCCCCAGCGGGTCTTCGTGACGTCCGCCACGTCCTTGTCCGACAGCGTGTACCCCCGCGGGAGCGCGCGCGCGGCGACCTCCACCTTCGTCCGCACGCCCGCGTGGAGCCGAACGCTCTCGTCGGCGTGACCCGTACGAAGAACGCGCAGGACCCAATAGCCGCCGAGGCCGCTCCCCAGGAGCTCGGCCTTCGCGTCCGCCCCTGGCTGCCAGTCGTTCCGAAGCGCCCCGACCTCCACCACCAACCGGTCCTCGGAGACGCCCCACCTGCCAGCCAGGAGCGGAAGCGCGAGGGTCCGCATGGCGGCCTGCGCGGCCGAATCGGCCGCGGTGGACACCTGGGCCCGCACCGCCACCGGGGCCACCATCGCGATCAGCGCGACGGCGAGAGCTCCTCGCACGGAGTTCATCGTCACCGGATGAGGTTGTCGGCCTGCTGGGCCATCTGGTCGGACGATTGCACGGCCTTGGAGCTGATCTCGTAGGCGCGCATGGCGGTGATCATGTCGACCATCTCCTGCACGATCTCCACGTTGCTGCCCTCGAGATTGCCCTGGAGGATCCGGCCGAAGCCGTTCGCCTGCGGATTCCCCGTTTGCGGACGTCCCGACGCGGGCGTCTCCTGGAAGAGGTTCTGCCCCATGGCCTGGAGACCGGCGGAGTTCGTGAAGCGCGCGAGCTCGATGCGGCCGATCTCGACCGGCTGCGTCGAGCCGGGTGTCGTGGCCGTGACCACGCCGTCGGCCGACACCGTGAGCTGCGTGGCATCGCTCGGGACCGTGACGCCCGGCTCCACCGTGTAGCCCTCGTTGGTGACGAGCGCACCCTGGTCCGAGACCGTAAAGCTCCCGTCACGCGTGTAGGCGGTGCTCCCGTCGGGCATCTGCACCTGGAAGAAGCCGTCGCCCTCGATGGCGAAATCGAGCGGGCGCCCCGTCTGCTGGATGGGCCCCTGGATCTGCACCCTCTGGACCGCGGCCAGCCGCGTCCCCCGCCCGATCTGTACGCTCTGGAGCGTGTTGGCGTCGGCGTGCTGTACGCTCTGGGGACCCTGCACGGTCTGGTACAGGAGATCCTCGAAGTGGGCTCGACTTCTCTTGAATCCGGTAGTGTTCACGTTGGCCAGGTTGTTGGCGATGACTTCCACCCGCGTTTGCTGGGCCGTCATCCCGGTGGCCGCCGTCCTCAGTGCTGGGTCCACTTCGCTCTCCTCGTTCTGGCGTCCGGGCTCAGCCGCTCACGCGGCCGATCTGTCCCGCGACGATCTGCATGACGGCGTCGGAAGTCTGGATGGACTTCTGCACCGCGGTGTACGCGCGCTGGATGTCGATCATGTCGACCATCGCGGATACGGGGTCCACGTTGCTCTCCTCCAGATGCCCCTGACGCACGTGGATCTGGTCGGTAGGCACGTCCTGCCCTTTTCCCTGCGGAATCCACAGGCCTCCGGCCTCCCGCTTCGGGGGCGCCGACGGGAGCTCGACCTTCAACTGGTCGATGGCCGTTCCGTCCACCGATATGGCTCCGTCGTCGCCGATGACGACCTTGCCCTGCGGCAGCACGATCGGACCGTTGCGCCCGAGCACGGGATAGCCCGCTTCGGTGACGAGCGTCCCGCTGTCGTCCAGCTGGAGCGACCCGCCCCGCTGGTAGCGGTCGCCCTGGGGCGTGCGAACGACGAGGAAGCCCTCACTCTGCATCCCGACGTCGAGCGGACGGCCCGTGTCGGTCAGCGCCCCGGGGCTGAAGTCGTTCTTGGCTACCGCTCCCGGGCCGCCGTCCGGCAGGAGCTCGGCGAAGACCCGCTCGCCCTTGAAGCCGGGCGTGCTGACGTTGGCCAGGTTGTTGGACACGACCTGCTGGCGCTTCTCCCAGTAGTCGAGCGCCCGCACGGACGGACCGATGCCTCCGATGCCCCCGATGCTCATCGTGCGCTCCTTCGAGTGCGCCGGACCGGACCCGCCAGGTGCAGCGCCATGTCGACCGCTTCCTGCGCGAGGCCGGTGCGGCGTGAGATCTCCGCGAGATCCACCCCTCCCGTGGCGAGCGCCCGGGCCGTCCAGACCCGTCCGTGCTCGTCCGCGTCGTGGTGGGCGGTCGTGCTCCGTCGCCGCTCTCCGAGTCGAAGCAGGAAAAGAACCGCCAACAGGACGGTGAGCGCCGGCAGCGCGACGTCGGACTTCTCCATCGAACGCCACACCACGACGCCTCCGCGCCTCGCGACCGCGACCAGGCCCGCGACGCTCGATGCGCGCTCCGGCGGGGTCGTCGCGGCGCGTGGCTCGGCCTGGGCCAGGGAGTCGGCGATGTGGGCGGCGGCGAACGTCGCCGCGATGTCGGCGTGTCCCTTCACGGCCAGGTCGGACAGAGACGCCGAGAGCGCTCCCCAGGTCGCGCTGTCGCGCGCTCCGGCGAGCGCACGGCTCGCCAGCCTCGCCACGACCTGCGCGGGACGGAGCGGACCCGCAATGGCCGAACCGGGCACGGGACGGGCCGTCTGAGCGCTCAACGCAGTCAACGGAGCGAGCGCGAGCCCGGCGAGCCCACACACCACGATCCCCTTCAGGCGCACAGTCCCTCCCTCAGACCGCGCAGGCGGTCCCTCAAGTTCCCGATGGCCTTGGTGCGGATCTGCGACACACGCGATTCGCTCACACCGAGGATCGTGGCGATCTCGTGGAGCTTCAGCTCCTCGAAGTAGTAGAGGGAGAGCACGAGCCGCTCCTGATCTTTGAGCGACAGGATCTCCTCGCGGAGGATGTCGACCTCCTCGCTCCGATTGACGACCGAGTCCGGCCCGTCGTCGAGGCCACCCGCCAGCAGCTCCTCCGGTGTGACGCCGATGCCGTCGCTCGTTCCGGTGGGCTGATCCAGCGAGACGCGCGATGCGTATTCGGCTTCGCGCCGCCAGCGCCAGACCTTCTCCACGTCGACGCCCAGGGCGTCGGCTATCTCCTCCTCCGTGGGATCGCGGTCGAGCTCGGCCGCGAGCGTCTCACGGGCACGTGCCAGCTCCCGCTGCTTCCGGCGGACCGAGCGGGGCACGTGATCGCGCTTGCGCAGATCGTCCAGGATCGCTCCCCGGATTCTCGGCGCCGCGAACGTGCTGAAGCGCAGCCCCCGCGACGGGTCGAAGTTGTCGATCGCGTTGATCAGCCCGATGGTTCCGGCGCTCACGAGGTCGTCGAGATCGGCCTCCGAGTGACGGCTCCTCACGAGCTGACGAGCCACGTGGTGGACGAGCCGCAGGTTGTCGGACAGCAGCTGCTCGCGCGTAGGGGGGGCCTTGGGATTCAGGCTCGTATCGAGATTAGCGGTCGTTTCCATCCACTCTCACCTCGGCGGTGGCTTCTGACATCTCGCACTCCCTCATAGCAGAGGCCGTACCAGATCCGGACGGCGGCCTCGGGAGTCTCGACGATCTATGTAAGTGATCCATTCACAACGCTTTCCGTCGTTCGGCGTGGCGGAGTCGGGCAGGGTGGGCACGGTGGGGGTGACGCGCTTACCGGAAGGGTCTTCCGGGCAGACCCGGCCGGATCTTCCGGGAGGGAGGCTCAGCGACCGAGGAGTCGGGGCGCCGAGTGCTCGGGGAGCGTCGGGGGGGTGGACTCGACGCGCGGATGGAGTCCCGCGAGCAACCTGTCGGCGAGGGCCCCGGCGGCCGCGAAGGCGGAAAGGGACTCCGGCGCGGTGGCGAGCGATTCTCCCTTCGCGACCCGACGTTCCAGGGTGGGGTCGTCCGGCACGCCCGCCGCGAACGCGACGCCCTCCTCGAGAAACGTGGCGGCGGCGGCGTCGACGACCTGGTGGACTTCGCGTGCCTCGGTTTCCGCGGCCCGGTTCACGACGACTTCGACCGGGAGGGCCGGAAAGCGCCCTCGCGCCACCTTGACCAACGCGAACGCAGCCGCCTCCGCGATGCGATGCGGCGTCGTCACGGTGTAGAGCCGGCCGGCACCGGCCGCACAGGCCGCCATGACCGAATCGAGTCGTGATCCGCCGTCGACCAGGACCAGGTCGTAGCGGCCGTACAGCGCGGCCACCCGACGAAGCAGAAGTCGGCGCTCCGCCGCGGCGAGCGCCAGCGTCGTGTCGATTCCTCCGCCGCCACCGGGCAGCAGATCCAGCCCGTCCTCGATCTCGACGAGCAGCTCCTCCGGAACGACCCGGCCGCCGCGCAGGCTGCCAAGGCCCTCGACCGAGGCCGGCAGATCGAAGAGAAGGTGCTGACTCCCCGCCGTCTCGTCGGCGTCGACGAGCAGCACCGACGCACCCCGCCGAGCGGCGTGCATCCCCACCAGCGCCGAGAGCGTCGACGTTCCGACCCCACCCTTCCCGGCGCCGAACACCGTGACGCCCGGCACGAGGCGCGGACCCGGTCGGCCACTGCCGGCCAGGAACGCTTTCAGGGAGTCGAGCGAGCGAGGCATGGAATCGGACCGAAGCGGGGGAAAGCTCAGCTCGCCCGGCGACGCACGTGTGCGCCCGCCGCGGGCATACCCAGAGCGGCCAGGATCCTGCTCGACGCGGCGGCCAGCCCACCCGGGATCTCCGGCGAGTCGGCGACCCACCGGGCCGGAAGCCCGAGCGCTTCGACCAGCGCGACGAAGCCGGCGTCGGCGCCGACTTCATCGATCTTGGTGAAGAGCGCGTGCGTGGGTGTCACGTCGGGCAGGGCCGTCTTCAGCGGTCCGGCCACGTCCGGCCGCCATCCCGCCGGCACCACCAGATGCGTCTCGTCGGGATCGATGGCGGCCAGGATCTTCACCCAGTCCGTGCCACCTCCCCCGAAGCCCCGTCCGGGGCAATCCACCAGAACGACGTCGCATTCACCCAGGCGCTGAAGGGCGCCGTGCGCATCCATCGCGTTGTACGCGACCTCGAGCGGCAGGTCCGCGACCTCCGCATAGGTCTGGATCTCCTCGAGCGCACCGACCCTCAGGGTGTCGAGCGTGAGCAGTCCGACCGAGCGCGCATCCAGGGCGCGGGGATGCAGCGCCAGCTTCACGGCGGTCGTCGTCTTGCCGGCGCCCGCCGGACCGACGAGCGCGATCACTCGGGGTCCCATGCGGGAGCGTGGCGCCTGGTCGGCCGCCGGCGTCCCTTCGCCGGACAGGCGACGGCGGAACTCGTCCACCTCCTCCGGACGAGCCGCGAGAATCTCGACCAGATCGCCCTTCGGGCCCTTGACCACGCGGGTACGCACGATCAGGGCGTCCTCACCGAGAACGCTGCGCACCTGCTTGACCACGCGATGAAGCTCGGAGCCTCGGAATACGTCAAGCTGCATTGGGCAAATCCCAGGTTGCGACGTTCCTCAGGTTGACCTGGGCGGGGAGCTCCGCCAGCGAGATCACGGGAACGTTCGGAAGAACGGGCTCGATGAGGCGCCGCACGCCGATCCTCAGGCCGGGCGGCGCGATGACCGGAACCATCCGCCCTTCGTCGGCGTTCGCCCGACTCAGGTCGTCGAGCTTCGCCAGGAGGCCGGTGAGCGTATCCGGATCCAACATGTCGTCCGGCGGCCGGTTGGCCCTCGGACTGAAGAGGCCCATGAGGGCGGCCTCGAGCTTGGGACCGAGCGTGATGCCGCGCACCGCCCCGTCCCTGCCGACGAAGGTGTCGGCGATGACGTGACCCAGGGCGCGGCGCACCTGCTCGGTGAGCGCCTCGGGGTCCTTCGTGGTCTCGGCGGCGTCGGCGACGGTCTCGAGCACGGTGACGAGGTCGCGAATGGGGATCCGCTCCTTGAGCAGACGCTGCAACACCCGGTGCAGCGTGCCGAGCGACACCTTCTGCGGAACCACTTCGTGCACGAGCGCCGGATAGCTCTCCTTGAGCGTATCGAGCATCTCCTGGACGTCCTGCCGCCCCAGGAGGTCGGCCGCGTGCGTCTTGAGCGACTCCATCAGGTGCGTCGCCACCACCGTGGACGGCTCGACCACCACGTAGCCGCCGGCCTCGGCGTCCACGCGCGCCTTCGGCGGGATCCAGCGAGCCGGCATGCCGAAGCTCGGATCGAACGTGCGCTCGCCCTCCGTCTCCTCGATGACCGAGCCGGTGTCGAGCGCGAGCAGGAGTCGCGGCTTCACCTCGCCGCGGGCCACCTCCGAGCCGCGCACCTTCACGACGTACTCGTTGGCCCCGAGACGGACGTCGTCGCGAATGCGGATCGGCGGCACCAGGATGCCGAGCTCCAGCGCGGCCTGCTTGCGCAGGCGGCGGATGCGCTCCATCAGGTCGCCGCCGTGCTTGTCGTCCACGAGCGGGATGAGCCCGTAGCCGATCTCGAGCTCGACCGGATCGATCTGGAGGAGGTCCTGGACGGGGCTGCGCTCTCCCTGCTCCTGCGCCGCCGGTGCCTCCTCGGCGATCGCCTGAGGCTCGTCCGGCGTCTCGGCGGCCTTCTTCGAGGCCCTCGCGCCCAGCGCCGCACCACCCGACAGCACGAGGAAGGGGAGGGCGGGCATGCCCGGGACGAACGCCATGACCGCGAGGAAGCCCGACGCGATCCACATGGGCCGCGACTCGCGGGTGATCTGGCGGAGCACCGACGCCGCCACGCGCCCACCGCCCGAAGACGACGTGACCATGAT
Organism: Longimicrobiales bacterium; assembly: GCA_046704545.1. Taxonomy (GTDB): domain Bacteria; phylum Gemmatimonadota; class Gemmatimonadetes; order Longimicrobiales; family Gaopeijiaceae; genus SZUA-318. The sequence continues at coordinate 16,322 of JBJKRT010000021.1, forward strand.
GCCGGCGGCGGTCGAGATGATGAGCGCGGGAATCTGGCTCACCAGCCCGTCGCCCACCGTCAGGATCGTGTACTGCGAGAGCGCACGCGAAAGCGGCATCCCCCGCTGGACCACGCCGATGAACAGCCCCCCAAGGATGTTGATGGCCGTGATCAGGAGTCCCGCGATCGCGTCACCGCGGACGAACTTGGACGCACCGTCCATGGCCCCGTAGAAATCGGCCTCGCGCGAGACCTCCTCGCGCCGGCGCTTCGCCTCGGCGTCGTCGATGAGACCGGCGGACAGGTCTCCGTCGATGCTCATCTGCCGGCCGGGCATCGCGTCGAGTGTGAATCGGGCGGCGACCTCGGCGACGCGGCCCGCACCCTTCGTGATCACGATGAAGTTGATGCCAACCAGGATCAGGAAGATCACGATCCCCACGGCGTAGTTGCCGCCGACCACGAACTGACCGAACGACTGGATGACCTGCCCCGCCTTGCCCGTGCCGAGGATGAGACGGGTGGAGCTCACGTTGAGCGCCAGGCGGTAGAGGGTCAGGACCAGGAGCAGCGCCGGAAACGAGGAGAAGTCGAGCGGGCGCCTCGCGTGCAGCGCCACGAGCAGCACCATCAGCGACGACCCGATCGACAGCGCCAGGAAGAGGTCCAGCAGGTACGTGGGGAGCGGGATCACGAGGAGCCCCACCACGAAGATGATGCCGATGATGATGAAGACCTCGCCGTTCTTGCGAAGGTCGAACGGCATCTTCAGGGCGGTCGCGGTGGACTCGCTCATGCGCGTGTTCCCCCTGGCATACGTGTGGCGACGGCTTCAGGCCGGTAACCGGCGTGTCCGAAGACCCACGCGAGGATCTCGGCGACGGCCACGAACAGCTCGACCGGAATCGGATGGCCGACGGTGGCGGTGGCGAACAGCGCCCGCGCGACGGGCTTGTTCTCGACGGTGGGCACGCCGTGCTTTCTGGCGAGCTCCTTGATGCGCTCCGCGACCTTGCGCTCACCCATGGCCAGGACGATCGGCGCATCGGCGACGTCGGGATCGTACTTGAGCGCGACGGCAATGTGCGTCGGATTGGTGACCACGACGTCCGCCTCGGAGACGGACAGCAGCATGCGGCGCCGCGCGAGCTGACGCGCCATCGTGCGCCGGCGGACCTTCACCACCTGATCGCCCTCCGACTCCTTGAGCTCCTTGCGGATCTCCTCCTTGCTCATCTTCAGGCGCTTCTCGTTCTGCCACATCTGGTAGGCGAAGTCGGCGAGCCCGACGACCATGTACGCCAGGCCGGCCCACAGCAGGAGACGAACCGTGTAGGTGCGGATGAGGTGGAGCAGCGCACCGGGAGACTGCTGACCCAACGCCGGAACGTCGACGCTCGCGCGGCCGAGCACCTTCCACGCGACCACGCCGAGCAGCAGGAGCTTCAGCACGCTCTTGACGAGCTCCGCGGGCGCCTTCCACCCCCAGATCTGTGGGATCGTCTGGATCGGATCGAGCTTCGACCACTTGGGCTTGAGAGGCTCCGACGTCACGATTCCCCGGGCCTGGATGGCGCTCACCGCGAGCGCCGTGCCGGAGACCACGAGGAGGAGCGGGAGAATGCCCCAGAGCGTGCGGAGCGTGACCGCCTTCACGAGCGCGGAGACCCCGTCCGGTCCGACGGGCATCGCCCCCATCTTCGATACCACGAGGCCGAACACATCGGCGATGGCCGAGGCGGCCGCGCCCGTCGTGCCGGCCACGGCCCCGGCGCCCGCGAGCAGCAGGAAGGCGGTCGTCATCTCCTGGCTCCGCGGGATCTCGCCCTTCTCGAGGGCGTCCTTGCGCCGCTTGGCGGTCGGCGCTTCGGTCTTGTCCTGGAACGACTCTTCGGCCATCAGAGCCCTCCCCGGGGAGCGAAGCCCGCGAGGATGCGGGCGGCGATCGATCCGTACTGATGGGGCCAGGCTCCGAACATCGTGGCGACGAGCGGAAGCGTGATCGCCAACGCGAACAGGCCGAGCGCGATCTGCAGCGGAAACGCGACCATCAGGACATTGAGCTGGGGCACGGCGCGCGCCAGGATCCCGAGGATGACGTTGCCGATCATCATCGCGGCCACCACCGGAGCGGCGAACCGGAGTCCGAGCAGGAGAAGCGCGGCGCCCAGGTGGATCACGGCCGCGGGGGCACCCTTCAGGTTCACCGTCGTTCCCGGCGGGATCACCTCGAGGGAGCGATGGATCGCGCCCAGGATCACGAGATGCCCGCCGGTCGCGATGATCATGAGGGTGACGAACAGCCCGAGGAACTGACCCAGCACGGGGAGCTGCGTCTGGGACATCGGGTCCACCACGTTCGCGCCCGAGAGCCCCATCTGGACGGCGAGCAGATCGCCGGTCAGCTCCGCGGCCCCGACGAAGATGGCCGCACCCAGCCCGAGCGTGAGGCCCACGACCAGCTCCGTCGCGATCGTGGATGCCGTCACCTGCGCCGCGGCGGTGCCGGGCACGGCGGCCGCCACGGGCCACAGGACGATCGTGAGAATCACGAGCACCGCGGTGCGGATCTTCATGGGAATCGAGCGGCTGCTGAACACCGGCGCGATCCACACGAGACCCGTGAGCCGGAGGAGCAACAGCGCCGCCACCGAAGCGCCGGCCCCGGTGAACGCGCCGGTGCGCGCGAGCGCGGACAGGTCGACGGGAGCCTGCACGGTCAGTGCACCAGACCCGGCAGTGAGCGGAAGAGCTCCGTCGTGTACTTCATCATCGTCTGGAGCATCCACGAGAGCAGGATCAGGAAGGTCAGGCCCACCGCGAAGAGCTTGGGCACGAAGGCGATGGTCTGCTCCTGGAGCGACGTGACCGCCTGGATCACGCTCACCAGCAGGCCGACGACGAGCGCGACCATGAGAAGCGGGCCCGCGAGCAGGAGCACCTGCATGAGCGCGCTGCGTGCCAGGTCGATGACGAGTGCGAGTGACATCAGTGAAAGCTCTGCACGAGGCTGCCGAGGACGAGCGACCACCCGCCCACGAGCACGAAGAGGAGCAGCTTGAACGGAAGAGAGACCATCACGGGCGGGAGCATGAACATGCCCATGCTCATGAGCACGGAAGCCACCACGAGGTCGATGATCATGAACGGCAGAAAGAGCGCGAAGCCGATCTGGAACGCCCGCGTCAGCTCGGACGTCACGAAGGCGGCCGCGATGGTCACGAGCGGGATCTCGTCCACCGAGGTCGGCCTCGGCCCGTGGCTCATCTCCACGAAGCGCTCGAGGTCCTGCTCACGCACGGTGTGGAGCATGAACGCGCGGAACGGCACCTCGGCCTTGCTCATCATCGTGCCGGTGTCGATGTCGCCCTTGATCCAGGGCGACAGCGCCTGGTCGTTGGCCTTCTTGAGCGTGGGCGCCATGACGAACCCCGTGAGGATCAGCGCCATGGCGGCCAGGAGTTGGGCGGGCGGGGCGGTCTGCGTGCCGAGCGCCTGCTTGAGCAGGTGGAGCACGACGAGGATCCGTGTGAAGCTCGTCATGAGCAGGAGCAGCATCGGCAGCAGGGTCAGGAGCCCGATGAAGAGCACCATTCCCACGGGACCGCTCAGCTGCAGCCCGTGAGCGCCCTTGCCTCCGATCGAGAGGTGCATGTCGGGCAGGCCGTTCGGCACGCTCGGCGTGCGCGCTCCGGCGACCTGCGGTGTGGCGGGGGCCGTGACGTGCGGCTTCGTCGGTGCGTGCGCCTGTGCCCGCGCGAATCCCGGAGCGACGAGGAGGAGGGCGAGTCCCAGAGACAGGGCCTTCAGCGCGGCGAGACGCTTCGAGCGCCCCCGACGGGCGCCGGCCCCCACGCCGACGGGAGCCGTCGCTTCCTCGGTCGGCTCGGCGGCCCCTTCTCCGCTTTCGGCTCCCTCCAGCTCCATCAGGAGCCGGACGCCGCCGTCGCCGAAGGATACCAGCGCCGTGCGGCCATCGACCCGCAACGTGGCGACACCCTGCTTCGGCGCGAGCCCTGCGCGGCTGAGGATCTCGATCCGCCCCGCAGCGGCCGAGGGCCGCCGCAAGCGGGGCGTTACGTGCCGCGCCAACCAGGCGATGAGCACCAGAAGGCCGAGGACGAACGCCAGTCCGGCACCCGTCAGCCAGAGCGGGGCAGACGTCAAGCGACCGACTCCGTGTCGACGCGGGTCGGAGGGATGATCCGCGTGATGCGAACCCCGAACTGCTCGCCCACGACCACGACCTCCCCTTCCGCGACGCGGCGGTCGCCCACGAAGACGTCCACCGGCTCGCCGGCGAGCCGGTCGAGCTGGATCACCGAGCCCCGCCCCAGGGCGAGGATCTCCTGAACCGACATCCTCGTACGGCCCAGCTCGATCGCGACCGGCATGGTGAGGTCGTTGAGCATGGAGAGCGCTGCCGGATCCGCCATGACGGCGTCTTCGGAGAGCTCTCCGAAATCGTCGCCGGCGGTCGTGTCTACGCTCTGGGTCAGATCTTCTGGCATCGTCTCATCTCGACTCGGTGGGTCACAAAGCGGTATCGCGCCCGGGCTCGATCAGGTCGTCCGGCTCGGGGCGGGTGATGTCCAACACGCGCACGGCCATGTTCTTGCCGACGCGCCCCGGAGTGCCCAGGAAGCGACGCTGGCCGGCGACGAACACTTCCAGGTCGGTGGCCTTCGAAAGCCCGGTGGTCAGGACGCGTCCGGGCTTCAGGGCCAGGAGCGTGCTCAGCGGAACGCTGAACGACGAGAGTCGGGCCGCGACCGGAATCCTGGACGCGCGCAGCGACGTCTCGATGCGCCCACGATCCTGTGCCTGCTCCTCCGGGGACCCCTGAGCGATGGACACGCGCCGCTTCGACGTCCCGGTGAAGAACTTCTCGATCGTCGCGAACGGGAGGCACAGCAACAGGAGCGACGTCAGGTCGCCCATGGTGACGCCGATGTTGGCGACCAGGACCGGGTCCTCGCGGTTGGCGACCTGGAGCATCTCCGGAATCGACTCGAAGGCCGAGATCTCCAGGTCCATCTTCACGTAGTCCTTCCAGACCTCGGAGAGCTGGAGCGCCACCCGGTCCGCGATGATGCGGACGACGAGTCGCTCGATGGGCGACAGGGTGCGCTCCGGTACGACATGCCCTCCGGATCCACCCAGGAAGCGGTCGACCAGGAAGAACCCGAACTCGTGACCGAAGTCGATGACCCCCTGCTGCCCGGTGTCACCCACGTCCACGATGTACGACGCGCACGGCGAGGGCAGCGCGAGCATGAACTCGCCGAACGTGAGCTGCTCGACGCTCTGCAGGTCCAGCTCCACGGGGTCCCGGACCCGCCCGGTCAGCCACCCTTCCAGCGACTTGGCGAGAAGTCCGTACATGGCCATCAGAGAGCGCTTGCGGTCCTTGGAGATCCTCGCGGGACGCCGGAAGTCGTAGACCTGGACGTCCTGGCTCTTCTCCGGGGCGGCGGGTGTCGGCGCTTCGGCGCGGCCTTCGGTGAAGAGGAGGTCGATCTCGTTTTGCGAGAGGCTGTGCGAGGCCATGGCGCTACTGGATCACGAATTGGGGAATGTAGATCCCGGTCACGGTACCGGCCCCGACCACCCGGTTCGCCGCCGCCATGAGCTCCTTCGACAACTTCGACCGCTGACTCATGTCGGTGAGCTGCTCGACCGTCTGCGAGCTCAGGAGCTTGACGAAGGCATCCCTGATCTCGACGTCACGCGCCTTGAGGATGGCGGCCTGGTCCGGGCCCGCCGCCTGCAACGCGATGCTCGTGAGCAGGAATCGCGAGCCGCCCGACGCGGCCGGATTCACGACCAGGTTGTCCACGACGTGCATCGCGACGGGCGCCGTCTCCTTCTTCTCGGACTGGCGTGCTTCGGCGCGCGAGGCCAGGGCGGTGCCGAGCTTCGGCCCCACCGCCTTCGCGCCCACCGCGGCCCCGACGCCGAGCGTGACGATCGCAACGGCGATCAGCGGCAGGAGACGCCTGCGGCCCGGCTCGTTCCCTTCTTCCGGGACGGTGTCGACTTCGCTCTCTGGCATGGCTCTCGTTCCGGGTCGGTCGGTACGTGTGGCTTCCCGGCCGACCACCATAGCACGTGCCATACCAGACACCGACCGACGGACGCGACGTCGACCACCGCTGCCAACGCATTGTGGCACAACGGATTACGGAGGCATGTGTGGCGGCGCCCGACAGCCGATACGCGCCACGCGCCGGCCGACCCGGAAAGGGCTTCCGGGCCCAGGGCGGCGGGTTTTTCCGGGCGATGTCCGCCCCGTCGGGCTCATGAACGCGAGGCCCCCGCTCCCGACGTGCGGAGCGGGGGCCCGGTGCGGGACGCTCGCCCCGCTTCGCCCTCGAGTCGACGCCTACCGCTTCAGGTTCACCACTTCCTGCAGCATCTGGTCCGAGGTCGTGATCACGCGAGCGTTCGACTGAAATCCCCGCTCGGCCGTGATCATGTTGGTGAACTCGTTGGCCAGGTCGACGTTCGACATCTCGAGCGCGCCGGACGTGATCGTGGACTGGCTTCCCTGCCCCACGAAGCCGAGCACGGGAGAGCCGGAGTTGGCCGACACGGAGTACATGTTGTCACCCGTCCTGAGCAGCCCGGCGGGGTTGTTGAAGTCGCCGAGGACGAGCTGGCCGAGCGTCTCGGTGACGCCGTTGGTGAAGGCGCCCGTGATCGTGCCGTTCTGGCCGATGCTGAACCGCTCCAGGTCGCCCATCGTGTAGCCGTCCTGCTCCTTCAGCACCGCGGTGGACGGCGACGCGAACTGCGACACGCCCGCCAGGTCGCCGACCGTCCCGAACTTGACGTTGAAGGTGACCGCCGTCGCACCGGAGGAGCCCGGCGTGAAGGTGAACGAGGAGGTACCCGACGCAGCGCCGTCCACCGTCGCCAGGCGTCCCGTCCCGTCGAAGGTCATCGTGCCCGTCTTGCTGGTGATTCCCGTCGGGTCGTTGGTTCCGTCGACCGAGGCCGTATAGCTCCAGGCGCCCGGCCCCGTCTTCTGGAAGTCGATCGTGAGCTCGTGGGCCGTGCCTTCGGCGTCGTACACGGTCATGGTCGTCTGGCGGTCGCTCGTCGCGCCCGTCGTCGCGCTCGCATCGAGATTGCCCGTGAGCGAGACGTTGGCCGTAGCCTTGGCCGCCGACTTCTGCCCGAAGGGCAGCTTGATGTCCTGGATCTTGTCGCTGAGCTTGCCGTCCGTGGCGAGCTTACCCTGCACGACGTAGCCGTTGTCCGACGCCACGAGCCGCCCGTTCGCGTCGAGCTGGAAGTTGCCGGAGCGCGTGAAGTAGTTCTGCTTGCCGTCCGACACGACGAAGAACGAATTGCCCTGGATGGCCAGGTCGGTCGTCACGCCCGTCGACTCCAGGTTGCCCTGGGTGAAGAGCTCGTCGATCGAGCCGATGTTCATGCCCAGGCCCACCTGCACGGGGTTCACCCCGCCGGAGACGTCTCCCGAGTCTCCCGGAGGCCGACTCGCACCCTGAAGGAGCTGGGCAAAGCCTTCCTTGAACGTGACCCGACTGGCCTTGAACCCTTCCGTGTTCACGTTCGCGATGTTGTTGCCGATGACGTCCATCTGGGTCTGCAGGTTCCGCAGACCGGACACGCCGGCGAAGAGAGACCGCATCATGGCTTGCTACCTCCTGGTTCGAGATCAGGTCGTGGGCGTTGTGATTTCGGCGACGTTCGCGAGCGGGATCTGGAGATTCCCCGAAAGCAGAACCGGTCCGTTGGTCCCGTACTGCAAACCGTCGATCATGGCACGCTCGAACGTCTGGACCTTCACGGCCTGGCCCGAGGAATCCGTGCACTTGAGCGAATAGCTGTATTGTCCTGGGTCGAGCCCCTTGGTGAGGTCTCCCAGCGCGATGTCCTGGCGGCCTCCTCCGAGGAAGCCCAGGTCGCGAGACCCGACGACGTTTCCGTTCGCGTCGGTGAGGGTGAGCGTAGCGTCACCCCCCGTGGATCCCACGCCCACCGTGACGCTCTCGTTGCCGGAGCCGTCCACGGTGACCGCGTTGCCGGAGGCCAGCACGCTCTTGCCGATGAGGCCGACCGCGGCGCTGTTGTTCATCGCGGTCGAAAGCGCGGTGCTCGCCGTGCCCTGCGAGGCCAACGTGCTGTTGATGTTCATGAGCTGCTCCAGGCTCGAGAACTGGGCCAGTTGAGCGGCGAGCTGTTCCGGATTGCTCGGCTTCATCGGGTCCTGGTTCTTCATCTGGGCCACGAGCAGCTTGAGGAAGGCGTCCTTGCCCATGGACTGCAAGCCGGTTCCGGTGGAGGTACCGGATGCAGCGGACGTGGAGGCCCCGCTCTGGGTCGTGCCTTGCGTCGACGTTGGTGCAGCAGCTGCCCAAATCGTCACCGTTCTCTCCTTTGCTCCCTTCTGGAGCGGTCATTGAAGGCGCCTTGCTGCCGTCCGTCGGACCAGCCCCCGGTGCCCCCGGATCCTCGTTGGTGCGCGTTGCTCTGGCCGCCCGCGCCTTCCCCGGACATCGTGCCGATGGTTCCGGCCACGGGGTCGGGCCTCAGGGCTCCCCACACGGCGTTGTGGACTGTGGGTGTCACGTCGGCCGCTCGCTGCGTTCCGGCAACCCGAACCGACATCGCCTGGGGATCGAACCCCTTTTCCGTGAGCGTGCGCAGCAGCTCGCCACGGTTGGCCTGAAGGCGCGTCGCCAGGTGGGCGTCGCCCACGTCGACCGAGCCGCGCAGCGCGCTGTCGAGCAGTGCCACGCGCACGCGTTGGACCGGGCCCGTGGTGCCGTCCATCCGCAGGGATATCCGGCTGGGAGCGGCCGACTGGAACGCATCCTTGACCTGCATGGCCTGTTCGACGCGGGCCACGCCACCCGCCGGCGCCGCGGCTTGCGTCACGGGCGCACCGAACGTGTGCGGCTGCACGGCCGCGGGTGTCGCGGCCGACGCGGCGGGTGCCTGTCCCGATCCGTCGGAACGTGAGGCCGCGCCCGTGGCCCCGATGCTCGGGGTGGGCGGTGCCGTCGATTTCCGGGGTCGCCTGGTCGGTACGGGCGCCGCCGGTGTGGACGCGGCGGCCGACGTCGTCGCACTCGTGCTCTCGACGCTTCCCGGTGTCGCCACGCGAGCGACGCGGGCGACCTGCGCGACCCGCGCGATGTTTGCGACCCGCGCGACACCCGAAGGGGTGGACGCCGACGTCTGCTCCGAGGTCACGCCCCCAGGAACCTGGCTCGCGGTGCGATCCGCGGCCTTCCCGTCCAGATGGAGTTCCACGTGGCCCGGATCCTTCATGCCGAGCGTGCTGAGCCCTTCGGACTTCGCGATCCGCTGGAGCGCGGCGTAGTCGGCGCGCTTGTCGCCGGAGCCCTCGATCTTCAGGTCGGCCGCGAGCCCCTCGCTGTGCAGGGAGTTCTTCGTCCAGGTCACGACCGGGCCGGGCCGGCTCCGTCCCTGCTCGTACAGGTACTGCTGGCGCTCCGGGGTCCGGTAGCCCTCGACCATCTCGACCTTGTCTCCGCGCTGGGCGGCCATGCGTGCGATCACACGCTGCACCTTCGACCACAGCTGCGGGTTCAGGTGCGCCGGGTCGCGATCCGGCGTCCGAACGTCGTCGACGGTTCCGGCGCCGGAGGCGGATGCGGATGCGGCAGCCTTGTCCGTCGCGCCGGTGGCCGCGACGGAATGGTGCGATGCGGTGCCCGGGGCCACGACCTCGCGGGAGGACGTGACCGCCGACGCCGCCGACAACGAAGGTTGCCCCGCGGCTCCCGTCTCACGCCGTCGCCGCGTCGAGGTCTTCGTCTTCGCCGTCGTCGACTCGGCAGCGCCCTGCTTCGATGCCTCGGCGGACGCGGAGGGGGCGGCCGGTGGAGCCGCGTCGTGGGAACCGAGCGCCGCAGCAAGCGCGGTCTTCGCGTGTGCGTCCGCCGTTGCGCCGCCCGGCTTCTTGTCGGTCTTCGAGCCCGGCACGGCGTGCGTCGTCCCGGCAGCCTTCGAGGTGGCGGTCCCCTGCGCGGGCACGGCGACCTTGGAGGGGGCCGCCCCCTGCGCGTGCGCGGCGATCGTGGACTTCGCCCCGGTCGCTCTCTTGCCGTCCTCCTTGACGTCCGGCGCGGAGCCTCCCCCGAGAATCGCGCGGAGCAGCGTGCCGAACGACATGAGCGGAGCCTGCGCCGCCGAGGCCTCGGCGGCGGGGCCGGACGCCTCCGACGTATTGCCGGCCGGCGCGGGCCTGCGAGCCGACGTCACCGCCGCGGACACGCTCACGCCCCACCACCCTTGCCCGTGAGCACGGCCTTGCTGAGCGCGGCCGCGCGGTCGGGCGAGAAGGAGCCCAGGATCGGCGCGGCCTGGCGGTCGCTCATCTGGAGGAGCACGGCCACCACCTCGGGGTCGGTCATCTGGGAGAGCACGGAGGCGGCGTCGGCCGGCTTCATCGCTCCGAAGATCTTGGCCAGCTTCTTCGCACCGGCCGGGTCGAGCACCACCACGTGGGTCTTCTTCTTCGGAGCGGCACCCGAGCCCGCAGGCGCGGAAGCGGGTTGCGAGGCCGCCGGCCCACCGTGTGTCGCAACCTGGGAGCTCGCGTGCCCTGCGCCGCTCTGCGGGTGCGACGCGTCGGCATGCCTGGCCGCGCCGGCCGCGGCCCGCTTCTTCGCCGAGTTCGCCGGAGCGGCGGCCGAGTCGGGCACGACCGAGTCGGCCGCGGCCGGGTCGGCCTGCTGCTGCGGCATCACGACGGGAACCGATCCATTGTCGGACGCGGCACCGGCGCCGGACGACGGGGCCTTCTCGGCCTCCGCCTTCGCGTGCGCCGCCAGTGCCTGGCTCCTGGTCTGGAACGTGGCGACACCGGTCCCTCCGATGAGCCCCAGCACCAGCCCCACCGCAGCCACCAGCATGAGCTTCATCGTCTCGCTCCTTCCTCAGGTCCGGACCGCGCACGCCCGTGGCGTGAGATCGCGACCTCGTCCATGGTCTTCTGTTCGGTCTTGCTCTGCTCCGTGCGCCACTCTTCCAGGCGGCGCGCGCGCAGCTGATCCATGCTCATGCGGTCTTTCAGCGCTTCCTGGAACGTCTTCATCGACTCGACCACCTCTTCGTCCGCCTTGCGGCAAGCGTCCTCGGCGACCGCGATATGCAGGTCGACCGAGCCCACGACGAGCGCCAGGTTCTGGAGGTGTCCGACCGGCCCTCCCGCTCCATGCGCGTCGGCGAGCAGCGCCCGACCGGCTTCGCGCACGGCCTCGAGGTCTTCGCGCGCCTGCCTCGCCTGATCGGCTGCCGCGCGGGCACGCGCGAGCCCCACGGCCGATTCCTTTTCCTTTTGCTCCCGCAGATCGAGCACGGGCTGCAGCTTGAACCGGAAGCGTGGCATCAGCTCACTCCCTGATGGGCGGATTCGGCCAGCGAGAGCAGGAGATCGCGTGTCTCGCCGAAATCCGACGCGTCGGTCGGCTTCTGCTTCAGGAACTCGTTGATCTTGCCGCGCAGGCGGACGGCCGTGTCCACGACCGCGTCGCTTCCGTGCTGGTAGGCCCCCACGGAGATCAGGTCTTCCTTCTCTCGGTAGGCGGCAACCAGCGAGAGGATCTCGTTGGCCGCGTCCTTCTGGTCCACGCTCACCACGTGGTCGCGGATCCGGCTGACGCTCTCCGTCACCTCGATGGCCGGGAAGTGCGCCGCCGAGGCGAGCCGGCGGCTGAGCACGATGTGCCCGTCGAGCACGCCGCGGACGTGGTCCGCCACGGGCTCGTTGAAGTCGTCGCCCTCGACCAGGACCGTGTAGATCCCGGTGATTCCGCCCACTTCGGCATTACCCGCCCGCTCGAGGAGACGCGGAAGCATGGCGAACACCGAAGGGGGATAGCCCTTCGTCGTGGGCGGCTCCCCCACGGCGAGCCCGATCTCGCGCCAGGCCATCGCGACCCGGGTCACGGAGTCGAGCATGAGGAGAACCTGCTTGCCCTGGTCGCGGAAGTACTCCGCGATCGCGGTCGCCACGAGTGCACCGCGGGCCCGCACGAGCGCCGACTGGTCGCCCGTCGCCACGACGAGCACCGACCGCGCCAGCCCCTGGGCGCCCAGGGAATTCTGGATGAAGTCGCGCACCTCCCTTCCCCGCTCGCCGAGCAACGCGATCACGTTGATGTCGGCCTGCGCGTGCCGCGCGACCATCCCCAGAAGCGTGCTCTTGCCCACACCGCTGCCGGAGAAGATCCCGATGCGCTGACCACGCCCGACCGTGAGCAGGCCGTCCAGCGCGCGGACGCCCGTGGCCATCGGCTCGTCGATGGGTCGCCTCGTGAGCGGATTGGGTGGGTCGGCCGTGAGCGGCACGCGCACCGTCGGCCCCAGCTCGCCCAACCCGTCCAGCGGCTGGCCGAGCCCGTCCACCGTGCGGCCGAGCAGACCCGGCCCCACCTCGACACCGAGCGACCGTCCGAGGGGCTCCACCGCGCTCCCGGGATGGATTCCGTCGACCTCGCCGAGCGGCATCAACAGGACGCCGCGCTCGTGGAATCCGACCACCTCCGCGAGCACCGACGTCTCGTGGGTCAGGCTGCGCACGCGGCACAGCTCCCCCTTGGCGACATCGACACCGGCGGCCTCGATCACGAGGCCCACGACACGCGTCACGCGTCCGTACTGCGCGAAGCGGTCCACCGCGGCCACGCGCTCCACCAGCGTCTCAATCATGGCTCAACGCCCGGAAGATCCGCTCGAGCGCGGCGTCGACCCGCCCGTCCACGATGCGGTCGGGACCTTCGACGACACACCCGCCCGAGACGATCTCGTCGTCGGGAATCCAGCGAGCCTCCCGCCCTCCCGTCGCCTCGTCGCCCGGCACGTGGCCCGACTCCTCGTCCGCCAGGGCGGCGAGGTCGTCGGGATGCAGCCTGATCCGGAGCACCTGGTCGGTCGGAAAGCCCTCCACGGCCTCGGCGACCAGGGAGCGGAACGACTCGCGGTCGCCGGTGAGCTCGCGCTGGACGATTTGCCGGGCGACCGCCATCGACAAGGCGAGCATGCGCTCCTCGAGCGCACGATCCCAGCTGTCGCGCGACTCGCGCACCTGCTCCAGCACGCGACGCGTGCTGGCCACGGCGGTCGCGACCTCGCGGCGCACCCGGGCACGGGCCGCCTCCTCGCCCTCGGCGTATCCGCGCCGATAGGCGGCCTCGAGCTCCTCTTCTCTCTGCGCCTCGAGGGCGGCCGCGTCCATCGGCGTCTCGTCCGCTTCAGGAACGCCGAAATCGACGCAGTCCCACGGAGCCGCGTCGCGGTCGCTCCGGATGGCACCCTGGGTGCCGCCGCGCTCAGTCGACGACCATATCATCGTTGGCTCCGATGACGATCTCGCCGGCTTCCTCGAGCGCGCGGGCCATCTTCACGATGCTCGCCTGCGCCACCTCGACGTCGCTGACGCGTACCGGCCCGAGGAACTCGATCTCCTCGAGCAGCGCATCGCGTGCGCGCGTCGACATCGACGCGAGGATCCGCGCCTTGAGGTCTTCGCTCGCGAGCTTGAGCGCGAGCGACAGCTCCCGCGAGTCCACGTCCCTGAGCAGGCGCGCGATTCCACGGTCGTCGAGCTTGATGATGTCCTCGAAGACGAACATCAGATCCTTGATCTGCTCCGAGAGCTCGAGATCGCGCTCCGCCACACCGTCGATCAGCTCCTTCTCGGAGCCGGCCGACAGCAGGTTCAGCACCTCGGCCACGGCTTCGGGGCCGCCCGCCGACGACCCGTCGCCGGAGAGGGACAGGTCCGAATCGGCACCGAGCGACTCCTCGACGATGTGGAGCACGTCGGGCATGACCTTCTCCATGCGGGCGATGCGCAGGAGGATGTCGCTTCCCAACGCGGGATCCATCTCGCGCAGCACGCCGGCCGTCTGTCCGGGATCGAGGAACGCCAGGACGAGCGCGATCGTCTGGGGATGCTCGTTCCGGATGATGGCCGTGAGCTGCTGCGGATCGGCGTTTCGGAGCTGCGTCAGGGAGATGTGGTCGTGAAGCTGCGATTCGATGCGCTTGAGCACCTGCGACGCCTTGGACGCGCCGAACGCCTTCTCCAGGATCCGGCGCGCGTAGTCGACGCCTCCCGACGCGAGCGAGAACGCGGCCTGCTCCGTGCTGCGCCATTCGCTCAGGACGGCCTCGACCACGTCGGGCTCCACCCGATCCATCTTGGCGATCTCGAAGGAGATCGCCTCGACCTCTTCGGCCTCCAGGTTCTTCGTGATCTCGGCCGACGCCTCCTCGCCCAACGCCATGAGGAGGATCGCCACGCGCTGGCGGCCGGTGAGATCGTCGGGCGCACGTCTGCGCGCCAGGGCCATGCCCGTCACGTCAGGACTCCTTCATCCAGGCGCGGACGACCCTGGCCGTCATGCCGGGATCCGTGACCTGCGGGGTGGAGGGGGCGGCCTGCGCGGCGGCAACGGCCGGCGCGGACGCCGGTAGCTGGGGCGCGTCCCTCGGCGCCGGGATCTCCTCCTCCCGAGGCCGTGCGGCCAGCACCGCAGGCCGGCGCTCCGGAGACGACCCGGTCGCGGCCGTGACGGCACTCAATACCTTCATGCCCAGCACGAGCGCGACGATCAGCCCGGCCACGGCCACGATCGGCCGCTGGTACGCGAGGAGCGTGCCCGCCAGGCCCGGGCCCGGCTCGGGCGCGGGGGCGGGCGGCTTCGGCGGAAACGGCACGCTCACCACGGAGATCTTGTCGCCGCGCTTCGCGGAGAACCCGACCGCATTGCGCACGACCGCTTCGACCTGGTTGATCTCGGCGGGGGTACGCGGCTGCGTGATGAGCTTGCCGCCGGGCCCCTTCACTTCCTTGTCGGCCAGCACCACGGCCACCGTGAGTCGCTCCAAGCGCGAGCCGCCTCGCGAGAGCGTCTCGGTCGAGTGGGTGTTCTGGTAGACGTCGTTGGTCGTCACCGAGCTCGCGCCCTGGTTCTTCTGGGCCGGAGTGATCTCGGCGCGGTCCTGAGAGATGAGCACCTGCTGGTCCGGGTCGACGCCCTGAACCGTGCGGTCGATCTGATCGAAGTTCAGCTCGGCCGCGACCCGCACCTGCGCGTTGCCGTTGCCGACCATCTGCGCAACCAGGGCCTGGGCCTTGGACTGCAGGTAGGTCTCGACCTGGCGCTGCACCTTCAGCTGTCGGTTCGACAGGCCCACGCCCTCGTCGCCTTCGGGCGAGGACAGGAGGCGCCCACGGTCGTCCAGGACGGTCACGTGGTCGGGGGTCATGCCCCCCACGGAGCTCGCCACGAGCGCCTGGATCCCCTGGACGATGCCGTCGTCGGTCACCGACGAGGGTGAACGGTCCAGGACGACCGAGGCCTGCGGCGGACGCTTGGAGGAGTCCAGGAAGTCCGATTCCTGGAGCGTGATGTGCACCTCCGCGTTCTCCACCCCGCGCATGCTCCGGATCGTACGCTCGAGCGATCCCTCGAGGGCCCGCCGGTAGTTCACGCGTTGCGTGAAGTCGGTCATGCCCCACGACGGCTGGTCGAAGAGCTCGAAGCCAGGATCGGTCTTCTCTCCCGTGAGGCCGGCGGACGCCAGCGTCACGCGGGCCTTTCCGGCCGATTTCTCGTCGACCGCGATGACGCTCCCTCCCCGCTCGAGGCGATAGGAGATGCCGGCCTGGTCCAGCTGCTGGGTGGCCTGCCCGATCTGGGCCATGGGGAGCCCCGTGGCGATCGGCACGTAGGTCGGCGCCATGCCCCAGCGCGAGAATCCCCACACCACGGCGAGCGCGCCGACGCCGATCAGCACCGCCATGATGCGTGGCCCACCGCCGATCCGCTCGAAGACGTCCGTGAGTGCGTCGGGCATCGGGTCAGCTCTGCATCTGCATCACCGAGCGGTACGCGTCGGCGAGCTTGTTGCGGATTTCGATGAGCATGTCGAGGGCGATGCCCGCTTCGTCCGAGGCGGCCATGACGTCGTGGATCTCCACCGGCTCTCCGCGCACGAACGCCCCGATCGCGTCCTGGGCCTTCGTCTGCAAGCCGGAGACCTGGCCGAGCGCGGCCTTCAGGGTGTCGGAGAACGACGTTCCCTCTGCTCCGTCTCCCGTCGGAATGGGAATTCCACCGGTATCCTTCTGCTGGAGTGCCGCGGCCAGCGCTCTGGCTCCCGGACCCGTCACGCCTCCGATGCCGGCCATCGTTCAGACCTTCACGTCGATCCGGCCGCCGCGAGGAGCCCCGACCGCGTAGCTCCGGCTTTCCGGACCGTAGGTGACGGGGCCCATCGAGCGGGCCCGTGCAAAGAACGACCGCTCCTCGGACGTGAGGACGCTCCACAGCATGGGGTCGGTGCCCTCGGGGGCGTCGACCGGCATAGGATGGGCCTGCCGGGCGACCGGAGCGGCGGACGCCGCCGCCGAGCTCGAGGTCGACCGAACGTTGCTCGCTCCCGCATCCGCCGCGCCGTCCCCGCCATTCGTGCGGGCGCTGCCCGGAAGGATCGGGTTCGGGACGTATCCGCTGATTCCGTTGATGGACATGGCTCGTTCGTTCGGGTTCAGAGCTGGGTGGAGCGCTGCAGCATCGACTTGATCGCCTGGAACACCGTCGCGTTCGCCTCGAACAGGCGGCGGGTCTGCATGAGGTCGACCATCTCGGTGTTGATGTCCACGTTCGGCATGCGCACATAGCCGTTCTGGTCGGCGTCGGGATTGCCCGGATCGTAGACCATCGGGCCCGGCGTGGGATCCTGAGCGACGCCCACCACCCGAACGCCGCCGTATCCACTCTGGCCGGGTCCGGAGGCGGCGCCCGCAGCCGACGGGTCGAAGGCCACTGCCTGGAGATCCACGACCTTACGCTGGTACGGAGCCCCGTTGGCGCCGTGCGTGGTCTCCGCGTTGGCGATGTTCTGCGAGATCACGTCCAGGCGGGCGCGCTGCGCGGCGAGCCCGCTCGCGGCGATGCCCAACCCCCGCATCGGGGCCCTCAGCCCGCCGCCCGTGTTGATCGGGATACCGCCGTCTCCGATGCCGGGCATGCTACTGCTCCCTGACGCTGGAGCGGATCTGCTGGTACGTCTTCTGAAGCAGACTCGCGGTCGTCTGG
This sequence comes from Longimicrobiales bacterium, assembly GCA_046704545.1. Classification (GTDB taxonomy): domain Bacteria; phylum Gemmatimonadota; class Gemmatimonadetes; order Longimicrobiales; family Gaopeijiaceae; genus SZUA-318. Next base: position 33,417 of record JBJKRT010000021.1, read on the forward strand.
AAGCGGACCTGCTCGTCGGCGAGATCCACCATCTCTTTCTGAATGTCCACGGGCGCGTTGCCGGACGCCGCGGTACCCTGGGCATTCTGGAGCGCCTGGGCGAACGTCGCGTCTCCGGCATTGGCGACCCGATTGGCGATCCCGCGGACCGCGCGGGAAGAGGCGTCGAGGCCAGCCTTGAGCTGAGCCACCGTGGAGCCGCTCCCAAAGAGCCTGGACAGCATGTGGTGGACCTCCGGTTGCGTGTCGCGAACGTCGTCGTGCCCATGTCTTGGCAAGGGCCGTTCCACGACGAGCCCCACGGCTCCGCACCGGAGGCATGCTCGGGGCCATGCCGCGCAAGTTGCTGTTGTTACAGGACTTGCATGTCTCGGCACGCAGGGCGGGACGTTCGACCGCGGCGAGTCGTGCCGGGTGTCACCGTAGGAGGTACCGGAAGATGCGGAAGCTTCTTCCGGGTGTCGTGGGGAGAGATTTTCCGGGCCGCGGCGGTCGGGATCGAGGCCGTGGCTAGGCCGGGGGCCGGAGCGCTCAGGAGGGGTTGTTGAGCTTGTGGCGCAGCGTGCGCACGCTGATGCCGAGGAGCTCGGCCGCGCGCGTCCGGTTGTTGTCGGTCTCCTCGAGCGCACGATCGATGAGGATCGACTCCATCTCGGACAGATTGAGCGTCGCAACCCCCTGGTCGCCCTTGCCGCCGCGCGGCCCGGCCATCCCGAGTCCTTCGTTGGTGGCGGTCGCCAGCCCGAAGCGGCGTGGGTCGAACGCCTCGGGCTTCAACGTGCTCGACGGCGTCAGGATGACCGCACGCTCCACCGCGTGGAACAGCTCCCGCACGTTGCCCGGCCAGGCGTAGCCCTGCAGCATCTCGATGCATTCGGGCGTGACGGTCGGCGTCGGCCTGCCGGACTCCGCCGCCACCCGTGCCGCAAAGTGCTGCACGAGGAGTGGGATGTCGTCGAGGCGCTCCCTGAGCGGCGGCACCAGCACGGGAACGACCGCCAAACGATAGTAGAGATCCTCCCGGAACTCTCCGGCCTCGACCGAGGCGGCCAGGTCGCGATTCGTGGTGGCCACGATGCGCACATCGACCTTCACCGGATGCATTCCGCCGACACGCTCGAACTCCTGCTCCTGGAGCACGCGCAGGAGCTTGGCCTGGAGGTCCAGGCGCATCTCCGTGACCTCGTCGAGCAGGAGCGTGCCGCCGTTGGCCCGCTCGAACGCTCCCTTCACCTGCCGGACGGCGCCGGTGAACGCACCCTTCTCGTGTCCGAAGAGGGTGCTCTCGACCAAGCTCTCCGGGAGCGCCGCACAGTTGATCGAGATGAACGGCCCGTCGCGCCGGTCGCTCAGGTTGTGGACCGTGCGGGCGAGCAGCTCCTTGCCGGTGCCCGACTCGCCCTGGAACAGCACGGCCGCACGCGTCGGCGCGACCACGCCCACCGTATCCAGGATCGTCTTGAGCGAAGAGCTCTCTCCGATGATCTCGCGCGACGATCGGAACCGGGTCACCTCGTCGCGCAGCTGCGCGTTCTCTCGACGCAGGCGCGTGAACTCCAGCGCCTGCTCGACGGCGAGCTCGAGCTGGGGTGCGCGAATCGGCTTGGTGATGTAGTCGACGGCGCCGGCCTTGATGGACGCCACGGCGTGCTCGATGGACCCGTAGCCCGTCACCATGACCAGCGGAACGTCGATTCCGTCTTCCTGCATGCGCGCGAGGAACTCGATACCCGTGGCGCCCGGCATCCGATAGTCGGAGATGACGAGGTCGATGCCACCACGCCCCAGCACGGTCATCGCGGCGTCCACGTTGTGCACGCCCTTCGTCTCGTATCCGGCGCGCTGCAGCGCGTCCTCGAGAATCAGGATGGCGGAGGCGTCGTCGTCGACGCACAGGATCGTCGTCATTCGGCCGTCGTAAGGTGCTCGGGAATCCGGATCGACATCCGCTAAAGAATCCGGACTGAGGATCCGATACTCCCAATCGTATCCTGACCGGAGTCTACGCTCAAACCGGTACCCGGTGGAATACCCCGGAGGGACGGCCCTTGAGAATCACCAACAACATGCTGTCGCAGGAGGCGCTGTCCGGCTTCCAGAATCAGATGGCCGCCATCGACAAGGCGAACCAGGAGGCGTCCTCGGGCATCCGTGTCGCGAAGCCCTCGGACGACCCCGTCGCGGTCGCCGGCATCATGCAGTCGTCCAGCGGCCTCGCTGCGCTCGACCAGTACAAGACCAATATCCAGACGGCCCAGTCACGCCTGACGGTCGAGGACTCCGCGCTCAGCCAGCTCACGAACACGCTGTCGAGAGCCAAGGAGATCGCAACCTCGCAGGCCACGGGTACCGCGTCGGCGTCGGGCCGGCAGAGCTCCGCGCAGGAAGTCTCCGGTCTTCTCGACTTCGTGAAGCAGCTGGCCAACACGCAGGTGGGTGGCACCTACATCTTCGGTGGCCAGTACTCCGATTCTCCGCCGTTCGTCGGCGGAGCGGTCGACCCGTCCAAGCCGCCCCAGGGATCCTTCAAGGTCGAGATCGGCACCCAGCAGTACGTCGAGACGAATCACTCAGCCCAGCAGATCTTCGTGGACTCGGGCGTCGTCGACGGGCTGCAATCGCTCACCGATGCGCTCAACTCGAACGACGTTCCCGGAATCCAGAGCGCGCTCTCCAAGCTGGACAACGCGTTCAACTCGGTGCAGAACATCGTCGGCGACCTGGGTGCGCGCGAGAACGAGCTTTCCGTGGCCAGCACGAACCTCGACTCCCTCAAGACGAACCTGCAGACGTTCCGCTCGGGGCTCCAGGACGCCGACCTCAGCGCAGCGGTCTCGGACCTGGTGAACCGGCAGAACTCCCTGCAGGCCGCGATGGCGGCGAATTCCAAGATCCTCCACCTCACGCTGGCGAACTACCTCTGATGAACGCGGTTTCCGCCGTACTCGCGCCCGATCCGCCGAACTACACGGTGGAGTCTTCGCTCCTCGGTACGCTGACCGTCCCGGACGCCCAGGTCTTCGGATTCGACCAGGGCGTGCTCGGGTTTCCGGACGCACGCGGCTTCGCCCTCGTGCCGGCGCGGTCGGAGGGGCTCTTCTGGCTCCAGTCGACCGACTTCCGGGCCCTGACCTTCCTGGTCGCCGACCCCTTCGCGCTCGTCGACGAGTACGTGGTCGAGCTGGGGGCATCCGACCTGGGAGACCTCCTTCCCGAGCGGCCGTCGGACCTGCTGGTATTCAGCATCCTGACGCTGCCCCACACGCCCGAGGAATCGGCCACGGCCAACCTCCAGGGACCGCTCGCGCTCAACCTCGCGCAGCGTCGGGGCCGTCAGATCGTCCTCCAGGACAGTCCCTGGGGCGTTCGGTGGCCGGTGCGGCTGCCGGGACGCGACGCCTGAGCCCTTCCGGAGGAAACGCCCCGCGACGACGGATATAGCGGTGGCGCCCACCGGTGGAGGATTGGTCCTTCTCGACGGCGCGACCGCTCAGTTCCTCGAGGCGATCTCGTCCAGGACGTCCAGCAGGCGCGACATCTCGAGCGGCTTCGTCAGCACCGGGCACCGGGTCTCGCGGGTCAGCCGGCCCACCTCGGCAACGTCCACCTCGCCCGTGACCATGACCGTGTGGCGCAGCAGCTCCGGAAAGTCCTGAGCCAGCTGCTCGAGGAACCACTCTCCCGATCCGTCCGCCATCTTCAGGTCGGTGAGCACGAGCTCGGGCGGGTGTCCGACGGTGATCTGAGCGAGCGCGCTGCGGCCGCTCCAGGCCTCGCGCACCTCGAAGCCCACCTTCTCGAGGAACCGGCGAATGGACAGCCGCACGCTGTCGTCGTCGTCGACCACCAGAATCGAGCGCGTGTGCCCGAGCTCGAGGGGCGCCGGCCTGAAATGTACCGTGGAGTCCGGAGCCTCGAACGGGAAGCGCACGAGCATGCAGAAGCCGGCACCGCTCTCGGATACGTCGGCGAAGATCTCCCCGCCGTGGGCGGTCACCGCCGCCCGCGCGATGGAGAGACCCAACCCGGCCCGATCGGGCTTGGTCGTGAAGAACGGCTCGAACACGCGATGAACGAGCGAAGCGTCCAGCCCCGACCCGGTATCCGCGATGCGAACCTGGGCGCTGTCGTGCGTCGTCTCGAACGACAGAGTGACCTCGTCCGCACCGCTTTCGAGCGCATTCTCGAGCACCAGGCGAACCACGTGCCGAAGCTGATTACGATCGGCGCTCACGGTGCCCAGGTCCTCCGCGGGCTCGACACGAACCGATGTCCCCGCCGCGCGCCAACGCGGCTCCAGCGCCGCCACCACCTCCCGGACCTCCTTGGGCAGCATGACCCGCTCGCGCTCCAGCTTCACATCGGCGGCGAGCTCCTGCAGCCCCTGCGTCCACGCCCGCATCCGCGTGAGCTCGGCCGGCACCGAGTACCCCACCCCACCGTCCTCTCCCGGGACGCCATGACCGAGCGCAACCAGGATGTGCTCGGCCGCTTCCGAAAGGTTGGCGGCGATGCCTCCGACCAGCCCTCCGATCGCGGCCAGACGCTGGGCGCGCTCGGCCCGCACCCTCAGGTCGTACGCCTCGCTCACGTCGCGACAGGCCACGAGCGCACCCAGGATCCTCCCGTTTCTCGGATCCAGGTAGGGCGATGCGTAGGCGCGAAGCGGAATCACGCTTCCGTCGGCACGGCGATGCCAGTGCGTTCCGCCCCAGTGGTGTCCGTCGGTGATCTCGTGGATCATCTCGGACATGAGGCGCTCGTTCTCTTCGCACGGCTCGAGCAGGGTCTCGTAGGGCTGCCCGACCGAACCCACATCGTCGAGGTAATGCGTGCGCGAAAGGCCCGACGCGTACCGGATGCGGCCCTCGAGATCCAACACGAGCACGACCTGCCCGGGCAGATTCTCGAGCAGGGTCTGGAGCTGGATCGTCTCGGGCCTGCCCGAGCGGGACTCCGTGAGATCGCGTGTGAAGAGCGTGATGGCGTGGGTCGCTCCCTCCTTCTGGATCGGCACCGCTCTCATGCGCAGCACGCGCGTGACACCGTCACCGCGGCGGACCCTGGCGATCCATTCCCGTTCCTGTCCCCCGAGCACACGGAGGAACAGCTCCTTCACCCGATCGCGGTCCTTCGGCAGCACCATCGCGAGGATCGGCCGATCCGTCAGTCGGTCCCGGTCCGTCGCGAGCAGCTTACAAGCTTCGCGGTTGACCCGTACGACCTGGCCGTTCCGGTTCAGGAGAAGGATGGCCTCTCCCGATCTCTCGAAGAGAATGTCGTTGACGTCGGCCACGGTGATGCGTGAAGGCGTGAGAGGTGAGCGTTGGCCTTCTCAGTATCGGCATCCCCACACCGATCTCTGAATCAGCCGGCGTCCAGGCGCTGCCGCACCCGCCTCACCAGCTCGTCCGGCTCGAACGGCTTCGCGAGGAAGATGTCCGGATCCGTCTCCACCCACTCCTGGATCTTCGGACTGTCGATGTATCCGGAGACCAGCAGGATCCCGGTCTCGGGACGCAGCTCCGCGACCCATTCCGCCAGCTCGGTACCCTTTACGTGAGGCATCATCACGTCGGTGACCAGGAGGTCGATCCGTCCCGGGGTCGAGCGAACGATCTTCATTGCCTCGAGCGCATCGGACGCTTCGAGCACGTGGAAGTCGGCGCGACGGAGGAAGCGGACCATCACGTCGCGCACCGCGTCGTCGTCGTCGACGAGTAGCACCGTCCGCGTGCGCGCAGGCGCCGCCTGGGCCCGCGTCACCGTCGCGACCGGCCGCGGCTGCTCCTCCGCGGAGTGTACGGGAAGGAGGATCCGGGCTACGGTGCCGTACGCCGGAGCGCTCATCACGGAGATGTGGCCGTGCGCCCTCTGCACCATCGCGTAGACGACGGTCAGGCCGAGCCCCGCCCCCTGGCCTACGGGCTTGGTCGTGAAGAACGGATCGAACATGCGCACGCGGGTCTCTCGGCTCATTCCCACGCCGCGGTCACCGACGGCCAGCGATGCGTACGCTCCAGGAGGCACCGGCGGATGGAACTCCATCCCCTCCGTATCTTCGGGGGCCGTCACGCGACCGGTCTCCACGACGATGCCACCGCCGGCCGGCATCGCGTCGCGGGCGTTGGCCACGAGGTGCGCGATGATGTGCTCGAGGTGTCGCCTGGCCATGCGCACCGTTCCTGTCGGGCCCTCGCTACGCCAGGAAAGCGCGATGTCGTCCGAGACCATCTCCTCGATGGACGGACGGAGCGCGGCGACCTCGCCCGCGAGATCGAAGGTCTCGGTACGCACCACCTCGGACTTCGCGAATACCAGAAGGCGCTGCGTGAGGTGCGCGGCTCGTCGCGCCGCCTGCATGACGCGGACGACGCTCCCACGGACCTCGGCGCCGCCACCGGGCTCGGAGAGCACCTGGGTGCACTCGCCCAGGATGGAGGTGAGCAGGTTGTTGTAGTCGTGCGCGATGCCGGCGGCGAACCGCGCTACCGCCTCCATCTTCTGGGTGTGGACGGCCGCCTCCTGTGCCTCGCGCGGCACGGTCACGTCCTCGACGGAAGCCACGAACAGGACGGTGCCGTCGGGAACCGGAAGGAGACGAAGGTGGATCCTCACGTGGACCCGATCTCCGTCCTTCCGGAGCAGGTCCAGCTCCACCCCGTCGATCGAATCGTCCTCCGCCCGCTCCATCAGAATCTCCAGGGCCGACTCCGGATGGGCATGGAGCTTCCGAAGCGGCACGGCGAGCAGCTCTTTCGGGTCTCGGTAGCCGAGCATGCGGACGAGGGCCCCGTTCGCGAACAGGGGAGCCCCGTCGGAGCGTACGGCGACGAGCCCGATCGGGGCGGCCCCCGCGACGAGGCGCTCGAGTGCCTGCACGGCCTTCGAAGACAGGGCCGATGCGCTCGGAGGCTGCTCGTCCAGCTCCGGCAACCCGTCGACGTCGATCATGGATGACGAGCGCTCACGCTCCGTCGGCCTCGCCGTTTTGCTCGACCAGGACCTCTCGCGCGTCGAGGAGCCGCTCGATCCGAGCCAGGATCTGGCTCGGCTCGGTGAGAGGCTTGAGGATATACCCGGCGGGCCTCAAGGAGACAGCCTCACGGACCTTCTCGGCCTCGTCGACGCCCGTCACGAAGACCACGGGTATGCCCACCGTCTTCGGATCGGCGAGCATGGCCTTGAGAAGGGCCACCCCGTCGAGCTCCGGCATGCAGATGTCGGCGAGCACCAGCTGGATGTCCGGATGCTCCTTCAAGGCGGAGAGCGCCTCGGCGCCATCGCTCACGAGCATCGCAGCATGGCCGGTATGTTCGACGATATTCCGCAGGATGAGTGCGTCGACCGGCGAGTCTTCAGCGATCAGAATCATGGCTTTCCTGTCTGCCCATAGGTGTCGATCGGCAGTATCGACCGCGGTCAGCGGGAACTTGAGCCGTGGCGCCGGCCCACCCCTCAACCCCGGTCATCCATCCAACCGAGGAAGACCGACCCGTAGCGATGTCCCTTCACCCAGAAGGGTAGGCTCAATGCGCTGGTGACTTCTCCGGTATCGCGCGCGTAGGTCTGCACCAGAAAGTCCGCGCCGGAGCCGGCGTGCTCCCGGAGGTCGCAGCCCGCCGCGACGAACTGCGGCCGTGACGCAACCGGGGGAAGCCGTGCGGCGACCGCGCCCAACCCCATGCGGGATCCCCGGAGCAACACCTCGTTGTCGCTGTAGATGCGCTTCACGCGGTTGCCGGCATTGTCCGCGACGGGGTCTCCGGTCCAATCCCTGCAGAAGACCGCGTTGTGCGCCGGAACGTACGCGTTCAGATCGAGGATCAGCGCAAAGGTCAGGCGCTCCTCGCGCGCCATGATGTCATCGTAGATGTCCTGGAGCCCGTCCTCCACGACGGCATCGTACGCCGTGGCGTACTTGGGTGGATCGAACCCGCGCAGGGGCACCCGGCTCACGTCGAAATGACGGGCGAGGCGGCCGATGGCACCGCCGCGGATCTCCTCGTACTCGAAATCGAGCACATCCTGGAGGGCCAGAACCCCTCGATCCACGAGGTCTTCGAACAGCGCCCGGCTCCTGCGCTCGAGGTCGTGCCCGAGCTCGAGGGCCGTGTGGAAGATCGTATCCGTTCTGAAGGGAGCGAGGTATCGGTAGGCGTCCTCGGTGACGGCCGACAGATGGAACGTCTCCGAGCTCACGCGATCCGTCTGCCGGCGCACGGACTCGACCCGTCCGGCAACCTGTTCGAGCCCATCGAATACCGTCCGGGATGCCGCGGTCTGTTCCTCGACCGCCGCTGCGATCTCTTCCATGTGACGCGCGGTCTCGTGGGCGAAGCGGTCGATGCGCTCCAACGCGGATCCCGCCGCTGTCACCTTTCCGGACCCTTCCTCGACCAGCGAAAGGCTTTCCTCGATCAGCTCCTGCGTCGGGCCGAGCTGCGCCGTCACCGCCTCGACGGCGCTCCCGATGTCCTGCGTGTGCGCTCCCGTGTCCTCGGCCAGTCTCCGGACCTCCGCGGCCACCACGGCGAAGCCCTTGCCCGCGTCGCCGGCCCGGGCCGCCTCGATCGCCGCGTTCAAGGCGAGCATGTTGGTCTGGCGCGCCATACCTCCGATGACGCCGCTCAGCTCCGTGATCCGCGACACCTGCTGTACGAGGTCTCGGAGGCGCGCGGCCATGAGCTGCATGCGCTCCTTGAGGACGTCGATGGACCCCACGGCGTCTCCGGCGAGCGATCGGCCTTCGGCCGTCACCTGCTCGGTCTCGGTTGCGAGCGTCGTGGCATTCGCGGCAGAGCTCGCCACCTGCTCGGCGCCCACCTGTACCTGGCGCGTGGACTCCAGCAGATCCATCGTCGCTTCATGAGTCTCGCCCATGTTGCGGACGAGACTCTTCATCTCGACGCCGCTCCGGGCGATGCCTGTCGCGGCACGGAACATCACCGTGTCGAGGCCCTTCAGCGCGTCGCGCAGCCGGGTCCGCAGCGCCGCCAGCTCACGCGAGACCCCACGCGGAAGAGCGGCGGTGGCCGCGACCTCGCCGCCCGGTCCTCTCAGATCGGTAACGCTCCTGATGGCCTCTTCCAACCTTCGGTCGAGGCCTGCTCCCATACCGTCCGGGCGTTCGGGCTCGGGCGCCGAAGGTTCCGACGGAGAGCCCGACGCCGCGTCCGGAGGCTCCTCCAGACCTTCTCCCGTCCCTACCTCCCATCGTTGGCTCGTCGTACCGCGTTCCGCGCCCCGCCCTGCAGTGAGCCGCATCGTCTCGATGCTCCGCGCAAAGTTCGATTGACGATCCTGATTATCGGCCTGCCGTGCCGGTCCTTGAGTTCCGGCGCGCCGGTCACCGCACCGTCGACTCGCCGGCTTCGGCCGTCTCATCGCTCCCCCCCCGGCGCCTCGACAGTCGACGCTCGTTCAAGACCGACCGTCTCACCGCCGACACTCGAAGCAGTGCGGTTTCGTCCCCCCCCGGCGTCCGGCCGGCCGCAGCGAGAAAGGAAGCGAAGCACGTGTTCAGGAACATGAAGATCCGGGAACGCCTCATGGGCGCGTTCCTTACGGCCGCCGCCGTCCTGTTCCTCCTGGGAGCGGTGGGCCTCTGGGGTATTCGCAGTGTCGGTAAGGACATGTCCGGTTACAGCGACGCCGTGCCGCTCGTCGAGGCGGGCATGCGCATGAAGCTGGCCGTGACGCGCGACCAGCGGGCGCTCATGGAGATGATGGCCTCCGTGAACGAGGCGGAGCTCGCGGACGCGTGGAAGTCGCACCTGGCCACCGTCGACACATTCGACGCGCAGATCACTCTGGTGAACGAGAACACCGCGAAGCGCCAGGCCGACGCCACGCATGCCCTGAACGGAAAGCTCGACTCGACGATCCAGGAAGCGGATCGGTACCACAACGAAGACTTCCAACCGGCGGTCGAGAAGATCCACGAGCTGTCTCGCAGGATCGTCGCGACCAGAGTGGCGTTGGCGAGCGCTGCGAAGGGCTCCAGAAGCTATCGGGAGCTCGAGCAGAGGCTCGTTTCGTTCGGAGCGGTGAGTGACTCGCTCGACAGCGCCGCCGACGCGATCGGTGACCGGATGGTGGGCCTCCTCCAGGAGGTCGAGACCGTCGCGCGCGCCGAGATGAACAGCGCGCAGCAGGCCCGCGACAGGACGATGGCCGAGGCCACGTTGATCATGGTCGTCGGCACGCTTTTGGGCGTTCTCCTCTCGATCGCCATCGGATACGTACTCTCGACGATGATCTCCGGCCCGCTGAAAAAGGTCGCCGAGTTCGCGGGGGCGGTGTCGCGGGGAGACTTCAGCCGGGAGCTGGATCTGGAGCGGCGCGACGAGATCGGCGAGGTCGCGGACTCGATCCGGGACATGGTCGGCTCCGTGCAGCGCACCGTCGAAACGATCGGGGGCATGACCGGGGCCGTGCGCGCAGGCAAGCTCGACGAGC
>JBJKRT010000022.1:0-35265 GCA_046704545.1 Longimicrobiales bacterium
CGCTCGGATGCAGGGGCCGAGTTGGGCGGCCACCCTACGGTCGCGCCGGCACCGGCCAGACCTCGCAGCAGTGGCATCAGGCGCCGGCCGTGTTGGTTACGCTTGCGCATGCGACCGGGGGCGAGGGACCCCTGCCCGGGGACCTCTGCACAGCGTGGCGCGGATACGAAGTTCCGGGACGCAGCCGGATGCGCTGTGCAGCGGAGGCGAGCCCCGAAGGATCATGTTACGAGAAGGCGAGCCGGCCCCGGGCAGGGGTCCCTCGCCCCCGGACGCCCCGTCAGCCCTGGGATCTCCTTGCCTTCCAGGCCGTCAGAATCTCCTTCTCACGCTCGGGCGTGAGCACGAACCGGGGCTTCGCCCGGAGCGCGTCCGACACCGCGTCGGAGTGCCACCACCGCAGCGTGTCCATCACTGTCACGGCCAGCGGCCGGAACGTGAGGCCGGCGCCGCGGGCACGGGCACAATCGATGCGCTGGGACCCGCGGTTGTCGCCCGTGGGCATTACCCAGGGGATCGCCCAGGTCAGGTTCTCCTTGGTCAGGAAGTCGTAGTCGTCCACCCAGGTCCACGAGAGCTCCTCCGAGGTCGACGCGCGCACCCCGTACACGAACTCGGACATCATCATGTGCGAAGCCGGTCCGGTGGCGTTGAACGTCCCGCCCCTGCCCTCCTCCAGCAGCCGGATCATCCACCCGGTCAGGTCGCGCACGTCGATGTACTGGACGTAGTCGGTCTTCTTGCCCGGCACGAGAATGTCGCCGCCGCGCTCGACGCGGACCGGCCAGTACGTGAAGCGGTCGGAGCGGTCTCCGGGACCGACGATGTAGCCGGGTCGGATGATCAGCGCCCTGTCTCCGAACGCCTTCCGCGCCTCGATCTCGGAGTTGGCCTTCATGACTCCGTATGCGTAATCCTCGCTCTTTCCGTTCGTGGGATCCTTCAGGACGATCGGGCCGTTCTCGGCGATCTCGACGGTCCGGTACGGATAGAAGACGCCGGTCGACGAGACATAGAGATACGTCTGCACGGCGTCCTTCAAGAGCTGCGCCGAGTCGTGGGTCCACTTCACCTTCTGGCCCGAGTCGTCGATGGCCGCGTCCCAGCGCCGTCCCTTCAGAGCGCTCAGATCGCTCGCGCGGTCGCCGATCAGGTGCTCTACGTGCTCGAAGTCCGCCGCGTAGAGGTTCGGCTTCGTGCGCCCCCTCGTGAAGATGGACACCTTGTGACCCCGCTCGAGCGCTTCGTGGACCAGGTGCGGCCCGATGAAGCCGGTGCCTCCGAGGATCAGGATGTCGAGGTGGCGCGACGGGCCTGAGCGCGCCCCTTCTTCGGAACGCGGCTCCGCCACGGGGCCCACGTCCACCAGGCTCCCCCTTCCCAGGCCCAGCCCCACGGCCCCCCCGGCTATGAGGCTCGTCTTCAGGAACTCACGTCGGTCGGTGCGCATCGTCTTCCCGGTCGATTGTGTCGCGTCGTCGGTCGAGCACAGAGTACCATGGCGCGTACCGCTTCCGCCATCCGCTTCCGCGGGCGATCATTCCTGCACCTGCCACGGAATACACGCCGCCCGAAGCTGAACGGAACTCACCATGATCGGATCCCGTCCGCGCTGGACCGTCCTGTCCCTCACCGTGGCGCTCTCGTGCGCGGTGCTCCCCGCGGTGCTGAACGGGCAGGCCACCGCTACGGCACGCCAACTCGCAGAGCTTACCGGCGACGCCCCGCCCCCGCATGGCATCTGGGTCGAGGACGTCGGGCTGGACGCGATGTTCCAGCGACGCGGGCGGCCGGTGGCCGGCGGTGTGCGCGTCGGACGGCGCGGGGTCCAGCCGATCACGCTCGGCGGCGTCGCCTACACGCACGGCATCGGCACGCAGTCGATCTCGGAGTTTCTCGTGGACCTGAAGGGCCAGGCGACCCGCTTCCAGGCGATGGTCGGCCTCGACGACGCGGCTCGGCTTCCGGAAGCGAGCGTCGACTTCGTCGTCTACGGCGACGACCGGCTGCTGTTCAAGACCGACACGATCCGCCCCGGCGACCCACCCCGCTTCGTCGACGTCGACCTGACCGGCGTGCACGTGCTCACGCTTCTGCTCGACGACGCCCAGGACACGAGCAACGGCGATCTCGGGGTGTGGGCGGGGGCGACGATCCTGATGCGGCCCGGCGCCACCGAGAAGCCGGTCCCGTACGTGCCGCCCGCGGAGCCCGACCCGGCCATCGCCACGCGCGCGAAGCTCGGCCCGGAGATCCACGGCCCGCTCATCGTGGGCGCAACGCCCGGACGGCCCTTTCTCTACCGGATTCCCGTCGTCGGCCTCCCCCCGATGCGCTTCGAGGCGAAGGACCTGCCCGCCGGTCTCGAGCTGGACGCCGCGAGCGGGATCATCCACGGCGTGCTGCGGGCGGCCGGGCGCTCGGTGGTGACGCTCACGGCCACGGCCGGCACGGGCTCGACGACCCGACAGCTCACGATCGTGGGCGGCGATCACGAGCTCGCGCTCACGCCCCCGATGGGCTGGAACTCGTGGAACTCGTGGGGACGCTCCGTCGGCGACGCCAAGGTGCGGGCCGCCGCGGACGCCATGGTGTCGAGTGGCCTCGCCGCGCACGGGTACCGCTACATCGTCATCGACGACGGATGGGTGGGGCGGCGTGACGCCGACGGTGTGATCCATCCCGACTCCGCCAAGTTCCCCGACATGAAGGCGCTGGCCGACTACGTGCACGCCAAGGGCCTCCAGCTGGGGATCTACTCCTCACCGGGCCCGCGCACGTGCCAGGGGCTTCCGGGCAGCTACCAGCATGAAGCTGCGGATGCGAAGACGTGGGCCGCCTGGGGCGTGGACTACCTCAAGTACGACCACTGCTCCTACGACCGGGTCGATCCGGACCGGAGCCCTGCCGCGCTCAGGAAGCCCTACGATCTCATGCGAAAGGAGCTCGACGGCGTCGACCGCGACATCGTCTACAGCATCAGTGAGTACGGCTGGGGCGACGTGTGGAAGTGGGGCCGGAGCGCCGGAGTGAACCTCTGGCGCACGACCGGCGACCTGCTCGACTCGTGGGCCAACCTCGAGAGCGTGGGCTTCCGCCAGGCGGGCCGCGGGAAGTACGCGGGTCCCGGCCACTGGAACGACACGGACATGCTCGTGGTGGGCGACGTGGGCTGGGGACCGAACCTCCACCCCACCCGGCTCACGAAGAACGAGCAGGTGCTGCATCTGACGCTCTGGGCCATCCAGGCCGCGCCGCTCATGATCGGCGCCGACCTGTCACGGCTCGACCCGTGGACCGTCGCGCTGCTCACCAACGACGAGGTGCTCGACGTCACCAACGACACGCTCGGCATCGCAGGCGACCGGATCTCGAAGGACGGCCGCACCGAGGTGTGGGCCCGTCCCCTCGCAGACGGCACGCACGCGGTGGCGCTCTTCAACCGGGGACTCGTGACCCATCGGGTCACGGTGCGCTGGTCGGACTTCGGCATTCACGGGAGCCAGCCCGTGCGCGACCTCTGGAAGCACGAGGACCTCGGCGCGTTCACCGACACCTTCTCGGCGGAGGTGCCGAGCCATGGCGCGGTGTTCGTAAAGGTCGGGAAAGCCCGGCGGTAGGGGCCCGGCCGACTGCGGATCACTCGGTCGACCACGGCACCGGCCGGCGCGGGGTCCCCGCGCCGGCCGGCTGACCGTTCAGCCGCCCTGCCCGTTCCCGCTCTTCTTCGCGCTCTCGAGCAGCTTCTCGACCGCGCTCTTCGTGTCCGCGTAGCGGATCGACGAGGCAGCCGACTCGAGGCTCGAGCGCACCGTGGCGTAGCTCGGAAACCGCGGCTGGCCGAGCACGACTCCGAAGCCCTGCACCACGTACCGTCGTACCCCGGCTCGGTCGTCGTTCAGATGACGGACGAGCGCGTCGAGGGCCGCGCCGCTCCCGCGCGCCGCGAGCACGGCCAGTGCCTCCGCCGGCACCTGGTCCAGCGTGAGCTCACCCTCCACGGCCTTGATCGCCGCCGTGTCTCCGAGGATGACCATCTCCCGAAGCGCCGTGTGCTGGATCACCTGCCGGTACGAGGGCGTCGTCAGCGCCTGCTCGACGATGCCCCTCGAGTGGGCGGAGTCCGCCTGGACGATCGCGGCCACCGCGGCGGCACGCACGTGGTAGCTCCCATCGTGCTCCCAGGCGTCACGGATGATCCCGATGGCACGCTGCCCCCCGAGCGTCCCGAGCGCCCTCACGGCCGCGGAGCGTACGGCCGAGGACGTGTCCTTCGCAGCCCGGGCCACCGCGTCGAGCGCCTCCGACGAGGAGAATCCTCCCAGGGCAGTCACGGCCTCCTGGCGGGTGCGCGCGTAATCGCCGTGCAGGGTGGCGTCGCGCAGCGCGGCCGCCGCATCCGAGTCGTTCTTGCGTTGCCCGAGCTGGTCGATGGCCCACGCGCGATCCCACAGGTTCTCGTCGTGTGAGAGCTCGGCCGCGAGCCAGCTCGTGGGCTGATTGAACGTGAGCCCCTTCAGGATGTGGTCGCCGTCGTCGAACACGACCATCGTGGGCGGGCCGCTCACGCCCGGGACCGTGATCGTCTGGTCGCGCGCATCGAGCCAGGTGGTGTCGACCACATCGCCGCTCGCCGTGCCGACCCGGATCGTGACCGGCATCCGGAACACGTTCGCAATGTGGAACTGCACGCTGTCGGCCTCGGCAGGGAGCGTGTCCCGCTGCGTCTGTCTCACGTGCAGCGTGACCGCGTGCGTCGCGCTGTCGTACGCCGCGCTCACGT
Organism: Longimicrobiales bacterium; assembly: GCA_046704545.1. Lineage (GTDB taxonomy): Bacteria > Gemmatimonadota > Gemmatimonadetes > Longimicrobiales > Gaopeijiaceae > SZUA-318. The sequence goes on from JBJKRT010000022.1 coordinate 4,784, forward strand.
CGAACTTCGGGTAGCCCGCCCCGTACACCCACTCGCTCCAGAACCAGTCCAGGTTCTCGCCCGTGGCCTGGAGGATGGCCTGCCTCAGGTCGTCGGACGTCCCGTTGCCGAACTCGTGATCGGTGAGGTAGTCGTGCAGCGACGCCCAGAACCGGCGCGGCCCCAGGTAGTCCTGCAGCATCTTCAGGACAAGCGCGCCCTTGGGGTAGATGTTGTTCGAGTGGTAGGACGCGAGCGCCATCGTCTTGCGACGGTCGGTGGCGATGTATTGCTGGTACTCGTCGGCGTAGTAGTCCTGCGCCGCGTGCGGGCCGAGCTTCTGGCCCCAGTACTGGCCCGGCATGAACTCGGCGAAGCCCTCGTTCAGCCACAGGTTGGCCCAATCCTCCGTGGTCACGTAGTCGCCGAACCACTGGTGCGCGAGCTCGTGCGGGATGAGCAGCCACAGGTACCACGGCCGGTCCTGATAGGCTCGATTGTCCGGCAGCCAGTCCACGAGCGTCGTGGCGCTCACGTTCTCCATGCCGCCGAAGAAGTCGGCCACGGTGGTCTGCGCGTACTTCGCCCACGGGTACTTCACGCCGGTGAGCCGGGAGTACGTGTCGATCATGTCGGGCGTGTGGTGGAAGATCCGCCACGCCTTGGTGCTGTCGGAGCGGTACACGTAGTAGTTGACCGGCACGCCCTTCCAGTGGTCGTGCAGCTCGGCGAACGGCCCGACGATCAAGGAGATGAGGTAGGTCGCGGAGGGCCGGTCCTCGCGCCACGTCATCGTGTGGGTCTCCCCGTGCGACACGTCGGAGACGAGGCGGCCGTTCGAGACCGCGACGTCGCCCTTGTCGACCGTCGCCACCATCTCCCACGACTCCTTGTCGTTCGGGAAGTCGTAGGTCGGGAACCAGAAGTGGTTGTCCATGTCCTCGCCCTGGCTCCAGATCTGGCGAGGCCGATGCGGCAGCCCGTCGGGCGTGATGAACGTGAGGCCGTGTCCGTTGTTCACCTTGCCGTCGTACGCCACGGTGAACACCACGGTGTCGCCGAACGCGACACGGCGGGTCGGGAACACCACGAGCGTGTCGCCGTGCCGCGCCGTGCGCAGCGTATGGCCGCCCCGCCCGGTCACCTTGGTGTTCTTCAGCAGCGCACCCTCGTCGAGCACGATCGAGTCGAGGCCCGTCCGCCGCGAGACGATCGTCGTCGTCACCACACCCTTGAACGATGTGGAACCCCAGTCGAAGTCCGACACGGCGATGCGCTGGTGGACCAGATCGTAGTCGTGGGACCGCGCGTAGTGGTCCACGGCCATCAGGGCGGTGTTGGACTCCGCGACCGAGTCGGGTGGAGCGGCGGTGCGGGCGGACTGGGCCGAAAGGGGAGCGGCGAGAAGCGCCAAGCAGAGCGGGGCGATGAGCGAGCGCACGGGCATACCCGGGGCAGAAGTCGCGAACGAAGACACGCACGGATTAGAGCGCGTCGCCGAGGCGATGGCAAGCGCGCGAACGGAGACACGAGGCGGGTAGCGCGTCTCCCCGGGGCCACGCATCTTGCCTCCCATGACGGCAGGCTCGCGGTCCGACCCCGCGAGAGATGCCCGACCCGAACCGGAGACGCCATGGTCCGCCCCGTCCTGATGCTCACCCTGCTCGCCGCGGTGCCGGGCGTGACGTCCCCCCATTCCGCTCCGACCGTACGGGCGGGATCGGCGGACTCGATGCATGTGCAGCTCGTTCGTGTGCCCTCGAAGCTCCTCGTGGGCCAGCGGCTGCGGATCCGGGCGCGCGTCGTCGCGGCGGACGGATCGGTGCGCAGGGACGCGAGGATCGCCTGGCGCGCCACGGCGTCGAGCTACGTGAGCCTGTCGGCCGATGGTCGGATCACGGGTGTACGCCCGGGCCGCGTAGGCATCTTCGCCGTATCCGGGGAGCTGAAGGCCGAAAGGACCGTGGACGTGCTGCCCGACACGATCGGGTCGTTCACGCTCGAGCCGGCCTACAGCGTCACGCGTGTCGGAGACACCGTGCACGTCGCGCTCGACGTGAAGAGCACGTCGGGTCGGCCGATCACGGGTCTACTGGCCCAGTGGTCGCTCTCACCCGAAGGCGCGACGATCGACGACGCGGGTGCGTTCGCTCCGAAGATGGCGGGACTGTACACGATCCTGGCGACGATCGGCGACCGGAAGGCCGTGGCGACCGTGCGTGTGGCGCCGCAGGATACGCACCGGGCCCCTTGATCCTCACGCAGCGTGAGGTCGTATCGTCTTCCGGTTCGCAAGAGACTGCACTGGAGACCACGATGACGGACGAAGCGAAGAGCGGCTCCGATGCCGCGCGGTACGGAGAGGAAGCTCGTCGCCGATGGGGCGACACCGCGGCCTACAAGGAGTCGACCCGGCGGGCCGCGCACTACTCGAAGAGCGACCGTGCCCGTATCAATGCCGAGCGCGAGAAGATCGAGGCGCGCATGGTCACGCTGATGCGGTCGGGAGCGCCGGCCGACGGAGACGACGCCGTCGCCCTGGCCGAGGAGGCGCGCCTGCACATCGACCGCTGGTACTACCCGTGCAGCCCCGAGATGCATATCGGGCTCGCGGAGATGTACACGGCCGATTCCCGCTTCCGCGAACACTACGAGAAGCGTGCCGCCGGACTGGCCGAGTGGGTGGCGGCGGCCATCAAGGCCAACGCGGCGCGGTAGCCCCCTACCCTGCCCCACCCGGCCGCAGGTTGCGCGCGTAGAAGACATCACCCTTCAGGTGATGCGTGTCGAAGATGCGGCCGAGCAGCGCGTAGATGCGAGGATCGTACGCCTTCAGGTCGTCGGGTGACTGCACGCGCTGCTGCCCGTCCCAGAACTCGATGTTCGACCAGAACCAGGTCTGCGTCGCCTCGGCGAAGTACTCCTTGTAGTTCGTGCTCGCGTACTGTCCCTTCCAGAGCCCCTTGGCCATCGCGGCCTCGTACGCGTCCTGGATCTCGCCGTAGAGCTCGGGGTCGGAGAACTGCAGGCCATACTCCATGATCGCGTGCGCGAACTCGTGCACGCAGATGTTCTCTCCGTAGTACCGCCCGCTCGGATAGCCGAGCACGTTCTCCTGCGCGCACGTGGTCGGGTTGTCGTCCATCCCACGGGCGCGCCGGTTCCAGTACTGCCTGGGCGTCATCGAGCCCATCCCGCCCGGCTGGTCGTAGTGGGCGCGCTCCTGCGGCGTCAGCCGCCAGTCGTCCTTGGCGGGCACCGTCCACTCGCGCTCCTCGGGCACGTCCATGGTCTGCTCCGAGGGCGCCATCACCACCATGCGGAAGCCCTGAGCGACCATCTCCGCCCGGGCGTCGGGGCGCTTGGCGAGCATCTGGTTCACGATCTCGCGCACCTTCAGCAGCGCGCTGTCCGACGCCTGGTCGGTCGCCAGGATCGGAATGCCTTCCGCGTCGACGTACTTCGTGTACGCAGGGTCGAACCCCGGCGGCGCGGGCTCCACACCCGCCTGACCCGCCGCGGGCATCCCGTCGCTCGCGAGCGCCTCCACGTGATAGACCAGAAGCGTGTTCGGGGAGATGACGAAACGCGGATGCCCGGGAATCTGGGGCGGGTAGGCGCCGCCGCGCCCGTAACCCAGCGAGGCGGGAACCACGGCGACGACGCGCTCGCCCGGCGCCATGTGCGCGATCACGCTGTCGAGCCCCGGGTTGATGCGGGTCCTACCGGGGATGTCCACGAAGAGCTCGGGCGGGACGTGCGGCCCCGGCACGCCTCGCTCGTCGCTTCCGAACGACTTCACCTGGAGGTCCGGGCCGTCGTAGTCGAGCCAGCTCCCGACGTACCGCACGCTGGTCCCCGAGTAGCGCACGCGGATCGGTGAGCCGGGCGCCCGAGCCGACGTGGGCGACGTGAGCACCTTCGTGCGCACGCCGTCCGCCGGTCCCCTGACGTCCGGGTAGTGCTCCCGGAGCCACGTGCGGTAGTCCGCCTTCTTCTTCGCGTCCTGCACCACCACGCGCTTCAACGCCGCCCGGCGCATCGCCTGGAAGGACTGCGTGTCGGGATGGTACGACTGCCACTTCCTGCCGACGCGCTGGATGCGCACGCTGTCCATCACGTCGCCCTGGAGGATGCTGAACACGACCGGCATCCCCTTCACGACGTTGCCGAAGACGATGTAGTCACCGTCGAGATAGGAGCGGTCGCCGAGCGTAATGCACCAGGTGGCGGCGTTGGTGTTCGGGCCTCCGTTGGCGTAGTTGAGCGCGCCCGCGTGGTTGTGGCTCAGGAGCGCGCTGATCTGGTTCGGAAACTCGTAGCCGGGCCCATGCGCCCGCTTCGACGCCGGAGGGCCGCTCTGGATTACGTGGCCCGGCGCGACGCGCGGCCAGGCGACGCCGTCGAAGTATGGCCGACCCGGGGGAAACGCCGCGTTCTTGATCGTGCCCTCCGCGAGCCCCACGAAGTTGGCCACCGCCATCGGCACGAGGTCGGGCCGCAGACGCGCGACGATCTCGCCCTTGGCGGTGTAGATGTGCGCGTAGATCCCGTCGGGCAAAGCGGTTTGCGCCCCTGCCGGCACGGGTCGGCCCACCAACGCGGCCAGGCCGACCAGCATGGCCGTTGCTCCCATAACCGCCCTGGTGTGGGGGCGCGGGGCCCCGGGGGAGCCTCCCCGGGGCCGGCTCCCCAACTGCGATACGTCGTCCTTCGGGGCTCGCCTTCGCCACGCGGCGCATCCGTGCACCGGACTCAGCTCGGCGTCCGCGCTCGCGCCGCGCAGAGATCCCCGGGGAGGCTCCCCCGGGGCCCCACGCCCTTCCACCGGGTCGATCTCCCTACCCAGCCGCATGCAGCACCACGTCCGTCGTCCCGGACCCGAGCGGCACCACGAACGCTCCCCGCTGCTTCTCATAGCGCTTCTGAGGTGCGACCACACCCACACCCGACACCTCCGCCGGCTGTGACACGCGCAGCAGAGCGTTCGGTGTGTGCACGTCCGCCGGCGAGAGCGTGAGCCGTACGGTGTGCCCGTCGATCGCGACGCTCTTCAACGTTCCGGCATCCAGCGTCACCCAGAGGCCCAGCGACGCCACGTACAGACGCCGACGGGCGGAGTCCAGGATCTTCACGTGGACCGTCGAGCCGTCCTTCGTGAGATTGCCGCCGAACGCGAGCCATCCGAGCGTCGGGTCGTCCACCACGTACGTACCCGTGTTGATCGCGTGTCCGAAGAAGTTCGGTCCGTAGTCGCCCGAGTAGCTGTCGATCCTCAGCGTCGACGGATAGGCGTGGAACGCGCTCGGTCCGAAGCCGTCCTGCGTCACGTTGGCGATCGAGCCCATCAGGCCGCCGTAACCCACCCGCAGCAGATAGAGATCGTCCGGATGCCGGCGGTACTCCGCGAGCACCGGAATCGCGTTGAGCCCCGAGCCGTAGTGGTGGAGCTGGCGCTCGATGCGACGCAGCTTGCCCGCGTACTGGAAGTCCCAATATCGGCGAGCGCTCCCGTTGTAGCCCCAGTTGGGCACGGTCGGCATATACCCGAGAATCGCCTCGAGCGTGACCTCGGCCTTCGCGTTGAAGCCGAAGTACCGGCACCAGGCATACACCTCCTCCTGGCCGGTCGAGTCCCACGGCATCTCGCTTCCGAACGGATAGGCGAGCGCCTTCCACACCTCGGCGCGCTTCCGCATCTCGGCCTCGAACGTCTCGGCCTGCTGGGTCCATCCCTCGCGCTTCAGATCCTCGAGGATCAGCACGAAGACGGTCCCCTCCATCTGGCCGAACTGCGCGTAGTAGGGAGCGAAGTGCTCCATGGCCAGGCCGGTCTCGTAGGCATGGTTCAGGTACCACTGCCACGGATGGTCGGTGACCAGCCCACGGTGATCGCGCGCCAGACGGTAGAGCGTCCAGTAGGCGGCGGCGACGTGCACGTAGTCGTAGGACCGGCCCGTCGACATCGCCTGCTTCTTGTTCCAGCTCTCCCATCCACCGTAGTGGATGCTGTCGCTGTAGGTGCCGGGCGGCATCGAGTCGGGCGCGTAATAGAACATGCTCTTGCGCACGCCCCACTTCCTGTCGCCCGTCTTGTACTGGAGCCCGCCCCAGAGCGTGCTGTCCACGAACGCCTGGAGCTTGGCGATCTGCGCGGAGTCCGGTTCCACGAGCTGCTTCATGACCGCCGCGAGCCAGGAGCCCGCACCGCCCTCGTCGCTCAGCCCCGCGATCCAGACGCGGTTGTCCTGCAGCACCTTGTGGCCCGCGAAGTAGTCGTAGCTGATGATCGAAGGACTGCGGCCGAACAGGTCGTGCGGGTTGTCGTACCACTGCTTCGTGAACAGGAAGTTGCCGAGGTCGGTCACCACCTGGAGCTCGGACTTGATGACCTTGTACTGGATCGTCTGCACCGTGCCGTCATCGTAGGTGACGGTCAGGCGCGCGCGCCCCCACCGATGGCCATGCACGTCGTACGCAGGCCACCCGCCCGGCGTCTTGCCGGCCGGCGTGACCGTCATGGCTCCGGCCGGGTTCACGCTCATCGAGCGTACCGCGCTCCGGCTCTTCAGGAAGAGCTTCACGTCCATGTCCATCGGAACGATGTAGCCCGGCACGCCCACGGCGACCGGCCGGCCGGCGGCCATCAGGGTCTTCTCGATGTCCGGGATCTGCGGAGAGAGGAGGAACTCCACGCCGTACGACCGTGTCTGTCCGGGCGCGAGCGTCTCCGAGGTCGGGGGATTCCAGGGCCGTACGCCCTTCCACTCGTTCTCGGCGTACGCTTCGCTGTGGACCATCCACTCGTAGAAGCCCTCGAACGTGTTGGTCTTGCGCGTCCGGTCGTTCAGGAGCGGGTTGTACGCCTCGAACGGCGTATGGCCGTACGGGACGACCACGAGCGCGGGTCCGTGCCCGCTCAGCCGGGTGACCTGCAGGTATCCGGCGTCCTCGCCGATGTACGGGTCGTAGAAGGAGCAGATCGCATGCGCCGAATCGAGCTTGAGCCCCGTGAGGATGTTGTTGAAGATCATCGGAATCCCGAGCGCCCCGATCTGGACCGGCCGGCTGCCCGTGTTCTTCAGCTCGAAGCGCAGCACGAGGTGCCCGTCGTGGACCTCCCAGTACCGGCGCACGTCGAGGGGAATGTCCGAGGGAAGCGTGGGCGCCAGATCCGCCGCCGCGAGCACGGAGCCCGAAGCCGGCAGCGCGCGCACCGGATGGCGCGCGGAGTCGGTGGAGAAGCTCTTCCAGGGCCCGGTCCCGCCGACGCGCAGGCGGAGGTCCAGGTCGCCGAGGTGATGGTAGCCGTTCGCGTCGCGGCGCTTCAGCCAGTCCGACGGCGTGAAGTCGAAGCCGTCCGCGCCCTTGGGCAGAAGCCCCGCCACGGTCTGCGAGGCCTTCACCAGCTTTAGCGTGAACATCGGCGTCTGGAAGCTGGCGATCCCCTGCGCCAACCCGAGCGTCGGCGTGGTATCGCCGCGCATGCGGAAACGGCCCCTGCGCTGAGCGGATGCATCGACGTGTGACACAGCCAGGAGCGCCGGCACGAGCAGACAGGCCAGGGCGACTCGTGAGACCTTCATTATGAACTCTCCTCCGTTGCGCTTGCGACGGTCGGGCATTCGGGTTCGGCAGCCGTGCGGGGTCGCGACCCGCCGGAACCGGTAGGATGGGGCGATCGGTCGGGTTTGGCCAGACATCGAACGCCGCGGCGAGGTGAGCGCGCTCCTCGATCTCCACCACACCTTTCTGCGGCACGGCCCTCGGGGTAGTTTGGCCCCTTTCGCCTCCTGCCCGGGTGGGCGGTGGGCCGTATCGAGCCAGGACCGGACCCATGAAGCTCAGTCGTCGGACGATCACCGTCGCGCTCGCCTTCGTCCTCGTGACGATCTCCACCTCGCTCCTCAGCGCGGACCCGAACCGTTACGGTCAGTCGGACCGCGTCGAGCGCCACCTGCTGCCCCCGGTGACGACCGGTCCGATGGACCCGGCCTGGAGCCCGGACGGCCGTTGGATCGCGTTCTCCATGCGCGGAGACATCTGGAAGGTGCCGGCCAACGGCGGCGTGGCCATCGCCCTCACGCAGGGACCGGGCTACCACTTCGAGCCTGCCTGGAGTCCGGACGGGACCCACATCGCCATGTCGATGGACCGGGGCGACGGCAACCTGGACATCGGCGTCGTGAGCGCCGACGGCGGCAAGGTCGAGCGCGTCACGAGCAGCCCGGCCATCGACATCGAGCCCGAGTGGAGCCACGACGGCAGGAGCATCTACTTCACCAGCTCGCGCGAGCGTGGCTTCGGGATCTTTCGGCACGACCTCGCCACCGGCCACGATACGCTCGTGGTGCGCGGCATCCAGCCGGCCGTGTCCCCGGACGGGAAACAGCTGGCCTACGTGGGGCGGGTGCCCGGGAGGCTCGGGAGCGGAGGCATCTGGGTGAAGGACCTGCCGGACGGCAAGGCGCACCTCGTGCACTACGAGGAGAGCGAGTACCGCATGAAGCCGGCGTGGACGCCGGACGGCAAGGAGATCCTCTACATCACGGACAGGATGGCGGGCTCGTACGACGTGGCCATCGTGCCCGCAGCCGGCGGCAACGAGGTGGTGCTGACCAACGACTACGCTCCGGACCACCGTGAGTTTTCGCCCACGGCCAGCCCCGACGGGACGCGCTTCGCGTTCGTGTCCAGCCGGTCCGGTCCCATGGTGCTGTACACGGCCTCGATGGGCGGCGGACCGTTCCCGTCGTGGCACGCCGTGCCGATCACCGGCCGTCGCTCACGCTTCCCCACCGGGCGTGTGCGCATCGAGGTGACCGGCCCGAACGGCAAGCCCATGCCCGCCCGCGTCATGCTCCTGGCCAGTGACGGGCGGTCCTATGCGCCCGACGGAGGGTTCCACCGGGTCATCTCCGCCACCGAGACGCACTACTTCCAGACGATGGGCACGGACGAGGTGGAGGTTCCCGCTGGGCCCGTCTCGATCGAGGCGATGCGCGGATACGAATACCGACCGCACACGGTCAAGGTCGACGTCCGGGCGGGCGACACCGTCACGGCGAAGATCCACCTCGACCGCCTCGTCGACCTTCCCGCGATGGGATGGTACTCCGGCGACACGCACATCCACGACCTGCACCAGGGCCGCTTCGGGCTCTCGCACCGGTGGTTCTTCGACGAGCTCGAGGCCGCCGACCTGCACGTGACGAACGCGCTCATCCACATGGACGCGACGAGGCTCATGGGCCGCTGGAGCGACCTGACGGGCAAGCCGAGCCCACTGTCCACGCCCACCCACATCCTGCAGTACGGAGAGGAGTTCCGGGGCTCGCTCGGCCACATCGCCATCCTCGGCATCCACCGCTTCATCACGCCGCTCACCGCGGGCAATCGCGACACCCCCTACGCCCAGCCCAAGCTCGACTCGAAGTATCTCCGGGGCGCCCGGGAGCAGGGCGGGATCGCCGGCTTCCCCCACCCCTACCTGTATCCGGTCGCGACGCCGCAGGGAGCCGGCGTGAACCTCATCCCGACCGACGCGGCACTCGGCCTCGGCGACTTCTACGACGTCGCCTCGATGTGGTCCGACGAGATGCGCTCCACGGACATCTACTACCGACTCCTGAACTGCGGCTTCCACCTGCCCGCGACGGCCGGTACGGACAACTTCTCCGATGCGTGGCGCGGAGCGCCTCCGGGGGCCGACCGTACCTACGTCCACGTGCACGGCCGGCTCTCGTTCACCAACTGGATCGACGGGATCCGCAAGGAGCACACCTTTGCGTCGACGGGCCCGATCGTCTTCCTGGACGTCGCCGGCCACGAGCCGGGCGACGAGATCGACGTGGCCGCGGACGCCCCGACGACCGTTCACGTCAAAGCCCGCGCCATCTCGATCGCGCCGATGGACAGCCTCGTGATCGTGGTCAACGGCAAGGACGTGCGGAAGGTCGCCGCGCAGGACTCGTTCCACATCACCTTCGACGGTGACGTGCCCATGCCCCAGGGCGGGTGGATCGCCGTACGCGTGAACGGACCTTCGTCGCGCTACGTCTCCGACAGCTACGCGTTCGCCCAGACCAGCCCGGTCTATATCGTGAGGGGTGGCAAGCCGTGGCGCTCGGCCGCGGACGCGCGCTTCCTCGCGCAGGCGGTGGAGGCGACGTGGAAGCGGGTCGAGAACGCGCCGTGGCGGACGCCCGAGCAGCGCGAGCACTTCCACGCCGAGATCGAGCGGGCGCACGCCGTCTACCAGCGGATCGTGCAGCAGGCGTCGGGACAGGGAGCGATGCAGTGAGCCGCGGCGCACGACACGTGCGGCATACGGCGGCAGCGCTCCTGGTGGTAACGGGGCTCGTCGGCTGCTCAGCCCGCGAGAAGGGAGAGCGGCCGGCATCAAGCCCGTCGCGGGACACCACCGCCGGGCAAGCCGCGGCCCCGTCGACCCGGGCGGCGACGCAGACGAGCAAGGCGCTCCTGCTCGACCCGTCCAATCCCGAGTGGAGCCGCCCGTCCCCCCCCGTCTGGTACGCACGCTTCGAGACGACCAAGGGTGACTTCGTGGTCGAGTGCGTGCGCGCCCACGCGCCGAACGGCTCGGACCGGTTCTACAACCTGATCCGCCTCGGCTACTACAACGACGTGCGCTTTCACCGTGTGCTGCCCCACTACATCGTGCAGTGGGGCCTGAACGGCGACCCGGCCGTCAACGAGGCCTGGCTGCACGCGCAGTTCAAGGACGACCCCAAGTACGGGAGCAACACGCGCGGCACGCTCGCGTTCGCGCGCGACACCGTCCCCGGGACGTCGAACACGCAGGTCTACGTCAACCTGCGCGACAACACGCGCAACGACACCAATCCGTTCGCGATCTTCGGAAAGGTCGTCGAGGGGATGAACGTGCTCGACAGCCTCTACTCGGGCTATGGCGAGCGCTCGGGCAGCGGCGTCCGCCAGCACGAGCAGGGCAAGATCATCGCCGGCGGCAACGCTTATCTGGACAAGAACTTCCCCAAGCTCGACCACCTCATCCGCGCCGAGATCATCTCCGCCCCGAAGGGAACGGACTGAGGGCGGTCGAGCGCCCCCCAGCTCCCGCGAGCCGGATGGAGAAGCGGCCGAAGCCCGGGGGGCGGACTGTTGTCATCGCCGCGGGGGGCGGGCGACGCCCCTGCGCGGACCTTGGAAAGCGAGCGGACATACGCCGCGGCCCCCCGGACGAAGGCGAGGAGCGCCTCCGTGTCCGCGCAGGGGCGTCGCCCGCCCCCCGCGAGCGCCCAATAACCGTCAGAGGGCTTTTGCCGCCCCTCCGTCCACGAGCAACGATACGCCCGTGATGTAGCGCGCCGGCTCCGAGGCCAGGAACGTCGCCACGGCCGCCTGCTCGTCCGGCGTGGCGAGCCGACCGACCGGAATGTTTTTCGCCTTCTGCTTGAGCTCCTCGTCGACGGAGATCCCCTTCTTGTCCGCACCGGCCCGCGCCAGCTCGACCGAGCGGTCCGTCGTCGTGGGTCCCGGCCCCAGGTTGTTCACCGTGATGCCGAACTCCGCCACCTCGGCCGCAAGCGTCTTGGCCATGCCCGCGACGGCCAGGCGCACCGCGTTGGAGAGCATCAGGTTCGGGATCGGCTCCTTGAGGGCGCGCGACGCGAAGTTGATGATCCGTCCCCAGCGCCGCTCCTTCATGTCGGGAAGCACCGCACGGATGAGGCGCACTGAGCTCATGAAGGTGAGATCGTAGGCGCGGTACCACTTCTCGTCCGTCGCCGTGTCGAAGCCCCCCGGAGGCGGCCCGCCCGAGTTCGTGATCAGGATGTCGATCGGCCCGAGGTCCTCACGCACGGACGAGATCAGTCGCTCGATCGAATCCGGATCGGTGAGGTCGACCTGATACGCCCGCACGTCGATGCCGTCGCCCGCGGCCTTCACCGTCTCGACCGCGGCATCGAGGACGCCGGGGTCGAGGTCACAGATCGCGATGTTGCATCCCTCTCCCGCGAGCCGCTGCGCCGTAGCGAGGCCCAATCCACGCCCCGATGCACCGACGAGCGCGACACGTCCCTTGATTCCCAGATCCACCTGCTTACCTCCGGTTTCTTTCGGTTTCGAACGAGATCCGTTCTTTCGCTACTGTGTCAGACGGCGTAACCGCGATCCCGCAGGTTCGCGAGAATGCGATCCAGGTGCTCCAGGGTCTTGTCATCGGCCTCGGCGCCGGGATGGCGCACGAAGGCCGTCTCGAACACGCCTCGCTTGACCAGGATGTGCTTGCGCATCGACACCCCGAGCTTCGGCTGGAACTCCCAGCGGATCAGCGGGGAGATGTCGTACATCACCCGGGCGGATCCATCGATGTCGCCACTCTGGTAGCGCTGGTAGAGATCCACGAGGAACTCCGGGTACCCGAAGCCCGTCATGATTCCGACCGCGCCCCGGTCCAGCTCCTCGAACGCGTACGCTCCACCCAGAGCGCCGAAGACCTTGAGGTCTTCGCCGGCCAGCTTCCGCACCTTTGCCATCTTCAGCCCGGTTGGCGGATCCTCGAGCTTGATGTACTGGACGGTCTCAAGCTCGTGGTAGAGCCGCGCGATGAGCTCAGGAGACATCAGGATGCCGGTGGCGGCCGGATAGTCGTGGAGGATCAGCGGTACGTCGACCGCCTCGGAGATCCTCTTGTAGTAGCCGAAGATGGTGTCGTCGTTCTGGACCGGGGGAGGGCCGACGAGGAGCGCATCCGGCTGGTACTTGGCCGCCGTGCGCGCCATGCCCACGGCGATGTCCGTCCCGGCCGCCCGTACGCCCACCACGAGTTGCAGCCCATCCGGCAGGTGCTTTCGGAAGGCGTCGACCACCTGCTCCTGCTCGCTCGCGGTCATCTTGTGGGCCTCGCCCATCACGCCCAGGATCGCGGCACCCTGGACGCCGCGGTCCGCGAGAAACGAGGTGAGCCGCTCGATGCTCGGGAAGTCGAGGCGACCGGTTGCGTCGAACGGGGTCGGGACGATCGGGTATATGCCAGCGAGTGACATCGCGCGTGACTCCTCACGGTCCGTGAATACCGGACCTGAATCGTACGAATTACGGTTGTGGGGCGGCCCTGAATAAAGGAAGCGCAGCCCTTACGAGTCAAGCCGAGGGTACGCCCGCGCCGACCGGGTGGTTTCCAGGCAACGAGGCCCTATATTGGCCGCTCGCACAATCATGTGTACGGCACGTCGGAGGTGTGGAGATGGGCTGTGGCAGGCTGCGAATCGGACGGCGGGTGCGGAATCGAGCGTCGGGCGTGAGCCGGCGGAGGCATCCGCTGGTCGCCGTGTCGCTCCTCGTGATGGCTACGGCGTCTTCAGGATGCTACGGCTACTTCACCACCGCCCCGGGCACTCTCCATCCGGGAGAGCAGGTCCGCCTCGTCCTGGACGATGCGGTCGCCCCTCGCCTGGCCACCCCCACGCTGACCGGAGAACGATCTCTGGACGGCGATTTCGTAAGCCTCGACCCTGACTCCCTGAGGCTTTCCGTCTGGATCGGTGAGGGATACGAGGGAACGGGCTTCTCGAACGTGCACAAGACGGTTTCGATTCCCCGGTCCGGCGTGCAGCTGGTCGAAGAACGCAAGTTGTCGAAGGTCCGCACAGGCCTTCTCGTAGCCGGTGCGGCCGTGGCCATCGGCGTCGCGATCAGCAACATCCACTTCCTGCGAAATCCGAATGCGACGCAGTCCGGCGGCACCCCGAACCCACCGCCCGGAAGCGGCGCGCACGTCGGAATTCCGGTCTCCTGGATCCTGCACGCTATTTCGTGGTGACCGTGATCACGCCTCCCGGATGGTTCATCCCGAAGCGGGCTCCCGCTTCATTGGCGGAGTAGAAGCGCAACTCGCGAACGTCCTGCACGTTCACGCTCTTCAGGTAGGTCACGTCCCCCACCTGGACCCCGTTGACGTATACGTCCGCGACCGAGGGCGTGGGGTCGGTGAGCGACCTCGGCCCGCGCGATGAGAGCCAGACCGGGCTGATGCGCTGGAGCGCGCCGTACACATCCTGCGCTCCACTGTCCATCAACTGTTCCGCCGTGACGACATTCGAGCTCGGGTGCGGACGCGCCGGCGGGCTCGACGCGCACGCACTGGCCAGCATCACCAAGACCCCCAAACAAGCTGCACGTCGAACGCTCATCGGCGCCCTCCCGGAAGAAGAACGAGCGCGGCACGCCACCGGCCGGGCAGCGTGCCGCGCTCCATGAATGTACAATGGCGATCCCCGCCTCGGAGGCGGAGCTACTTCAAGGTCACCGAGATCACACCGCCTCTGTGACCCATACCGAAACGCGTGGCGGCCTCACCCGGCCGAAAGTACTGCATTTCTTTCACGTCGGTTGCGTTGACGCTCTGCAGATAGTTGATGCCCCCGACCTGATTGCCTCCGACGTAGACGTCCGGTGTGTCGCTGCCGCCTCCCGCACCCATTGAACCCGTGCCGCGGCTGTTGAGCCACTGGGGCTCGAGGCGCTGAACCGCATCGTAGGCCGTTTGCGCGCCGCTCGATTCGATCTGCGCGGCGGTGATCAGGTCGCTGCGGCCGCTGCTGGAGCCCATCCCGCCGGAAGCACATGCCGCCATCGTGGCGACCGCCGCGAGCAGGGGAAACATCCTCAATCTCATCGTACCCGTCCTCCTGTGGTTGCTGGTTCATGCCCTGTGCACGCTCCGGCCGGTCCGCCCGCATGCTGACGGAAAGACCATGGCACGCCGCTGCGAAGCTCGAGCGACGTGCCATGGTCCAACCTTCCGCCGATCAGATCCCGCGTGGAATCACTTCCCTCCGGCGAACCACAGCTTGACTTCCATCCCGGCCATCCCCTGATCGATGCCCGTCGCCGCAACGGCCTGGGCGTTGTTCTCGATCTCGTTCGCGGGTGTCCGCAAGCGCTCGGGGATGTTGTGGAACGTGTAGGCGATGTCCGGCGCCGTCGGCACGTAGTTCAACTTCGGATATCCCGTGCGCCGCCAGTCTGTCCACGCCCCGGTGTGAAGGAAGCTCGCGATGTACTTCTGCGTGATGATTCGCTCCAACGCATCGGATGAGTTCAGCGGCGGCCGAGCTGCGATATACGCGTCGATGTCGCTCGCCGCCACCCCCTCAGCCTGCATATTCGCGCGGATCCCGGCGCGGTAGGGCGCATCCGCCGCTGCCGCACCGCTCGTGATCAGACGCGCCTCGGCCTCGATGAAGTCGTTCTCCGCAACGGTGAACCACTCGAACGGACGGTCGCCGACCGTGAAGGCCGGACCGATCTTCGACACCGTCGAGTCGTCCACGCCACCGGAACCGTCCCACAAGCCGTGATACTGACCATCCGCAAGGGCCTTCGTGAACATGATCGGCTTGCGCGGGTCGTTGAGGCTGTCGAGAAGGCTCATCATGGTCGAGCTGGCCACGTAGCGGCCACTCCACGAATTGTACGCCGTGTCGAACGTGGCGTAGAGGGGCTGCCGACCACCGTCCCCGCCCGGAAACGTGAAGTCCGCGTCGGCGGTGACACCGCCCTGGAGGTCGGCCAGAGCCGCCTGCGCATGAGCCTGGGCGCTCTCGCCGGTGGCGTCGACCATGTGGATCTCGATACGTGCTTCCACCGACTTCGCGAGCTGCACCCACTTCGACATGTCTCCCGCGAAGAGGAGGTCGTTGTCACCGGGCATCTCCCCGCCCGTCTTCTGCATATCGGCGATCGCCTGATCCATCATCTTCAGGGCGCTCTGATACACCGACTTCTGGCTGTCGTATTTCGGTGTCGGATTCTGCGTGTCCCAGGCCTCCGACCACGGGATCGGCCCGAAAGCCTCCGTCATGATCGTGCCGGTCCACGCCAGGATGAACTCCGCGATCCCGTGATAGGCCGGGTCGCCGTCCGCCGCCGTCTGCTTCATCATGTTCTGGCATTCCTGCCCGACGTCGACATAGGCGTTGTCCCAGATGCCCTGGGTGTCGATCGAAGTCATCTCGTAGTACTGAAACTGCGAGTAGGGGCGGTCCGCACCGTGGTTGTACGACCACTGCTGCGTCCACTCGTCACCCCATTGCGCGTAGTCGCCCGCCAGCAGCTGGTCCATGAAGACCACCTCGATGCTCGGCAACGTCAGCGACATGCGTACGGACACCGGATTGTTCGGGTCCTTGTTCACGTCCAGGAAGTTGTGGCAGCCGCTGACCGCCATGGCGAGCGCGGCCATCAGCGCGACCCCGGTCGCTGCTCTCGTCTTGCTCATGAGGGTATCCCTCTTGTTCGGATTCAACCGGCTCTCCATGGGTCAGAACGACGTCCGCAGCCCGATGCTGTACGTGCGCACGGGCGGCGGGAGGAAGAAGCGGTAGTAGGCACCGCCTGCGTTCTGGGCACCGTAGTTGCTTCCTTGCGGGTCCCCGTAGGAGAAGTGCGTGCTGATCCAGAGGTTGGACCCCTGCACGAAGAGCTGGAGCGAGCTCAGGCCCATCGGGTCGAGAATGCTCCGCGGCAGCCGGTACGTGAGCTGCAGGTTCTGGAGCTTCGTGTAGCTGGCCGACTCGAGCTGGTACTCGTGGTGGTCGTAGTACCCGTACTCGTTCTGCCAGTAGCTCTGGTCACGGTAGATCTTCTTGGTGTTCGGCTGACCCGTGCTGGCCACGATGCCCTTGTACGTGTACCAGGTGTTACGCTTCGCCGTCACTCCGGCCGTGCCCTGATAGACCGTGTAGTTGAGGTCGAAGTTCAGAACCTGGCCACCGTGGCGGGCCGTGATCAGTCCGGAGACCGTGAACGGGCCGTACGTGAACGCGGTGTAGACATTGCCCGTCCAATCCGGCTGCGTCGTGCCGATGACCTTGAGCTGGTCGTCCCATTGCGGCAGACCGTTGTCGCCGATCAGGACCTTTCCTTGGTCCCTGGGCAGCGGCCCGTACTTCGGGTCGTTCGGATTGGAGTGCTGGCGCTTGAACCCGTAGGCCCAGATGACGCCGTACGGAACGCCCGCCATGATCCTGACCTGGGGCCATGAGTAACCCGCCAGATAGATCGACTGCACGCCGGGCGCCAGCCGGTTCACCATGGAGCGGTTCATCGACCAGTTCGCGTTCAGGTCCCACCGGAGCGTGGAAGTCCGCACGGGAACCGTGTTCAACGTGAGCTCGATCCCCTTGTTCGTCAGGTCGCCCGCGTTCCGCGTGATCGAGGTGTAGCCCGTCGACGGAGCGGACGGCACCGGGAAGATCTGATCGAAGCTCTTCTTGTCGTAGAACGAGGCTTGCAGCCCGACGCGGCCCTGGAGGCCCCGAAGATCGAGCCCCAGCTCCATCTCCCGTGTGGTCTCCGGCTTGATGTTCGGGTTGCCCAGGCTGCTGCTCTGCAGGTAGCCGAGCTGCCCACGGAACGGCCACTGGATACCCGACCCGGCCGTACCACCGCTCCCCGCGCTAGCGCTGCCGTAGGTCGTGGACAACAGGTACGGCGGAGCGTCGGTCCCCACCTTGGCCCAGGAGAACCGGACCTTACCGTAGTCGAGCCACTTGCTGTGCCAGCCCAGAGCGTCGGTGAACACCACGCCCAGGCTCGCCGACGGATAGAAGTAGCTGTCGTTGCTCTTCGGTAGTGTCGAGCTCCAGTCGTTACGACCGGTCACGTTCAGGAACGCCCAATCGTTGTAGTCGAGCTGCGCCTGACCGTAGAGGCCGATGAGCCTCCGTTTCTCCGCCAGAGTCTCGTTGATCCTCTGGCTCTGGAAGTTCTCGCAGTTGTAGTAGCCCGGAATCGTGATCGTCGTACAAACGGCCTGCAGCTGGTCGTTGGACCGCATGTTGATGTTGTTACCCACCAACCCGCTCAACGTGAGCCCGTGGCCGAGCCCCTTGTTGGTCAGGTTCAGCGTCAGATCGTTGTTGATCTCCTGGCGGTTGTACTTCTGGTCGAGGTTGCCGCCCGAGCTCTGGCCCCGTGCCGTCTGCCACGGACGCTCGTGCTTGATCTCCGAGCGCTGGTCCTCGTAGGTGTCGAGCCCGATCCGGTTCTGCAGCGCGAGCCCCGGAACGATGTCGTAGCGCAGCATCTGCGACGCCACCCAGCGGCCCGTGTGACTCGTGCGGTACTCGTTGGCCGCGAGCCACTGCACGGAGGGGCTGTTGGTCCCGAACATGACCGGCTTGTTCTGGCCGCAGGTGTCATGTGACACCGCCTGCCCGTTGCACATCCAGCCCTTGTTCAAGTTGACGTTGACCGGGGTGAACATGACGGTCCGGTCGAGACCCTCCCACCCTTCGTTGACCCAGTCGTTCGTGGTGTTCGAGTACATGACGGTGGTCGCGGAGTGCAGGCGGTTGGTCAGCTCCAGCGACACATTGGCGTTGATGTTCAGGCGCTTGAGCTTGTCGGTCGGCTCGATACCGGTCTGGTTCGAGTACGACGTGCTCAGGTTGTAGCTGCCGCCCCCAGTGATCCCACCCGTTGCGCTGACCGACGTCTCCGAGAGCTGGCCGGTCCTGTAGAACGCCGAGCGCGGGTCCGCCGTGTAGACCGATCCCCCGGCGTGCGCGAGGACGGCGGCCGAGAGGCTGTCGATGTTCGGGCCCCAGCTGTAGTAGGTCGTCGGGCTGGTATGACCGGCCGCGTAGTAGCCGGGGGAGCACCACCCGCCGAAGCCCTGGGCCAGACCATTGCAGTACTGGCCGTTCTCGCCGGACGTGTACTGGAGCTGCTTGCCCTTCAGGATCGCCGTCTGGGCCTCGACCCTCTGCGTGACCGTGAAGCTCGCCTTCTGACCGGGCTTCCCCTGCTTGGTCGTGACGATGATCGCGCCGTAGGCCGCGCGCGAGCCATACAGCGCGGTCGCCGCGGCACCACGCAGCACGGAGATCGACTGGACGTTGTTCATGTCGATGTCCATGGACCGGCTACCGGCCTGGCCCGACTCGAGCTGGAACGCCTCACGCCCGCTGAAGCCGCCCTGGGCGTCCGTATTCATCTCGATCGGCACGCCGTCGACGACCCAGAGAGGCTGTCCACCACCGGTCAGGGAGCCCTCGCCCCGGATCGTGATGCGGCTGCCGGCACCCGGCCGGCTGCTCGATGGGTTGATCTGCACGCCGGCGGTCTGGCCCTGGAGGGCGTTCACGACATTCAGAGCGGGAGACGCCTCCAGGCGCGTCGAATCCACGGACTGCACCGCGTAGCCGAGACTCCGCTGTTGCTTCTTGATGCCCAGGGCCGTCACGACGAGTCCCTGGACCTGCACGGCCTTGGAGGCGAGCGTGAAGTTGACCGTTACCGAGCTGCCGGCCGTCACGTTGACGGTCTTCGACTCGGACCCGTAACCGAGCAATTGCACCTGAATCTTGTGCCGGCCCACGGGCACGTTCAGGATCAGGAACCTGCCGTTCTTGCTCGAGAGCATCCCCAGCTGAGTGCCGGGGACGTAGACCTGCGCTCCGGGAAGGGGCTGGTGGTTGTCGGCCGACGTCACGGTTCCCGTTACCGTGCCTGTCGCCTGTGCCGACGCCGCTGTTGCGGTCGCAAGCACGAGTGCCATCGCACCTGTTGCTCGAACCAAGAAACTCCGCATTCCGCAACCTCCTCTCCGTGTGGAGACCATGGCTCTCCTCGCGTGACGATGCGACCCCGGGGCAGCACGCATTGAAAGACGCGTTTGGAGGTCGCACAGCTTGGGGAACGCTTCGATATAAGAAGCGAATGTTTAATTCGCAACAATTCTTACTTGTCGTTTTTTGCGGCTTTCGTTACCGGAGTGTCGTGTTCACGCTAACGTCATTTTCGCCTCCCGACGGGCCATCTTCCGGTTTATGAATGCACGACGGCACGCCGCCCGACGGGCGGCGTGCCGTCTTGGTGCACGCATCTTCTCGACGTGCGATCAGGCCATCATCGAGGCCTGCTCGCAGTCACGATTCGAAGCGACCGAAGGGCCGTCACTGGCTCCCTCCTTCGAACCACAGCTTGACCTCCATGCCGGCCATCCCCTGGTCGATTCCCGTCGCCGAGATCTGCTCGGCATTGTAGGAGATCGGACCCGCCGGCCACCGCAGTCGAGACGGAATGTTGTGGAACGTGTAGGCGATCCCCGCGGTCGGGTCGGTCGGGATGTAGTTCAGCTTCGGGTATCCCGTTCGCCGCCAGTCCGTCCACGGACCGATGTGCAGGAAATTCGCGATGTACTTCTGCGTGATGATCCGCTCCAGGGCGTCCGCGCTGGTGAGCGCCGGACGCGCGGCCACGTACGTGTCGATATCGCCCGAAGCCACGCCCATGGACTCCATGCTCGCGCGGATGCCGGCACGGTACGACGCGTCCGCCGCCGATGCCCCGCTGAGGATCAGCTGTGCTTCGGCTTTGGTGAACTCGTTCTCCGCGACCGTAAACCACTCGAACGGCCGATCATCACGCGTGAAGGCCGGTCCGATCTTCGAGATCGTCGAGTCCGGCTCACCCCAGTCGCCGTCCCACAGCCCGTGGTACTGTCCGTCGGAGAGCGCTTTCGTGTACATGATCGGCTTCCGCGGGTCGTTCAAGCTGTCCAGGAGGCTCATCATGGTGGTGCTGGCCGAATAGCGGCCGTCCCAGCCGTTCTGGGCGGTGTCGAACGTCGCCCACAGCGGCTGGCGAGCGCCGGTGCCACCCGTGAAGGCGAACAGCGCGTCGCTCGTCACACCGGCCTGCGCGGCCGCCAGCGCCTTCTGCGCATGGTCCTGCGCGCTCTCGCCCGTCGCGTACGCAGTGTAGATCTCGATCCGCGCCTTCACCGACTGCGCGAGCTGGACCCACTTCGACATGTCTCCCGCGAACAGGAGATCGTTGTCTCCCGGCATATCGCCGGTCGTCTTCTGCATGTCGGCGATCGCCTCGTCGATCATCGTGAGCACGCTCTCGTAGACCGACTTCTGGCTGTCGTACTTCGGTGTCGGGTTCTGCGTATTCCAGGCCTCGGACCACGGGATAGGTCCGAAGGCTCCCGTCACGATCGACCCGGTCCACGCGAGGATGAACTCGGCGATCCCGTGGTAGGCGGGGTCACCGTTCGCCGCCGCCTGCTTCATCATGTTCTGGCATTCCTGCCCGATGGTGGCGTAGGCGTTCGACCACATCCCGTCGGTATCGATCGACGTCATCTCGTAGAACTCGAACTGCGAGTACGGACGATTGACGTTCTGGTTGTACGACCACTGCTGCGTCCACTCGTCGCCCCACTGCGCGTAGTCGCCCGAGAGGAGGTCTTGCATGAAGTACACCTCGATCGCGGGCAACGTCAGCGACGTGCGCACCGAAACCGGGGCGTTGGGGTCCTTGTTCACATCCAGGAAGTTGTTGCAGCCGCCGATCGCCATGGCGAGCGCGGCCATCAGCGCGACTCTGGTCGCTGCTCTTGTCTTGGTCATGAGGGTATTCCTCCGGCTCTCCATGGTCAGAACGACGTCCGCAACCCGATGCTGTACGTCCGCACGGGTGGGGCCAGGAAGAAGTGGAAGTACGCGCCGCCGGCGTTCTCGGCGCCGTAGTTGCTCCCCATCGGATCGCCGGTCGGGTAGCTCGATCCGATCCAGAGGTTCGAGCCCTCCACGTAGAGCTGAAGGGAGTTGAGCCCCATGGGGTCGAGGATGCTCCGCGGCACGCGATACGTGAGCTGCAGGTCCTGGAGCCGGACGTAGCTCCCCGACTTCACCTGGTACTCGTGGTGGTCGTAACCGCCGAGCTCGTTCTGGTAGTACGCCTGGTCACGCAGGACCTTCTGCGTGTTGGGCTGACCCGTGCTCGCCACGATGCCCTTGTACGTGTACCAGGTGCCCCGGTTGGCCGTGACACCCGCGGTTCCCTGGTAGACCGTGTAGTTCAGGTCGAAGTCCAGCACCTGGCCGCCCCGGCTCATCGTGACGAGCCCCGACAGCGTGAACGGCCCATAGCTGAACGCGTTGTAGAGGTTGCCCGTCCAGTCCGGCTGGGTCGTGCCGATGACCTTGAGCTGGTCATCCCACTCCGGTAGCCCGTTGTCTCCGATGAGCACCGGCCCCTGGTCCTTCGGCAGCGGCTTGTATTTGGGATCGGTGGGATCGGAGTGCAGCCGCTTGAAGCCGTACCCCCAGATCACGCCGTAGGGGACGCCGGCCATGATGCGGATCTGCGGCCAGGAGTATCCCGCCAGATAGATCGAGGTCACGCCAGGGGCGAGCCGGTCCACCATCGAGCGGTTCATCGACCAGTTCGCGTTCATGTCCCACCGGAACTTCGGGGTCTGGACCGGCACCGCGTGCAGCGTGAGCTCGATGCCCTTGTTCGTCAGGTCGCCCGCGTTGCGCGTGATCGACTCGTAGCCGGTCTCGGCCGCCGACGGAACGCTGAAGATCTGGTCGTAGCTCTTCTTCTTGTAGAGCGACGCCTGCAGCCTCATGCGACCCTGCAGCCCCCGCAGGTCCAGACCGAGCTCGAGCTCCCGGGTCGTCTCGGGTTTGATGTTCGGGTTGCCCAGAGACGTGCTCTGCAGAAATCCGAGCTGATTCCGGAACGGCCACGTTACGTGGTTGTTGCTCGGCCCCGGCGTGTAATACGTCGTGGACAGCGAATACGGCGGTGCGTCCGTTCCCACCTTGGCCCACGAGAAGCGGATCTTGCCGTAGTCCAGCCACTTGCTGTGCCAGCCGAGCGCATCCGTGAACACCACACCCAGGCTCGCCGACGGATAGAAGTAGCTGTTGTTGCTCGTCGGCAACGTCGAACTCCAGTCGTTGCGGCCCGTCAGGTTCAGGAATGCCCAGTCGTTGTAGTCCACGGTCGCCTGGCCGTACACGCCGACCAGCCGACGCTTCTCGACCAGCGTCTCGCCGATGACCTGGTTCTCGAAGTTCTCGCAGTTGTAGTAGCCGGGAATCGAGATCGTCGTACAGGTCGCGAGGAGCTGGTTGTTCGAGCGCATGTTGATGTTGTTGCCCAGCAGCCCGCTCAGCGTCACACCGTGTCCCAGCGCCCTGTTGTCCAGGTTGAGCGTCAGGTCGTTGTTGATCTCCTGACGGTTGTACTTCTGGTCGACGTTGCCGCCCGAAGTCTGACCCGCCGTAGTCCGCCACGGCCGCTCGTGCTGAATGGCGCCGCGCTGGTCCTCGTACGTGTCGAGGCCGAGGCGGTTCTGCAGCGTCAGACCCGACCCCAGGTTGTAGGCGAGCATCTGGGACGCCACCCATCGACCGGTATGGCTGGTGTAGTACTCGTTGGCCGCGACCCACTGGATCGACGGGCTGTTCGTGCCGAACATGACCGGCGTGTTGTGGCCGCATGCGTCGCTCGCCACGGCCTGCCCGTCGCACATCCACCCCTTGGTCAGATCCACGTTCGAGGGGGTGATCATCAGGTTGCGGTCGATGCCCGAGTAGCCCTCGCTGATCCACCGGTTGTCGGTGTTCGAGAACATGATCGTGGTTCCCGAGCGCAGCCTGTGCGTGAGCTGCAGAGACACATTGGCGTTGAGGTTCAGACGGTTGAGCTGATCGTTCGGGTCGATCCCGCTCTGGTTGGCGTACGTCGTGCTCAGGTTGTAGCTGCCGCCACCCGTGATGCCGCCGGTGGCGCTGATCGACGTCTCCGACGTCTGGCCCGTCTTGTAGACCTCCGAGCGCGGGTCCGTCATCTTGACCGGCCCACCGTTCTGCGCCAGCACGGCCGCGGAAACGCTGTCGGCACGCGGGCCCCAGGCGTAGTACGTCGTCGGCGTGTTGTAACCCGCGGCGTAGTAGCCCGGCTCGCACCAGCCTCCGAAGTTGTTGGCGAGCCCGTTGCAGTACTGCCCCCGCTGCCCGGCCGTATACAGGTTCTGCTTGCCCTCCAGGATCGGCGTCTGGGCCTCGAGCCGCTGCGTGACCGTAAAGGTGGCCTTCTGGCCGGGCGCACCCTGCTTCGTGGTCACGATGATCGCGCCGTAGGCCGCACGGGAGCCGTACAATGCCGTGGCGGCGGCACCGCGCAGGATCGAGATCGACTCGATGTTGTTCGGGTCGATGTCCATCGCCCGGCTACCGGCCTGACCGGTCTCCAGCGCGAAGCTCCCCTGCCAACCGAAGCCGTTCTGCGCGTCGGTCGTCGTGCTGATCGGGACGCCATCCACGACCCACAGCGGCTGGCCCCCACCGGTGAGGGAGCCCTCACCCCGGATGGTGATCCGGGTGCCTGCACCCGGCCGGCTGCTCGACTGCATCACGCTCAAGCCCGCCGCCTGACCCTGTAATGCCGACGCCACGTTGAGCTGCGGCGTGGCCTGCAGACGCGTCGAATCCACCGACTGGACGGCGTAGCCGAGGCTGCGCTGCTGTTTCTTGACGCCCAGCGCCGTCACCACGAGGCCCTCCACCTGCACCGCCTCGGAAGACAGCTCGAAGTTCACGCTAACCGAGCCGCCGGCCGTCACGGTGACGGTCTTCGACCCGGTCCCGTAGCCCAGCAGCTGGACCTGCACCTTCTGCTGACCCGCGGGCACGTTCAGGATCAGGAACCTCCCATTCTGGCCCGACAGCATCCCCAGCTGCGTGCCCGGAATATAGACCTGTGCTCCGGCGAGCGGCTGGTGGTTGGCGGCCGAAGTCACGGTCCCCGTGATCGTGCCCGTAGCCTGTGCCGACGCCGCGGTGGCGGTCGCCAGCGCGAGCGCGAGGGCGCCCGCAGTTCTTACGAAGACAGGGCGCATCCGTTGCCTCCTCTCCCTGTGAGACGTAGCACACCCCCCGCGCATGAGCACGGGAGGGATTACCGGGAGGGTCTCTGGGCAGGATATCTATGCTGCCGCGTCGGCAGCCTGACAGTGGGTCCGGGAGGGATGGCCCACCAGTCAATGAGATTCGGACACCATTCGACAAAAGAAGGCTCGACGAGCGCCGGGCAGGGGGCACGACGCGAGCCTCACGGATGCATAATTCCCATGTAGCAGGTTACCATATACTCGGCGAGCGCCGGGGACGCAACCGTGTCTTCCCGACCTCGGCCGGACCACTTCCATCCAGCAAGGACCGACCATGTTTCCCCCCGAGACGTACACCACCCGGCGGGCCACCCTGACGGCCCGCTTCGACGGGGGCCTGCTGTTGTTTCCCGGCAACGGCGAAAGCCCCGCCAACTTTGCGGACAACTGCTACACGTTCCGGCAGGACAGCACCTTCCGGTACTTCTTCGGCCTCGATCAGCCCGACCTCGTCGCCGTCGTCGACGTCGATGCCGGCACGAGCACGGTCTTCGGGCACGAGCTGACGATGGACGACATCATCTGGATGGGCGACCTGCCCACGCTCGCAGAGCGCGCGACCGAAGCCGGAATCACCTCCACCCGGCCCCCGGAAGACCTCGCGAGCGTGGTGTCGAAGGCTCGCTCGGACGGACGGCCGATCCACTACCTGCCCCCGTACCGCGCCGACACCGTGGTCGCGCTCGCCGACCTGCTCGGCGTGTCACCGTCCGAAGCTCGCCGGGGGTTCTCCGTAGAGCTCATCAAGGCGGTGGTCGACCAGCGGAACTACAAGAGCGACGAAGAGATCGCCGAAATCGAGAAGGCGATCGCCATGTCGGTCTCGATGCACGAAGAAGCCATGCGCATGGCCCGACCCGGCGTGACCGAGCAGCAGATCGCCGGAAGGGTCGAGGGCCTGGCACTCGAGCTCGGTGGACGCATCGCCTTCCCGGTCATCGCCACGGTCAAGGGACAGACGCTGCATCAGCATGCGCACCCCAACACGCTGTCGGCGGGCGACCTCTTCCTTCTGGACTCCGGAGCCGAAACGCTCTCGGGCTACGCGGGCGACCTGACCTCCACCTTCCCAGTGAGCCCGAGCCTCGACGAGCGCCAGAAGACGATCTACGACCTCGTGCTCTCGGCCTACCAGGCGAGCGTGGACGCGCTGGCTCCGGGCGTCACGAACCGGGAGATCCACTTCACGGCGTGCCGCGTCCTGCTCGAGGGCATGAAGTCACTCGGGATCATGAAGGGTGACACCGAGGAGGCGTTGGCCGCCGGCGCGGCGGGGATGATCATGCCTCACGGGATCGGGCACATGATGGGCATGGACGTGCACGACATGGAGAACCTCGGCGAGGAATACGTCGGCTACACCGGCGAGCCACGCAGCACGCAGCTGGGACTCAAGTCCCTGCGCCTCGTACGCGCCCTCGAGCCCGGCTTCGTGCTCACCATCGAGCCCGGCGTGTACTTCATTCCCCAGCTCATGGACCGGTGGCGCGCCGAGGATCACCTCACGCAGTTCATCAACTACGACGAGCTCGACAAGTGGCGTGGGTTCGGCGGGGTCCGCAACGAAGAGGACTACCTCATCACGGCCGACGGCGCCCGCCGCCTCGGACCGCGCAAGCCGCAGACCCCGGAGGAGATCGCCGCCGTTCGGGCTGGCTGATCCCCGCCGCGCAGGGTCGGAAGGCCGGTTCCCTGCGGGGGCCGGCCTTCCCGGCGCCGGGCCGAACGGCGCGCTTGTCCCGGGTGGGTCGGGGCCCGTACTCTTCTGTGTTCCCGATCCAGCGTCCCACGGGACGCCACAAGTACTCACTCACAAGGGCAAATCCCATGGCGAGCTCGAAGCCTCGGCGCACCTTCGCCCTGTTGGTGCCCGCCCTCGTCCTGCTAGGCATGGCCGGCTGTCAGAAGCCGGCGAAGACCACCATGAAACCGACCGTTACGAGCGCTCCGTTCGGCACGACACCCGATGGCAAGGCCGTCAAGATCTTCACGATGAAGAACTCCAACGGTCTCGAGGTCAAGGCGATGACCTACGGAGCCATCATCACGTCGATCGAGACGCCCGACAAGACGGGCAAGCTGGGCGACATCGTGCTCGGCTTCGACAGTCTGGGTGGCTACACGAACGCGGCCTACATCGCGCACCTGCCGTACTTCGGCGCGGTCGTGGGCAGGTACGCCAACCGTATCGCAGGCGGCAAGTTCACGCTCGACGGGAAGCAGTACCAGCTTCCGACGAACGACGGCCCGAACTCGCTGCACGGCGGGACCAAGGGCTTCGACCAGCGCGTCTGGGACGGCGCACCGTTCCAGAACGATACGGCTGCCGGTGTCGTGTTAACGTACACAAGCCCCGACGGACAGGAAGGATATCCCGGCACGCTGAAGGTTCGCGTCACCTACACGCTCCTGAACTCCAACGAGCTCGAGGTGCAGTACCACGCGACCACCGACAAGCCGACGATCATCAATCTGGCCCAGCATTCGTACTGGAACCTGGAGAACGACGGCAAGACGAGCATCCTGACCCACAAGATCATGATCAACGCGGACTCGTTCACACCGATCGACTCCGTGTTCATCCCGACGGGTAAGATCGAGTCGGTCGCGGGCACGCCGTTCGACTTCCGCACACCGCACGAGATCGGCGCGCGGATCAACGAGGACAACCAGCAGCTCAAGTACGCCAAGGGCTACGACGACAACTGGGTGCTCAACAAGACACCCAAGGACCCGGCTACGGGCCTCACCGTCGCCGCCAAGGTCTGGGCACCCACCTCGGGCCGCACGCTCGAAGTCCTGACGAACCAGCCGGGCATCCAGTTCTATTCCGGCAACTTCCTGGACGGCACCATCACCGGAAAGTACGGCATCACATACGGGCACCGGGCCGCTTTCGCGCTCGAGACCCAGCACTTCCCGGATTCTCCGAACCACCCGAACTTCCCGTCGACCGAGCTCCGCCCGGGCGATCAGTACAACACCCGGACGATCTTCCGCTTCGGCGTGGACAAGACGGGCTCCTGAACCGTCTCGTTCGAGGGGCCCCGGGGAATCGATTCTCCGGGGTCCCTCGGACCGGGTGACTCACCTCATGCACCCGCCCCACCGCCGCCGTGTAGGCCTGGTCGGGGGGGACACCATCGCCACGGTCAAGCCGTCCGGGACCAGGATCTGGGACGTCGTCATTCCGGATGCGAACGCCCTGGGTGGGAACGACGAGTGGACGCTCCAGATCGCTCGCGCCTGGATCCTGCCCGTGCACTCGGGTGAGGCCTACGCCAGGTGGCTGGGGACGCGGGCGCGGCAGCTCGGACTCCAGGCCTTCTTGCCCGTGGACGTCACGAGGCTGTTGAGCTCGGGGCAGGTGTTGGCCGTGGGCGACGTCGAGGCCCGCTTCGGAAGGACCGATGAGGCAGGACGGTCCACGCTGGACCGGGTCGTCTACCTGAAGCCCGCGACGACCAAGAACGGCAAGCCCCGGTGGGTCCTCCAGCCGAGGGCGCGCTCCCCCATCGTGCTGCGTGATGCACTACACAAGGTCTACGACGACATGATCGCCAACAACGAACGTGTCATGACCTGCATGGGAGAAGCCGACGTCTCGGCGGCACCCCATCCCGTGCAGCGCAAGTGCATCGCGAAAGCACTCACTCACCGGTTCGGGGCCGACCCGAGGACCGAGCCAACCGCGTAGCGGGTCGCCGAGGGTGGCCGCTCCCGCGGCGTTCCCCCAGCGACCCGCCAAAGCCTACTTCTTGGCGCTGGCCGAGTCGATCTTGAGCAGCTCGACCTCGAAGATCAGCGTCTCGTCCGGTCCGATCGCGGAGCCGGTGCCCCGCGAGCCGTACGCGAGGTTGGGCGGGATCACGAAGCGGTACTTGCTCCCGACCCGCATCAGCTGGAGCCCTTCCGAGAAGCCCTTGATGACGTGGTCGACGCCGAAGGTGGCGGGCTTGCCGCGCTTGTAGGAGCTGTCGAACTCCTTCCCGTCGATCAGCGTGCCCTTGTAGTTGATCGTCACCTGATCCGTCGAGTCCGGATGCGGGCCCTTCCCCTCCGTCAGGACCTGGTACTGAAGACCGTCCTTGGTGGTCTTCACGCCGGGCTTCTTGGCGTTCTGCTCCATGTACGCCTTGCCGGCCTTCAGATTCTTCTGACCCTCGGCCGCCATCTCGGTCATGCGGTCCTTCTGCACGTTGCTCGAGAACGCCGCCAGGATACCCTGGAGGGAGTCCTCGGGCAGCGCGGGCTTCCGACCGGCGAGCGCATCTTCGAGGCCGCGCTCGAACGCCGGCCGATCGAGCCTCTTCGCCGCCGGCTTGAGCTGCTTTCCGATGTTCATGCCGAGTGCGTAGCTGCCCTTCTGATCGGCCGTCTTGACCGGAGCATTCGCGCTCGAGGACGATTGCTGGCAGGCCGTGGCCACGATCAGGACGCCGAGGAGCGTCAACCCATGATGTACACGCATCCGTTATCCTATTGGAAGAGGGAGACACGCAATCTAGCGTTCTTCGGGTCGAAGTCCCAGCCCATCCCGACCGCCGGCCGGGATGGGCGTGTAGTCCACGAGGAGGCAGCGGATCAGATGTCCAGAGCGTTCGTCAACGAGGACGCGGCTCCGGCACCGGAGCCGCGCTACAACCTGCCGGAGCCCGAGTCGCCCTACTTCGACGAGGCTGCCGCCTGGGCGCTCATCGAGGGTGCCAACCAGGGTGATTCCCGGAGCGCGGAGCACGCCACCGGCTATCGGTGGGGCGAGGTGCGCCTCGCCCCGCACGTAAGGAAGATCCTCGAGCAGGCCCGCGAGGATGACAACCTGCGACTGGAGCAGCTCGCCCGGCGGTTCCTGAGGGCCGCGGGCGAGAAGGTCTGACGCCGAGGCGGGCGGTCCGGTCTCAGCCGGACGTCGACGAAGGCTGTGAGCCTTCCTCTGGTCCCACCAGGGTCCGCACGGCCGTGTGAATCTCGGACAGAGCCCGATTCTGCGCTTCGAGATGCTCCATCAGCACCCGGATCTCCTCCTCCGCCTTCTGGTTGATGAGGAAGTCGTTGTGCGCTTCCAGGCGGTCGCGGACCGCTTGCCGGTTCTGACTCATCATGATGACGGGTGCAGCGTAGGCAGCCTGAAGCGACAGCACCAGGTTCATGAGGATGAACGGATACGGATCCCAGTGCCGCACCCAGGCCGTGATGTTGAGCACGGTCCAGCCGGCCAGGATCGCGGACTGGATGATGATGAAGCGCCAGGAGCCCATGACACGGGCCACCGTGTCGGCGGTCCGCTGCCCCGTGGTGAGGCGCTCTTGCACGAGGTCGTTGACGTCTTTGACGGGAGGGTGCCGATGCAGGAACGGCTGGGGAAAGGGCAGCTTCTTCACGGGAGGCTCCTGGTTCGCGGAAGATGGCGGGCCGTCCGGGATGTCATGCCCGGCCGACCCGCTAAGCTATCGTCCCGCCCCGCCCTTGGCCCATGGGACGCGCGCGGAGAGATCTGCCTGGGAGGGGCGGGAGCGCCGGGGTTCGTCCGAGCGAACGCTGCGCCGGTGCGCAGTGAGCGCGGACGGACCCCCGGTGATGCCGCCCCGTCTGGTCGCTGAAAAAGGGGAGTACCTCGCGCGCATGGGGCTCTTGCTGCTCAGGCAAGGCACGACGACGAGTCGTAGCCAAAGCTACGGCGAGGAGGAGTAACGGCGCGTCCACCCCCTAGCGGCGGTGGCCGGGGGACCTCCCCCCAGCCCCCACCCCG
>JBJKRT010000023.1:0-21918 GCA_046704545.1 Longimicrobiales bacterium
AGGTGTGGTGTGGGGGGTTATGGGGGTGGGGGGGCGGGGCCCGTTGGGGGGGGCGGCCGGCCGCCCCCCCGCCCCAGGCTTCTTCCGCTCGTCGGCCGCATACCGACGCTGGCTCGAGAAGAGCCACGACCGCGTCGACGAGCTCTGGATCGGCCTCTGGAAGAAGTCGAGCGGGAAGCCAGGCCTGACCTACGAGCAGGCGCTCGACGAGGCGCTGTGCTTCGGATGGATCGACGGCGTGCGCAAGAGCATCGACGACGCCAGCTACGTGATCCGCTTCACGCCGCGCAAGACGGTGAGCAAGTGGAGCGACGTGAACCTGCGCCGCTACGCGGAGCTCGAGGCCAAAGGACGCGTCGCACCTCCTGGACGCACGGCGTTCGAGCGCTTCGATCCCGCGAAGCATCGTTCCTACTCGTTCGAAGCGCATGCCCGCGCGCTCGCACCCGAGCTGCAGCGCGCGTTCGAGCGACACGCCGAGGCGTGGGCGTTCTTCCAGGAGCAGCCTCCGGGCTACCGGCGCGTCGCGATCCACTGGATCATGAGCGCCAAGCGCGCCGAAACCCGTGAGCGCCGCCTAGGGCAGCTCGTGGAGGTGTCGGCGTCCCGGCAGAGGCTGCCGCAGATCTCGGGACGGGCCCGCGACGCGACCTGAGGCGGCGGGCGCGGGCGCTGCGCCGGGCCGCCCTCAGTAGCGCGTCACGCGCAGCGAGGCCGTGCCGATCGCCGATGCACGCAGCATGATCGCAGCACGGGTCGCCTGCACCGCGTCGACGCGCAGGCTGTCGACCGCTCCCTGGACGCTCAGCCCCGGAGAAAGCTTCCGGTTGAGTCCTCCCTGCAGCTGGGCCCGCATCCGCGCGATGTCGGCCGGCGTGGGCCACCGGGCCTGGTCGCGCAGCAGGTCCCGCAGCCGGTCGCCGAGGAGCCACGACTCCGCCTTCAGCGCGAGATCGCGCGTCCGGATGTCGAAGTCCAGGTCCGGGATCGTGATCTGGCCGGTGGCCGGATCGAGGCGCGGGGTGCCGGTCAGGTAGAGCCGGGCCGACGCGGCGCCGCCCACACGCACCTCGACGGCGAGCTTTCCGCCACCGATGCCGAAGACCTTGAGCGAATCGAGCACGAGCGTGCGCCCCACCTCCCGGACGCGCGTGCCTCCCAGCTCCCTCTGGAGGAGCCGCGTGGCCTCCTCGTAGCCGGCACGGCCGGCCACGCGCACGTCGAAGCGCGGCGACACCGCTCCGCTGTCCAACGTGGGTAGAGGCACGTCCGACGCTGCGGGCGGCGCGCCGACGACCACCGTCGGCCGGGCGCGTAGCCCCAGCGTGATCCTCACGGAATCACCCAGGCCATGCACCGGTCCGCGCCGGACCGACTCGGGATGGACGAGCAGCCAGAGCGAGTCTCCGAGCGGGACGGGCTGTTCCAGGGCCTGCCATCCCCGCGACACCGGCGTGCGGACGTCGACGCGCGCGAGGGCCGTGTCGAGCGCCGCGGCCTGCGACTCCAGATAGGTGCGTGCCTGCTGCACCACTTCGTTGGTGATGTCGAGTCCGAGCCCCGTCACCCTGCACCGGTCGCGCGGCTTCGACGAGGCGGGGCGCAGCTCGGAGAGCCGCGCGTGCGTATGGAGCGACCAATCGGGCTCGATCCGGATCGGCCCCCGCACGGTGAGGCTGAGACGGGGATCCTTCGGGCCGCCGTTGCCGCACGCCGCGGTCAGCACCCCGAACGGCGAGTGGTACCACGCCTTCAACGCGTAGGTCACCGTGGCGTGCACCACCGCCTGGTCGCCCACGAACGAGACCTGGAACGGGGCCCGGCTGAGCTGGAGCGCCAACGTCAGGCCCTGCACGCCGCGCACGGGCAGCCTCTGGTCGAGACTCCCGAAGTGCTTCGGCACGGCTTTCTCGAGCCGCGCCGCCAGCGGGCCGAGCGCGACCGTCACGGGCAACGCCACCGAGGACGGTGGCGGAGGGCCGGATGTAGCCAGGTCCGCAACGGTCGCCGGAGGAGGCGTCGTCAGCATCTTCCCCCGCGCCGTTCGCCGATGCGCCACCGCCACCACGGCGACCGAGAGCGCGGCGACGGCCAGCACGGCAACGATCGCGAGCATCCTCCCGTGAACGGCACCGGAAGCGCGTCGGGTCGAGTGGAGGCTCATGGAATCGGGGGGGAGGAGAGCGGAGCGGACGGGCGTCCCCGGAAACATACCGAAAGACGTCGCAGGAAGGCGCCTGGAACGGCCTTTGCACACCTCTCGGGGCGCGGCGGTTCCGCGGAAGCCGAAGGGCTCCCGTGAGACCGCCATCGCATGAATACGCATACGATCTCGGAGGAATACCATGAAACGCACGCTCGGATGGACCGTTCTCCTCGGCCTTCTCGCCCCCGCGGCGCTGGCCGGGCAGACGACCTGGGACGCGCCTTCCTTCATGCGTCCGGGTTCCCCCGCGGGCATGACCGTCGCGCTCACCGACAACGCGCCCGGGGACCGGCTCGGCGTCATGGCGCTCTGGCGCAGGAGCCCGGCGCCGATCGGGCTCGGATTCAGAGGCGGCATCGTCGACGCCCCCGGAGACGAGATCAAAGGCCTGTTCGGCTTCGACGTTTCGGGCCGGTTCGCCCCGCTGAGCGGAAAGGATCATCCGCAAGCGATGTGGTGGACGGGTGCCGGCATCGGCTTCGGAAACCACTTCTCAGCCTCGCTACCGCTGGGGCTCGTCGTCGGTTGGACGGGCACCGACCAGGACGTTGCGTTCATGCCGTACGTAGGCGGACACATCGTGCTGACCGCGGCATCGGGACCCGGTGACAACACGGATCTGGACGGCGTGGTCGACCTCGGGCTCGATCTGCGCCTGGCGCCGGAGTGGAACGTGCGCATCGCCGCCGGTCTGGGGGGACGGCAGACGCTCGGCATCGGGCTGGCGATCCCGCGCTGACCCGAGTGGCGAGGAGCGTGTCAGGCCCCGTGCGCCGGGGCCTGGCACGATGCCTGCGTTCTCATGAATCGCATCGAACGAACGTCTCCGGTACGGCCGTCTCTCGAGCGAATACCGAGCGAAGTGCGGAACGGCGTGCCGGAAGCGAAGCGCCGACGGGGAGCGGAGGCGTGGCGGCAGCTACCCTCTCCCCGGTGATGGAGCACCGGGACGCCGCCCGGTCCTCCCTCCCCTCGGCCTTCGCACCGAGAGGCTCCGGGCCTCCTGCCCCCTCCCAACCTCCAGCCCCCAAAAGAAGAAAGGCACCCCTCCTCCGGATGGAGCCGGAGGGGGGCGCCTCGTGCGGAGTGAGCGCCGTTCAGCGGATGGGCGTCACGACATCCCACATCTCCCGAGCGTCACGATCAGGAGCCGCCCGCGGCGACCTCGAGCCTGCCACTGCAATGGCCGTTCGAGCCATCGAGCGTGAAGCGGTACGTACCGGCCGTAGCATCGGACGTACTGAGCCACAGCGTCGCTCGGTTGCCCTGGGCCGCCATCTGGATCGCCGTCGCCTGCGTCCCGTGGCTGTGAGACATGTCGAGCTTCGAGAGGTCCTGTGCCGAAGCGAGCGTAACGCCGCTCCGGGGGGGCGCCGTGAAGTCGGTGATCGTTCCGATCGGTTTGGAAAGCGTGACCGAAAGGCGAGTCGCCGCAGCCCCCTTCTTGATCTCCATGGGCATGACGTTCGCCTTGCAGGACGACGCCTGGGTCATGCCCTTCTGTTGGGCCCGAGAGATCCCGGGCGTCAGAGCCATGGCCGCCATCGCGGCCGCGGCCACGAGGAGCCCAGTGCTTGGATGGGTACGCATAGCACACTCCTGTGCGAAGTGAATTTCCATTCGGTCGACAGCGCCTCGGCCGCCGACGCGTCGATACCATCGACGCAACCTCCGTGCCTACCCCTGTCGCGGCACCGATCTCGGGGCGCGACCGTTTCGTCGCGAGTGTCGTCGAGGCGCGGCCTGGCACGCGTGTTGCACCCCCACGAGCCGCAAGCCGTCCCACGCGACGCGCCGGGTCGGCTCCACGAACCGAGGCCGGAACGGTTTCGGACGAGCTCACGCACAGCCGAACGAGAGGAGGACCGACCATGTACTGGAAGCGATCTGCCCTCGCTCTATTGATCGTTACGACGGCCGCGGCCTGCTCGAAGAGCGGGACCCAGCCGAGTATCACGAGTCAGGCGACCATCCGCGGCCGGGTCGCCCAAACCCAACCCGAGCCCACGCCCCTCCCTACCGCCCGGGATGCGGCAGGAGCGGCGTCGGCGGCAGCCACGGCCAAGACCGTCACGGTGGCGGAGGTCGCCTCCGACGGGAGCCTCACCCCGGTCGCGCACGGAAGCGTGAACGCGGACGGCTCCTTCGTGGTCAGTGGCGTGCCATCCAATCGGAGTGACCTCGTGGTCGATGCGGAAGCCTCCGACGGAACGGGGGTGGGGCGCGCAACGGTCTACGGTGAGACCCGCGTCGGTGACACGCTCGCCGTGGCGCCGATCGACGCGGAGACGACCGTTCGGGCTCTGGCCTGGGCCAGCCTGAAGGCCAGTGGTAGCGCGTCGGCGCACACCTCGCCCGCGGAGATGGCGCTGCTCGTCCACGCGAGCCCGAGCGCCTCGGCCTCGATCCTGAGCAGCAACCAGATCCAGGCGGCGGCGGAGGGCGAGGCCGCAGCGGCCGACGCCATGACCAAGGTGTTCGCCAACGCCGGTGCCTCGCTGAACGCATCGGCTCGTGCGAAGGTACTCGCGCAGCCGGCCCTGGACTTCGAGAACGCTCGTGTCCGCGGCATCTCCTCCGACTCGGCGCATATCGCGCTCGTGAACGCCGCGCTCGACGCCTACGAGAACGCGGGTGTATCCGCGGAAGCGCTCGTCGAGGCGTCGGCCGCGGCCGCCAGCACGTTCGACGCGCAGGTGGATGGATCCACCTCTGCGCGGGGCGAGCTGGACGCGGAGTCGGTATGGATGAATCTGAAGGCGCGTGAGCGCCTCGCGGCCAAGTACGAATCCGGCGCCGAGGACTCGGTGGCCCTGTCCATCATGAACGTGCTCGCGTCCACCGAGGCGAGGATGCGCGGCGCGTCGACGGCCGCCGATATCCATGCGGCCATGGCGGCCAACGCGTCGGCGGCCGACTCGGCCGTGGTGGGCTCGATGGTGCACATGCTCCTGTCCGCCAACGCCACCGCGCTGCTGCAGGGTAAGGTGAAGGCGAAGGCGCAGGCCGCGTTGGACAGCGCGAGCCTGAGCGCGCGTCTCTCCGGAGCCGCGAACGCCAGCGCAGCGGCGCAGGCGGTCGCGAACTATCACTCGGCCGTGAAGGCGGCCGTCCAGGCGATGCTCCAGGCCGCCGGACGAACCGATGTGGACGCCGATGCGATGACGTCGCTCTACATCGCGGCACGCGGCGGAGCCTACATCCGGACCACCTGATCGCGCACCTGTGCCGAAGGACCTCGGGCGGCGCGCATCCCAGGGGGTGCGCGCCGCCCGCTCCTTTGCGCGCACGCACCCGTGGTGTCCTACGATCGCTTCGCGTAGAGCACCGCGTAGTAGACGAGGCCGCGCTTCACCGCCTCCGCCGCCACCTTGGCCATGAAGTACGGCATGTCGCCCAGCGTGCCGGACGAGTATCCCCGTAGCGCACGTGCGGGATCGTCTCCGAACCGCATCCCCTGGAAACGCTTCATCAGGCCCGCCTTCACGGCCTCGAGGATCCACGGCTTGGTCTCGACGGTGGCCTTCGTCACGGTCGCGTTCCGCACGGTCCCGTCGTCGTTCATCGTGAGCCCGATCTCCAGGGGCCCGTGCTGGGTGTTCACCTGCGGAAAGAGCACGACGCCGGCCTTCTTGCCCGACGCGTCGGTGCCGTAGAAGAACTTGACCTTGTCGCCGTCGGGCTCGAATCCGCCCTTCTTCTCGATCGTCGCGAGATCGGCCTTGCCGATGTCTATGGTTCTCAGGAAGTAGTGGGCGGCCGGAACCGTCCGTTTGATCAGGTCGGCCTCCTTGACCAGGACGACCGTCGGCGTGATGTGGGGGGTGGCGCCGATCAGCACCAGCGCGACGAGCGCTCCCCCGAATACTTGGTGCACCTTCATGTCCTCGTCCTCCGGGTCGATTCGGATTGCACGGATCGCGGTACGATTCAGCTTCGGCTTCGGTCGCGGGTGAGCGCGGCGCGCAGCGTCCCGAACAGGACAACCACGTAGACCGCGGACATCAGCCAGCCGGAGGCAAGGGTCAACCAGGCGAACCCGCCGATGCCGGCCTTCATGAGCCACTGGCCCGAGAAGTCGAGCGCCCCGGCCCCGAACGCCGCGACGATGACCGTGTTGCGCCAGGCCGCGCCCCAGTCCAGCCCCAGGATCAGGAGCGTCTGGAGGGCCGCGACGATGGCGTAGATCATGATGTGGATGTGGCTGTCCTGGATGAGCAGCTTCGTGCTCACCCGATGGGGCTCCTCTTTGAGCGTTCCGAGATCCAGCGGTTGGGTGGAGCTCTTCGAAGCTTCGGGCAGCTGCGACGCATCCACCCTGGGCGGCGGCACGTACGTCGCCTCGATCCGGGTCGGCGTGAGACCGGCCCATTCCTTGACCATGAGAAAGGCGAAGACATAGGCGTAGCCGAGCACGAGCATGAAGAGCACGGCGGCGAGACGGACCGACACGTCCATTTTGCGCAGGCTGTAGAGACCGTTCATGGAAGGCTCCTCGTCCGACTCATCAGAACGTCGTGACCATCTGAAGCGTGTAGCGCAGACCCCAGTGGCTCGCACCGGCACCGGATCCGAAGATCGGCTCGCTGGAGTGGTTCAAGCGCGCCTCGGCGCGAATCTGGAAGCGGGGAATCCGGAACGTCGTGTGCTCCACGTTCGCGAAGATCCCCTCCTGCCCCGACCCCACGAAATAGACGGGGCTGAGGGTGAGCGACGACAGATCCTGCGCCACCCCCGAGCGCACGCCGTCGGGATCGTGGAACGTCTCTCCGCGCACGGTGGCGCCGAAGTGCTCACCGAGGTCCCGGAATACGGTGAGGGTCGCTCCGCCCCAGCGGGCGTCGCCTCCTCCTCCCAGAACGCCGCGCTCTCCACCCCAGTTCGCTTCGCCCGCCACGATCCAGTCATGGCTCGGCTCGACCGCGTAGTCGGCGGACAACAGCCAGCGTGGGTGCGTCTGCCCCACGGCGCCCGCCCGCCCGAAAAGGCCGCTCAAGCCGAGGCTCACGTGCTCGGTCGGGATGAAGCCGACGCGCACGCCTCCCGTCTTCTGCTTGTTGGCGTCGATCTCCTGGTCCCACCCGTTACCCACCATCGCGGCCAGATCGACCTTCGACGTCATCGCCCAGCGCCCGATGAGGCCGACCATCTTCGAGGGTCTGGCGAGATCGTAGTTGTAGCTCGAGGTCGCCTGGAGGTTGAGCGGCTCGTCGTCGCGCTCGAATCCGATCGGAACGTCGAACTTCCCGAACGAGAAGCTCATCCCCGATCCACCGCCCGGTGTGAAGTTCACGATCAGGTTGTCGATCTCGGTGCTCGTCGGGACGTCGCCGCCCGCCGTCGTGCCCCCCGACTCCAACGACGTCGTGAGCTGACCGAAGAACCAGAACCGGTTCGACATCTCACGAAAGAAGGCGACGGCGATCTTGCCGGCCTCCGCCGTGTTGCCGCCCGTCCTGGCATCGTAGCGGTAGCTCCCGAC
Organism: Longimicrobiales bacterium; assembly: GCA_046704545.1. Lineage (GTDB taxonomy): Bacteria > Gemmatimonadota > Gemmatimonadetes > Longimicrobiales > Gaopeijiaceae > SZUA-318. Next base: position 7,689 of record JBJKRT010000023.1, read on the forward strand.
GCCGAAGCCGGTGATCCGTAGGGGATGTTGGTCCTCGCCCGTGAGGGCGGCGAGGCTCTGACCCGAGTCCGGCGAAGATCCGAGTTGGATTTCCTGGTCCTGCGCGAGCGCCCGCCCCGGACTCAGGACCAGCGCGAACAGGGTGCCCGTAAGCGTCACGCACACGAACGCCCACCTTCGTTGCAGCGACATCGATTGCGCTCCTTCCACGATGGAGCACGACATGCGCACGACGTTCGCGTGCCCACGAAGGGCACCGCCCCGCCACGCGGTCGTGCTGATCGGAAACCGACCGGAGGCCGACTCCGGCCCGAACGGGAGGTCAGGCGGCTCTGGGAGGAGGAGGCTCGAGGTCTCCGGGAGGGATCGCCCGCCACGGAGCGGGTCGGGGGATCCGCTGTCGGTGGACGGCGCCGGCGGGCATGTCCACATCGACCTTCCGTGAAGGCGGCGCCGTCACAACGTCTCCGACCACCGCGCCGTGGCTGCTCGTCGCGACGTCCCGCCGGTGATGGCACCGGACCATGGGCATGCGAACGCCGTCCTTCGTGAGCGCCTTCGCGACAGGCATGTAGAAGATGCAGTGGATCCCGCACAGCATGTTCGGCTGGAGCGCCATGAAGAGGGCGAGCGCGACGACGCCGGCCGCGCCGCGGCCTGTTCGGGCCACGGAGCGAACGATGGCTCCGGCCGTACGTCGAATGTGGCGCGTCATCTTCCGCCCGCCTCCGGAAGGGATCGCGGCCGCGCCTCCCCGGGCACGGCGCGCACCGGATCCTGACCTCTCGACAGGTCCTCCGCAAGTGACGCCGTCGGCCTTCGAATGGACCCTACGGCCGTCGTCTCGGTAGCCTACGATTGCTCCGGGCCGAACAGGCCCGGCCCGATCGACCGTTTCCGCATCCAGCCACCTGCCCATGGCTTCATCCGCCGACAACGATCCCCGAGCGACCCTGGCGCTCGAGCGGATCCTGCCCCGCTTGCGTGCCCGTATCGACCGTTCCGCCGCCGAGCGCTGGGCGTCGTTCGAACCACGCCTCGAGCGACACTGGCCCCGTCTCTTCGGCCCCCTGGCCGAGCTGTACGGCGGCCGCTGGGACTTCTTCTATCACCTGGAGGAGATCGCGCACGTCCTCGCTCGGAGCGCGATGGACCGGCCGGACGCGCTGCAGGAGCTGGACGCGCGGCGCGAGCGCGACGGCGACGGCCTGCTCGACCCGCGCACGGTGGGCGGCGCCCTGTACGTCGACCTGTTCAGCGAGAATCTGCCGCGGCTTCGCGACCAGATCCCGTACTTCAAGAGGATCGGCCTCACCTATCTCCACCTCATGCCTCTGTTCGCCGTGCGCCCGGGCGACAACGACGGGGGATACGCCGTCAGCAACTACCGCTCGGTGAACCCCAGCCTCGGCGACCTGGACGACCTCCGGGAGCTGGCCGCCCGCCTGCGCGACGAGGGCATCAAGCTCGTGCTCGACTTCGTCTTCAATCACACCTCGGACGAGCACGACTGGGCGCGTAAGGCGCGGGCAGGCGACGCCGCCTATCAGGACTATTACCTCACGTTCCCGGACCGCACGCTGCCGGACCAGTACGAGCGCACGCTCCGCGAGATCTTTCCGACGGTACGCCGCGGCAACTTCACCTGGAACGAAGAGATGGAGCGCTGGGTCTGGACGACGTTCAACAGCTTCCAGTGGGACCTCAACTACGCCAACCCGGAAGTCTTCCGGGCGATGACCGAGGAGATGCTCTTCCTGGCCAACGCGGGCGTGGAGGTGCTTCGCCTGGACGCCGTCGCGTTCCTCTGGAAGCGGATGGGCACCAGCTGCGAGAACCTCCCCGAAGCCCACCTCCTCATCCGCGCGTTCAACGCGGCGGCCCGCATCGCCGCGCCCACGCTCACCTTCAAGTCCGAGGCGATCGTCGCGCCGGACGAGGTGGTCAAGTACATCGACGTCCATGAGTGCCCCGTCTCGTACAATCCGCTTCTCATGGCGCTCCTGTGGGAGGCCCTGGCGACACGCGAGGTGCGGCTCCTCGCCCACTCGCTGAGGCGGCGCTTCCAACTCCCGGACGGATGCACCTGGGCCAACTACCTCCGTTGCCACGACGACATCGGGTGGACCTTCGACGACGGTGACGCGGCGGCGGTCGGCATCAACGCCTACGACCACCGCCAGTTCCTCAACGAGTTCTACACGGGTCAGTTCGAGGGCTCGTTCGCGCGGGGTGTGCCGTTCCAGCACGACACCGAGACGAACGACATGCGCATCAGCGGCACGCTGGCGTCGCTCGCCGGTCTGGAGCAGGCGCTGGAGCGCGGAGAGGAGGAGCTCGTGGAGATGGCCGTGCGCCGAATCCTTCTGCTGCGCGGCGTCATCATGAGCATCGGCGGCTTCCCGCTCATCTACCTTGGAGAGGAATGGGGCCTGCTCAACGATTACGGCTACGTCGCGGACCCGGCGAAAGCGGGCGACAGCCGCTGGGTCCACCGCCCGAAGATGCGCTGGGACTACCTCGAGCGCCTCGACGCGCCGTCGAGCGTGTCACGGCGGATCTACGACGAGCTGGTGCGGCTGGTCGAGCTCCGGCGGAGCACGAGAGCCTTCTACGGCGCGAAGACCGAATTCGAGGAGGCCGGCAACGACCACCTGCTCGCCTTCGTGCGTGGCGCCAACGGACAGCGCGTGCTGGTCGTGGCCAACTTCTCCGACGCGCCCCAGGAGATGGACGCGAACCGGCTTCGCGTGGCGGCGGGCACGCCCCGGCTGCGGGACGTCCTCACCGGAGAGCACCACGGAAACGGTGACCCGCTCCGGCTGGGACCGTACGGCCTGGTGTGGCTGGAGGCTGCGACGAGCGAAGCCTGACCTTCGAGCGGGCCGCTACTCCGAGCCTGCTTCCTCTTCCGCGTTGAACAGCTCGGTGCTCAGGTAACGCGCTCCGGAGTCCGGCGCGATGCAGGCCACCCTCGCGGAGCTCCCGAGCTCCCGTGCCACCTCGAGTGCCGCGCATACGATGCCGCCGCTGCTCATCCCGACGAACAGCCCCTCCTCCCGGGCGAGCCGACGAACCATGGGAAAGGCATCCTCCTCCCATACCTTGATCACACGGTCGACCACGCTCCGGTCGAAGTTGTCGGGCACGAAGCCTGGGCCCATGCCCTGGAACCGGTGCGAGCCCCTCTCCTCTCCCGAGAGCACGGCGCTCCGGGCCGGCTCGACCGCGACGACCACGATGTCCTTCCGCCGCTCCTTCAGGTAGCGCCCGACCCCCGAGATCGTCCCTCCCGTGCCGCTTCCGTAGACGAACGCATCCAGCCGCCCCTCCATCTGATCCCAGATCTCCGGGCCCGTGGTGCGGTAGTGCACCTCGGGGTTCGCAGGATTGGAGAACTGGTCCGGCAGAAACGCGCCCGTGCGCTCCTGGATCTTGCGTGCCTCTTCGATCGCGGCGGGCATGCGCCGCTCCGCGTCGGTGAGCACGACCTCGGCCCCGTACGCCCGAAGCGTCTTGATGCGCTCGGCGCTCATCGAAGCGGGCATGGTCAAGGTGATCTTGTAGCCCCGAGCCGCCGCGACCTGCGCGAGCCCGACGCCGGTGTTGCCCGAGGTCGGCTCCACGATCGATCCGCCGGGCTCCAGCACGCCTCGACGCTCCGCATCCAGCACCATTCCGAGCGCCGTGCGATCCTTGATCGAGCCCCCGGGATTCATCCCCTCGAGCTTCACCCACACCTCTCCGGCCCCCGTCTCCGGCACGCGTGCGAGCCGCACCATCGGCGTGCGGCCCACCTGCGCGAGGATTCCTTCGAGGGACGCCTCGCGGTCCATCTCCGCTCCTGGTTCGTCGTGTGCTTGGGGGCCGGCGAATACCGGCGTGTCGGAGAGCTCTACCCGCCTTCGGTCGGCCCGATCCGGTCCGGAAAGAGCTCCAGCTCGAGAACGCTCGCCACACGTCCCAGGCTCTCGGAAAGTCGACGACGAAGCGTCGTCCTCGCGGTGGCGGCAGTGACGAGGTTCCGGGCACGCGCCAGGAGCTCGCCCGCGTGCACCGGCTTGACCATGTAGTCCTGAGCACCGCTCTGAAGCAGGCGCGCGGCGAGGTCCGGCTCCGCGCGGGCGGTGATCACGAGGATGGGAACGTCCTCACGGCCCAGCAGGCGCCGGAGCTGGTGGAGCAGGTCCTCTCCGTCGAGATCCGGCAACATGAGCCCGGTCAGGATCAGATCGGGCACCGTCTCGCGGACGCGCTTCAGCGCGGAGCGGCCGTCCGCCACGCAGGAGCAGTCGAAGTCCATCTCGAGAACCTCTTCGAGGTAGGCCCGCACCCCGGCATGAGGCTCCACCACGAGCACCTTGGGTCGTGGATCGTTCTCCATCCAGCCGCTCGAGGTGTCCGGCTCCGACGCGGCCGCGCGCCCGGCGGCGGACGACTCGAACAGCGGGCCGGCCGCCGAGGCGGGAGCCGGTGCCGCCGGCAAGCGCACCTCGAATCGGGCGCCGCCGAGCTCCGAAGACGTCAGCGCGACCGATCCTCCCTGCATGCGCGCGAAGTCCCGGGCGATCGAGAGGCCCAGGCCCGGCCCTCCAGCCTGTCGGAGCACGGCGCCCGCAGCGCGTCGGAACGGCTCGAAGACGGCGTCTCGGAGATGTTCGGGCACGCCCGGGCCGTCGTCCTCTACGACGAGCACGGCCCGGGGATCGTCGGCGTCGCTCGACTCTTCATGCAAGGCGACGCGGACGGATCCACCCGGCTCCGTGAACCTGAATGCGTTCGACAGGAGGTTGAGCACGATACGCTCGGTCTTCGACCGGTCGAGATGCGCGGCGAGCGCCTCCGGCGCCTCGACCTCGAAGCCGATCTGGCGGTCGGCCGCCAGCACCTCGAACCGGCTCGTCACCCGGCGTAGGAGGTGCGCGAGGTCGACCTCGGTGTCATGGACGACCGATACGCCCTGCTCGAGCGTCGCCGCCTCGAGCAGGTCCTCCACATGGGCGAGCAGCTGCAGCGCGTTGCGGTGGATCGCTTCCGCCTGACGGCGGTGCAATGGCAGGAGCGTACCGCTCTCGAGCATCCGCTCCACGGGCCCCAGGATGAGCGTGAGCGGCGTGCGGAGCTCGTGGCTCACGTTGACGACGTACTCCGACTTCAGGCGATCCACCTCGCGGAGTCGCTCGTGTCGCTCGAGCAGGCTCCGGTTCGCCTCTTCCAGCACGGAGACGGCACGCCCATCCCCGAGGGTCATCTCCACGATCCTGCGGAGCAGGGGCCGAAAGGCGAGAATGCCCAGCACCGTCACCAGCAGCGCGGCGACGATCCATACAGGTCCGACCGGACCGGGCAACCCAGGCATTCAGCTCCGCCTTTGCATCCATGCCTGGGGGGGCGATCCACGCACGCGCCAAGACTTCGGCGGCGCGGGGGTGCCGTATCGAAACGTTCGCAGAATACCGCAGCGAGCACCAGAGTCATGCTGTCCCACCCCGTGCATCCCGGCGCGCTCGCTCCCGGCGCGCGGTTCCGGAAGTGCCGTCGGGGTTGTGGAGGGAGGAGGCGGCGGCCAACGTTCGGCCCTACTCCCCATTACCTACATCGAGCCCCTGCACGACACGTGCCCATCGTTCCCCCCATTCTGCTCGCGGTCTTCGGGATCGGCCTCCTCACCCTCGGTGCGGACCTCCTGGTCCGTAGCGCAGCGGTGATGGCGGAGCGTCTCGGACTGTCGCGGCTCATCATCGGCCTCACGGTGGTGGCCTACGGAACGAGCATGCCCGAGTTGGCGGTCTCGGTCGGCTCGGCGTTCTGGGGCCGTGACAGCGTTGCGCTCGGGAACGCCATCGGCAGCAACGTCTTCAACGTGCTGGTCGTCCTCGGCGGGGCGTCGCTCATCCGCCCGCTCGGGATCTCGCGACAGCTCCTGCGTCTCGATGTGCCCGTGATGATCTTCACCGCCGTGCTCGCTCTGGTCGTGTCGCTGGACGGTGGCATCGGGCGGGGCGACGGCATCCTCCTTCTCGCGCTGGCGGTCGTCTACACGTTCGCGCTCGTGCGCGAAGCCAGGAAGGACGACGCCTCCCAGACCGAGGAGAGCTTTCAGGTCGAGGACCCCGCGGTCGCCTCGACGCGGAGCACCCTCTCCAACACCCTCATGCTGCTGCTCGGGTTCGTGCTGCTCATCGTGGGCTCGCGCTTTCTCGTCGACGGGGCGGTCTCCATCGCGCGGTGGCTGGGCCTGAGCGAGCTGATGATCGGCCTCACGGTGGTGGCCGCCGGCACGTCGATGCCCGAGCTCGCCACCTCGTTCGTGGCGAGCTGGCACCAGCATCGCGACCTCGCGGTGGGGAACGTCGTGGGGAGCAACATCTTCAACGTGCTGGTCGTGCTGGGGTCGGCCGCGGCGCTCTCACCCCACGGCCTGCACGTGCCGCGCGGGGTGCTCACGTTCGACATCCCGGTGATGATCGCGGTCTCGATCGCCTGCCTGCCGGTGTTCTTCACCGGATGGGAGATCTCACGCGCCGAGGGCATCGTCTTCCTGGGCTACTACGCGGTGTACGTCGTCTATCTGGCGCTGCACCACACCGGACACGACGCGGCCAACCTGGTCGGCGCGGCGATCATCGATTTCGCGGCGCCGCTGACCGTCATCATGCTGGCCATCTTCGCCGCCCGGCAGATCGTCGGCGGGCGAAAGGCGCGCGGCGAGGGCTCAGGATCCTCCGGAGGATGACGGTCCGTTCGGCACGCCCGTACCGTCCTCGTAGACGAAGAGGGTGTGACCGAGCACCCGGTACGGAGTGCGCTTCCGGTACCCGGCGAACGGGTCGTGGCCCTGCAGGTAAAGCCCGTGCAGGAGCGTGGCCGACACGACGGTGAAGCGCGGCGGCCGCGTGCCCTCGGGCACATCGCCGTCCGTCAGCCGGAAGAAGCTCGGCAGCGGCACGTAGTCGATCCCGTACGCGTGGGGCAGAGCGGAGCCGAAGTACGCCAGGCGCACCGTGTGCACCCCCTCGCGCTTCATGAAGCTGCGAAGCTCCAGCAGCCCCTGGCCCCAGTCGAGGCTCGAGTCGACGAGGACGCGGTCGGCACGATCGCGTCCACCGGCCCAGACGCTCGTGTAGGCCAGCAGGTCCGGGTACGCCGTCGCGACGGAGACGAGCTGGAGCGCGAGCAGCGCCACGATCGCGCCGCGCCAGCGGCGTCCGCGGTCCCACGCCCGCACGAGCCCCGCCGAGGCGACGACGGCGAGCAGAGGCAGCACCGGCAACGCATAGCGGAAGCCCGCATCGAGGTGGGAGCGCATCAGGAACGCGCCGAACACCACCAGCCCGATCAACGCACCGCGGCCTCTCCAGTGCAGCGCGGAGCGCCACGCGCGACCCCCTCCCCGTCCTCGCAGCCCGGCCATCAGGCCGGCGGCGCCCAGCGCGAGCAGCGCCTGGAAGCCCGCCGGCGTCTTGAAGAAGAACACCACGGGAAAGAAGAACCACCAACCCTGGGCGCTCGTGTGACCCAGCAGGTACGCGGCCGCGGGGTGGCCCTGCTCGGTGTGGAGCACGGTGCGCCAGAAGGCGAGGCGGAACAGAGTCAACGAAGGATCGCCGCGGTAGATGACCATCAACACCGCCCACACGCCCGCCAATCCCGCGACCGAGGCGACCGCCACGTCGGCCCACCACGCGCGGTCCCGGCGCCGCTCCACGGCCTCCGCGCCCACGAGCAGGAGCGCGACGGGCGCCAGAGCCAGCGCGCTGAGCTTCACTCCGAGCGCGAGCGCGACCGCGGCCCCGGCCAGGACGCCCCGCAGCGGCGAAGGTCGACGCACGGTCGCGTCCAGCGCCCACACCGCGAGCAGGAAGGCGAGCGCCAGCGGCAGGTCGTTGTACGCCACGCCCCCGTGCGCCAGGACGTCGGGGGTCGCCGCGACCATCACGGCGGTGAGGCCCGCCGCCACCGGTCCGGCCGCCCACCCCGCGTACAGCGCGGCGAGGAGCACCAGCAGGCCGACGAGCGCAACCCCCACCCAGCGCGCCCGATCGAGCAGTCGCACCGGATCGTTGCCCAGACGGAAGAAGAGGGTCCGCGCGTACGTCCAGCGCTGCTCGAAGCTCCACGTCCGCCCGGCCTCGGGGGGCAGCCTCGGCGACGCCGTGCGCGCCGCCTCACCGTAGGCGTACATCATGACGGGCGGCTGGTCCGTGACCATGTCCCACGCCCCGCGCTCCACCCCCCGCACGCCTCCGGCGACCAGCACGATCTCGTCGAAGGTGGCCGACGTATGCGCCATCGCGCCCGCGGTGACCGCGACGGCCGTCAGCGCCGTCGCCGCGAGCAGCGTGATCGTGCGCGCCCTCACGCCGCCCCGGTCTCCACGGCCACCGAAGGTGCGGGCGCGCGCACCCGCTGGAGCAGGACCAGACCGACGAGGAAGAACGCCCCGATCGCCACCACGGCCAGGCGCTCGTCACCCCCCGTCGCAGCGGCGATCGACCCGAACACCAGCGGTCCGAGAATCGACGACGACTTCCCGCAGAACGCGTAGAAGCCGAACATCTCGGCTTCCTTCCCCTTCGGAATCAGCCCGGCCATCAGGCTACGGCTGGCCGCCTGAGCCGAGCCGAGACCGAACCCGGCCACGACCGCCATCACGAAGAACGTCGTCTTTCCGGTAATGAAGTAGGCCGAGACGGAAACGCCCACCCACAGCACCAGCACCATCGTGAGCACGCGCTTCGCGCCCCACCGGTCCGTGGGCCGGGCCAACCCGATCGCGCCCAGCAAGGCCGACACCTGGACGACCATGAACAGGAGGATGAGCTCACGCTCCGTGAAGCCGAACGTCTTCTGCGCGAAGAGGCCGGCCATGACGATGACCGTCAGGATCCCGTCGATATAGAAGAAATACGCAAGCAGGAAGCGGCGGAGCGGACGCACGCCCCAGACCTCCCCCACGATCTTCCGGAAGCTCCGCAGCCCCCAGGCGGCCGCCTCGGCCACCGGGACGCCCTTCCGGTCGGGAGGAAGGAAGAGGAACGTGGGAAGCGAGAAGACGGCGAAGAACGCGGCCACCGAGAGCCACACCAGGTTCATCCGGCCGGGCACGAACAGGAGCGCAACCAGGAGGCCGGCGATCGAGCCGATGTACCCGATCCCGAAGCCCAGCCCGGAGACGAAGCCCTGATGCTCGGGCGGTGCGATGTCGGGGAGGTACGCGTTGTAGAAGACGATGGCGCCCTCGAAGCCGATGTTCGCCACCACCGCGAGGATGAAGCCCCACACCACCATGCCCGGATGGATCGTGGTGAAGAGTGCGACCGCGCCGACGCATACCGCCGTGTAGGCGAGCATCAGCCGCTTCCGTACGCCCGAGCGGTCGGCGATGGCGCCGAGCAGCGGTGACGTCACCGCCACGAAGAGCACCGACAGGGAGACCGCCCGGCTCCACCACCAGTCGCCGCGCCCCGTCTGGTTTCCGACGATGACCGACGCGTAGTAGACGTTGAACACGACCGTCTGGATGACCGCCGGGTAGACCGAGTTGGCGAAGTCGAACAGGACCCAGACGGTGACGTGCTTCCGGTTCATGACGTTCGACGGGTAGCGGGGGCGCGACGGGGCGGAACCTCGGACAGGCTCCGGGGAACGGAGCACGGTAGCGGGCATCCGCCGCTTCCCGCCAGGCTCGGTTGCGCCCGGCTGGTGACGGCGCGAATCTGAGCCACCACGTTCTTTCATCGAAATTCAACCGGAATCGCGAGATTTCCATGAATCGACTCTCCGGAAAGCGGGCCCTCGTCACGGGCGCCTCGTCGGGCATCGGAGAGGCGTGCGCGCGGGCCTTCGCCGAGCGCGGCGCCAACCTCGTTCTCTGCGCGCGGCGAGAGGATCGCATCGGCGCCCTCGCCGAGGAGCTGCACGAGAAGCACGGCGTGGAGGCGACGGGCAGAGGCCTGGACGTCACCGACCGCGAGGCCGTCGACGCGTTCGTCGACGGATTGGACGCCGAGGGGCTCTTCCCCGACATCCTCGTGAACAACGCCGGCAAGGCGCTCGGCTTCGACAAGCTGCACGAGGGCGACGTGGACGACTGGGAAGGCATGATCGACACCAACGTGAAGGGCCTCCTGTACGTGTCCCGGGCGGTGCTGCCCGGCATGGTCGCGCGCAACGCCGGACACGTCATCAACATCGGCAGCATCGCCGGCCACTGGGTGTACCCGAACGGCGCCGTCTACAACGCGTCGAAGTTCGCGGTCCGTGCCCTCAACGAGGGGATGAACCTCGACCTCGTGGGCACGAAGGTGCGCGTCTCCAGCGTCGACCCCGGCCTGGTGGAGACCGAGTTCAGCAACGTGCGATTCCACGGAGACGATGCGCGGGCCGATGCGGTCTATCGTGGGCTCACGCCGCTGACCGGTGATGACATCGCGGACGCCGTCTGCTACATCGCGAACGCGCCGCCGCACGTGGACGTCCTGGACCTCGTGATCCTGCCCACGGACCAGCGTGGCGCCACGGTCGCGCATCGCGAAGGAGCCTGACTCCGGTGAGCCCCTCCTCGGGCAGCCTCTTTCGCATCCTCCTCGTCGAGGACGCATTCGACCAGGCGCTCATCGTCAAGTCCTTCCTGCAGTCGGAAGGGAACTGCGAGATCACGCACTCCCAGGACGGTGACCAGGCGGCGAAGCTCCTGGACGAGCGCGAGTGGGATCTGCTCATCACGGACCTGAACCTGCCGGGTATCGACGGCTTCGAGCTCACGCGCCGGGCACGGGCCAAGGACCCGCCACTCCCGGTGCTGGCGATGACCGGCTACACGGGAGCGCATTACGCCGAGAGCGTCTTCCGGGCGGGCGCGAACGAGCTCGTCACCAAACCGCTCAACAAGGAAGAGGTCCTGCTCAAGGTCCGGGAGCTCCTGGGCGTGCTCTCCTCCTCTCACGGCAACGCGATCCTCGCCATCGGCGGCCTGGTCGGCGACGTGGAGATGGGGTGTGGAGGCACGCTCCTCAACGCGGCTCAGGACGGCGCGGAGGTGCTGGTGCTTCCTCTGTGCACCGACGAGATGGACGCGACCGGCGCAGGCCTGATCGCCGCACGGAAGGCGGCCGAGCTGCTGCGCGTGCGGATCGTCGTGGACGAGGAGGCCATGGATGACACGACGCGCCGCGTCGACCTGGTGGAGACGGTGGTCCGCGACCTCAAGCCGCAGACGGTGTTCATTCCCGCGATGGACGATGCCCACCCGGCACGCCGGGAGGCGTTTCGTATCGGAAAGATGTCGGCGTCGAGCACCTCGACCGTGCTCGGCTACCAGACCGCGACCACCGGGCTGGATTTCAAGCCGCACCGGTTCGAGGAAGTGGCCGACACGATCATGCAGAAGATGGAAGCGCTGACCGTCTACCAGGACATGGGCGCGGCCCGCGTGGACCTCGCTCCGAGACTGGCGCAAGCCTATGCGCGCTACTGGGGAAGATTCATGAAGTTCACCGACGTCGAAGCATTCGAGATCGTCCGGGAGGTGGGATGAATCCTCGCGCAACGCTCCTGGTGACGCTGGGACTCCTCACCGCGGTCACGGCCCGACCTGCGGCAGCGCAGCATCGGTTCCCCGAGCCGCCACCGATCGCTGCGGGGGTCGCGCCCCCTCCGGGGCCGTACGATCCCGGCATCGACGTGCTCCACTACGACATCGAGGTGGGCATCTCGGACACCGCGAGCTGGTTCGCCGGGCGCACGAAGATCCGCGCCGCGCTCACGGGAGACGACTCGGTGCTGCCCCTCGACTTCTCGGGGCTGGCCGTCGACGACATCCGGCTCGACGGGGCCGAGGCGAACGCCACCTACCGGAACGGCAAGCTGGACGTCGCGCTCGCGGGTCACCATGCGCCGGACACGGTCGTGGTGACCGTGGCCTACCACGGCACGCCGGACGATGGGCTCATCATCGAGAAGAACGTGCACGGCTCGCCCTCCGTGTTCGCCGACGACTGGCCCAACCGCGCCCGCTTCTGGTTCCCGTCCGTCGATCATCCGTCCGACAAGGCCACCGCGACCTTCACCGTGCACGCCCCGTCGCACTGGAAGGTCATCGCCAACGGGCGGCTCGTGAAAGGACCGGTACCGGCGGCCGCCGACGCCATCGGCCCTCCCGGAAAGCGGAGCACGTGGGTGTGGGAGGAGGACGTACCGATTCCCACCTACACGATGGTCATCGGCGCGGCGAACATGGTGGTGGACACGGTCGGTGAGGCGGCGTGCGGCCACGCGCCCGCCAGCAAGCGCCCGGATGGATGCATCGAGGTCACCTACTGGGTGTTCCCACAGGACACCGCGGCGGCGCGGGTGTCGTTCGCGCGGGGCGCGCAGATCGTGAACTTCTACACGCACCTGGTCGGTCCCTTCTCCTATGAGAAGCTGGCCAATGTCGAATCGGCCACGCGCTTCGGCGGCATGGAGAACAGCTCGGCGATCTTCTACTCGCAGCGGGCGCTCGCGGCCGGCCGAGACATCGAGCCGACGGTCGCGCACGAGATGGCGCACCAGTGGTTCGGAGACGCGGTCACCGAGGCCAACTGGCACCACCTGTGGCTCGCGGAGGGGTTCGCGACCTACTTCAGCGCCCTCTTCTTCGAGCACGCCGACGGGGAGGCCGCCTTCCACCGGATCATGGCGCAGAACCGGCGCGTCTACATCAACAGCCGCGACACGAACCTGCCGATCGTCGACCCGCGCGAAGACAGCCTGTTCGCGCTGCTGAACCGCAACAACTACCAGAAGGGGGCGTGGGTCCTGCACATGCTGAGGGGCGTACTGGGCGACAGCACGTTCTTCCGGGGCATCCGCCGCTACTACGCGGCACACAGGAACGGCAACGCCCTCACGTGGGACCTGCAGGACGCCATGCAGAAGGCCTCCGGAAAGAACCTGGACTGGTTCTTCCAGGAGTGGGTATTCGAGCCCGGGTACCCCGACTTCGACGTGTCCTGGCGCTGGATTCCGGGCTCCGGATCGGCCGGCACCGCGGAGGTGACCGTGGTCCAGAAGCAGAAAGCGTCCTGGCCTCGGTTCCGGATGCCGGTCGACATCGCGCTGGAGCGGGCCGGTCACCAGGAGGTGCATCGCCGCGTCACGGTCGACGGTGAGCGGAGCGTCTTCCGCATCAAGGCGGACGCACGACCCGACAGCGTCGCGTTCGACCCCGGCGCCTGGGTGCTCGACAAAGTGGATGTACACCGACAAGACCAAGGGTGAGCACCTGTCCACCCACGGTCGCTTGCCAAGCCCGGCCTGGTCCGGCGAGCTTACGGCTTACCCTCCAAATCGAACCACGACACTGCTTTGGCTACCGTTCAGCATCTAGAATTCGAGCGAGACATCGTAGAGATCCAGGAGCAGATCGACGGACTCCTGGCGCTCGCGGACCGCAAGGGTATCGATGTCTCGAATGAGTTGAACCTCCTGCGGGAGAAGCTCCAGGTTCTCAAGGAGCAGACGTATATGAGCCTGCGCCCCATCGAGCAGGTACAGGTGGCTCGGCACCCTGGACGCCCGTACACGCTGGATTACGTGGAGCGGATCTTCACGGACTGGATCGAGCTTCACGGAGACCGGGCGTTCCGCGACGACGAAGCGATCGTGGGTGGATGGGCCCGCCTGCGAGGACGTTCCGTAATGGTCATCGGCCACCAGAAGGGCCGTGACATGAAGGAAAACCTCCTTCGCAACTTCGGGTCGCCGCACCCGGAGGGGTACCGGAAGGCGCTACGCCTCCTGCGTCAGGCGGAGAAGTTCAAGCGCCCGGTCATCACCTTCATCGACACGCAGGGGGCGTACCCGGGCATCGGTGCCGAGGAGCGGGGCCAGGCGGAGGCCATCGCCATGAATCTCCGCGAGATGGCCAGGCTGCGCACGCCGCTCGTGAGCGTGGTCATCGGCGAGGGAGGCTCGGGTGGGGCGCTCGCTCTGGGCGTCACCGACAGGATCCTCATGCTCGAGCACGCCATCTATTCGGTCATCTCGCCCGAAGGGTGCGCGGCCATCGTGTGGCGCTCGCGGGAGCACCGGGAGAAGGCCGCGTCCGCGCTGCGTCTGACCTCCAAGGATCTCCTGGAGCTCGGTGTCTGTGACGAGGTCGTGCCCGAGCCCGTGGGCGGAGCCCATACGGACTTCGACTCCGCTGCCACGTTTCTGGGGGATGCGCTGGACCGGGCCATCGCGC
>JBJKRT010000024.1:0-23310 GCA_046704545.1 Longimicrobiales bacterium
CCCCCGTTACCTCGGGATCGAGATCGAGGTGAACCAGCGCATCCTGGACGCCCGCCGGCGGGTGCCGGGACACGTGGCCGAAGCGCTCGTGGAGGAGCTGGCGGGCTGCCTGAGCGATCTCGGGTGGCGGAGGGTTGGACGGAACGCCTGACGTGAGGGACCGGTCGCCCGCCTGCGCTCACCGCCGGAACGTGCGGCGCAGGGCCGCGCGTGCGGCGTGCCAGCCGCACATTCCGTGCACGCCGCCACCGGGGGGCGTGGAGGACGAGCAGAGGTAGAGATCGGCCGTGGGGGTGGCCCACGGATCGAGCGACCAGGCCGGACGCGCGAGCGTCTGTGCGAGCGTCAGCGCGCCGCCGTTCACGTCACCGCCCACCAGGTTGGCATTCCAGGACTCGAGATCGGCGGGGCCGTGGCTGACGCGGTCCAGGATGCGTGTCCGGAAGCCCGGGGCGAAGCGTTCGATCTGGTCTTCGATGGCGGCGGTGGCATCGCCGTCCCAGCCGTTCGGAACGTGGCAGTAGGCCCAGGCCGTGTGTCCGCCCTCGGGCGCGCGCGTGGGGTCGAACACGGTGGGCTGGGCGAGCAGAACGAACGGGCGTGGGTGCGCGCGTCCCGCCCACGGCGCCGCTTCGGCTTCCGCGATCTCCTCGAGCGTGCCACCCAGGTGAACGGTTCCGGCCCTCCGGCACGCCTCGGCGGTCCACGGGATCGGTGCGTCGAGCGCCCAGTCCACCTTGAACGCGCCCGGCCCGTACCGCCAGGCTTCGAGCCGCGTTCGGTAGGAGGACGGCAGACGCGAACCGGCGACCGAGACGACCTGGCGGGGCGTGAGGTCGAGGAGGGTCGCGGCGGTCGTCGGGAGCTCGTCGAGCGAGCCGACCGGCGCGCCGGTCTCGATCGTGCCGCCCAGGGCGCGCAGATGGTCGGCGAGCGCCCGGGTGATCGCGCCCGCTCCGCCGCGGGGAGCGGGCCAGCCCACGGCGTGGGCCGCGACTGCGAGCACCAGGGCGATCGCGGCGCTCGGAGACTGATCCAGCGGGAGCGCCGAATGGGCCGCGTTGCCTGCGAGCAGGGCGCGAGCCTCCGGCGTCCGGAAGCTCGCCCGGGCGAGCTTCGTTGCCGGTCGGTGCGCTCGCGCTCCGAAGCGCGCCATGAGGAGGGGGTGGCTCGGAGGCCGGAGCGGTGTGTCCAGCACGTGGTCGCGAAACGCCGGCCACGCCTCGACGAACGGTCCGACCAGACGCGCCCAGGCGGGCCCGTCCGGGCCGAGCCCGCGGACGGTATCGGAGAGCGACCGCGCCAGCACGACGGCACGTCCTCCGTCGAGCGGATGGGCCAGGGGAATGGACGGATGGGCCCACGCGAGCCCGTGGCCCTCGAGCGGGAGTGCATCGAAGAAGGGCGAGCCCACCGCCAGCGGATGGATCGCCGAGCCCAGGTCGTGCAGGAAGCCCGGCCGCGTCAGCTCCGCCGTGCGGGCCGCCCCCCCGACCTCGTCCGTCGCCTCGCGAACCAGCACGGAAAACCCGTTCCGCGCCAGCTCGACGGCGGCCGAGAGCCCGTTGGGCCCGGCGCCGACCACCACGGCGTCCCACCTCTCGCGGTCCATGGATGGAGGATAGAGGTCGAGCGAGGAGGCGCCAAGCAGGTCGAGGGTCGCAGGGTGGGCGCGAACCCCCGGGGCACACGCCGGGTAGCAGGGAAGGAGTAGAGCGCGCGAGTGAGGATCGCCGGCCGTAGGGTTCGCCCTACGGCTGGAGGAAAGTCCGAGCTCCGCAGGGCAGGGTGCCGGGTAACGCCCGGGCGTCGTGAGGCGACGGAAAGTGCAACAGAGAGCAGACCGCCGATGGCCGCGGCTCGCCGCGCGCACAGGTAAGGGTGAAAGGGTGCGGTAAGAGCGCACCGGGCTCCTGGTAACAGGAGTCGCATGGTAAACCCCACCCGGAGCAAGGCCGAATAGGGGACGAGGGGTTGCCCGCCCCGTCCGAGTCCCGGGTAGGCCGCTCGAGGCCGTCGGCAACGACGGTCCCAGATGAATGATCCTCCCCCGGGCGCGAGCCCGGGGACAAAACTCGGCTTATTCCGCGCGCTCACCACCGCGTCCGCCGGTCACGTGACGGCGGGCGCGGTGCGCTTTCCGGGGGCGTCAGCCCGATCGCCGCTCCAGCGCGTAGACCCCCACGGACTCGACGCCGAGGCTGTCGCGCGCGATCCCGACGACGGCGCTGTTGGTGATCTGCGTCGGCTGGAGCTCCGCAGGCACCGCTACGGAATCCACGACGACGCCCGTAGGAGCGACGATCATCCACGTTCCGCCGGGCTTCGTTCCGCCGAAGCCTCCCAGGTCGCCCCCGAGCGGGAGCGCGTCCTCGAGCGGTCGGTAGGGGCGGATCCAGACGAAGCCGTCCGGATCGACGAGCACGTCCGAGAAGACGCTGAGATGGTCGGGAACGGGATAGGCCGCCCAGATCTTCGGAGAGATGCCGCTTCGCCGCCGCTGCCAGCGTGCCTCGGTGGAGTCGATCACCTGCGAGAAGACCTGCTTCGGATTCGGCGACGGGGCCGGCTGCCAGGTGACGGTGTCGGCGGGTGCTCCGTCCGGCCGCCAGACCTCGACCTTCGGGGTGAGCGTCTCGCCGGTGTAGAGGCGATCCCCTCCGATCGCGAACACCTGATGCGGGGACAGAGGACCAGGTCCGGTCAAGCGAGGCGTCGAGATGCGGAGCATTCCGGGCACATGCGTGATCGTACGGATGCGCGCGCCGTCCGGCCCGTACTGCTCGAGTGCCCAGTCATCGCGTCCGCTGGTGCCTGCGCCCACGATCGCGCCGATGACCCAACCAGCGCCGAACACACCTGGCACCGCGAGGAGTCCACCGCCGGCGAGCGCGACGACCTGGGTGCTGTCGTCGGGGAAGAAGCGCGTGATCCGACCCGTCCCGGAGTCGAACGCCTCGATCGTGTCGCCGCGGGGCCAAGCGTCTACGAGCACGCTGAACTCGCCGGGGCCTCTCCCTTCGCGGCCGAGCTCCTCCAGGAACGCGCCGTCGGGGCCGAAGAGGCGGATCGTGTGCGCGCCCGCGTCCGGCACGACGAGCCGTCCGTCCGGGAGCAGGAACGGCGTGACGACCCGGTCGAACATCTGCGTGGTGTCTCCTCGGGTGACGCCCACGCGAAGGAGAGGAGTGGAGGCGATCCGTACCGGAGATCCCGGAGGGAGCGCGGTCGACGACCCTCCTCTGGCCGCTCCCGAGCACGCGGTCGCGATGAGAAGGAGCGGGCCCAGGAGGAGGGCGGTGCGTCCAGGGCGCGGAAGAAGCGTCCGATCGGGATCTGTCGTCATCGATGATCTCCCTCGTGTGAAGCGAGCGTCCGAGCCCGACCGCCGCGAAGGGCGTCCCCCCTGTATGGTCTGCCTTCGAGGAATGGGAGCGTGAGGTCGCGGACGTCGTTCAGGGACTTCAGCCTGTCGAATCTGCGGACCTGCATGGCCGAGCCCACGGCTGCGATGCAGAGGAGCGTCGCGGCCGTCCAAGCGTGCGCCCTCGGTCCGGAGGCTCGAATGTGGACGAGGACCCGCGCGAACCCGGAGCCCGCGACGACGTACATCGGCACGACGGCCGGGCTGTAGAAGCGCAGGTTCTTCAGATACGGTGGGGCACCCACGACGATCAGCCAGCCGACACAGAAGAGCGCGAGCGCGAGCAGGGCGCGATTCCTCGGAAGCGCGCTCTCGAGAGAGGCGGTGCCGACCGCGGCTACCGCCTGTATCGCACCCAGCACGAAGAAGACGACCGTGAACGGGGCCAGCAGCCAGAGTCCCTCGACGCCGTACCAGAGGGGCCCGCTCTGATACTCGATGTTGTAAGGAGACGAAGGAAGCGACCCGGCGATGGCGCGGTAGACCGAGACGAACTGGCCAGGGCCGCCCACCGCGGCCAGGAGGGCGGTCCAGGCGAGGGCGGCCGCCGCGGCCGTCACGGCCCAGAGCGCGAGCAGGAGGCGGCGCTCGCGGAGCTTCCACAGGGTCACGGATGCAATGAGCAACGCTACCAGAAGTAGGCCCATCCCGCTCTCCTTCACGGTCGTCAGCCAGGCACCCGTGAGCCCGAAGCCCACGACCAGAGCCATCCGGGCCTTGCGGCCCGGGGGTGGGTGGGCCAGAAGGACGGTCAGGAGAATGAGGGCGGCCGAGCCGGCACCCAGCACGCCGTCCTGCCACACCCGCCGTGTTACGGCGAGGTCCTGCGGTGCGGCAACGAGCAGGAGGGAGGTGAAGAGCGCCCCCCAGGGGCCGATGAGACGCCACGCGATCAGCGCGGCCAGGACCAGGGACGCGAGGCTCGCCAGGTGGGAGAGCCCGACGCCGGCGGCCGTGGCGTCGCCGCGGATGCGCGTGGCCAACGCGAGCGGCACGAGGTAGCCGAGCCGGGTGGGAGGCGGATCGACGTGCTGGGCCGGATCGCCCAGGTAGCGCGCCGTCAGGCGGCGAGCGCCGGGGACGACGCCGACGCGAACGAGCGTGTCGGCGTATGCGGCATAGGTTCGCTCGTCCGGGGTGCGCGACGTGGGCGGTGCGGATTGGAGGCGGAAGAGCGCACCGAGTCCCACGATCAGCACGACGGTCCACAGCATGAGGTCGTTCGTCATCGCTTCGGCGCCGTCCCGCTCAGGGTCGGTAGACGCGGCCGCCCTTCATGACCTCCACGATGCTGCGCACGTTGCGGATGTCGGCGGTCGGGTCGGCGCGGAGCACCACCAGATCGGCTGCCATGCCCGGGGCGATCGACCCTCTTCGGGCGGCCTGGCCTACGGCCATCGCGGCCACCTGGGTAGCCGCCTGGATCGCCTCCACGGGCGTGAAGCCACAGTGCTCGACCAGGAGCGCCATCTCGTCTACGACGTTGGCTCCGGCGGACGCGTCGGGGCCTTCCTTGCCGACGGGCAGTCCCTGGCTGTCGGTGCCGGCGTCGACGAGCACGCCCATCTCATGGGCCTCCTTCGTGACGGCGTAGCTCCAGGGCATGATCCCCGCTCCGACGGCGTCGGGATGGTGCTCCGCCTCCTGCTGGAAGACGCGCAGGGTCGCATCCAGGATCGTCCCGTGTCGCTTCATGTCCCGGAGGAGCGCGACGATCTTCGCGTCATCCGGCTTCACGTGCTCGAAGTCGCCGTACGCACGAACCCGGTAGTCGGTCGGCACGTGCGGCATCGCTTCCCAGACCATGTACGGGGTGTGCGAGATCGTGGTCGCGTTCGCGTCGACCGCGTCGCTGGGCTTGGCGGGAAACACCGTCGCGTGCGTCCAGACCAGGAGGCCTTGCCGCTCGGCCTCCGCCGCGAGCGCCTTCAGGATGGAGCTCGTCAGGTTGGCGTACAGCTTCACGCCGGTGGCGCCGGTCCCCTTTGCTTCCGCGACGACCATCGGGATGTTCGTCGTCGCGTCGACCGCGTGCATCCAGGGCGCGGAGCCCACCATCACGCCCTCGGAGGCGCTCGGCACGCGTGCGTCCTCGTAGAAGAACGTGGGGCCGGAGAACAGCGCACTGTAGTAGATGTAGGGCGAAGGGAGGGTGTCGAGGCGCGCCTCGCGGGCCAGGTATCCGAGCACGCGGGCGTCGCCCGCCATATCGCGGATACCGGTGACGCCGTTGCGAAGCAGCCCGCCGAGCAGCTTCCGGTAGTAGGCCATGTCCGAGCGGCCGCCCGTGATGTGCACGTGCGCGTCGAACAAGCCCGGAATGACCCACTTTCCCGAGAGATCCTCCACGCGGGCGTTGGCGGGGGTGGGCCGCGTGCCGGAGGGGTAGACCGACTCGATGTGACCGCCGCGGATCAGGATGGTGGCGTTCGGACGCGCCGGCGCGCCGGTCCCGTCGATGACGGTGGCGTGCGTAAGGGCGACCGTCCCGGCGGGCGACTGTGCACGGATCGGTGACGCCGCCATGGCGGTCGCCAGGAACGCGATCCCCATCAGGGACGCGGCCGTGCGACCGAAGGATGACCGGTGTCGTGCCGATGCTTCGAGGGGGACGCATCGTGCGGAGGACTCGAGATCCCTCATGGTGTACCTCGTCTCGGCGGGAGCGCGGGCGTGCGCATCGGCACGGTCCGACGCAGAATAGAGGGGAGGAAGGAGGAGCGCACGCATCATTCGAACCGGAGGGGGTCGTGAGTCGACGCGCCGTGGTGGTCGCGACGCTGCTGCTGAGCTTGCCCGGTGGTCTGCGGGCGCAGGGGGGCAGCTGCAATCAGCCGACGCCCCGTCCAGTCTCGTACGTCTCGCTACCGGAGCATCCCTTCCAGGCCATTCCCACGCGCGACGGCTGCTGGATCTTCGTGGCCTTGCCGGCCAAGGGAGCGCCCGAGCCGGGGGCCAGACCGAACCGCCCGCGCCACCTCCTCGCGCCGGGCATGATCGCGCTGGTGCATCGGACGGGTGGCAAGCTCGAGGTCGTGCGGACGCTCGACATCGAGGGCAGCCCCTGGGGCATGGCGCTCACCCACGACGGGAAGCTCCTGGTGGTCTCCGATGACGACCGGATGGCGTTCGTCGACGTGCCGGAGCTGATCTCGGGTGCCGAGCACCCGACCGTGCACTACGTGAACGAGGCGCCGCTGGCGGGGCGCACCTACGCGAACGTCTCCAGGGACGACCACTACGCGTTCTTCAGCGACGAGACGGAGGGCACGATCACGGTTTTCGACCTCCGGAAGGCGCGCAGGAGCGGGTACGGTCCGCAGGACATCGTCGGGAAGATTCCGGCGGGCATCTCTCCCGTCTCGTTGGTGTTCTCCGCCGACGGACGGTACCTGTATGCCACGATCGAAGTGGCGCCGCGCTCGTGGAACTGGCCAGGGACGTGCAGGGCCTGGCGGCCGAGCGTGCAGCGACGTCATCCGCAGGGCGCGATCCTGGTCATCGACATGAAGCGCGCCCAGTCCGACCCCGCCCACTCGGTCGTGGGTACGGTACCGGCGGGGTGCAGTCCGGTCCGGCTGGTGACGTCTCCGACAGGGGACACCGCCTACGTGACGGCGCGGCGCGACAACGCGGTGCTGGCGTTCCGGACGAAGGACCTGCTTCGCGACACGACGCACGCGCTGATTGCCCGGGTGCCGGTGGGTACCGCACCCGTCGGTATCGCCGTGGTCGAGGGTGGCAGGAAGATCGTCGCGACGATCTCGAACCGGTTCGCCACAGGCCCTGCCGAGCCGCAGTCGCTCGCGGTCATCGACGTGGACAAGCTCGGCTCGGGCGCCCGTGCGATCGTGGACACGATTCCGGCCGGGGGCTTTCCGCGCGAGCTGAGGCTCATGTCCGACGGACACACGCTCCTCGTCACGAACTACGCCACGAACACGCTGGAGGTGGTTGATCTTGCGCGGGTGTTGAGGAAGTGAGGTGCGCGCCCTGTCGGACTCGGGTGACACCTTGACCGCGCCCCCCAAACAACGATCTTGAGCGTCCGGAGCGCCCGTAGCTCAGTTGGATAGAGCGCATGCCTCCGGAGCATGAGGTCACAGGTTCGAATCCTGTCGGGCGCATCAGGAGCCGGGGTCCAATGGACCCCGGCTTTCTTCATGTACGGTGGCTTCGAACCTGTGACCGAATCCGGACGGTCTTCACAGGTTCGAGCCGAGCGGAACCAGAAGTGGTGGTCGAAGACCTGGCTGGCGCTCCGCGAGCCGAGCGAGGACGCGCGCGGCGCACCGCAGCTCCATCCTGTCGGGCGCACCCGACGGGCCCCTCATGAGAGTTGCCCGTTCGCTCCTCGTCGCGGTGACCACCACCCCGGACCTCAGACCCCGGACCCCGGATGCTTGACTTCTCCTGCCGGGTCGTGATACGACCAGAGGCCGTCGCGTTTGGCGACGGCATTTCCCAGCGCGCGCGAGGGGGGCATCCCGATGAGACGCAGAGAGTTTCTTCACGTGTTGGGTGGCGTGACGGCCGGATCCGCGATCTGGGCCAGGGCCGGCGCGCTCGACGCCGGCTCGTCTCCCCGCCTTCCCGCTCAGGCCGGCACGAAGGAGTTCGGCCGGTATACGGAAGACTACGCCCGGTTCTGTGCCACGCCTGAGAGCGAGCGCGTCTTCTATGCCCTGCGTGACGGACACATCGTCTCCGAGAAGCTCGTCGACGCGGACTGGAAGCCGACGGGATGGGGCGATCCTCCCGATCTCCCGATCCCCGGCGGCTCGCACGACGGCGTGCCCATGGTCTCGCCCATTCCGGATCTCGCCGGAAAGGGCCCCTACCAGCCCACCTGGGACTCGCTGCTGCAATACGAGTGTCCCGAGTGGTACCGCGACGCCAAGTTCGGCATCTGGAATCACTGGAGCCCGCAGTGCGTTCCGGAGGACGGCGACTGGTACGCGCGCAACATGTACATGCAGGGCTCCGACCAGAACAAGTTCCAGGTCTCGCACTACGGCCCGCCCTCACGCTTCGGCTACAAAGACCTCTGCGCGGACTGGACGCTGCTGAACTGGGTCCCTTCGGAGCTGATGGACCTCTACGTGAAGGCCGGCGCACGCTTCTTCGTCGCGCTGGCCAATCACCACGACGGATTCGATACCTGGAACTCGACGCATCACCCCTGGAACGCAGTCAACATCGGCCCCCACCGGGACGTCATCGGGACCTGGGCGGCCGAGGCCCGTAAGCGCAATCTGCGCTTCGGCGTCACCGTGCATCAGGCACGCAACTGGTGGTGGTTCCAGACGAGTCATGGGGCCGATGCCAGCGGTCCTCTCGCCGGACACCCCTATGACGGTCGCCTGGCTCTGGCGCAGGGCCGCGATCAGTGGTGGGAAGGGTACGACCCACAGCAGCTCTATGCGCCGAAGCATCCCCCCGACGCTCTGCCCGACGTCTCCTACGTCAAGAACTTCTACGACCGCACCCGCGATCTCGTGGACCAGCACGACCCCGATCTGCTCTACTTCGACAATCCGCTCTTCCCTCTGGGCTGGGGCGGAATGAACGTGGGCGCCTACTACTACAACCACAACCTGCAGCGCAACGGCGGTAAGATGGAGGGCGTCATCACCATCAAGAACGTGCCGCCGCGCTGGACCGGGTCGGTCGTAGCCGACATCGAGCGTGGGTTGTCTTCCGGGATCCTGCCGGATCCCTGGCAGTCCGAGACCTGCATCGGGGACTGGCACTACCAACGCGCGCTCTACACCCGGCCGGGTGAATACGGCGGCTACCTGCCTCCGCGCGACGTGATCCACTGGCTGGTGGACACGGTCAGCAAGAACGGCACCTTCCTGCTCAACATCCCAGGCAAGCCCGATGGCACCATCGACAGCAAGGAGCGCCTCGTTCTCGAGCGCCTGGCGGCATGGTTCGACATCAACGGCGAGGCGATCTACGCCACCCGGCCGTGGAAGGTGTTCGGGGAGGGCCCGCACATGATCAAGGCGGGGTCGTTCCAGGGCACGTCGATCAAGGACCTCGACGCTCGCGACATCCGCTTCACGCGCAACAAGGCCGGGACCGTGGTCTATGCCATCGCGCTGGGGTGGCCGGACCAGGCCTTGATGCTCGAGTCCTTCGGCACCGTCGCCGCCACTCGGCCCGGCAGGGTGGCGCACGTGGAGCTGCTGGGCTCGTCGGCCGCCGTCCGGTGGCACCAGAGCGCACAGGCCCTGCGGGTCGAGCTCCCTCAGCGCAAGCCCACCTCCGACGAGGCTGTCGCCTTCAAGATCATCCTCGGCTGAGGCGGGGCACGAGGGGCGGGGGCCGGTTGGGCAGGTCGAGGTGGAGGAGGATGGCGGAGAGGACGGGCGGGTCGGTGAGAAAGGCGAGGATCTTCATGGGGCCGCTGCAGGCCGGGCAGAGGAGCGGCAGGACCTCGCGACCAACGCTTCGCATCGGTGCCCGGGCACGAAGGCGCTCGATGCCGGCAGGGTCGTCCCCCTCGATGCGTACGGAAGCATCGATGCTGATCCCGCCGGACCCAGTGCTCGGGCTGAAGGAGCGTCGCTTCGTGCACTACCCCGAGAAGGGACCGGTGGGCGGCGCGGAGGACGATTCCCTCTGCGCTGCGACTTGCGGGGACTCGGTGGCCGACGAGCTGGGCATGGCCTACACGCCTGGGGAGTGAACTCATGTGGGCGCTGCTGCGAGCACAGGTGTGCGCTCCGGAGTTGCTGGCGAGGATGACAGTCGGCGGTGACGCTCCGTCAGCCTCGGGCTGTGCAGCCTGCCCGTGCCGTCCTTGTGATTGCTTGACTTCCCCGAGCAGGTCGTTCAAGAATGAGTCTTCTTTTCATGCCTCCGGAGCATGAGGTCACAGGTTCGAGCCGGGCGGCCTGAGCTGGTGGTCGAAGACCTGCCCTGCGCTCCGCGAGACGAGCGAGGATGCGTGCAGCGCACCGCAGCTCCATCCCCTCGGGCGCATGAGACGCCGGGGTCCCAACGGGGCCCCGGCCCTCTGTTCGTAGAGTGGAACGGGCTGCTGGCCGCGGGCGGGCACCGGCGGCCGCTAGCCGGCAAGGAGGATGTGTGTCCAGTCTACCGTGGGAGACCCCCGCTCTGATTCGCTCCAACCTCCGGGTGATCGCGAAGCTGAAGCCCTTCCAGAAGCTGAGCGTGCTCAAGCAGGGGGCAGGGCACGACGCCGAAAGATGGAACGACCTCGGGAAGGACGGGCGTGGGCTGCGCGCGCACTTCAAGCGGTCCACCTTCTCCTCGAGGTCCCGGTCAAAAAAAGGAGAGACGATCACCGACCGGGACGCCTACCTGTGGCCTCTGCGCATCTTCTTCAGCCAGGCATGCGAGCTGTACCGGAAGGTGCGCGTCGACCCCGAGGGTGGAAACGCGCGGGCGGAGGAGATCGGCAAGGAGATCAGCGACGCGGTGAAAGGTATCCGCACGCTGCGGAAGACTTACTTCCGTCAGTACGGGGCCGGCCAGCACCGCGAAGCCGCTCAGGAGCTCCTCGACACGATCGAAGCGGAGGTGCGAGGCGTCGTACACGCCTGGGCCGAGGTGCCGGAGGAGCTGAGGGGAGCGCGCATCCCGAGAGCCCGCGAGTGGTGGGACGATATTCCGGAGGAGCAGCGAGGCGACCCCGCTCTGAAGCACGTGAAGTGGCTGCTCGAGGCCTACCACAGCCCGACACGGGAGGCACGCGCGCGGCTTGGAATGGCGAACGAGAAGAAGGTGTTTCTCCGCTATGCCGTCTACGTGGGAACCAAGGGCTGGCTCGACAGGAACGGAGCGCTGGACAACCCGGAGGCCGAGGACGGTGGGTTCTGCTACGACCACGTCGAGCGGCTGCACGAAGACGCGAAGAAACTCTTATGCAAGAGCTTACGCGCCGATCCCTCCAATCTGGATACGAGGATCCGCTTCTTCTTCGGTGCGAGTGTCCGTTGGCTGGAGGTGGAGGACCAGACGGACCTCAAGAACAACGCCCTCCTCTATATGGAGGAGTCGCACAGGCACAGGGCCAAGCTGATCTTCGAGGGCGGGCGGGTCTACCGCTTGAACTATACGACGGCCTGGACTGCCCATCGCGACGACGAGGAGGAGGAGATAAGGGTCAGTAAAGTGAAGGTGGATACCGGCGCCCAAGACATTGGCGAGTTGGTTGGTGTGAAGAGCCGATACGGATGGGAGAGGTGGGTGTCCTCGCAGGCGAGTTTCGTGGTCGACCACAAGAGGGACTTCTACCTGACGCAGCACATATCTGGGGCCGTCGCTCAGCCCATGGGACGACTCGGGATCAAGCACTCGTCTTACTTTGCAGGCGGACGGGTCCTGTTCGCGGGCGGAATGACGATCACTGACGGCGAGGTCAAAACGGTCTCGAACGACAGCGGTCACTACAAGCCCAGCCGCGAGCAGATGCTCCACTGCCTCGAGGCGCTGCTCTATCACGGGGTGCCCCTCGGGGACGTCCGGGTGTTGGACATGGCGCTGTTGCCCCACAAGTACAAGGCCCTCGACTACCTCCGGTACCGGGGCTTGATGTCCCAGGTCCCCAGCTCGCATCGGCTCGAGACTCAGTGACTCGACCGACGGATGCGCTTCGATGAAGCGTGCCGTCAGCGCCGCGTGTGATCGCATACCGGGACGCACGGGTGACCCCCGAGCGTCCCGGCACTGGTTGACGTACCCCCTCGTGTACTTCACAGGAAGCGACGATGAAATTCCTTGCGCCCGTACTACTGGCCGCATCGTTGGTGGCGTGCACTTCCACCCAACAGAGGCCGGCGGGCGAGCCCGCCTACGCCACCTCCCTGCGTCCCCAGATCAAGCAGCTGATGGCGGACATGCTGGTGCCGGGAGCGGTGGTCGCCGTCCGGACGCCAGATCGCGGCAACTGGACCGAAGCCTTCGGCGTGCGCGAGCGGGGCGGCAAGGACTCGGTGACGGTAGACGACTATGCGCGGATCGGCAGCTGCACCAAGACCTGGACGGGTCAGGTGATCCTGCAACTCGTAGAGGAGGGGAAGATCGCTCTGAGCGATCCGGTCTCGAAGTATCGCAAGGACGTGCCGAACGGCGACAACATCACCATCGAGCAGCTGCTCGACATGCGCAGCGGGCTGTACAACTACAGCGAGACGCTTCCGCTGAACAAGGCGCTCGACGACACCCCCACCCGCGTCTGGCAGCCCGACGAGCTCCTGGCTCTGGCCTATCAGGAGAAGCCGTACTTCGCGCCAGGCAAGGGCTATCACTACTCGAACACCAACACGGTGTTGCTCGGCCTCATTATCCAGCAGCTGACCGGCATGCCTGTCGAGAAGGCCTTCGAGGAGCGGCTGTTCAAGCCCCTCGGCCTCACCCACATGGTGATGCCGGCGTTGAGCGACAGCAGCATGCCGACGCCTCACCCGCACGGCTACCAATACGGCACCAACGTCGCCACCCTCGACTCGCAGGTGCTCTCCGCCGAGGATCAGGCCAAAGCCAAGGCAGGGACGCTGGTGCCGCGGGACAAGACCGACACCAACCCGTCGTGGGGTTGGACGGCCGGGGCGGGCATGGCAACCGCCGGCGATCTTGCCACCTACGTGAAGGCGATGGTGACCGGCCGCTACCTGGATGCCGACATGCTCAAGAAGTTGCTCGGCTCGGTGCGGTCCACCGATCCGACCAACCCGCAGGCGGCATCCTACGGCTGGGGTCTAGCCAAGCTCGGTCCCTTCTATGGGCACACCGGCGAGCTGCCCGGATTCAATACCTTCATGGGCTATGACCCCGTCACGAAGATCACCATCGTGGTGTGGGCAAATCTGTCGGCTGCGCCCGACGGCCGCCCGCCCGCCAACGTCATCGCCAAGGCGATCATGGACGGTCTCAAGGACACTGGCAGCACCGTCCAGGAAGGGAACGTCAAAGGCCCGCTCCAATGAGCGGCCGTGCGTAGCACGGCGGCACCGAGACTTGATGGTCTGGAGGGTACGCGCCTGGCCGCGTCCTTGTAGTCGAAGCTGGTCGTACTCGTCGCGTGCGTGGGTAACGGTGCGCACGGCGCACCGCAGCTCCGGGAGGTGGCATGCCAGGAGCGCAGGCCGGCGTGTGCCCGGCTCACGCGACCGCGGCCGAGACGCGCTGAGCCGACCTCCTGCCCCGTTAGTGTGACGTCACGATCACGTTGCCCAGCCCCTTCGCCCTCAACTCGGCGTTGAACGCCGGAACATCTTTCGTCAACACCTTCCGGTATTGCGTCAGCACGTGCTCCAAGCGCTGATGCAAGAGCTGATAGACCTGTACTTCCTGATCGGTGGGCGGAAAATCCGGGTCGCCGACCGTGTCGCCGACTCCATCTCCCAGCGCCCCATAGAGCCACAGATACTTCAGGTACAGCTTCATCGGCGCTCGAAACGTCTTCAGATCGTCGTCGGCCAGCACCTTTTGGAAGAACTGGTCCTCGACACCTTGCAGCTTCTGGTCGAGGTGGCGCGACGCCGTCACGACCCATGCCATCTGCGGACGGCCCGCGAGCTGTGTCTCCTGATCTTCAAGGTGCTTCCGAATGCGTTCGATCTGGTTCACCGACGCAGCCACCCGGTTCACGTCCTTCCGGATCTTCAGCTGCAGTGCCACCGTCGCCTCGATGCCTCGCTGACTGCCGCCGGAGTGCGGATCCTTCAGCACCCTCAACTTCTGCGTTGCTCGTTCGCCGTCAGCCGAGAGCGTCACCGTGTAGACACCGGGCACGGCCAACGCCCCTAGCCTGGCCTCGTTCACCCTGGCCTGCACGATCACCCGAGACTTCTTTCCCCAAAAGCGCTTCTCGCGCCAAATCTGCGGGTAATCGGCAGGAGTCGTGAGCAGGTGTATTTGCCTCGGCGGATCATAGCGCAGGTTCCACCACACCCGGTTGATGCCCGCTTCGCCCTTCGCCCGGAATGCCTTGACCACCTGGCCTTTCGCGTCTCGGACGGTAAACGTGACTTCTTGGTGAGGCGGCGATGTCAGGTAGAAATTGAAATCGGCACCATAGGGCGGATTCTGTCCGATCACGCTGCCTTGGCTGTGGTCGGTGCCGATCTTGCGGAACCGGTAGGCGTCGCGCGGAGCGAAGAACGTGACGCTCGAGTCCCCCCCTCCGGCCGTGAGCTGCTGGAGCGGGCGAAGGTCGTCCAGAATCCAGATGCCGCGTCCTTTCGTCGCCACCACGAGGTCGTCGAAATGCCTCTGGATCGTCAGCCACGAGACCGGTGCGTGCGGCAAGTCGAGTTGCAGCGGCAACCAGTGCCGCCCGTAATCGTAGCTCACATATAGTGAGTTCTCCGTGCCCGCGTACAGCATCCCGCGCCGGAACGGGTCCTCGATCACGATATGAACGTAGCTGAAGACGCTTTTCGGTATATCGCCGCTGATGAACGTCCAGCTCTTGCCGAAATTCGTGGTTCGGTAGATGTAGGGATTTCGGTTGTCCATCTGGTGGCAATCCACCGAGATGTCCGCGGCGGCGGCGGAATACGGGGAGGGATCGATGTTGCTGATCGTGCAGGTCTTCGGATAGCCGGGCAGCTTCGGCGTAACGTTGCTCCAGTGTGCGCCGCCGTCCCGCGTCACGTGTACCAGGCCGTCGTTGCTCCCCGTCCAGACCACGCCTCGTTCCAGATGCGAGAGCGAGATGGCAAACAGCGTGCCCCAGTATTCGACTCCCAGGTTGTCCGGCGCCAAGCCGCCGGAGGGTCCCATGTGGCTGTGATCATCCCGGGTCAGGTCCGGGCTGATCACCTTCCAGCTCTGTCCGCCGTTGTGCGTCACGTGCACGTACTGGCTTCCCACGTACACGGTGTTCGCCGGATCCCATGGCGAGAGAGCCACCGGGGGCGTCCAATTCCAGCGATACTTCAAGACCCCTGCAGGTGAATTCAGCGGCTCATCCGGCCAGGGATTGATGCCACGCATTTGATTGGTGCGTGCCTCCCACCGGGAAAAGGAGCCGCTGTAGCAGCTTCCGTAGACCACCTGCCCGTCTGGGGTCGGAATCGAAAAGCCCGACTCGCAGCCTGCCGTCGTCACCCACATGCTCGGCGTAATGGTTCGCGTGCGGCTGTCGCTCGGCCCGCGATCGGACTGGTCGTCCTGCAAGTTGGAGTAGACGTAGTAAGGAACCTGGTCGTCGACGGCGACGTGATAGATCTGCGCGTTGGGCAGCTTCACGTGATGCCACTCCCGACCGTGCGTCGTGGTGGCGGCGACGCCTTCGTCGTAGCCGACCATCATCCGCTTGGGATTGTCCGGATCGATCCACATGTCGTGCGTATCGCCCGCTCCCGGGTGCAGGTCGGTCGTGTACCCTCCGTCGTAGGACACGCTCAGGTAATTCGATAGAAACCAGATCTCGTTGTCGTTGACCGGAGACACGGCGATCCGTGTCGTATAGTCCGGCCGCTCGTCGATCACGTGCTCCCAGTTCACGCATTTCCACTCGCGTCCGCCATCGTCCGAGCGCCAGAGCGTTCCCCGGCCGTCGTAACCGGTCTCGATCAGCGCGTAGACGCGCCGTGGATTACTTCGAGCGACCGCAACGGCGATCTTCCCGAGCGGCTGAGGGGGCAGGCCGTGCCCCACGATGTGCGTCCATGTGTTTCCACCGTCCCGTGTCACGTATACGCCGCTACCCGGGCCTCCGCTGTATTTCCCCCATGTGTGAATGACCATTTGCCATGTCCCGGCAAAAAGGACGTCGGGATTCTTCGGGTCCATGGCGATGTCCGAGCAGCCGGTCTTCTCGTTCACGAAAAGGACGCGCTGCCAAGTCTTGCCACCGTCTTGCGTGCGAAACACCCCACGCTGTTTCTGCGGCCCGTACAGCGTTCCCATCGCACAGGCGAAGACGACGTTCGGGTCCCGTGGGTCGATCACGATGCGCGAGATGCGCCCCGTCTTACCCAGTCCCATGTGCCGCCAGGTCTGGCCCGCGTCCGTGGACTCGTAGATGCCGTCACCGATCGAGACATTGCTGCGAATGAACGGCTCCCCCGTTCCGACCCACACGATGTTCGGGTCGGAAGGCGCGATCGCGATCGCGCCGATCGATTGCGCTGGCTCACGGTCGAAGACGGGCCGCCAGTGGTACCCACCGTCGTCGGATTTCCAGACACCACCGGACGAGGCCCCGGCGTAGTCCACGTTCTCCACACCCGGAACGCCGACGACCGCGCTCACGCGGTTGCCCGGAGGCCCGATGAAGCGGAAGCGAAGCCCGTGATGCGGAGGAAGCTGCGCGGGGGGTGACGTCGTCTGCGCCCGGAGGGTGCCGCTCGAGAGCAGGAACAACAACGCCGCCCACATCCCAACGGAACTGCACCTCTTCATAATCTTGTCTTCCGCTCGCTTTGGTTCCGCCGCACCTACCACCGCAGCCCGACGCTTGCTACTGCCGGACTTCGAAGCTTCAAACGTAGGGTGGGGACATCCGGTAGCGGTAGGTGACGGCCGGAGGCTGCTTCGTCTCCAGAACTGGAATGACGCAGGGCACACGATACGGTGGGCTGCGGCTCGGATGCCTCGGAGCCGGCCCGGCCTGGTGCTCCTGAGCCAAGAGTGGCTCAAATGGGCCGCTGTCCAGGGCGGGCAGTGCCACGCCCCCCCGGAATCGTTGGACTTTCAGGCCCCGATTCCTTGGCACGCCCGATGCTTGGTTTGTTGTCTATACGGTAGTCCAACGAACGAGGAGGATTCCGTGAAGACGACAATAAAGGGCCTCATGATGGTTGGAGTCTGGGCGACGATGGTGGCGTTCGTCCCTGCGAGTCCGGGCAATACCAGCGCGATCAAGGAGCATTCCGGCGCCGCAACCGTGGACAATACGCGTTCAGTGCCGGTCACGGTTTACCTGGACCAGTACGGGAACCCTTCCACACGTGTCAGGCTTGGAAAGGTGGCCCCTCGCAGTGAGGCCACTCTGGCGCTCCCGACGTACCTCATGAACGGCGACGAGATCGGGATCACGGTGCATCCGGCGCATGACGAGGACCTGGGCGTCCAGGACCTGACGTTCCACAAAGGGAAGAACCTCGACGTCTACGTGCCAAAGACGAACGACGGGTACCCTCCGCCTCCGCCTCCAGCGACGATCCCCAACCCAGGTACAGGCACCACCACCGTTACGGTGGAGAACCCCCGCAATCAAGATCTGATGGTCTTCATGCAGTACGGTCCGTTCGAGACCCGCCTCGGGGTAGCGCCCGCCGACCGGGAGACGACGCTGGTGATTCCACCCGGCCTCGCGCTGGACGGTCCCGCCATCCGGGTCTTCCTGACACCCAAGGATGGCGTGGACCTGGAAACCTCGAGCTACGCGCTCGAGCGCGGCGATCATTTTCTGGTGAGGGTGCCTACGGAGGAGTGACTCTTAGGGCACGCCGATAGCGAGGTGATGTCGACGCCGGGGTGGCCCGCAGGGGTGGGCGGGCGCTCCGGGACTCGCGCGGCCTGACGTGGTGGTCGAGTACCTCCGCTCACTCCGCTTCGCTGCGCGCGTCTCCCGCCCGGTAGCGAATCCAGAGAACGTCGCCCGCGCGCCGTGCTACGGACTCGAGAACGAGACGGTGCGGCGAAGCGCGCTCTGCATCGACATCGATGAGCGCGGGCGTACCCACGCGCCCATCCGCCACCGGGACGAGCAGCAGGCTGACCTCGTCGATCAGGCCCGCGTGCAGAAAGGAGCCGTTCAGCCGGCCCCCTCCCTCGAGCATGAGCGTGCGTACGCCGAAGCACGCGCCCACTTTCTCGAGCGCGAACGGCAGGTCGATCTCGTGGTTTCCTGCCAGCAGGTAGGAGACGCCACGCTCGCGGAGGAACGCGAGGTAGTCGTCGGAGACGCGCTCGGAGAGGATGGACACCACCTGGTCTCCGTCGATGTCGCCCCTTTCCCAGGCGAGCCGGCCGCTCGGGTCCAGGGCGAAGGCGAAAGACTCGTGGGGTCCGGAGACGATATGGTCTTCGCGCGGCGCGCCGCCCGGATGTTGGCGGCCGACGTCCGCGTCGGAGCGCGTAGCGCCCGCGAAGGGCTCCATGGTGATGCGGCCGCACAGCCAACCCTCGGCCTCGTAGCCGGCGTGGATCTCCTCGTACTGCCGTCGTTCCTCGGGAGAGAGAGGCCACCCGCTGGGGACGATGCGCCCGTCGACGGACGCCATCATGTGGCAGATGACCCGCGGGCGTCGCGAGGTCGAATTCGTCGGGCTCATCCCTACATCCTGTAGCCGGGCTTCTTGTACAGCTTGTCCGCGCCCTGGACGATATCGGGCCGGTACACCTGGTCCGCCCAGTCGTCCGGAGCCACCTCTTCCATGGCGACCGAGACGGATTCCTCTCCATAGTCGAGGACGCGCATGACGTCCTTGGTGATCCGTTCGGCCAACTCCTTCTTCTTCTGCTCCGACTTGCCGGGCCAGAGCTTCACGATCACGTGCGGCATGGCTCTCTCCTTGTCAGTGGGGAAGGGCTTCCTCGATGGGCCTCTCGCCGTCGACGAAGTCGATCGTCGTGCCGATCGTCCGCGGCTGCTCCAGCACGGCGGCGACGACCAGAGCCACGTTGGCGCGCGACGTTTCCCGGCCCGCCTCCTTCACGTCCGGGCCTACCGCGATCCGGCGGGACGCCTCCTCCAGCGTCAGCCGGCCCGGGCCGAGAATCGTCCAGTCCAGCTCCGTCTTCCGCAGGTAGTCGTCCGCTGCGGCCTTCGCTTCGGCGTACGCGAAGAACGGATCGTCCTCGGGAACGCCGTGCTGCAGGTCGGCGCCGAGATACGAGACCATGATGTAGCGGTTCACGCCCGCCTGTGCCGCCGCATCCATGGAGCGTATCGCAGCGTCACGGTCCACGGCGTACGTGCGTTTCGGGTTGCCTCCGCCGGCGCCCGCCGACCAGACGAGGGCGTCGTGCCCCTCGATCCGACGGGCGATCTCCTCGGCGGAGCTGTCTTCCACGTCGAGGACGACGGGCTCCGCCCCGGTTCGTCGGACATCGTCGGCTTGTTCCGGCTTCCTGAAGAACGACGTGACCCGGTGGCCCCGTTGCATGAGCAGACTGGAGAGCCTGAGGGCCACCTTGCCATGTCCCCCGATGATCGCGACGCGCGCCATATTCCTTCCTCCTGGTCGTGTCTGTTCGTCTCAATGGTGGCGTACTCGGCTCAATGCGCGAGCACGGTTCGTCCCTTACGGGATCAGCAGCGTCTTGATGGCGCGACGCTCGTCCATGGCGCGGTAGCCCTCGGCCACCTGGTCCAGGGGAAGCGTCAGGTCGAAGACCTTGCCGGGGTCGATCTCACGCCTCCATACGGCGTCGATCATCTCGGGGAGGTAGTGGCGCACCGGGGCGGGGCCCCCGTGCAGGTGGATCTCCGCATAGAACAGCTCCTGACCATCGATCTGTACACCGTGGGGGACGCCGACGAAGCCCATGTGGCCTCCCGGGCGGGTGGAGCGGATCGCCTGCATCATGGATTCGTGCGTGCCGACGGCCTCCACCACGGAGTGCGCTCCGAGGCCGTCGGTCATGTCCTTGATGCGGGCCACGCCCTCGTCTCCGCGCTCGGCCACGATGTGGGTCGCACCGAACTCCCTGGCGAGCTTCTGTCGGTCCTCGTGGCTGCTCATGGCGATGATGCGCTCGGCCCCCATCTGCTTGGCGGCGAGCATGGCGGACAGACCGACCGCGCCGTCTCCCACGACCACGACCGTCTTGCCCGCGCCCGCCGCCGCCGCGTCCGCACCGAACCAGCCCGTGCCCAGGACGTCGGAGGTGGCCAGGAGGCTCGGGAGCAGGTCGTCGTCCGGGATGTCCGGGGTCGCCACCAGAGTGCCGTCCGCCAGGGGGACCCGGAGGAACGGCGCCTGGGCGCCCTCCACTCCCACGGGCCGGGCGTCGACGCAGCGGCTCTGGTACCCCGCGCCGCAAATCGGGCAGGTGTTGTCCGAGGCGAAGAACGATCCGACGACGAACTGTCCGCGCCTGATACCCTTCACTTCAGTGCCGACCTCCTCGACGATGCCGCAATACTCGTGGCCCATGGGCGTGGGCCCCTCCGGAGCATCGATGCCGCGGTACGGCCACAGGTCCGATCCGCACACGCACGTCGCCGACATCCGGATGATGGCGTCCGTCGGCTCGATGAGCTCCGGGTCCGCGCGCTCCTCGAAGCGAACGTCGCCCGGGCCGTACATCACGGCTCCCTTCATGCTGACCTCCTCTGAGTTGTCGCGGGGGGGCCGGCAAGGGCCCCGTTTTCGATGACGCTCGGCGGACCTCAGCCGACGCTGGGCTCAATCCCGTACTGCTCGTCGGTGACCTTCTCCAGCCAGTCGACGGCCTTGCCGTGGAGGGACTCCTGGATGGCGATGTGCGACATCGCGGTGTTTGGTGAGGCTCCGTGCCAGTGCTTCTCCTGCGGCGGGAACCAGACCACGTCGCCCGGGCGCACCTCCTCGATGGGGCCGCCCTCGCGCTGCACCCGGCCGAGGCCGGAGGTGATGATCAGCGTCTGGCCCAGCGGGTGGGTGTGCCACGCCGTCCGGGCGCCCGGCTCGAAGGTGACCTGGGCCCCCGCGACCCGCGCCGGGTCGGGAGCCTGGAAGAGGGGATCGACCCGGACGGTTCCGGTGAACCAGTCCTCGGGTCCCGGCGTGGAAGGCATCGTACCTACTCGTGTGATCTTCATCTCTCTCGTTCTCCTCGGGGTTCGGGTTGCGTGGATGCTCACGCGCCGACTACTTCAAGCTATTGGGTCACGGGAGATGATAAACCGGGTGTAATTTCACAGCTTGATGAGCAGAATTTGACAATGGCCGACGAGCTCGACGGAATTCCGGTGTTCGTGGCGGTGGCGGAGGAGAAGGGCTTCCGCGCTGCCGGAAGGCGACTGGGCGTGACCGGCTCGGCGGTGAGCCACGCGCTCAAGCGGCTCGAGGAGCGGCTGGGGGTCACGCTCGTGCAGCGGACCACACGCAGTGTCCACCTGACCGAGGCCGGCCGGCGATTCTACACCGCGGTACAGCCGCTCCTGGCGGACCTGCGAGATGCCGTCGAAGAGGTCGGAGAGCTCGGCTCAGAGCCGAAGGGATTGCTGCGGCTGCACGTCTCCACTGCGGCGGAGCGCTTCCTGGCCGGATCCACGGTGACGGAGTTCCTCGCCACGCACCCGCACATCCAGCTCGACCTGGCGGTGAGCGGCGAGGTCCCCGACATCGTGGCGATGGGATACGACGCGGGCGTCGAGCTCGGCGAAGTGATCGATCGGGACATGATCGCCGTGCCCGTGACGGGGACGATGCAACTGGCGGTGGTCGGGTCGCCTTCCTACTTCGAGCATCACCCGATACCGGCGCATCCACGTGAACTCACGGAGCATGTCTGTATCAACTGGCACGCCACGCCCGACGCGCCGCCCTACCGCTGGGAGTTCACCGAAGACGGCCGGGACTTCTCCGTGGCCGTCGATACCCGCGTGCTGTGCAACGACGGCGACGTCAATCTCGGCTTCGCGCGCGCGGGGCTCGGGCTCGCGATCACCTACGCCGGCGATGTGGAGGAGGCGGTCGCGGGCGGGGAGCTCGTGTCGGTGCTCGAGGAGTTCCTGCCCCCGTTCGCGGGATGCTATCTGTACTATCCGAGTCGGCGGCGGACCTCGCCGGCGCTGCGTGCCTTCATCGACTACCTGCTCGAAGGATGATCCGACCTTCGGGAGGTCGAAGGGGTGGGCCACGGCGAAGCGAGCCGTGTGTTACTACTATTCTTCAACGTCCTGGAACGGAGTTGAGAACTGTTTGTCTGAACCGATGACCATGTGCGAAGAGACTCCCGAGGCCCGTCGTCCTCAACAGGAGCGCGGCCGACGTCGTGTCGAGCTCATCCTGGACGCGGCCGCGGAGCTGATTCTCGAGTCCGGCGTCCAGAGCCTGACGATGCACGGGATCGCGGCGCGCTCGGGAGCCGCCATCGGCTCCCTCTACCATTTCTTTCCCAACCTGTCCACGGTCCTGGACGAGTTGGGTGAGCGTCACGCACGTGAGATGAGGCTCAGCCTGACGCAACTCGATGCCTCCGACGTCGACTGGGCCGGACTGTCCACCGAGGAAGCCGTAGACAGGTTCCTCCATCCGTTCCTGGACCACTTCGAGAGTCACCCGGACGTATTGATGGTGGTCCGGTACCTGAGGCGCAGGGGCGAGCCGCCGGACTCGGAGATCCTGGCCGCATACTCGAAGCTCGCCAGGACCATCGTGAGCGCCCGTCGGCCCGGCCTCGGGGAGCGGGAAGGCGCGGTCAGGGCCAAGGCAACCGTGGCGGTCGTCTCCGGAATTCTCGACGCCTCGATGTGTGGGGAAGGGCGGATGGACGAAGCCATCGTGCGGGAGCTCCGACGACTTCTGGTAGCGTACCTCGACGCCCCGTAGCAGCGCGCCGGACCCCCTCGGGCCGTTCTTGACAAGTAGTCGATGCCGTCTAGTTTTGGCATGCCGCCCGCACATACCTATGTGCTCTTCCGCGACCCTGCGCGGAACGCAGCCCCTTTCCCCGGGCGAGTCCAGGAACACGTTGCGATCGCAAAAAGGCCGCGCCCGCAAGAACGGGTCGGTCATTGAGGAGGTTTTGGATGGCGGAAGAGACAGAGGGGGCCGCTGGCCCCGCCGGCGGCAACCCGAACCGTGGTCCCAGCGAGGGCGCTCCGGGCGGCGGTAAGAAGAAGGGGCGGGGCGGGGTGCTGCTGCTCATCTTCGTGCTCGTGGTGGCGGGGCTGGGTGTGGGCTACTGGTACGTGAAGCTTCGTGGGGTGGTGTCGACGGACGACGCGTACGTGGACGGGA
>JBJKRT010000025.1:0-11807 GCA_046704545.1 Longimicrobiales bacterium
GCGAGGGGACAGGAACGTCGGATCCGCCGGTGCGTTTGTTGCCGGGCATGTCGGTGGTCGTCACGGTCGTGAACCCGAAGTAGCGCGCGGCGAGGCTCATGGCCACGGAGCAGTCCCACTTCCGGCACGAGATCGTCGAGCGCTTCCCCATCTTCAGCCCGCAGAATCCGACCTACCGCTGGTTGGTGCTGGCGAGCGTGATGGTGGGGACGTTCATGGCCGTGCTGGACTCCACCATCGTCAACGTCGCGCTGTCGAAGCTGATGGCGACGTTCGGCGTCACGGTGGATCACGTGGAATGGATCCTCACGGCGTACCTGCTGATCTTCGCCGTGATGCTTCCCTCGTCAGGGTGGTTGGCGGACCACCTGGGCTACAAGCGCATGTTCCTGACGGGGCTGTTCCTCTTCACGCTCGGCTCGTTCCTGTGCAGCCTGGCCGGAAACATCGACGTCCTCATCGCCTTTCGGGTCGTTCAGGGCGCGGGAGCCGGCTTCCTGCTGCCGATCGGCATGGCGATCATCACGCGCGAGTTCCCTCCCGAGAAGCGGGGGATCGCACTCGGATTCTGGTCGGTGGCGGCCTCGGCGTCGGTCTCGCTGGGGCCGACGTTGGGCGGGTGGCTCATCGACCGCTACGAGTGGAACGTGATCTTCGACGTGAACGTCCCGATCGGGATCATGGGGATGATCGCGGCGGGGCTGATCCTGCGGGAGCACCGCCCGGCACCGGCCAAGAACTTCGACATCGTGGGGTTCCTGTCGCTGGGAATCGGGCTCACGGCGCTGCTGCTCGCGCTCGCCGACGGGAACTCGGCGTGGAACACCGAGGGGTGGACGTCGACGTTCATCCTCATCTGCTTCGCCATCGCCTTCGTAGGGCTCGGCGTCTTCCTGGCGACCGAGTTCATCGTGAAGCACCCGCTGGTCGAGATCGAGCTCTTCAAGAACTTCAACTTCGCGGTCAGCAACCTCGTTCTGTTCTCGTTCGGCGTGGGCATGTTCGGCGCCAACTTCCTGCTGCCGATCTACCTGCAGAACATGCTGAACTACACGCCCTTCCAGGCCGGTCTGGTCTTTCTCCCGGTCGGGATCCTGCTGGGGGTCACGGCTCCGTTCGCGGGGATGTTCACGGACAAGTACGACGGGCGTATCCCCATCCTGCTGGGCCTGGGGATCATGTCGCTGACGATGTACCAGTTCAGCTTCCTCTCTCTCTTCTCGGAGAGGGCGCAGATTCTCCTGCCGTTGTACCTGCGCGGAATCGGTATGGGGTTGCTGTTCTCCCCGCTGACGACCGTGGCGATCTCGGAGATCTCGAACGCGAAGATGGCGCAGGCCTCGGGCCTCATCAACGTGGTCCGGCAGATCGGTGGGAGCTTCGGAGTGGCCGTATTCGGAACGATCCTGACCCGGCGGAGGATCTTCCACTCGGCCATCTACGGCCAGCAGATCGACGCTTCGTCACCGAGTTTTCAGCACGCGACGCGTGGCATCGAGCACTTCGTCCAGAATCAGGTGGGCGGGACCTTGGCGGATGCGAGCACGCGGGCAAGCGCGCTCGTGGGGATGCACGTCCAGCAACAGGCCTTCGTGTCGGCCGTGGACGACGTGTTCCGGGTGGCCTTCATCGTGCTCGTCGTGACGATCGTCCCGGTCTTCTTCCTGCGCCGACACAACCGGCCGGGCGGGCAGAGACCGGTTCTGGCCGAATAGACGAACCGCACCCGGTCCACGAAGGATTGAATATATGAAACGGATGATCGGACTCGCCGTCGCAGCGGCCCTCCTACCCTTCGGAGGCGGCGTCGCCGGTCAGGTGCCCGACTCGCTCACGATCGCGGAGGCGATCCAGCGGGTGATCGCGACGCATCCCGCCGTGGTGGCGGCGATGAACGGCGTCTCGGAGTCGCAGGCCCAGGTGAAGGCGCGCGAGACCGCGTTCTCACCGATCGTGGACGCCGAGGGCACGTATTCGCGCATCGGCCCGACCCCGACCATCAAGTTCGGGTCGGAGTCGTTTTCGCTCTTTCCGGCGGACAACTGGGACGGCCACGTGAGCGTGCTTCACACGCTCTACGACGGTGGACGTCGAAAGATGGCGGTCGAGGAGGCCCGATCGAGACAGGTCAGCGCCGAGGAGAACGTCGATCTCGTGAAGTCGGGCCTCGCCTACGGGACCGTTCAAGCGTTCTACGGGGTGCTCTTCCTCCAGCAGGACCTCCAGGTCCAGGATGACGAGATCCGGGCGCTCACGCAGCATCTGCGGATCACGCAGGGTAAGGTCCAGGCAGGGACGGCCACCGACTTCGACGTCCTCAGCACCCAGGTGAGGATCGCGACCGCGAAGAGCCAGCGGGTGGACATCACGGACCGGCTCGAGCAGAGCACCATCGATCTGCGGCAGCTTCTCGGCGTGCCTGCGGACAGCTCCGTCACCCCGGTCGGAGCGTTCCGGCCGGACTCGATGAACCTCGACGTCGACTCTCTGGTGTCGCTCGCGCTCTCGCAGCGTCCGGACGTGAAGATGTCGCGGGACGCCGAAGCTTCGGCCAAGGTCCAGACCCGGCTCGCGGCGCTGTCCGACAAGCCGTCGCTGTCTTTGCACCTCAGCGCCGGTGCCAAGAACGGGTATGTGCCGGACATCAATCAGCTCAAGCCGGACTTCGTGGCGGGCATGTCCGTCCAGCTTCCCATCTACAACGGCGACAGGACGCAGGCTCAGGTCAAGGTGTCCCAGGCCAACGTGAGCGTGGCCGCCTCCCGGACGCGGACGCTGGAGCGGTCCGTTTCCGCCCAGGTTCAGAAGGCGGTGGCCGCCGTGCGCGCGAGCCGGGAGAAGATCCAGACCGCCGACGTGCAGGTGCGTCAGGCGAGAGCGGCGCTCGCGTTGGCCAAGACGCGGTACCAGGCGGGCGTGGTGACGAACCTCGACGTGCTGGACGCGCAGACGCTTCTGGCGCAGGCCGAGCTCGTGCAGCTCCAGGCTCGCTACGAGCTGGTCCAGGGCCACTACCGTCTCCAGCAGGCTGTCGGCGCCAAGATCTGGTAGACGATCCGGCGGGGACGGCGGACATTGCGTCCGCCGTCCCCGTCCCACTCCCTCCCTCCCGCGTTCTCCCTCGTTGACGGGTTATGTGCGCTGTGATAATGTGCATATGCACAGTACCTATCGGTGGAGGATCGGGAGTGCCGAGAAGGCGCAAGCTGCGGATCTGCAGGCGTTTCGACGGGGAGACCGTCTTCAAGCCCCGGGGCGTCCCCATGAGCCAGCTCGAGACCATCGTGCTTCGCCTGGACGAGCTGGAGGCCATGCGCCTGTGTGACCTGGACGGTCACGACCAGGAAGCGGCAGGCGGC
Source organism: Longimicrobiales bacterium (assembly GCA_046704545.1). Taxonomy (GTDB): domain Bacteria; phylum Gemmatimonadota; class Gemmatimonadetes; order Longimicrobiales; family Gaopeijiaceae; genus SZUA-318. The sequence continues at coordinate 3,360 of JBJKRT010000025.1, forward strand.
CACATGGGCGTCTCACGGGGAACCGTGCAGCGTCTCCTGCAGTCCGGGCGGTCCAAGCTCCTGACGGCTCTGGTTCGGTCTTCCGCCTTGATGATCGAAAAGGGAGGGGACCATGAGATTGTGTATCCCGACGGTCGATGAGCGCGGCCTCGACGCACGTCTTTCGCCTCATTTCGGTAGCGCGCCGTATCACACCCTCGTCGAGAGCGACACGGGGCGGGTCTCCGTGCTCGTCAACGAGCACGCACGCCACGAGCACGGCCACTGCCAGCCTGCAAAAGGCCTCGAGGGGCACGGCATCGGCGCCGTCGTGTGCCGGGGCCTGGGCCGACGTGCCCTGGCGGCCCTCGGAGGCATCGGCATCGAGGTCCTGGTGACCGATGCCTGGACCGTGGCGCAGGCACTGGAGGCGTTCCGCGCCGACGCCCTGCAACCGATGGATCCCGACGCGGCGTGCATGGGGCGGGGCGCCGTCCACCCGCATTGAGGAGCATAGAGTCATGACCGAGGCCGATCGAGCACCCTGGCACATCGATACCGAGTGCATCCACGCGGGCCCGGAGGCGGATCCGGCATTCGGGTCCGTAGCTCCGCCCATCTACCAGACCTCCACGTTCGTGTTCTCGTCGCCCGAGGAGGGCGCCGCCCGCTTCGCGGGCCGCGATCCGGGCTATATCTACACCCGTATGGGCAACCCCACGACGGCCGCGTTGGAGTCGGCCGTGGCGACCCTGGAGGAGGGGACTTCGGCGTTGGCGACCGCATCCGGGATGGCTGCGGTGTCGACGGTGTTCTTCGCGCTCCTGTCTTCCGGAGACCACGTGGTGTGCAGCGCCTCCGTGTACGGGCCGTCGCGGGTCCTGCTGGAGCGCGACTTCAGTCGTTTCGGCGTGGACGCGACGATGGTCGATACCAGCGACCTGGACGCGCTCCGTGCCGCCATCACGACGCGCACCCGCGTCGTCTTCATCGAGACGCCGGCGAACCCGACGCTCGCCGTCACCGACATCGCGGCAGCCGCGGACATCGCCCACGAGGCCGGCGCGCTCCTCGTGGTGGACAACACCTTCATGAGCCCGGTGCTTCAGAAGCCCTTCCGGTGGGGGGCGGACATCGTCCTCCACTCGGTCACGAAGTTCCTGAACGGGCACTCGGACGTGGTGGGAGGGGTCCTCGTCTTCCGGGACGAGTCGCTCATGAAGCGGGTCCGATCCGTGCTGCACTACCTGGGGGGGACGATGGATCCCCACCAGGCCTGGCTCGTGCTGCGCGGAACGAGGACGCTCGCCATGCGCGTGCGCACCGCTCAGGAAAACGCACGGGCGGTGGCCGAGGTCCTGGCTTCGCACCCCGCCGTGCAGGAGGTACGGTATCCGGGGCTTCCGGGGCATCCCCAGGCCGACCTGATCGCGCGCCAGATGGGCGGGCCGGGCTCGTTGGTGTCCTTCGAGCTGGAAGGAGGGCTCGAGGCCGGACGGCGGATGTTGGCGGCGGTGCGCCTCCCGGCGCTCGCGGTCTCGCTCGGGGGAGTGGAGAGTCTCATCCAGCATCCCGCCTCGATGACGCACGCGGCCATGGCGCGGGAGGACCGGTTGGCGGCGGGCATCACGGACGGACTGGTGCGCCTCTCCGTGGGTTGCGAAGATCGGGAGGATCTGGTGACCGATCTCCAGCAGGCGCTCGACGGCGTGCTCGGTGAGGCGGGGGTCGCCGTCGGAGACTGAGCGTCGCCCTCGGTACGGTGCAGCAGGAGGAGCCATGTCTCTCGAAGAGGTACCCGGGCCGCTTCCCCTCACATCCGCATCCACCACGGTCTTCGGGCGGATCGTGCCTGCGGTGACGACGGTGAGCGCGGGCGTGGCGGCGGTCATGACGTGGCTGAGTCCCCCTCCGGGCGCGGGGGGACCAGCCGTGAAGTGGGCCGTGGTGGGGCTTGCCGTAGTGGTATCCGCCGTCATGTTCCGTTGGTTCGGGCGCTTTCGCCACGTCTGGCTGGAAGGCGAATACCTCATCGTCGGCGAAGCGCGACGCGGAATCCGCATTCGCCTGGCCGATGTCGACGAAGTGGAGGAGACCCGCATGCAGAAGCTGAAATGGGTCAAGCTGCACTTCGCACACCGGACCCTCGTGGGACAGACGGTCCGGTTCATCCCGCGTGGGGCTCGCGCATGGCTCGTACCGTGGACGTCCAGCCCCCTGGTCGAGGAGCTACGCGAACGCATCGAGGCCGCGAAGGGAGGCCCTGCCCTACCCCCGTCCCCGTAATTCTCCCGACTGCCCGGCCGCGGCGTGCGTCCGAGCTTATCCGATGATGCGGGAATGCGCCCGCGCACCATCGGGGACGCGCATGCGGGAATTCATCGACGGAGCGGAAGCGATCGCCCGGGCGGCGATCGACGCGGGATGCGACTTCTTCGCCGGCTATCCGATCACGCCGGCCACGCCGATTCTGCTGCGGATGACACAGGAGCTCCCACGCGTGGGCGGGGTGGCCATCCAGGCGGAAGACGAGATCGCAGCCATGGGGCTGTGCATCGGTGCGGCCATGGCAGGCTCGCGGGTGCTCACGGCGACGAGCGGGCCGGGAATCAGCCTCTACAGCGAGAACGTCGGCCTGGCGATCATGGGCGAAGTGCCGCTCGTGATCGTCGACGCCCAGCGCATGGGGCCGGCGACCGGGGGAGCCACCACCGTCGCGCAGGGTGACATCCAGTTCCTGCGGTGGGGCACCTCGGGTGGGTACCCCGTGATCGTGCTCGCCCCGACGAACGTGGCGGAGTCCTACGCGTTCACGCGGCGTGCCTTCGACCTGGCCGAGCGCTTCCGGGTGCCGGTGTTCGTGGCCACCGACAAGGAAACGCTGCTCGGACGAGCCACCGTGGACAGTGGGGCGTTCGAGGCCGTTCCGGTGCGTGAGCGCCGGAGCGCTCCGGACGATGAGGACTTCGTCCCCTACCGGGTCGTGTCGGCCGACGAGGTCCCCGCGATGTCGGCCATCGGCGGACCGCACGTGGTGCGCTTCACGACATCGTCACACGACGAGCGCGGGTACCTCACCAAGTCCTCGCAGGCCGTCGGGTCGCTCAACGAGCGCCTCGCCGCCAAAGTCGAGGCTCACCTCGACGAGATCAGCGACGTCGACGCCGACCTCGATCCGGAGGCCGACGTCCTGATCGTGAGCTACGGGATCGTCGCCCGTGCCGTGCGCGAGGCGGTGCGGCGCGCGCGGCGGGCGGGAGTCCACGTGTCGAGCCTCGCCGTGCATTCGCTGTGGCCCGTACCGGAGCGGGAGATCCGCGCCGCCATGGGAGGCGCGGCGCGCGTGGCGGTGGCCGAGCTGAACCTCGGGCAGTATCGCCGCGAGATCGAACGGCTCGCCGGCTCGGATCGCGAGGTCGTGGGCATCCATCGCGTGGATGGCGGACTCCTCTCTCCCGACGAGATCCTGACGAAAGCGGGGCTGTCATGAGCGCGAGCGGCACGCCGGGTACGGCCGCCGGCCGCACGACCTACCTCGACCCGGCCACGATGCCCTTCCCGTTCTGCCCGGGCTGTGGGCACGGGACGATCCTGGAGCGGCTGGACGCCGCGCTCGTCGAGCTCGACATCGATCCGAAGAAGCTCGTGATCGTCTCCGACATCGGATGCTCGGGGCTTTCCGACAAGTTCTTCGTGACGAACGCGTTCCACGGTCTGCACGGGCGGTCGGTCACGTACGCGTCCGGCATCAAGCTGGCCGATCCCGACCTTCACGTCGTCGTGCTGATCGGAGACGGCGGATGCGGCATCGGGGGCCACCATCTCATCAACGCGGCGCGCCGCAACATCGGCCTGACCGTCATTGTCTTCAACAACCTGAACTACGGAATGACGGGCGGGGAGCACTCGGTGAGCACGCCCACCGGAGCGATCACCGCCACCACGCCGCTCGGCCAGCTCGAGCGGCCGATGGACATCTGTCGCACGGTCGAGGTCAACGGTGGCACCTTCGTGGCGCGAACGACGACATTCGAGCCCGACGTCACCGAGCTGATGGCTCGGGCGCTGCGCAACGACGGCTTCTCGCTCGTCGACGTATGGGAACTGTGCGCCGCGTACTTCGCGCCCACGAATCGCCTGAACAAGAACGGGATGCTGGAGACGCTCTCCGCCCTCGACTTCCCGACCGGCGTGCTCCGGGACGAGCCCCGCCCCGAGTACGCCAGGGCCTATCGGGCACAGCACGCCGCCCTCGAGCCGTCGGAGGATCCGGCCGGCCGGGGTATCGAGCCCCGCTGGAAGAGCGACCTGACGGCGTCCCTGCGCTGGGTCATCGCGGGCGCAGCCGGCAAGCACATCGTCTCGGCCGCGGGAGCGCTCGCGCGCGGTGGCATGCTCTCGGGCCTGTGGGCGACGCAGAGAAGCGATTACCCGGTGACCGTGCGGACCGGCTACTCGCTCTCCGAGGTCATCCTGAGTCCCGACGAGATCCTCTTCACGGGGATCCCTTCCCCGGACGTGATCCTGGACCTCTTTCCAGAAGGGCACGCCCAGGTGGCCGCGCGCATCCGCTCGGCGCGGCCGGACGCGGTCGTGTACCGGAGCGTCGATCTGCCCGAGGTCGAAACCGCGGCACGGGTCGTCCCGCTCGAGTTCGCGTCGGTGCAGGGGTGGGAGCGCAAGCGGGACTCGTGGACGCTCATGGCGCTCGCGGCCGCGTTGCGTGACACGGAAGCGTATCCCCTGGACGCCTTCCGAGAGGCCATCGGCGACTTCCCGGCCCGTCAGGCGGCCGTGGACGCGGGGCTCCTGCTCTGACGTCGCGCGCGGGGCAACGACACCGGCCTTCCGCGTCCGGCGCTCAGGCGCCGTCCTCGACCGACGCGAGGTCCGGCGTGAACTCCTCCCCGGGGTTGATGAAGCGGTCGGACGCGACGCCGTACTGGCGGTCGTGGAGGTCACGGTAGCGGCCGGCAAGCGCCATCAGCTCGGTGTGGCTGCCGCGCTCGACGATACGGCCTTCCTCGATCACCAGGATCTGATCGGCGCTCTCGATCGTGCTCAGCCGGTGCGCGATGACGAAGGTCGTGCGCCCGGCCCGTAGCTTCCGGAGTCCGTCGCGGATCATCGCCTCGCTCTCGCTGTCCAGGCTGGAGGTGGCTTCGTCGAGGATCAGCACGCGGGGATCGGCGAGAATCGCGCGCGCGATGGCCACGCGCTGTCGCTGCCCTCCGGAGAGCTTCACCCCCCGCTCGCCCACGACCGTGTCGTAGCGATCCTCCCAGGGCTCCACGAACTGGTCGACGTGTGCCACGCGCGCGACCGTCTCGATCTCCTCGTCCGTCGCGTCGGGACGTCCGAACGCGATGTTCTCACGGATCGTCCCGTCGAAGAGGAAGTTCTCCTGCATGACCACGCCCAGATGGCTCCGGTACTCGTGCAGCTTGAGCTTCTCCAGATCGCGTCCGTCCACGAGCACCCGTCCGCTCGTCGGATGGTAGAAGGCCATCACCAGCCCGATGAGCGTGCTCTTTCCGGCCCCGCTGGAGCCGACCAGCGCGGTGGTCGATCCCGCCGGTGCGCGGAACGAGACGTCGTGGAGGACCGGCACGTCGCGGACGTACTCGAAGCCCACGTCCCGGAACTCGATGTCTCCCCGGACGTCTTCCACGCTTCCCTTGTCGGCGTCGCCGGCGTCCTCGGTCTCCATGTCGCGGATCTCGCGGATCCGGTCCAGCCCGGCGAACGCCTCGGAGATCTGCGTGCCGATCGAGGCGATCTGCACGAGGGGCTGCGCGATCATGCCCACGTAGAACGTGTACATCACGAGGCTTCCGACCGTCATCGTTCCCGCGAGGACCGCCTTCCCGCCCAGAATCGTGACGAGCACCCCGATGATGCCCACGATGACCGTCGTGCCGGAGCCGACCGCCGACGTGCCCGTGATCGTTCGGCTGATGTTCGCGAAGAGCCGCTCGACGCCCTCGGTGAACGCGCTCTGCTCGCGATCCTCGGACGTGTAGACCTTGACGATGCGGATGCCCGAGAGCGTCTCGGTGAGCCGCCCGGTCACCTCGGCGTTGATCACGCTCCGCTCGCGGAAGATCGGGCGCAGGCGCTTGAAGGCGATCGCCATCATGATGCCGAACGCGGCGAGCGCGACGATCGTGATCAGCGTCAGGCGCCAATTGACGTAGAAGAGCACCGCGAGCGCGATGGTGGCCGTCATGAATCCGCCGACGAGCTGCACGATGCCCGTGCCGACCAGATTCCGGATCCCCTCGGCGTCGGTCATGATGCGCGAGATGAGGATGCCGGTCTTGGTGGAGTCGAAGTAGGAGACGGGCAGTCGGACGACATGGCGCTGGACCGCGATCCGCATGTCCGCGATGGCGCGCTGCGCGGCCACGCTCACGACCTGGGACAGCCCGAACGAGGTCACCGCCTGGATGAGCGTCGCCGCCCCCGTCGCGATGGCGATCGGAATCAGCAGGTCCACGCGACCTTTCCGGAGCACGTCGTCGATCAGGAACTTCGAGCTGGTTGGAAGCACGAACCCGGCGAGCCGGCTCACGAACATGAGCGAGAACCCGATGACCAGCGAGCGCCGGTGGGTCCACATCAGGGCGCGCATCTCGGCCCACGCCCTCGACACGTTCAAAGGGTGCTTGGCAGGCTCGGGACCACGAGCCCCATGTCGGACTGCATGTAGACGCGGCACGGCGGCCTCATCGGGTGAACGGCGGGAGGTGCGGACAACCCCCCAACCTTCGCGCGAGCGCCCGTCGCGGACAATGGCAGGAGCACCCGGCGCGGCGTAGTTTGCCCAGCGCCCGCGCGGTGAGACGCCGCGCCTGTCGGAGCCTTCAGGAGGTGCCCCGTGATCAGATCGTCGTCCGCGTTGGCCGTCCTTCTCGCCGCTACCTTGACCGTGCCCTCGGCGCTTCGTGCCCAGAGTGCGCACGACAGCTCGGCGGCCCCGACGCCGGCCCACTGGAAGACGCACCACTCGATCGTCGTCGACGGACAGACCATCGACTACGACGCGGTCGTAGGCAGCATCATACTGCGCGACAGCGAGCAGAAGCCGATCGCCGAGGTCTACTACACGGCCTACACGCGGACCGGCGTGAAGGACGAGTCCAAGCGGCCGATCCTCTTCGCCTACAACGGTGGGCCGGGCTCCTCGTCGTTCTGGCTCCACATGGGCATCATGGGCCCGCGCCGCGTGGTCGTCACCGGGACGGGCCACCTGCCGCCGGCCCCGTACAAGGTCGTGGACAACAAGTACACGCTCCTCGACCGGACCGACATCGTGATGGTGGACCCGGTGGGCACGGGCTTCAGCCACCCGCTGGGCGACGCGAGCGGGTCGCAATTCTGGGGCGTCGACGAGGATGCACGCTCGCTGACGCAGTTCATCCAGCGATTCCTGAGCCAGCACGATCGCTGGAACTCGCCCAAGTACCTGCTCGGCGAGAGCTACGGCACCATGCGCTCGGCGATGCTGGCGCGGACGCTCCAGCGGGCGAACATCGACGTCAACGGAGTCGTGCTCCTCTCGACGGTGCTCAATCTCCGGACGCTGATCTTCTCGCCGGGCGACGACCTCGCGTATGTCGTGAACCTGCCGTCCTACGCCGCGGTGGCGTGGTACCACCATGCGCTGCCGGGGATGCGCCCGCCCGAGCTGGAGCCCTTCCTCCGCAAGGTCGAGGCGTTCGCCATGGGCGAATACGCGACGGATCTGCTGAAGGGGGGAGCGCTCGACTCGATCGAGCGTGGGCACCTGCTCGACCGCCTGCACGAGTACACGGGGCTGAGTCGACGCTTCCTCGACGAGGCGAACCTGCGCGTGAGCGCACCCGAGTTCGAGAAGGAGCTGCTCAAGGAGAAGGGAGAGGTGCTCGGTCGGCTGGACGCACGCTTCACCGGCCCGACCGGAGACCTGCTGCAGCGCACCCCCGTGCAGGATCCTCAGTCGTCCGCCATCGGGAGCGCGTACGCGGCGGCGTGGAACAGCTACCTACGCAACGACCTCGGCTACGACGGGAAGCGGGAGTATGTGCTCAGTGGCGACGTGAGACCGTGGGACTGGAAGCACGGGCCCGATTCGGGTTTCGCGCAGACCGGCTTCACCAACGTCGGGCCGGACCTGGCCGGCGCCATGGAGCGCAATCCGAAGCTCCAGGTCCTGCTGCTCTGTGGCCTGTACGACCTGGCCACCCCGTACTTCGCCGCGTCGTGGACGATGGACCACCTCGGGCTCCCGCCGGACCTGCGCAAGAACATCGAGCGGGTGGACTTCGCGTCCGGTCACATGGTGTACGTGAACCCCGAGGTCCTTCCCAAGTGGAAGAAGACGCTGGACGCCTTCATCGACCGCACGTCCGGCGAGTAAGCGCGAGGTCGTCAGCGTGGCGGGGGGGGGGGCCCCCCCCGCCCCCGGGGGAATACAAAATAGGACGG
>JBJKRT010000026.1:0-11391 GCA_046704545.1 Longimicrobiales bacterium
CGCGGGGGGGGGGGGATTTTTTTGGGGACGGGGCGGGGGGCCGGGGCCCGCCCCCCCCCGCGTCCCCGAACCACCAGGCCGGCGCTCCTCGTTGGGGAGCCACCCGCGACATCCATCCGCATCGGTCCGCGTTCCACACCGCCGCGGAGCCGATCGCCGCCCGACGCCACCACGCCCGACGGCCCACACTCAAATGCCACCCCACCCGGCGGGCCGCGGCGGGGGCCGGCGGCCGCACGAAGCGTCGACCGCCGGGGCTCCCCCGCCCCACTCAGGCGTCGCTACCCTGCCCTACTTCGGCGTCGGGCCTTCGCTCACCTGGACGAAGTCGCCCGGACGCACCCACTTCTTGAACGCGGCCTGGATCTGCGCCGCGTCGATCGCCAGGTAATGCCGCGCCGCCCTCGTCGGCTCGTCGAGCGGCAGCCCCTCCATCTCCCGGCTCAGCAGCCCGCCGGCGATGCCCCCCTCGCTCGACTCCGACAGCGGAATCTCCCGGAGCACCATCGCCTTGGCCTGCTGAAGCTCGTGCGGCGTGACCGGGCTGGACTGCATCGCCTGGAGGTCGCGCACGACGATGTCTCGCGCCTTCGAGACGTTGGGCGGGTCGCACGCGTAGTCCACCTCGTACGTCGAGCGCGTCTTGCCGATGTCGAAGCTCGAGCCCACGGAGTACACCAGCCCGGCCTCCTCGCGCAGGTCGTGGTAGAGGCGCGTGGCGTAGAATCCGCCACCCAGCACGTGGTTTCCGAGCTCGAGGGCGTAGTAGTCCGGGTCGGTACGGGTGATGCCGATCGTCTCGCCGAGCGTGACCCGATCCTGCACACGGCTCTTGTCCGGCACGGCGATCGTGTCGGGCCGGTTGTTCGGCACCGACGGCAGGTCGGTCTCGGGCCGGGGGCCGGTCGCGGTCCAGTCCCCGAAGTAACGCGTGATGACGGCCTTCGCGGTGTCGGGGTCGATGTCGCCCACCACCACGATCGTCGTCATGTCGGGACGGTAGACCTTGGCGTAGTGCGCCTTCACATCGGCGAGCGAGATCGATGACACCGTGGCGGGCGTGGCCCGCCGGAGCGCCGGATCGTTGGCGGGCAGGAGCGCCTTCTGCAAGGCCCGGCCGAAGAGGTAGTCCGGACTCTGCATCTCACCCCGCAGCTCCTGGGCGGTCTGCGCCCGCACCACCCTGAAGGCGCGCTCCGGCAGCGCCGGGTGACGCTCGTTCTCCGCGAGGAGCTGGACACCCCGGTCGAAGTGGCTCTTCAGGACGGTGAGCGAGAAGCCCGTGCCCGCCGACTCTCCGGCCCCGATGTCGTCGAGCGCCTTCTGGAATGCCTTCCGTCCGAGCGTCGACGTGCCGTAATCGAAGAGCTGGCCGAGAATGCGGCCCACGCCCTCCTTGCCGGAGGCCGTCTGGAGATCCGCGTTCGTCTTGATCTGGCCGTAGACGCTCACGATGTGGCTCACGGACTCGTGCTGCACGACCAGACGGATTCCGTTGGGCAGCGTGTCGACGACCGGGCTCAGCGTCGAATGGGGCACCCTGAGGCGCGCCAGCGCCGCGCGCGCCCACGTCGGCAGAGGCGTCTCGTGCATGCCCTTGGGCGTGAACGACTCCTTGCCGCCGAATCCCTTCGAGGATACGGGCTTGCCCGACGGCTGCGGCGTGAGAACCGCGACGATCGCGTGCGCCGGGTCGAGGTACTTCCTCGCCACCCGGTTCACGTCCGCGACGGTCACCCTCTCCATCGCGTCGAGATCCTGCGACGGCGACGTGCGCCCCTCCACGGCGAGCGCATCCGACCACACACCGGCGAGGCCGAAGGCCGAGTTCTTCTCGCTTTCGGCCGACGTCAACTCGTCGCGCTTGGCCGCTTCCACGAGATCGGGCGACAGCCCCGCCTGCACCTCCTGCCGGAGCGTGCGGTCCACGGTCGCCACCAGGGAGTCTCCGTTCTGGCCTCGAGCGAACACGCCCAGTGCCATGCCGATGCCCGCAGCAGGCATCGTCTCGGTCTGGAATCCCGCGTACAGCGCCTTGCCCGCGGGCACGAGCCCGTAGAGCGCACCCCGCTGACTGCTGAGCACGTCGGACAGGACCTGCGCGGCGGCGTAATCCGGGCTGCTCGATCCCGGCATGCGGAAGGCCATGACCGCCAGGCCATATGGCAGGTCGGTCGGCAGCCGCATCGTATCCGGATGCACCGGACCCGGCTCGACCTTCGGACGCGCGGGGAGCTTCTTCGACGGGATGCCACCGAAGAGCGTCCGGACGGAATCGACCACCGCCGCGGGGTCCACGTCACCGACGACCACGAGGATCGCGTTGTTCGGCGCATACCACTTGTCGTGGAAGCGCTTCAGCATGGCCCCGGTGGTCTTGTCGAACGACGGCCTCGTGCCGAGCCCGTCATGCTCGTACGGCGTACCCGCGAACAGCGCTTTGCGGAGGCGCGTGTAGAACACGTAGGTCGGATTCGAGAGGTCGCTCGCGACCTCCTGCTCGATGGCGCCGCGCTCGTGATCCCACAGCGAATCCGTGTCCAGAACGCCCTTCATGCGGACGGACTCCACATGGAGCGCGAGGTCGAGGTCTTCGGAGGGCACCAGGTAGTAGTACTGGGTCACGGTCTGGCGCGTGTCGGCGTCGAAGGCCCCACCGATGGCCGCGTTGATGTCGGCGAGCTGCGTGGCCGAGAGCCCGGGGCTGCCGCGGAACATCATGTGCTCCTGTGCGTGCGCCATCCCGGGGAAGCCCTTCGGCGTCTCGTTCGCCCCCACCTTGTAGTTGAGCTCCGTGGCCACGACGGGCGCGAGGGTGTTGCGCACCACCACGACCTGCAAACCGTTGGAGAGGGTGGCGCGCACGACCCCGCCTTGCGAGGCCGATGCAGCCGCACCGCCATGCGAGGTGGGCGCGGCCTGCCGTGATGCGTTCGCCGGCGCGGCGCTCGCCGCGGGCGGTGCGCCTCCGGCACACGCCGATCCCAACGCCCATCCACCCACCACCACCGCGCCCAGCAGCGGCAAAGTGCGTGCCCTCCACGCTCCTGCGTTCATGGCCTGCCCCTCCTCTGTCCTTCGTGTGCCTCGGATGCGACTCGTCGTGCTCGGTGCGGCACCTCGCTCGTGGTGGGCCGCACTACTCCAGCGCCTCGAAGATCCCGGTGCTCCGGTTCTTCCTGACGTTGTTCCAGGGGAAGATCCGCCCGTTCATGGTGACGTACACGCCGGGTGCGAGTGCCTGCGCCGCGGTGATCGCGCCGCCCAGGTTGAAGAGCCCGTCGGAGCTCCCGAACGCGATCGGAATCATCGCGCCGGTGAGCACGACCGTCTTGTCCTTCCCCTTCAAACGCTCCGCCAGCACCCGGGCCGTGTCGACCATCGTGTCGGTCCCGTGCGTGATGACGATGGCGCGCTCCGCGACCTCGACGCAGTTGTGCACGATGAGCTCGCGATCCGCCTCGGTCATCTCGAGCGAATCGATCATCATGAGCGTGCGCACGCGGACGTCCACGCGGCAGCGGCCCAGCTCGAGCATCTGTGGAAGGTGCGTGTCCTGGAAGAAGAGACGCCCGTGGATCTCGTCGTACTCCTTGTCGAACGTGCCTCCCGTGACGAAGAGGCGGATCGGATCGCTCAAGCTCGCTGACTCCGGTGAAAGGCGAGAGGAAGCTTCATGGGATATCTGCATAACATCGACCGCTGCATATCATCGGCCGCCTCCGGTCGCCGCGGGATCCTGTCGCGGTGCCGGCAGGCGAAGGCCCAGCACGATCGACAAGGCGATACCCGCGACGGCCATGATCGGGACCGCCACGAACCCGAAGCTGTGCAGCAGCGCGCCGGCCGCCAACGTGCCGACCACCGTCGCCGACGCCAGGGCTGCGTTGAAGAGGCCCATGGCTGCACCCTCGCTGAACGGCGCCAACCGGGCTGCCAGGCCCGTGCCCGCCACGCTGAGCACGGGCCATGCGATCACGATCATCACGAACCCGACCGCGCCTACGGTGAAAGCACGCTTCATCGGTACGGCGAAGGGGACGACGAGCAGTATGAAGCCCCCGAGACGCAGCCACAGTCCGAGCTGGTACACCCGCCCCGAGCCGTACCGCTCCGCCCATCGGCTCGCGAGGATGAACAGCGCGATGCCGACACCTGCCGCGATGGCGTAGATGATCGAGCTCAGGTTCGCGCCGATGCCGTACACCTTGGCGAGCATCACCGGGAAGTACGCGAAGAAGGCCGCCACGCCGAGCGCCAGCATGAACCACGAGAGCAGGAACCGCCCGAACGGCGTGCCGACGGCGCGCGGAAGCTGTCGTAGCCCGCGTACGTTGAGGGCATGGAAGTGGAAGCCCACGCCGCTCGGGAAGTGCAGCCGCGGAAAGGCGGCCAGCGCCCGTACGTCCAGGTGCGCATGGATCTGATGGCGACGCTCGTCGCGCTCGCGAGCCTTCGGCGCGCCCGGCAGCCCAATCTGGCCGACGACCAGGGCCGGAACGACGAGCAGCGCCGCGATCCAGAGCCCGATGGTGAAGTGGCCTCCGGCGAACACACCAGCGAGGAGGAGCCCCACCACCTGTCCCACCCCGTTGAAGCTCTGCAGATAGCCGATGCTCGGCTCCCATTCGGCGGCGGGCGCGAAGTCGACGATGAACAGCGATGCCACCGTGGCGACGCCCGCCGAGCCCACGCCGATCGCGAACGCGACCGGCATCCAGAGGGCGACCCCCTCGAGCATCGGCATCAGTCCGGTGGCTGCGCCCACGATCACGAAGCCCGCGAAGAAGAGCGTCCGGTAGAGCTTGCGGTGCTCGGCCAGCGTGCCCCACAACGGCGAGCTCAGCAGGCCGAGGTTGTACGCTCCCATGACGTACGCGACGGTGGCGAGACGGCCCGATACGGAGACCATCATAAGCGGGAGCAGCACCGGCACCATGCCGGCCGTGACGACCCCGAGGAGCAGGTACGCGACGTACCACATCCGCACGTACCGGCCAGGCTCGGCCAACGCCCGTCGGAGCGTGTGAAGGCGGGCCGTTCGGGACGAAGCGTGATCCGGGGTGGCGCTCGACCCGCTCATACCCGGAAGAGCTTCCCCTCCAGCGATGGCTCCTTGTCGGTCCGCGTGCCGATCTTGATGAACGTGGCGAGCCGCGTCGTGCCCTCGGCGTGCAGCGTCTCGTGGACGTGCCGGATCGCCGCGAACACGTCCTCCAGCTCCCCTTCGAGATTCGTTCCGTTGGCGTGGAGCTGGGCGTTCAGACCCGCTTCCTGCAGGACGGCGTGCGCGCGCTGAACCTGCTTGCGCACGGAGACGCCGGACCCGATGGGAATGACCTGGACTTCGGCGGTAGCCTTCATGAGCCTCACCTGTGATCGTTCGAGACGTAGGACGTTCTACGATGACCGAGCGCCCCGAGATCCGCCAAGGCGTGTCCGAGGCGAAAGCGAGACACCATGACGAAGCGCGCGTTGGGACACTCGGACGTCCAGGTGACGGCCATAGGGCTGGGCTGCTGGCAGTTCTCCGGAGGTGAGGCGCTCGCCGGGCGCTACTGGCCGCCCATGCCCCAGGAGACGGTCGACGACATCGTACGCGCGTCGCTCGACGGCGGCATCGATTGGTTCGACACGGCGGAAGCATACGGCGCAGGACGGAGCGAGGAAGCGTTGTCGGCGGCCCTGCGGACCGCGGGCCGCCGGAACGGCTCGGTCGTCATCGCCACGAAGTGGCTCCCCGTCCTGCGCACCGCGCGATCCATCCGGAAGACGTTCGAGGACCGGATCAGGTCCCTGTCTCCGTTCGACATCGACCTGCATCAGATCCACATCGGCCTGGGTGCGCTCTCGAGCAAGCGGGCGCAGGTGGACGCGATGGCGCGGCTGGCGGACGCGGGGCGCATCCGGGCCGTGGGCGTGAGCAACTTCTCGGGTCGCGGGACGCGCACGGCGGCCCGTGTGCTCGAGCGGCACGGCATGCCGCTCGCGTCCAACCAGGTACGCTACAGCCTGCTCGATCGTCGCATCGAGCGGAACGGTGTGCTGGATGCCGCACGTGAGACGGGCGCGACCATCATCGCCTACTCGCCGCTGGCCCAGGGGATCCTGACGGGCAAGTTCCACGAGAACCCCGAGCGATTGAAGCACCTGCGCGGACCCCGTCGTTGGCAGCGTCCGTTCCGCCGGTCCGGGCTCATGAAGAGCGCGCCCGTGGTAGCGGCGCTCGCGTCGATCGCGCAGGAGCGCGCGGTCACGCCCGGCCAGGTGGCGCTGCGGTGGCTCCTCGACGCGCACGGCGACGCCGTCGTGGCGATCCCCGGGGCGAGCAACCCCCGCCAGGCCCGGGAGAATGCGGGGGTGCTCGACTTCGAGCTGAGCGAGGACGAGGTCGTCATGCTCGATCAGGTCTCGCGCGCGTTCCGGTGACGCGGTTCTGCGGGCGCCGCCGAAGCGCTCGCGCATCGAGCCGGGACGGTTCGGCGACGACCGTCTAGCCCGCGATGGGCGGGCGCCGCTTGTGCCAGTCGGTGTGCGCCTGGAAGAGATTGGCGGCGTCGACCACCTTCTGATCGTCGAGCGCCCGGCCCATGAACTGGATGCCCATCGGCAGGTTGTCCTTGCTGAAGCCGCACGGCACCGTCAGGGCGGGAAGGCCACAGAGGCTCGAAATGGCGTCCGGCTGCTTGCCGTCGATCGGGCGCTCGGTCTCGGTCCGGTGGTTGGCGTGCTCGCGTGGATGCCGCTCCGCCGGCGGGCGCCCGAGCGGCTGGGCCACCGAGCCCTCGCCGGGCGCCGCGATCACGTCGAAGCGGTCGAACAGCTTGTCGATCCGCTTCTGCAGCATCGTCCGTACCCGCTGGATGTGCAGATAATCGTGCGCCGAGAAGACGCGGCTGGCGTAGCCGTTGATCCGGCCCAGCGGGTCGTCGAGCAGCTCGCAGCGACCCGACGTGATGAGCTCCGAGAAGGCCGACGCCGCCTCGATCAGGATCACCAGCTCCGCTTCCTGCTCGTAGGGCCCGTCCGGGATCTCGGCATCGGAGACCTGGGCGCCATGCGCCTCCATCACCTTGAGCGCCTCGTCGACCGCGGTGTGGATCTCCGGCTTGGCGTGCGGAAAGACGTTGGTGAGTCGCCCGATCCGCAGCGGCCTGCCGCTCGGCCTGCTACGACGGTAGGGGAACGCCGCGAGCGACTCGGGCAGGGAGTCCTCCTCGCGCGGGTCGTGCCCCGCCATGGTCTCCAGGACCAGCCCACAGCAATCGGCGGTCCGCGCCATCGGGCCGATCTTGTCCATCGACCAGGCGATCGTCATCACACCGTGCCGGCTCACCCGGCCGAAGCTCGGCCGCATGCCGGAGATGCCGCACCACGTGGAGGGGCAGATGATCGACCCGCGCGTGTCCGAGCCGAGGGCGAAGGTGGCCAGCCCCGCCGAGACGATCGCGCCCGGGCCGCTCGACGAGCCGCAGGTCCAGTCGTCCGTGTTCCACGGGTTGCGGCACGGACCGGTCAGCGAGGCGTAGCCCGACTCGTAGCCCAGCCCTCCGGCCAGCTCGATCATCGCCGCCTTGCCGATCAGCACCGCGCCCGCCCGGCTCAGCCGCTCGATCGGCGTCGCGTCGTAGTCGAAGCGCTGATGCTCATAGGGCCGCGCACCCCATGTGGTCGGGTAGCCCTTCACCGCCAGGAGGTCCTTCGCCGCATACGGAATGCCGTGCAGCGGGCCCCGATAATGCCCGGCGGCGATCTCCTTTTCGGCCGCTCGAGCCTGCTGGAGCGCCAGCTCCTTGGTGACGGTCACGTAGGCGTTCAGCTTCGGCCCGATCCGCTCGCTCCGATCGAGATAGGCCTCCGCGAGCTCCACGGGTGAGAGCTTACGGGTACGCAGCAGATCGCCCAGCTCGCGCACCGAGAGAAACAGAGTGTCTACGCTGACCGCCATGGTGGTTCTTCCTCGCTGTCCGCAGTGATCGGCCGGGCCTCGGGTACAGGGCCGGGCCTTCGCGCTCCGCCGGTGCGCTGCCTACTCGTCGGTGACGAGCTTCAGCACTGTGGCCGGCGCGTCAGGGTTCGAGAGCGCGACGGCACGTACCGTGTCGAGCATCTGTACGTGACGGGCGACGATCCCGCGCATCTGCCGCTTCTGGCTCTCCGAGAGCCGGTCGCCGTATTCGGCGAAGATGCGCCGTAGCGTCTCCTCGATCTCCGCCCGGGCCGCCGGCGGGAAGGGCTTCCCCTCTCGTTGCTGCGCGGCTATGTCGGGTGACCCGCACGGCATACCGGTCTTCAGCAGCTCGGCCGGCATCACCGCGCCTCCCGCCAGCCCCATCATGGCCAGTTGTCCGAAGCGCCGGCGCGAGAGCGCGCCCTCCGCCGGTGTCGGGTCCTCGGGGGCTCCGCCGTCTCCTGTCCTCTTCATCGCAGACCTCGCTCCGTGTCGTTCGGGTGCGCGCTCAGCGTCTCTTCGCGCGCCCCATTCGTATGCGTTCGGCCGGGATCGGGCAACGGTGAGCGGCGCTCGACCCCTCATACAACCGTCAGGTGCTTCATAGTTGAATCGCCGTTGCCACGGGGGAAACGATTCCGCGGCGTTGAAGTCGTGTTCCGGGCCGTATCCATTCGCGTGGCGCCCTGCAACAGTGAGTCGATCCATGCGCCCACGCTTCGCCACAAGCCGGCTGTTCACGCTCTCCCTCTCCCTCCTGACGCTCGCGGTCGCGGCACCCGCCGTCCTGGCCCAGAGCGTCACCGCCAAGCAGCTCCAGGCGCTCCGCTTCCGCTTCGTCGGTCCGGAGCACGGAAACCGGGCCAGCGCCGTCGCCGGCGTGCCGGGAGACCCGAACGTCTACTACGTCGGCGCCGCAGCGGGCGGCGTCTGGAAATCCACCGACGGTGGCTACCGCTGGCGCCCGATCTTCGACCAGGAGCCCGTGCAGTCCATCGGGGCGCTGGCCGTCGCTCCCTCGCGGCACTCGGTGGTCTGGGCGGGCACGGGAGAATCCTGGATCATCCGCAACGGCATCACCCCCGGCGACGGCGTCTACAAGTCGACCGACGCAGGCCGCACCTGGCATCACATGGGACTCGACAGCGTCGGGCTCATCTCCCGGGTCGTCATCGATCCCCACGATTCCAGGAACGTGTTCGTCTGTGCCATGGGCACCGGTACCGACTCGAACCCGTCGACGGGCGTCTGGCGCACGACCGACGGGGGCAAGACGTGGAAGCACGTGCTCTTCGTCGGTGGCTACACGGGCTGCTCCGGGTTGACGATGGACGCGCACGACCCGCACGTCCTGTTCGCCGGCATGTGGCAGTTCAAGCTCCGCCCCTGGTCGATGAGCAGCGGCGGCCCGAAGAGCGGTGTGTATGTGTCCCGTGACGGCGGCGACAGCTGGACGGAGATCGACGGACACGGTCTGCCGCATTCCCCGGTGGGCAAGATCGACGTGGCCGTGGCCCCGACCGATCCCCAGCGGGTCTATGCGCTGATCCAGACCGCCCAACAAGGCGCGCTGTGGCGCTCGGACGACGGTGGCCGGAGCTGGCACGTCGAGACCCACGACCGCCTGCTCACGGAGCGTGCCGGCTACGCCGTCAGCCTCGCGGTCTCCAGCGGCAACGAGAACCGGATCTACGTCGCCTGCAACGGCTTCTACGTCTCCAGCAACGGCGGGCGAACGTTCCGCCAGGTTCCCTGGGGCGGCGACAATCACGACATCTGGATCGACCCGACGAACGCGCATCACCTCGCCTTCACCGACGACGGTGGCGCGGAGATCAGCACCAACGGCGGGCGTGGCTGGCGCCACGCGTCGCTGCCCATCGGGCAGATGTACCACGTCTCCACCGACAACCAGATTCCGTATTGGGTCTACTCGAACATGCAGGACGACGAGTCGGAGCGTGGTCCGGCGTATCCGTCCTCGACGCCGAACGCACGCGAGGCCTACGGCCAGTCCGGCACCGGTTGGCAGGACGGCATGGGCGGCTGCGAGTCCGGCTTCGTCTATCCCAATCCAAAGAACCCCGACGTCGTCTGGAGCACCTGCTACGGTGACGAGATCACCCGGCTCGACCTGAAGGTCGGCTACCCTCACGCGGTGAGCCCCTGGCCGGATCATCCGCTCGATTCGCCCCCGGGCGCCACCAAGTACCGCTGCCACTGGACCCCGCCGATGGCGATCGATCCGTTCGATCCCGACACGGTCTACTACGGCTGCCAGGTCATCTTCGAGACGGGGAACGGTGGGCAGAGCTGGAAGGTGATCAGCCCGGACCTCTCGACGCACGGGCCGAAGTACCTCCAGCCGTCGGGCGGCATCTGGATCGACGGAAAGATGAGACGCCAGGACAACCTCGGCCAATTCTACGGCGAGGTGGTGTTCGCCATCGCGCCCTCGCCTGTGCGGAAGGGGCTCATCTGGGCGGGCACGAACGACGGGCAGGTCTGGCTGACGCGTAACGGCGGCGGCCACTGGACCAACGTCACCGAGAACATCCCGAAGCTGAAGCCCTGGGCGACGATCAGCCGGATCGAGCCGTCCCACTTCACCGCCGGGGTCGCCTACGTGGCCGTGAACCGCTCGCTGATGGGTGACAGCCACCCCTACATCTACGAGACGAGGGACTTCGGGAAGAGCTGGAAGCTGATCGTCACGGGCATCCCGGACGGTCCCAACAGCGACGTCAGCTCGGTGGCTCAGGATCCCTACGACAAGGACCTGCTCTTCGCGGGCACCGGTAACGCCCTCTACGTCTCACTCGATGACGGTGGAAGCTGGATGCCGCTGCAGGCGGGTCTGCCGCACGCCCCGGTCACCTGGGAGACCGTGCAGAAGCGCTTCCACGACCTGGTCGTGTCCACGTATGGACGCGGCGACTACGTGCTCGAGGACATCACGCCACTCGAGCAGCTGAGCAAGCAGACCACGAGCGATCCCGTCCACGTGTTCAAGTCGCGGCCGAGCTACCGCTTCTTCCACGGGGCGCACGCGTGGATCGACTACTCCCTGTCCTCGGGCACGCACGGCAAGGCCAGCATCGAGATCCTCGATTCGCTCGGTAACGTCGTGCGCCAT
The DNA here is from genome assembly GCA_046704545.1 of Longimicrobiales bacterium. Lineage (GTDB taxonomy): Bacteria > Gemmatimonadota > Gemmatimonadetes > Longimicrobiales > Gaopeijiaceae > SZUA-318. Next base: position 11,088 of record JBJKRT010000026.1, read on the forward strand.
CTCCACGTGTCCGGGCACCCGGGCCTCGACCGGGTCCGCTGGGACATGCGCTATGCTCCGCCGACGCTGATCAAGCTCCGCACAACACCGGCCAGCAACCCGCACGTCTGGGACGCGCTCCGCTTCATGGGAAAGACGTGGCGCCCGATCACCCACTGGGGCATCGGCCAGTCCGAGAGCGGGCCGGTCGTGGCGCCGGGCACCTACACGGTGAAGGTGACGGTCGACGGCCACACCGCCAGCTCGTCGCTCGAAGTCCTGGCCAGCCCGCGCACACCGGGCACGCCCGCCCAGGTTCGGCGGA
>JBJKRT010000027.1:0-20473 GCA_046704545.1 Longimicrobiales bacterium
CCTGGGCTAGATCACGGGCGGGGAGCCGCTCGCGCTCCCGAACGCATTCGTTCTGGCCGAGCGGCTCCTCGACGCGGGGTACACGGTGCTGGTCGAGACGTCGGGCGCATTCGACGTCGCGCCGCTCGACGCGCGCGTCCACAAGATCATGGACCTCAAGTGCCCGGGCTCCGGCGAGTCGGAGCGCAACCTCTGGTCGAACCTGGAGCACCTCGGTGAGCGCGACGAGGTGAAGTTCGTGATCGAGGACCGCGCGGACTACGAGTGGGCCCGCTCCGTGATCCGCGAGCGCGCTCTCGACCGCCGCCTCGCGGACGGGTCGCTCCGGGCGCTGCTCGTCTCCCCCGTCTGGGGCGTCATGGACCGCGAAGCTTTGGCGGCGTGGGTGCTGGAGGACGGCCTCCCGGTGCGCTTCCAGCTCCAGATCCACAAGCTCATATGGGATCCGTCGCGCATGGGCGTCTGAGCGGGAGCACGCTCGCCCGGAGTCCTACGAGTTCCGCGAGGCCGCCACGCCGTCCCCGCTGGCCCAACCGACGCCTGGCCTCTACAATGCGATCGTCGTCCTGTCCGGGCCTCTACCGAGGGCTGTACCATGGCACGCCGTGATCGCATTTGCCGCGTCGCCGCAGCCGCGACGCTTTCGCTCGTCTGCCTCTTTCCCCGCCCCGCCGCCGCCCAGCGAACGAGCCCGTTCGCCGAGCTCGGCTTTCGCTCGATCGGCCCCGCGGTCATGGGCGGGCGCATCCACGACGTGCAGTCGCTGGCGAGCGATCCGAGCACGATCTGGGTCGCGAGCGCCACGGGTGGCCTGTGGAAGTCCGCGAATCGGGGCACGACGTGGGATCCGGTGTTCGACGGTGAGCCGACGGGCACGTTCGGGGTGGTGGCGCTCGCCCCCTCGGACCCGAGCGTCGTGTGGGCCGGAACCGGCGAGCAGAACAACCGGCAGAGCAGCTCCTGGGGCGACGGCGTCTACCGGAGCACCGACGGCGGGCGCGCGTGGAGCCACCTCGGGCTCGACAGCACCCGGGCCATCGGCCGCATCCTCGTCGACCCGACCGATCCCGACGTCGCGCTCGTAGGCGCGCTCGGCAACCTGTGGGCGCCGTCCTCCCAGCGCGGCGTCTTCCGGACCACGGACGGCGGCCGAACCTGGAAGAAGGTCCTCTTCGTGGACACCCTGACCGGCATCGTGGACATGGCGCGCGACGGCGCTAATCCGGACGTGGTCTACGCCGCCGCGTACCAGCGCCTGCGTACGCCGTGGGGCTTCAACGGTGGCGGACCGGGCAGCGGGATCTACCGAAGCACCGACGGCGGCCGGACCTGGAGTCGCCTCGAGCAGGGACTTCCGAGCGGCCCGATGGGACGCATCGGCCTGGCCACGTCAGCCTATACGCGAGGACTCGTGTATGCCGTCGTGGAGAGCGCGACCCGTGGCGGCATCTACCGCAGCACCGATTCGGGCGAGCATTGGTCGCGCATGAGCGACATGAACTCACGGCCCGCCTACTACAGCGCGCTCTACGTCGATCCGACCGACGATGCCCGCCTCTACCTGCTCACGCGGTGGTTCCATACGAGCGACGATGCGGGCGCCACGTGGCGAACGCTCCCGACCGAGCCCACCTACGACGTGGGCCTGAAGGGCGACTACCACGCCATGTGGATCGACCCGTCGGACGCACGTCACTTCTACCTCGCGGGCGACGGCGGCCTCTACCAGACATGGGACCGCGGTGCGACGTACGTCCGCATCAACAACATCCCCATCGGTCAGTTCTACGGGATCGGCCTGGACGACCGCTCGCCCTACTGGATCTACGGGGGCATGCAGGACAACCACTCCTGGGAGGTTCCGAGCGCGACCCGGCACTACCTGGGCATCACCCCCGGAGACTGGCGGGAGATCGGATTCAACGACGGCATCGAGCAGGACGTGGACGTCGACGGGCCCCGTTACGTGTACTCGAACGCGGTGGAAGGCGACCTCACGCTGGTCGACGCCTTCACCGGAGATCGCCGTACCATCCGCCCCGCAGCGGCGCCGGGGCAGTCGCCGCTGCGCTGGGAGTGGATCACGCCCGGCGTCGCGTCGCGCACCACCCCCGGCACGTACTACTACGGCGCCCAGCGACTCATGATCACCCACGACCACGGCACGACGTGGACGGGCACCGAAGAGCTGACACGAGACATCGACCGTGACACCCTCACGATCATGGGCGTGAAGGGCTCGGCCCCCATGTTGTCCAAGAACGACGGGCAGAGCGCGTTCAGCGCCTCGACCGCCGTGGCCCAGTCTCCCGTGGACGCCGACGTGCTCTGGGTCGGCACGGACGACGGAAACCTCCAGGTGAGCCGCGACGGCGGCCACACCTGGACCGAGGTGGCGCAGAACCTCCCCGGCGCGCCGACCGGAGCCTACATGGCCCGGATCGCCCCGTCGAGAGAGGGCGCCGGAGTGGCGTACGTGGCCGTGGACGATCACCGCAGAGGCGACTTCCGGCCCTACGTTTACCGCACCGACGATTTCGGAGCCACCTGGACGTCCATCTCGCGCGGACTGCCCGCCGACGGCTCGGTGCGCTTCATCGGAGAGCATCCGGACCACGCAGGCACGCTCTTCCTGGGCACCGAGCATGCGCTCTGGCTCTCAACCGACCGCGGCACCACCTGGTACCGGCTCGGCCATGACCTCCCGCCCACGATCTACATGGAAGTCGAGGTCCAGCCGAGAACCCACGATGCCGTGGTGGCCACGCACGGGCGCGGGATCTACATCCTCGACGACGCCACCTCGCTCGCCGAGTGGAGCCCGGAGGTCGCCCGCGAGCCGGCGCACCTGTTCAGCGTGCGCCCCGCGCACATCTGGCAGTACTGGGAGGACTACTCGTACCGGGGCCAGAACTTCTGGGCCGGACGGAACCCCCCGGACGGAGCGATCCTCGACTACACGGTGGGCCATGACGTCCCCTCCGTGACCCTCACCGTCACGGACGCGGACGGTCGGGTTGTGCGCACGCTCCGCGGACCCGGCGGGGCCGGCGCCATCCACCGGGTCGTATGGGATCTCCGACACACACCGCCGCCTTCGCCGCCCCAGGACACCGCCAGCCCGCAGGCCCACGCGCTCCCCCGGCCCCCGAGACCGCTCGCCGCTCCCGGGCCATGGGTGTCGCCGGGGACCTACACGGTCACGCTGCGGGCCGGAGACGCCTCGGCCGTGCGCACCGTCGAGGTCCGGGGTGATCCAGGGATGCCCCGGCTCACGGCTTCGCAATACCGCGCTCGGGAGCGCTTCCTCGTGAGGCTCCTGGACGTACAGCGGAAGGCGTGGGACCTGGCGCACCAACCCAGTGCGCCGGCGGCGACGCGGCGCATCTATCGCGGCGCTTCGGCACTCGCCTCCCAGTTCAACGGTAGCGGAGCGGTCCAGGGTAGCCTGTATCCGCCGACTCCCGAGCAGCGGAGAGCGCTCTCGCAGCTGGAAGCGCGACTGAAGCAGGCGGGCGGGCGCTGAGGGCCGCCTCCACGGGGTCGGCCCGATTCGCCGGCCCCACCCCCGAAGGGTGTGTCACGGGGCGTCCCGTCGAGAGGACGGCCGAGGAGTAGCACACCCCCGATTGTCCTTGAGCCACAACGGCTTTCTGGTTTGGCACAGCGTCTGCAAGACTCCCTCGTGACCGCGCCCTGTGCGGGCGCATCGAAACGGGAGGTCTACGATGAGACGCACACGGACATACTCGCTGGCGATCGGTGCGGCGATGATGGCGTTGATGGGGATGGCGAGCGGCGCTGCGGCTCAGGTCACGGTCCGGGCCCATCTCTTCTGGACCTGGAATGACGGCGCGTGGAGGCCTCACCGCTACGATTGGGACCGGCGAGACGATCGGTTCATGCTTCCTAATGTCGGCCTGTGGCTCTCGGCGGGCTACATGCCGCCTCCGGGCTACTGCCAGGAGTGGATCCCCGGCGTGGCACCCGCCTACCAGCCCGAGCCAGTGCCCTGTGGGCAGCTCTTCCTTCCGTACGACTACGCCCGCCCTGGCGTCATGATCATCGGTAGCCCGGGCTACACGGGACCGATGCTCGACCTGGGGTTCACCTGGGGCGAGCGCCAACGGTTCGGGCGAGAACGGTTCGAGCGGGCACGTCGCGCATGGGCCCGCGAGCGTGACGACCACGCCCGGGCGCGGGAGTTCCTTCGCTCCAGGGCCCGTGAGCACAACGCCCGTCGCGACCGCTACGAGCGTCGCGCCCATCGAGCTCGCGTGTACAGGGCCCATGGATACCGTCAGGCGCACCGCGATCGTGGGGACCGTCGGGACCATGCCCGCCCAGCGCACCGTGACCGTGGCGACCGCCGGGGCCGCGGCCATCACGGCCGTGGATAAGTCCCTGTTCCCAAGGCGCTCCAATGGATAACCTTTCGGGGTGATGCCCCACGATCCCCTCGAAACCGATACCCGCTTCTGGGTGCTCAGCGAAGCGCTGGCGTCCTACGCCGCCGACGCCGACGATCCCCCGGCCCTCGACACGGAGACGCTGGAAGCCGCCGTCTCTTTGGTGCTGAGGAGCAACGATCGCCTCGAGTTGCTGCTCATCAAGCGAGCGCGCTCCGAGCGCGATCCCTGGTCGGGCCACATGGCTCTTCCCGGGGGACGCCGGGACCCCGTCGATGGGACCATTCTCGACACCGCGGTGCGCGAGACCCGGGAGGAGACGGGTGTGGACCTCGCCTCGGACGGGGTCCACCTGGGACGCCTGGACGAGGTTCGGCCCGCCTCGGTGCGGCTCCCACGGCTCGTCATCACGCCGTTCGTCTTCGGGGTGCGCCCGGACATCGGCGCGCGGGTGGCGAGCCACGAGGTCGACCAGGTCCATTGGGTCACGCTCGAGCATCTTCGCGCCCCGAAGACACAGGGCTCGGTGGACATTCCGCTGCCCGGCGGAACGCGGGCGTTTCCGTGCTTCCACGTGGTCGGCGAGGTCGTCTGGGGCCTCACGTACCGGATCCTCACACAGTTCCTCGAGGTGTATCCGGACTCGGCTCTGGACGGCGTATAGCGGCCCGGGTGCCCATGCCGGATCGGAAGCCCGGGTCGACGAGTATGACAGGTGTGCTTGGACACACACATCCCCCGTTCGCCTCCAGGGCATCCGCACGGCTCTTCCGAACGGTTTCGGCATCGGCGCTGGCGCTGCTCGCGGTGGCTGGGCAGCTGGGCGCCCAGCTGCCCACCTCGTGCCCGAATCCGGACTCGTTGACCGTCGGGCTCCCGGAACCGTTGGCCGACGTCCGCTACCTGTCCGACGATGCGCTGGAGGGCCGCGCGGTCGGGAGTCCCGGCGCACGGTGCGCCGCGGACTACATCGCATCGAGGCTCCGGGACCTGGGCCTCGCCCCGGCCGGCCCGAACGGCACCTACTTCCAGACGTTCACGGTTCGCACGGGCGCGGCGCTCGGCCCGCACAACCGGCTATCCGTCGACGGCAGCACCTACGTGCTCGGACAGGACTGGGTTCCCCTGGGCTTTTCGGCGAACGCGTCGCTCGATGGTCGCCTGGTGTACGCAGGCTCCGGCCTGAGTAGCGCCGACCAGGCCTATGACGCGTACGAGCACCTCGATCTGACGGGTAGGATCGCGGTCGTGGACTGGGGAGACCCGGACGTCATGAACGGGCAGCCCTCCCAGCGCGCCGACCCGCACTTCAAGGCAACCGTAGCGGCCGCCCGGCACGCCGCCGCGCTCGTGGTTCTGCTCCCCGAAGGGATGGCGCTCCCGAGCCCGCAAGACGAGATCCGACGGCAGCTTTCCATCCCCGTCGTCGTGGTGGCCGGCGGCGCGGCGGCCGAGGGCATGCGTCAGGCTGCGCATCATGACGAGACCGTGCGCCTCGACACGGATGTGCATCCCGTCGAGCGAACGGCCCGCAACGTGCTCGCGTCGCTACGCGGTTCGGACCCGACGCTACGCGACCAGTACGTCGTCGTGGGCGCGCACTTCGATCACCTCGGCCGAGGCGGAGCGGGTTCCGGATCGCTCTCTCCGGACGTGCAGCAGATCCACAACGGCGCGGACGACAACGCGAGCGGTGTGGCCGGACTGCTCGACGTCGCAGGCCGTCTCGCCAACGGCCCACCGCTCGATCGCAGCGTGCTCTTCATCGGCTTCACCGGCGAGGAGCGTGGCCTGTGGGGCTCCGGCCACTTCGTGACCCGTCCCACCATCGACCTCTCTTCGACCGTAGCGATGCTCAACCTCGACATGGTTGGGCGTATGACGGACGACGCCCTGACCGTCTTCGGTACGGGCACGGCCAAGGAGTGGGATACGATCGTCTCGGAGGCGAACGCGACGTTGTCACCGCCACTCGTGCTCTCCTTCAACCCACAGGGGTACGGCGGTTCCGATCAGACGTCGTTCTATGCGGCAGGGATCCCGGTACTGCACTTCTTCACCAACACGCACGCGGACTACCACCGGCCCAGTGACGACTGGGAGAAGGTCAACGCATCGGGCATCGATCGGGTGGCCGAGCTGGCGAGCCGTGTGGCAAGCAGCCTCGCGGGATCGCTTGGGGCCCCCGCGGCATCTCTCACGCCGGTCAAGCAACCGCAGCGGTCGCCGGGTGCGATCGAGGGCCCCGCAGCCAGGCGAACCCCCGGTCCCTGGCTCGGGACGATCCCGGACATGACGCCGCAGGACTTCGGGGTCCGGGTCACGGGTGTGCAGCCGGGAAGCCCGGCCGAGAAGGCGGGGATGCAGGCAGGCGACGTGATCGTCTCGTTCGACGGCCGGGAGACACCCGACCTGTACGCCTACGCGTACGCGCTGCGCGGCAAGAAGCCCGGAGACAAGGTCGAGATCGTGGTCGACCGCGACGGAACGAGGCTTTCCCTGACCGCCGTGCTGGGCACCCGGCCACGCCCCTGAGCTGAGGCCGACCGGCTCCTAGAAGATCCGGTTGGCCAGGAACGCGCCCACGTACGCGAGCACGAGCATGTACGTGAACTGGAGCGCGGGCCATTTCCAGCCCGCGGTCTCCCGGCGCATCACGGCCAGAGTCGACGTGCATTGAAGCGCGAACACGAAGAACACGAGCAGCGCGATCGCGCCGCCGAGATCCAGATCGTGGTGCAGCGCCTGCTGGAGCTGAAGTGAGCCCTGATCGGCGTCCTGAACACCGTGGATCGTACCGAGGGTGCCTACGATGACCTCGCGGGCGGCAAGCGCCGACACCAGGCCGATCCCGACCTTCCAGTTGAAGCCGAGGGGCCGGATGGCCGGCTCGATCAGGTGACCGGCCTCACCGAGCGCACTCTGCTCGATCGGCGGCGCGTGACCGTTCTGCCTGGGCACCTGGGTGAGGGCCCACAGAACGACGGTGACCGCGAAGATGACCCGTCCCGCACGGCGCAGGAACACCTTCGTTCGGTCGAACAGGCGCAGCCCGAGCGATCGGAGCGACGGAATCCGGTAGGATGGGAGCTCCATGACGAACGTCGAAGGCTGTCCGCGCAGCAACGTGCGCTTGAGCAGGAACGCCGTCACGATCGCCGTCACCGTGCCGAGCGCATAGAGCCCCATGAGCGTGGCCGACCGCAGGCTCACGATGGGTCCGAGCAGCTGTCGGTCCGGAATGAACGCCGCGATGAGCAGCGCGTAGACCGGTAGCCTGGCCGAGCACGTCATGAACGGGGTGACGAAGATCGTCGCGAGCCGATCGCGCTCGTCCTCGACGGTCCTCGCGGACAGGATCGCCGGAACCGCGCACGCGTACCCCGAAAGGAGCGGAAGGAACGCGCGGCCCTGAAGCCCGACCCGGTACATCAGCCGATCGGCGATGAACGCTGCCCGGGCCATGTATCCGGAGTCCTCGAGGATGCCCAGGAACAGGAACAGGATGAGGATCTGCGGGAGGAAGACCACGACCGACCCGACCCCCGCGAACACGCCGTCGATGAGCAACGAGCGGTACCAGGAGTGAGGCAGGAAGCTCCCCACCCAATGGCCGGATGTGGAGATCAGGTACTGGACCCCGTCCATGAGCGGCGTCGCCCAGGAGAAGATCGCCTGGAAGACCAGCACCACGATCGCGAAGAAGACGATCGGACCGAAGATGTTGTGCAGCAGGACCGAGTCGAGGCGCTGGGTGAGCCGCGAGGGACCCGCCGCCACGAATCCAGCCCGCTGCCCGATCCGGTGAACCCGCTCGCGCCTGCGCCGAAATACGTCCACCGTCGGCAGCACCACGCCCCGAGGAACGTTCGAAGCCGCTGGACAGGGGCGCTCGGGAAGCGGTCCTCGACGCACCACCCCTTCGAGAAAGTCGCGAACGGCCTCGACGCCCCTTCCGGTGCGGACGGCCGCACGCACGACCTCCACACCGAGCTCCTTTCCCAGGACGTCCTCTCGAATGTCGCCTCCACGACGCTCGAGCTCGTCGCTCATGTTCAGGATGAGCAGCGTGGGGATCCCCAGCTGGAGCACGGGCTCGCACAGCATGAGCTGCTGCTCGAAGCGCGTCACGTCGGTGATCAGCACGATCGCGTCGGGCACCCTCAGCCCCGGGGCCCGACCTTCCAGCACGTCCCGCGTCACCTTCTCGTCGAGCGTGCGCGCGCTGAACCCGTTCACACCGGGCAGGTCCACGAGGTCGAGCTCTCCACCCCCCGGGAGTCGGAGGTGGCCCATCTTCTTCTCCACCGTCACGCCCGGGTAGTTCGCGACCTTCTGGCGGAGGCCGGTGAGCTGGTTGAAGAGCGTGGACTTGCCGGCGTTGGGCGGCCCGACCAGGGCTACGAGCGGTATCTCGGACGATGGAGCCCCTTCGCGGGAGCTTCGGGCGGGTGCCTGGGGGGTCTCGAGTGCCGTCTCGTTCGGAGGAGCCACGATCGCGAAGCGGGTGGAGCGTCAGTCCTTCAACGCGTCGGAGAGACGCACGCACATGCAGCCCGCCACTTCACGTCGCAAGGCCAGCAGAGAGCCATCGACATCGACGACGGGATCCCCGAACGGAGAACGTCGCACCGGACACAGCCGGCACCCCGGCAGAACACCCCGCTCCAGCAACGGCTCGATCTGCTCGTTGGGAAGGTCGATCCGCACCAGTTCGACAACCTGCCGCAGAGGGACGTCCGCGAGGCGGAGCTCGGGCTCGTCCTCGGAGGAGGAGTCCGGCGGCGTTACCGCTTCGTCAAGCCGCTTCGGATCCGTCGACATACAGACTCTGATGTGGTGAGTTGAGAATGAATCTCAACGCAAGATATACCAATCGGGGGATCGAGGGAAGCACGTCCACGAGATCCATCACTCTTCCAGGAGATCGAGCTGTCCCTCCTCCCTGAGGGGGCCGCGGGCCGGTGCGGCGTCGCGCCCTTCGCCACGCGTCACCTCCACCACGCGGTCCGAGGACGCGAGCGTCACGATCCGACGTCCCTGCGTTCTACGTCCCTGCATCGGGACGGCCTCGGCGTCGACCCGACTCACCTGCCCTCCCGCCGTCACGACCACGACCTGGTCGCTCTCGATGACCTCCAGGGCGCAGACCACGTTGGCGCTCTCTCCTCCCGAGGGCATGGCCAACGTGCCCAGCCCTCCCCGCTTCTGGAGCGGGAAGTCGTCGACCGGGGTGCGCTTTCCCATGCCGCGGTCCGTCACGGTGAGCACCGTCGCCGCCCTGCGGATGAGGAGGAGGCCCACGACCTCGTCGTCGCCGCGCAGGTCCATGCCCTTCACCCCCTGCGCCGTCCGCCCGACCACGCCGATCTCGTCTTCCTGGAAGCGGATCGCCCTTCCGCCCCGCGAAAGCAGCATCACCTCCGACGTGCCGTTTGAGAGCGCCACGTCCAGGATCCGGTCACCCTTCTTCAGACCCGCCGCGATCACACCCCCGGCGCGCGGGTTCGCGAACTCCGACAGAGCGGTGCGTTTGACGACGCCCTTTCTCGACAGGAAGACGAGGAATCGATCCTCGGCGCCGAGATCGTCCACCGGCAGCATCGACACGATCGGATCGCTGCGGTCCGCTCCGCCCACGAGCGAGTACACCGACTGTCCGCGGGAGGAGCGTGCGCTCTCCGGAACGTCCAGCACCGGCAGGAAGTACGCCTGGCCCTGCTCGGTGAACGCGAGGATCCATCCGCGGGTGCGGGCGGTGAAGATCCACTCAAGGTAATCCTCCTCGTAGCGCTCCATGCCCGACAGGGCCTTCCCGGAGGAGATGCGCCTGCGATACAGGTGCATCGGCATTCGCTTGATGAAGCCTTCGTGGCTGACGGCCACGACCACGTCCTCGTCGGCGAGCGCCTGCTCGATCGGGGCCTCGTCCTCCTCTCCCTCCTCGAGAATGACCGTGCGCCGCGCGTCGCCGTGCTCGTCGACCACGCCGCGCAGCTCTTCGAGCATGACCTCGAGCTGACGCTCCTCGGAAGCCAGAATCGCCTCGAGCTCGGCGATGCGCGCCGCCAGCTCGTTGAGCCGTGCCTCCAGGTGGGTGCGCTCGAGCTTCGTGAGGCGCGCCAGCCGCATGTCGAGGATCGCGCCGGCCTGGATCTCGCTCAGCCCGAAGCGGTCCTGGAGCTTCTCGGACGCGTCGGCACGGTCGTCCGAGGCGCGGATGATCTTGATGACCTCGTCGATGTGATCGAGCGCGGCGAGGAGCCCTTCGACGATGTGGCGCTCCGCACGGGCCTTCTCGAGCTCGTGGCGCGAGCGGCGCTGGATGACCTCGACGCGGTGATCGCGGAAGCACTCCAGCATCCGCTTGAGGTCGAACTCGCGCGGCTGCCCGTGGTCGAGCGCCAGCATGATCGCACCGAAGGTCTGCTGGAGGCTCGTCCGCTTGTAGAGCTGACGAAGGGTCCGGTCCGGCTTCGCTCCGCGCTTCAGCTCGATCACCAGCCGGATGCCGTCGCGGTCGGTCTCGTCGCGGATGTCGGAGATGTCCTCGAACTTCCCCTTGCGTGCCAGGCCGGCGATCTGCTCGATCACCTTCGTCTTCGAGACCGCGTACGGCAGCTCCGTGACCACGAGCTGCTCCTTACCGCCCCGCAACGCCTCCTTCACGATCCGGGCCCGCATCACCACACGGCCCCGGCCCGTCGTGTACATGTCGTGGATGCCCTCGGTGCCCACGACGAACCCGCCGGTCGGGAAGTCCGGCCCCGGGATGTGGCGCATGAGGTCCTCGACCGTACAATCCGGATCCACGACCAGCTGGCGCACTCCGGCCGCGATCTCACGCAGATTGTGGGGCGGCACGTTCGTGCTCATCCCGACCGCGATGCCGGAAGAGCCGTTGACCAGCAGATTCGGGAAGCGACCGGGGAGAACCGCCGGCTCCTCCAGCCTGTTGTCGAAGTTGGGCTGGAAGTCGACGGTCTCGAGCTGGATGTCGTCCAGCAGGTCGAGCGCGAGCGCGTCCAGCCGAGCTTCCGTGTAGCGGTACGCGGCCGCGGAGTCACCGTCGATCGAGCCGAAGTTGCCCTGGCCGTCGATGAGCGGGTAGCGCAGCGAGAAGTCCTGGACCATGCGGACCAGGGCCTCGTAGACGGCCGAGTCGCCGTGCGGGTGGTACTTGCCCAGCACGTCCCCGACTACCGTCGCGCATTTCTTGTACGCGCGCTCCGGAGTGAGTCCGAGCTCGTACATCGCGTAGAGAATCCTGCGGTGCACGGGCTTGAGTCCGTCGCGCACGTCGGGCAGCGCGCGTTGGACGATGACGCTCATGGAATAGTCGAGGAACGATTCCCGCATCTCCTCTTCGATGAGGCGCGTGAGGATGCGTTCCCGTTTCCGGGCCGTGGCCATTCCCGCTCCAGAAGTTGTGGTGGGGCCCCCGAGCACGCCCGAAACGAGCGTGGGGGTCGCGTAGCGGGTCCAAGGTTCTCACGAACGGGAGGGCGAAGCAAGGCGCCCGGGGAGGCCCGCCCGGCGGCTCCGTTACCGGTCCGTCGCCGCCTCTTTCAGAACCTCCAGCACGCGGTTCCGCAGCTCCGGCGTTGCCCGCTCGCCCTGCGTTGCGTTGCGTAGCGCGGTCCGGAATGCCTCCTCCAACCGGAGATGCGGGTAGCAGCGCTGACACGCCTCGAAGTGATTGCGGACCCGGGCGCTGGATACGTCCTCGAGCTCGCCGTCGAGGAAGTCCTGGACGAGGCGGAGCGCCTCCTCACAGGAGATCGCGTCGGGGTCGGGTGCGTGCGCGTGCGCGCCGTTGCCGTCTCGGCGCGAGAACAGCCGTCTCACCCCATCGAAGAGCGTCATCCGCGAGCCTCCGTCACCCTCGGTCCCGGGCGATGTAGCCCATCTCGACCGCATAGTCGTAGAGCACCTTCTGAAGCCGGCGTCGACCGCGGAAAAGACGGCTCTTCACCGTGCCGACGGGCACGTCCATCAGCTCCGCGATCTCCTGGTAGCCCAGGCCCTCCAGGTCCGAGAGCACGACGGCGGTCCGGTACTCCTCCGGAAGCTCGTCGATCCTCTTCAGCACCTCCTCGTCGACGATGGAGTCGAAGAACGATCCCTCCGGATCGGAGTCCACGACGGACAGCCACACCGGGTTGGCGAGCGGGCCGCCGGGCCCTTCCGCGAGGGACTTCTCCTCGACCAGCTCGTCGCGTCTGCGCCCCCGCTCGCGCTCCCGCAGATAGAGGTTCCTGCAGATCGTGAACAACCAGCTCTTGCACTGGGTGCCGGGCGTGTACTGATCCCAGGAGCGGAACGCGCGCAGGAAGGTGTCCTGCACCAGATCCTCGGCCCGGTCCGGGGAACCCGACAGTCGCAACGCGAACCGGTAGACGGCGTCGAGATGTGGAAGAGCCTCGGCCTGAAAGTCGGCGCTGGCCGCCGACCCGTCGAGCGTGGTCGCCATTACGACTCCCACCGCTCCAGGACCTCCTCGAACTCCTCGGCCATGCTCGGGTGGCCATGCCGCCGTGCGGCCTCGATTCCCTTCGCGTACGCGTCACGAGCCTCCGTCTCCCGCCCGAGGTCCCGAAGCGCCGCTCCGAGGCGCCCCCAGGCATTGCCCTCGTCGTCCGAAGCCTCGAGATAGACTCGAAGTTCCCGCACACCGTCCTCGAGCCTTCCCGACCCGAGGTATTCGAGGGCGAGGCCGAAACGCAGGCGGACATCATCCGGACGGCGCTCCAGCATCTTCAGGAGCGCGGCGGTGCGATCGGAAGGCATGCCGTGTGGAATCGGGCGGAGGGGATGTGGAGAGCCGGCTGCTCAGTCGGGGAAGCGGAAGTCGGCCGCCGCCGCCGCCGTGACGGGCTCACCGGTCACGAGCTCGATCAACGCCTCCATCTCGGAGGCCAGGTCCGACAGCCGACGATGCGCGCTCAGGGCGTGCGCGAAATCGAAGTAGGCGGCCACCGCCCCTTCGTCGGCCGGGTGCGTGGCGAGGACCGTAAGCTCCATCTCGACACGCAGATAGCTCACGATGGCTTCCACGGCCGCGCCCACCGCGCGCAACTCGGCGAGCGTAGGCAGCGACAGGTCACCTTCCAGACGCGGAAGCAGCGCCTCCACCCGTGCCCGGCTCTCGGGCGGGGCCAACACGGCGGCGTGCTCCCCGGGTTCGTCCCCGAGGAACGCGTGCGCCCCTGACTGGAGCGCTCTCAGCTCTTCGTAGTTGAAGTGCAGGATCACCGTCTCGACTCCGCTCGCGTCGTCCCTCTATTCTCTACTTATCGCGTCTCCAAACATTTCTGCAAGCGCCCCGTCGCCCTCGAGCGCCTGCGCAAGCGCCGGTCAGGCTCTCGCGGCTTGCCGCACCCCCGTCACCGTGAGCGGCAACGTCACGTGCAGCTCTCCGTCGACACGGACGTCGAATCCGTAGCGTCCGGATTCCTCGAACACGAGACCGTCCATGTTCAACACCTGGGGCACGTGCACGCCGTCGCCCATACCCCCCGAGCCCGGACCGAGCATCAGCTCACCGTCGACCCGGACCACTTCCGCACCCTGTGGCGACCGGAGCACGATCTCCACCTCATGTTGTCCAGTCTCGTCCATTCCGGCCGTGAACCGAAGCACCATGACCATATGCGGATGCCGCACCGGGAAGTGCTCCGCCGACAACCGGTCGAAGATGCCGAGGATGTTCAGCTTGCCCGACGCGTCGATCGTGGCCGCGTCTGCCAGCAACGCCAGATCCACTTCCAAGATGCTCTCTCCTCGAGTGTGTGATCCGCTCGTGGCGGTGTCGACTCTCCTGTCTTTGCGTACCCCACTCGCAGCACGAGGTACCACGCGCGACCTGCGAACCCGCACCGGCGTGCGGTCGGATCATGGGGCCGTCAGGTGCTCCGCCAGCACGGTTCCGGCCAGGATGTCGATCAGCGCGTGGGCCGCGATGGGCGGCCAGAGGCTTCCGGAAGCCAGGAATCCCCATGCCAGAAGTCCTCCGAGCACGGTCGTTCGCACGACGCCCAACACCCCCTGGTAGGCGTGCATGACGCCGAAGGAGACCGACGAGAGCACGGCCGCCCCCACCGGTCCCAGCACGGCGGCCAACGCAGTGATCGCGTACCCGCGGTACGCCACCTCCTCCCCCAGTCCAGCTACGAGGGAGAGGAGAACGAAGGTGACCCGCTCCCGTCGGGTGCGAGGAAGCAGCGCCCGCAGGAACGCGCTCTCCGACCAACCCGCGACGCCGGCGATCAGGCGGAACCCCGCGAGCAGAGCCAGCCCCCCGCCGGCGAGCACCAGACTCCAGCGGCCGAGGACGGCCGGCGACACCGCCACCAGCCCGACCGCACGTAGACCCCCGGCCCGCGTGCCGACCAGCAGGGCGAGGCCCGCAAGGACCGCGATCGTCACCGCCGAAGCCACATAGGCGGGAATGCGATCGAGCTCCTCCGCTTTGGCCAGCGGAAGCTGCGCCACCGCCAGAACGGGCATCCCCACCAGGAGCAGGACGCACAGCACCGCGTCCGGCCACGCGAGCGGTCCGATCACGCTGCCCCGGCGGCCCCGCGACCGAACGACTCCACCGCGGCCAATGTCCGCTCGACGTCGTCCCAGGTCGTCCGGTGACTGAGGATGCACAGGCGGAGCGAGTAGACGCCACGCAGCCGCGTCGACGACATCATCGCCGTGCCGCTCTCGATGACCCGCTCCTGGACGCGCTCGTTCAGCGTCTCGATCGCGGCGGCGTCCCACGTCCCCGTGGCCGGCCTGAACCGGAAGCAGACAACCCCGAGAGACGGCTCGCTGAGGAGCTCCAGCACGGGTGAGGCCTCCACGTACGCTCCGGCCCGGTCCGCCAGCGTGATGGCGTTGGCCACCGAGCCCCGGAACGCCTCCATCCCGAAGGTCTGGATCGACATCCACACCTTCAACGCCCGAAACGATCGACTCAGCTGGAGGCCGCGGTCGCCGAAGTTCACGTGCTCCCGTCCCAGGTCGGTATCCTGCAGGTACTCGGGATGCACGTTGAACGCGTTCTCCAGGTCCCGCACGTCACGCACCATGAGGCAACCGGCCTCGAACGGCTGGAAGAGCCACTTGTGCGCATCGAGCGTCACGGAGTGCGCACGCTCGATTCCCCGCATCAGGTCGCGCCCCCGCTCCGTCAGGACGGCGAAGCCGCCGTAGGCTCCGTCCACGTGGAGCCAGAGGTTCTCCTCCTCGCAGAAATCGGCCAGCTCGTCGAGCGGGTCCACGCTTCCGGTGTTCGTCGTCCCGGCATTCGCGCACACGGCGATGGGCGTCAGGCCTGCCGCCCGATCGGCGCGGACCATGGCCGCCAGCTCCTCCGGTCGCACGCGGAAGCGCTCGTCCGAAGGCACCTTCCGGATGTTCTCCGGGCGCACGCCCACGATGCGGGCGGCGCGCTCGAGCGCGCTGTGACTCTGGTCGCCCATGTACACGCTCGGACGGTCCGGAGCGCCCGCCCACTCGCGGGCCGCCACCAGCGCGTCCAGGCTGGCCGCCGATCCGCCGCTCGTGAAGAGTCCTCCCGCTCCTTCGGGATAGCCGATCCAGGTCCGTATCCAGTCGGTCACCACCAGCTCGACCTCGCTGGGACCGCCGGACCCGAGCCACGTGCCCTGGAAGGTGTTGAATCCGGCGGCCAGGAAGTCGGCCAGCACCCCCGGCCAGGTCGGTGCCGAAGGCACGAACGCGAAGAAGCGTGGATGATCCACGCGCGCCGCCACCGGCAGGACGTCCCGCACGGCTCGCTCGAGCACGTCGTGCGCGGGCCTTCCCTCCTCCGGTGGAGGCTCACGCAGCAAGGACTCGAGCTCCCCCCGCGACGCTCCGCGCCACGCCAGGTCGTCTTCCAGCCCTTCGATCCGATCGATCACGACGCGAACAGCCGCCTCCGCCAACGCGAGCATCTCGTCGCGCGACATGTCCAGCGCCGAGCCCGCATCTTCCTTCGGGCGCGTCATCGCAATACTCTTGTTGCCATGTCTGTGGAAACCGCTACCGGAAAGGGCCTCGTCTTCCGCGTTCTCGACGCGATGGACGGCCCGCACTCCGGCCGTATTCTACGCCTCCGCCTTCAGTCCGGCGAAGCACCCTCCATCAAGGCCCTCAAGGGCGCACATCTCCACGCTGTCGGTCCCGACGGCCGCAGCTGCGAGCTACGGGTGAAAGGGTTCGCGGCCATCGGAGGCAAACCTTCCGACGAGCGCCTCGCGCGCACCGGCCGGGTGGACGTGCACGTCGACGAGATGGAAGGGGAAGGTCCCGTCTCCCTGCGCTGGGAGATCACGCTCGGGCGCTGAGAAGCGCCTCGAGCCCCGGACTAGCGCAGCCCCGGGGGCTCCTTGTTGAAGGTGGCCTTGAACCAGGTGCGGTACTTCTGTGCCGCATCCGGGTGTTTGGCCGCCCATTCCTTTCGTGCCTCCTCGAACTTGTTCGGACGCGCCGTGAAGATGAGGGCGTCCAGATAGCCGTCCTCGTGCGCGTAGAGTAGCTCGTCGAGCGGCTCGTAGGGGCTGGCTCCATAGACGGCACGCGCCAGCAGCCAGGTGTCGGCCACTCTTGCGAGGATCGCACGCTCCAGCTGGAAACCCGTGGCGTGGGGCGCTTCGGGCAGCCACTTGGCCTGCCTCCCCATGCGCGCCATCAGGTGCAGATACCCGTAGATCATGAACGGGAGCTGCGTCGAGGGGTACTGCTGGTCGACCCAGACGCGCACCGAGTCCTTTCCGAAGTCGAGGAACGACCAGGGATAGACCATGCCGGGGGCGTTGCGGGCCTCGACCATGAAGCTGGGATCGTTCTGGATGTTGTCCTGAACCTTGGTCACCCAGGTGTTGATCGAGTCGAGGCGTGCTTCGCCGGCTTTGATCCGGGCACCGGAGTGCACGATGATCGGCCGAGGCTTGGGCAACTGGGGCTTGGCTGCGGCGCACGCGCTCGCCGCCAACGCGGCGAGAATCCAGGCCGCGTATCGGACCATGTTGCCGACGTGCCTACCCCTCGGAGGATGCTGGCTGGTCATGACGTCCCCGTGTTTCGGATCGAAAAACCTTGACACCCCCCACTCCCACATGGGAATTGAGGGTAGCTGAAAACCCCCTGAACGGAAATAACGCCGTGCTTTCGAGCGTGATGGACGATATCCACGAGTTTCGAGCCCCCCGAACCATGACTCCCGCCGAGCTCGGCGACAGTCTGGCGCGTCTGGTATGGGAGAGCTTCTCCGACTTCCTCTCCCACGAGGACGTGGAAACTCCCCTGCCCGCGACCCGGACGCTCGCCGACGAGGCCGGCGACCTCGACGAGCGGACGGCCGAGGAGGCGCTCATCTTCTTCATGTGGGCCCATACGAGGGGAGTTCAGCTCGCATTTCTGGGACGCGCCCCCGACCACAGGATCCGGAAGGGCCTGGACGAGCTGCATCGGGCCGTCTTCGAGGACATGGTCGAGCACGGGACGCCCCGGGCGCAGCTCCCGCTCTTCGAGCAGAGGGTGAGCGCGCGCTACGCCGAATACCATCACGCGGCCGCGGAATCCGACGCTCGGCTCGGAGAGGCGGTCTCCCGTCATCTGGTCCTCTCCTCCGACGAAGCGGTGTCGATCGCGGACGCGATCGCGGAGCGTGCCATCGCGGTCGCCAATCCCTTGAGGGATTTCCTGGAGGACGTCGAGCTGGTCGACGGCTGAGTCTCCGTCAGATCCCCAGCGACGAGCGAATGAGCGGGCTCATCCGCTCCGGCGTCCAGGGGGGATCGAACGTGAGCTCCACCTCCGCGCTCTCCACACCGTCGAGCGCCTCGATCGCCGCCTTCGCCTGATCCACGATCTGCCCCGCCACCGGGCACATGGGCGACGTGAGGGAGATCGTAGCCTTCACGGCGACGCCTTCAGCGTTCCCGTCCACCTCGACGTCGTACACGAGACCGAGGACCACGAGGTCGAGCCCGAGCTCGGGATCCATGACGGACTTCAAGGCTTGCTGGACGTCCTTCTCGGTTATCGCCATTCCCCGTTCTTCCTCTCCGATCCAGTGAATGAGGGGGCCGGATGTCGGCGCTCCTCATGATGGCGTGGAGAGTGAGATACCCGCGGAAACCCCGCGGGTTCGGGAAACGCGAGTCGGTGGAGTCCGGCGTCAGTGCTTCCGGGCGTAGAGCACCGAGGTCTCGGTCCGCACCTCGCCCCCCTGCGCCTTGCGGATCGCCTTGTGGAGTGTCCCGACCACGTCGCCGGCCGGCTTCCCGTGAAGCTGGGCCACCAGATCCGCGGCCCCGAGGAGGAGACCCTGAGAACCGTGCGAGAGCACGAACACCGTATCTCCGACGTTCATGGGAAAGCGACGCACGTCGTACTTGAAGCCCTCCATCATGCCGAGCGGTGGTCCGTGCCCGCCGAACTCCTCGAACGTCCCCTCGCGGCGGATGATGCCTCCCGCGACCCTGCCCGCGCTCGCCCACTCCACACCGTCGGGGCCACTCAGGAGGAGCCCCACCTCGACGAACTGGTCCAACCCGTCGATCGCCGACGACGACATCGCGTCGTTGGCTCGGGCCAGCACGTCGGCCAACGGACGGCCCTGCGCGAGCAGCGCCCGTAGCAGCGCACGCGCGACACCCACGTGGTACGCAGGAGGAAAGCCGTCCTGCCGCACGTCCAACGTCATCAGCGCCACCCGGCCGTCACCGACCTCGACCCAATCCCAGACGGACCCACCGCGCCCCGATTCCGCCGTGGTCGTGCCTGCCGCCACCTCGTAGCCGTCGAGCCTGGGTGCGGTTCGAGGGAGCAGTCCGGCCTGCATCACACGGCTGACACCGAGGGGATCCATTCGGGCCGATCCTCCGCCCTCCTGGAGCTTCTCGACGCTTGCGAAACGCACGCCCAGAGCGCGTAGCGCTTTGGAGAGCACTCTCATCATCCGGAGCGCGAGAGAGTCTCCACCGAGGAGATCCTGGAACGCATCCCGACCGACCACCATGAGCTGCGTCGCCTCCGCGGCCCTGACCGTGGCCGAGCGCGGGGCGTCGTTGAGGAGCGCCATCTCCCCGAACGCCTCCCCGGCCCGCCGGACCGCGAGCTTCTCCGTGGTCCCGTCCGGGCGGGCCTTCACGACCTCCATCGCACCCTTGAACACGATGTAGAACGCGTCGCCCGGCTCGCCCTCCTCGAAGAGCACTTCGCCGGCCTCCACGCTCGTACCGCTCACGATGCCGGCGATACGGACGAGATCCTCGCCCGGCAATCCTTCGAAGAGCTCTACCTTCTCGAGCAGGCTTACGACCTGGTCCGTGGACCAGGAATGTGCGCTGTCTGACACGGCCTCGTCGCCTCCGGTCGTCGGATGGGACGACCAATCTACCGAGGCCGCGACGGCGGGGGAAAGGGATGGCCGCGCTCCGGAGCGGACACGCCGATCCGCAGAACAGACCGCACAACATGGTTGCATAGCGGTTCCCGGCTCCTCGATATTGGAACCTTGGGGTTTTGTGCGTCTCCCCCCTGTCTCGACCACCCCGGCCGTCCCGGGCAAAGTGAGCCCAGGTTCGAGCGGCCGAGCGCTCCAAGACATCATGGCCTATTCTTCCGCACGGTTCCGCCTCGTCCATGCTGCGGCCCTCATCGGGCTGCTGAGCCTCTTCGCCTGTGTCGACGGGCCCTCGTCGCCGGCCGGCACGAAGCCGACCTGGCCGCTGGCGATCGCTCCCGTGTTCTCACTGGTGGGTCCGAACGCATCGTCCGGCCCCCTCCCTGCATCCCAGGCCGACGCGCTCAACAAGGCGTTCGACGAGGTCGACCACTTCCGGATGGTCGTCACCAGCGCGAAGACCTCCGACGTGGTGCTCGACACCGTGATCGTGGTGACGCCCGGCCAGGCCGAGTACGAGCTGACCGGAACCATCCAGGCCGCGCCGGGGGAGAGCTACACGGTGATGCTCACGGCGCTGCACGGAACGACCGAGCTCTTCACCTCGGACCCGGTCACGATCAAGTCGACCGCCCCCTCGGACGGAACGACCGGC
>JBJKRT010000028.1:0-5743 GCA_046704545.1 Longimicrobiales bacterium
GGCGCGAGGGGCGGGGGCCGGTGGGGCAGGTCGAGGTGGACGAGGATAGCGGAGACGACGGGCGGGTCGGTGAGAAAGGCGAGGATCTTCATGGAGCCGCCACAGGCCGGGCAGAGGAGCGGCAGGAGAGGTGCCCGTTAGGGCACCCCTCGGGCGTGACAGAGCCAAAGGAGGACATGGCTGCGTCTAAGACGTGAAGCCACCGGAGCCGGCCGCATCGGCCCTGTCAACGTCGGGCGAAGATGTCCCACCGGGGGCATCCTCCGGCTCAAGTAGTTCGGCCCGCATCCCTCGGGCCACCTCCTCGAACCTCTCGGGCACCGGGTTCCAGTGGCCCAGCACGACATCCGAAAGCCGCAGGAGCGCCTCGTCCGGGATCGCGTCCACGAGCTGCTGCAGCTCAATCATGCCCCGCCAACGGAACCACTCCACCTCCGGGCCAGGGCCTCGAGCCTCCTCGACACGAGGAGGCGGTAGCGGCTCTCGTGACGCCACGGCCGGACCGTGTTACCGCCGGCACTCAAACGCCCACCTGGCCACTACCGCCCCTCGAAAGGTCGCCTCAGGCGCCCGCCTGCGCCAGCTGCTTCCACACCTTCCGGAGGGTACACCTAGTGATACGCCCCATAAGTAATGGTACAGGTCAGGTATATGGGGCAACGATGTGCTGCATGAAGGATGAGATCACATCGCTGAGTTCTTCAAGCGTTCCCGTGAAGGGCGTCTTCTCCCAGCGCCCGGTGTGCCGGCGGACGCTGAGGCCCCACACGGAGTTGCTGCGTGCAGTGAGACGCACGCGGTCGTCAGCCTCCATCTCGCCGTTGGGTCCGAAGGCTTCCTCACGGCCGACGATGAGATGGTCACCCCAGGGCCGGACGTACATGCCCTGAGTGATGGGGTCGGCTGAGAGCAACTGCTCCAGCCGCTGCTTGGCGGCCTCACGGCGGGGACGCTTCATCGCTCTCTCACGTGCTCACCAAGGGAAGCCCCTGGTACGTCCAGCGGAACGGCTTGGCTTCCTGATCGTTCCAGACGTCGATGAACCGCTCGATCGTAGCGACCAACTCGTCCGGCGTCGAGAAGTCCCCATAACGCAGCACCCTGCGCGTCAGGATGCTGAACCAGAGCTCGACCTGGTTGAGCCATGACCCGTGCGTTGGCGTGTAGTGGAACACGAAGCGCTCACCATGCGCCCGATTCCACTCGGTCAGGAACGGCCCACGGCTCGTGTCCTTGTGCGTGTTCAGATTGTCCAGCACCACGTGGACCTCTCCCTGCCGGTAGCGCCCAGCGACCAGGTCCAGGAACGAGAAGAAGTCCTCGCGAGCCCGTTGAAGCGTACAGCGTCCAAGCACTTGTCCCGTGCGGATGTTGAAGCAGGCGAAAAGGCACCGGGTCCCGTTGCGCTTGTACTCGAACTCCTGACGCGGCCCTCTGCCTGGTGCCGCTGGCATCATGGGTCTCGATCTCGACAACGCCTGGATCCCGCTCTTCTCATCGATGCTCAGCACCGCCGCCCCCGCCGGCGGTGACACGTACAGATTCACGATCGAGCGCATTTTCGCCTGGTACTGCGGATCCGTGCTGTGACACCACGCCTTCACACGGTAAGGCTTGATTTCTGCGTCCTCCAGGATCCGACCCACCGTGCTGCTGCTGATCGAGCGCACCCGCCCGCTCGCCGCCAGCACCTCCGCTAGAGCTTCGTGGCTCCACACCGTTCGATCCAACCCAAACTCGCTCGGTGCGCTGCACGCCGCGGCGATGACCTGATGCCGCTCCAGGGGTGTGATCTCAAGCGGCCGCCCACTCCTCGGCTGGTCTTCGAACCCCTCGATTCCCTCTTCCTCAAACCTGCGCAGCCACTCTCCTACCCGCGTCCGGTTCGTGCCCAATGCTCTGGCGATTGACGAGATCGACGCCCCCGACGCTGCCATCTGCACCATACGAGCTCGTCGATACACGCGCGCTTCGCCCCGTCCCTCCCGGACGATTCGCTCCAACTCCCGAGCTTCGCTTGCCGACACGTGCACGCCCATGCCACCATCTTACCACTCTTCCCGTGCATGTACCAGAACTTTTGGGGCGTATCACTAGCGTATCCCCAAATCGTGATCCTCACGAGAACCACACAGTTCCATAATGGGGCAATGACCTTTGCGCATGAACGAGTGGTGGAGCGCGCGGTCGGGGCCTACAAGATCATCGCAATCTCGCGTCCGCGTTGCAGCGCTCGAGACAGGAGCAGGTTCGCGACATTGGCGCACGCGATCAGCCAGACGATGAGCGCCATGGCGCCGACCCACACCGCGACCCTGGCAAGACCAGACTTGTCTGGACCTCGATCCCGCAGCACCGATGCCGCGATCGCGTGCGGCTTGCCCACCGCCGCAGGGGGAAGCTGGTACGGCTCGTCACCGCGCGCGCGCTCTGTCTCGTAGCTGCGTACGTACGCCTGGGTCAGGTCGGCGGTCGCCTGCGCCACACCCACGCCCGGTTTGCGTTCGACGAGCATGGACGCCC
Organism: Longimicrobiales bacterium; assembly: GCA_046704545.1. Classification (GTDB taxonomy): domain Bacteria; phylum Gemmatimonadota; class Gemmatimonadetes; order Longimicrobiales; family Gaopeijiaceae; genus SZUA-318. The sequence continues at coordinate 2,524 of JBJKRT010000028.1, forward strand.
AGGTCCAGTCGTACATCTTCCACCATTTCCTACTGTACAGCATCCCGGCGGGCTGGCTTTCTCCCCCCACCACGCTCGCCGGTACGAACACCGCAGGCGGATCCTCCGGCCACAGGCCCACGAATCCCTTCGGTGCGACACCGATGATCCTGTAGCGCGTCTTGCCTACCTCCAGCGTCCTTCCGAGCACGTTCCGAGCACCACCATAGCGCGCTTCCCAGAAGGCGTGGCTCAGAATGGCCACAGCCGTGCCGTGCGGCGGCTCGTCTTCCCTGGCCGTGAAGTACCTGCCGAGCGCGGGAGCGGCGTTGAACATGCCGAAGAACGAGGCGCTCACCACGCCGACGCTCGTCTCGCGGGTGTCCGCACCCGTGCCGACGGCAGCTTCCTCCGACTTACACAGCGCGGTCCTGGAAAACGAGTGCGTGTTTCGCGTGAGGTCGAGGTATCGTGCGTATGACACGCCCCCGTGCACGTAGGGATTGCCCTGGAAGATCGACTCGAGGTACACGCGATGGACCCGCCCAGCGTCCGACATCATCGGCGGTGGAAGGAAGAGCAGCTCGTCTACGATGGAGAACATGGCCGTGTTCGCGCCGATGCCGAGCGCGAGCGTCAGCACCACCGCGGCGGAGAAGCCGGGCCGGTTCCGCAGTCCACGCAGCGCATAACGTAGGTCCTGCGCACGGTGCTCCATCCAGGCTACCCACCTCGCCTCCCGCACCCGCTCCTTCGTCCGCTCCACCCCTCCAAACGCAATGAGCGCGGCGCGGCGCGCCTCCTCAGGCGACATCCCCTCCCGGATGTTCTTCTCGGTCTCCATCTCGATGTGGATGCGGAGCTCGTCGTCCAGTTCGCGCTCGACCCGGCTCTTGTGCGTGAAGATGCGGAGCTGCTTGAGCCTTCCCCTCAGTCCGCTCACGGGGGGCTCCCTGTCAGCGTCCGGCTTCGAGGATGAGCTCGACCGCCCGTACGTAGTCGCGCCAACTGTCGGTCTCCTGTCCGAGGGCTCGCTGCCCCGAGGGCGTCAGTTGGTAGTACTTGGCGCGGCGGGCGCCCATCGGCTCCTTCCACTCACCCTCGATCAAGCCCCGCTCTTCCAGGCGTTGCAGCGCGGGGTAGAGCGAGCCCTGGCCGACCTGCAGCGCCTCGCTCGACAGCTGTTGAATCCGCTGCGCGACCCCCCAGCCGTGCATGGGCTCGAGAGCCAGCGTCTTGAGGATCAGGAGGTCCAGCGTGCCACGTAGCACATCCGAACGGGCTGGGGAGCTCACGGGGGCCTCGTTGATAGGAGTAACTGTCGGAACACGACAACTGTCGAAATCGACAGTACTGCTGCGTGTGCGGAGACGCAAGAAGGACGGTGGCGAGGTAGGCCGTTGACAGGCGAGTTCCCGAAATGTAGATAGGGAAGCATATCTTCACGTATACAGAAGACATTCTTTAATGAATGACCAACTCTATCCTGAGCAGCTGGAGGCAGCGCTCACCGCTGTCGGCGAGCTTGTGGCCGTCGAGGGCGAGCGGGTCGCCGTGGTCGTCGTGGGCGGCGCAACGCTGAACCTTCTCGGCATCGTGCGGCGAGCCACGAGCGACGTGGACGTGATCGCCCGGGCCTACCGGGACGAGGCAGGGGAACTCCGGCTGGAGCGTGCGGAGCCGTTCCCGCCGACGTTGGCTCGAGCGATCCGTACGGTGGCGCGGGATTTCGGCCTGAGTGATGAATGGATGAACGCTGTGGTGGAGGCTCAGTGGGCGCAGGGCCTCCCGCCCGGCCTGCTCGAGGATACCACCTGGCGCAACTTCGGGGGCGGGCTCGATGTGGGCCTGGTGGGTCGCCCAACCCTGATCGCGCTGAAGCTGTTCGCGGCCGCGGATGGAGGCCCGCACAGCGTACACGTCCAGGATCTGATGGCCCTCGCCCCGGGCCCGGAGGAATTGGAGCTCGCGGCGGGGTGGGTTCGAACGCAGGACGCGGCACCCGAGTGGGGTGCCCTCGTCGAGGAGGTGATCCGTCATGTCGGACCAAGCCGTTCGTAGAATCGGGGCGGTGGCCGAGGCCACCCTCGTCGACGCTGCGTGGGCGCAGTGGACGGTGTTGACCGCTGCCGCGTTGCGTGCCGACCGCCGGCGCGCCTGGACCGTTGTGGATCCGGAGGCGCTGATTCTCGCTTCACTCGCCGTCGGCGACCGCGAGCGGCGCCTGGATGACATGGTGGCGTCCTGGGCGACGGATGCCGCTCACCTGATGAGCATGCAGCGCATGCGCACGTTGGCCTCGCGATTTCCCCCGGCTGTCCGGGAGCGAATCGGCCTGTTTACCGGGTCCGCCGTCGCGGCCGGTGACAAGCGATGGAAGCGCTTGAATGCTGCTCCCGTTGCCAACGAATACGCGCCTCGGATCAAGCCTACCGGGGACCTTCGTCTCACTGAGGGACCCGCGTTGACCCTTCGACTTCGCGCCGGGTTCGGCGTCAACGCGAAGGCAGATGTCCTCTCCGTTCTCATCGGCTTCGCCGGTGCCGCAGCCGACCTGAAGGTGATCGCCGCGGCGACGGCCTATACCGAGCGGGCTGTTCGGACCGCCACGGAGGAGATGACCCTGGCGGGCTTCATCCATGAAATCGAGGGTCGCCCTTCGTCTTTCTATGCGGAGCCGGAAGCCTGGGCCCAGGTGCTTCAGACCTACCGATCTGACCTCCACGGCGCGGAGCCGGAACCGGACCTCCCCCGATGGCGGTTCTGGGCAGCGGTCTTCTCGTTTCTGGCCCGTGTGCTCGAGTGGGTCGACGCCGCGGAGAGCGAAGGCTGGAGCGCCTACGTGGCAGGCAGCCGTGCTCGGGACATCCTCGAAGCCCATCGCCGGCCGCTGCACCAGGCGCAGGTGCGCCTGCCTACGGGCCCGCCCGGCAGTGGAGGGGAGTTCCTATATGACTTCGAAGACCTGCTTGGCCGTGTCGCAGCGTGGACGAAGGACGGGCTGTACGGAGCGGCATAGACGCACCACCTGCTCGATGTGCGGGCCGAAGTTCTGCTCGATGAAGATCTCCGAGGACATCCGCCGATTCGCCGACGAGCACGGGGTGAGCGCCGCGGAGGCCGTCGAAGTCGGGATGCAGGAGATGGCGGAGGAGTTCCGGGAGTCGGGCGGGGAGCTGTACGTAAAGGAAACCGCGGAAAGCTGAGTTGAGGTGGGGCTCCAGGTGCCACTTCGAAGTGG
>JBJKRT010000029.1:0-42794 GCA_046704545.1 Longimicrobiales bacterium
CGAGGTCCACGGCGATGTCGTTGACGGGGACGAGCCGCCCCGAGTTGAACCAGCTGCTGAGTCCGGCCAATGGTCAGGTATGCAAGAGCGAGGAAGGGCCCCAAACGGCCCGAGAACATACGTTTACAGAGATCGAAATGCCAACTGTTATTTTGTACCGGTACTACCGAACCCGCCTGCACCCCGCTCGCTTTCGGTGAGCTCTTCCGTCTCCTCGACGGTCGGACTCTCGAAACGTGCGAACACGAGCTGTGCGATGCGCTCTCCTCGAGCGATCGTCACCGGCTCGGATCCGAGGTTCTGAAGGATGACCCGAAGCTCTCCCCGGTAGTCCGGATCGATCGTGCCCGGGCTGTTCGGCAGCGTCACACCGTGCTTCAACGCCAAGCCCGAGCGGGGCCGTACCTGACACTCCACCCCCTCGGGCAACTCCATCACGAGCCCGGTCGCTACGAGCCTGATCTCCCCGGGCAGGAGATCGAGGTCCGCTTCGGCCGATCGCACGTCGTACCCGGCCGCGTGCGGCGTCGCTCGCGCCGGCAGCGGCAAGTCGGGGTTCGACGGCAATCGGACGAAGCGGACCCGGTACGTCACCCTTTCAGGAAGTCGTCGACGTCACGGCACTCCATCCCGAACGCCTCCGCGACGTTGGGGAACGTCACATGGCCGTCGACGGCGTTCACGCCGAGCTTCAGGGCGTTGTCGTCCTGGCACGCCTTCTTCCAGCCCTTGCCGGCCAGGGCCAGAGCGTACGGAAGCGTGGCGTTCGTGAGCGCCAGGGTGCTGGTGCGGGGGACGCCACCCGGCATGTTCGCAACCGCATAGTGGATCACGTTGTCCACCACATACGTCGGATCGTGGTGCGTGGTCGGATGGATCGTCTCGACGCAGCCGCCCTGGTCGACGGCGACGTCGACGATCACGGTGCCGGGCCGCATGAGCTTCAGGTCTTCACGCTTCACCAGGCTGGGGGCCTTGGCGCCCGGAATCAGCACGGCGCCGACAATCAGATCCGCGTCCTCCACCTGCTTGCGGATCGCATACCGCGTGCTGAACAGCAGGTTCACGTTGGCCGGCATCACGTCCTCGAGGTACCGCAGCCGGTGCAGGTTGATGTCCATGATGCTGACGCGGGCACCGAGGCCGGCCGCCATCTTGGCGGCGTGCGTACCGACTACGCCCCCGCCCAGAACGAGAACCTTGCCCGGCAACACGCCCGGAACGCCTCCGAGAAGGACGCCGAGCCCGCCCTGGGGCTTCTCCAGGTACTTCGCGCCTTCCTGGACCGCCATGCGGCCTGCGACCTCGCTCATGGGCGTCAGGAGCGGAAGCTCTCCCGACGGCAGCTCGACGGTCTCGTACGCGATCGCCGTGGCGCCCGTCCCGAGGAACGCCTTCGTGAGGGCCTCGTCGGCCGCGAAGTGGAAGTACGTGAAGAGGAGCTGCCCCTCGCGAATCTTGGGCCACTCGACCTTGATGGGCTCCTTGACCTTCATGATCATCTCGGCCCGAGCCCAGACCTCGTCGGCGCTGTCAACGATCTCCGCGCCGGCGTTCTGATAGAAGTCGTCCGTGAAGCCGCTGCCTAGACCAGCGTTCTTCTCCACGACGAGCTGATGTCCGGCGTTCGTGAGCATTTCCGCGCCGGCCGGGGTGAGGGCGACGCGATATTCGTCGTCCTTGATCTCTTTGGGTACGCCGATGAGCATCTCTTTCTCGCTTGCCAATGGTCGACAGACTCAGCGATTGGAGGGCGTTGAAAGCTAGGAAGGACCGAGCCTCATGACCAGTTGTCTCCCGGGATCGAAATAGCGCGCCGCGGCGGCGGTGACTTCTTCGGCCGTCACGGCGTCGATCCGGGCCAGGAGATCGTCGATGGCGACGAACGGCTCATCGTGGAGCGCGAACGATACCAGGCGGTACATCCGCGAGCTCGTCGACTCCAGAGAGAGCGTGATCTGGCCCTTCACCTGACGCTTGGTCTGTTCCAGCTCGTCGGCGGGCAAGCCCTCCAGCGCGACCCGCCTGAACTCCTCCTGTATGGTCGACACGGCCAGATCCACCGTTCCGGGGCGGGTGCCTACGTAGACGCCCGACATCCCCCCGGTGCGGTAGAAGGACTGGAACGTGTAGACCGAATAACACAGCCCGAGCTCTTCCCTCACCTTCTGGAACAGCCGCGAGCTCATCCCTCCCCCGAGCGCCGCCGCCAGGAGCACGAGCGGATAGCGGACCGGATCGGAATGGGGCGGTACCAGCGAGCCGAGCACGACGTGGGTCTGCGCTGAATCGCGCTTCCTTCGCTCGTCGCCCCGGAGTCCCTCCGGCGCTGCGGGCACGTCCGGCGGGGGCGAGCCGGGCTCGAGAGCGCCGAACCACCGATTCACACGCTCCACGAGGTCGTCGTGCTCCAGGTTGCCGGCCGCCGCGACCACGAGGTTACGCCCCCGGTACCGGTCGCGGTGCAGGCGTCGAAGCGTGTCACCGCTCATGGCGCCGACGCTTTCGGTCGTTCCGAGGATCGGTCGCCCGTAGGGGTGGCCCTCCCACAGCCGTTCGCCGTGCAGATCGAAGACCTGGTCGTCGGGTGTATCCTCGACCTGAGCGATCTCTTCCAGGACGACCGCCCGCTCCAGCTCCAGATCGTCGTCGGTGAGCGTCGGCTCCACCGTCAGATCGTGGAGGACCTCGAGGGCCACGGGCAGGTGCTCATCGAGCACCCTGGCCTGGAAGGACGTGTGCTCCCGACTCGTGTAGGCGTCCAGCGATCCGCCGAGGGTCTCGAGCGAGAGCGCGATCTCGTGCGCGCTCCGCGTCCGCGTCCCCTTGAACACCATGTGCTCGAGGAGGTGACTGACGCCCGCATCCGCCGGGGGCTCGTGTGCGGAGCCCGTACGAACCCACACGCCGACCGACACCGAGCGTACCGACGGGATCGTCTCGCTGAGGACGCGGATGCCGTTGTCCAGCAACGTGTCATTCATGGACCGCGTTACCGACGACGCGAGGGGCGCGGACCTCGAACCGCGCCCCTCGGCTCTGAACATGGCGGGCTCGGCGTCCTCAATCGTCCGCCGTAGCCGCCTGATCCGCGGCGAGCGCCGCCTTCCTGGACAACCGGAGACGGCCCTTTTCGTCGATCGAGAGCAGCTTGACCCGAGCGATGTCCCCCTTCTTCAGGACATCCTCGGTATTCTTGGTCCGCTCCTCCTGGAGCTCCGAGATGTGGCAGAGGCCCTCGATTCCCGGAAGGATCTCGATGAAGGCCCCGAAGGTCGTGGTGTTCTTGACGGGTCCTTCGTAGATCCTGCCGACTTCGGGCTCCTGGCAGATCGCCTCGATCATCTCCCGCGCCCGGGCTCCGGCCTCACCGGAGACCGCCGAGATGCGCACCAGCCCTGAGTCGTCGATGTCGATCTGGGCACCGGACTCGTCCTGGATCGCGCGGATCGTCTTGCCCTTCGGTCCGATGATCTCCCCGATCTTCTCCGGGTTCACCTGGATGCTCATGATGCGCGGCGCGAACTGCGAGATGTCGGCCCGCGGCTCCGAAAGCGCCTGCTCCATGAGGCCGAGGATGTGCATCCGGCCCTTGTTGGCACGGGAGAGCGCCTCCTCGAGGATCTCGACCGTCATGCCCTGGATCTTGATGTCCATCTGGATCGAGGTGATGCCGTTACGCGTGCCGGCGACCTTGAAGTCCATGTCGCCCAGGGCATCCTCGAGCCCGAGGATGTCGGTGAGCACCGCCACCTTGTCATCCTCTTTGATCAGGCCCATCGCCACACCGGCGCACGCGCCCTTGATCGGCACACCCGCGTCCATCAGGGAGAGCGAGGCCGAGCAGACCGTCGCCATCGACGACGACCCGTTGGACTCCAGGATGTCGGAGACGACCCGGATCGTGTACGGGAAATCGTCGTACGCCGGCAGGAGCGGCTGGATCGCGCGCTCGGCCAGGTTCCCGTGTCCGATCTCGCGCCGTGACGTGCCGCGGTAGGGGCGAGCCTCCCCGACCGAGAACGGCGGGAAGTTGTAGTGCAGCATGAACGACTTCGTCACCTCTTCGTGCGTGTCGATCGAGTCGATCCGCTGCTCGTCTCGCGCCGTGCCCAGGGTCACCACGCCGAGCGACTGCGTCTGGCCTCGTGTGAAGAGCGCCGAGCCGTGGGTACGCGGAAGCACGCCCACCTCGCAGGTGATCGGCCGGATCTCGTCGAGCGAGCGCCCGTCGGCCCGCTCACCCTGATTGAGGATCTGCTGGCGCATCGTCTGCTTCTCGATGCCCTTCAGGATGTCACCGACGCTCGACTCGTGCGTGGCCCACTCCTCGTCCTCGTCGACGAGCTGGGTCAGCACGTCCTCGCGAAGCGCGGCCATCGCCTGCTGGCGCTCCTGCTTGTCCTGGAGGTTGAGGGCCTCCTCGACACGCGAAGCCGCCAGGTCCTCCACGCGGGACCGCAGCTCGGCGTCCGGCTTCACCGGGGTCCATTCCATGTCCGGAACCCGGTGATCGGCCAGGAACTCCTCCTGAAGTGCGCAGAGCTCCTTGATTCCCTCGTGCGCGACCTTCAGCGCCTCCAGCATGTCCGCCTCGGAAACCTCGATCGCGCCGCCCTCGACCATCGTGATGGCCTCGGCCGAGCCGGCCACCGTGATGTCCAGGTCCGAGTACTGCAGCTGCTGGAACGTGGGGTTGAGGATGAACGTGTCCTTGATCCGCCCCACCCGCACGGCGGCGATCGGCGTGTTGAAGGGCACCTTGGACATGTTCAGGGCCACCGAGCAGCCGAGCATGCCGAGCACGTCGGCGTCGTTCTCCTGGTCGGCCGAGAGAATGAAGCACGCGAGCTGCGTCTCATTCATGAAGCCTTCCGGGAAGAGCGGCCGGACCGGCCGATCGATCTGCCGAGCGGCGAGGATCTCCTTCTCGCTCGGACGGCCTTCCCGCTTGAAGAACCCGCCCGGGATCTTCCCGGCGGCATAGGTCCTCTCTCGGTACTCCACCGTCAGGGGGAAAAACGGGAGGTGGGTGGGGTGGTCCTGCACCGTTACGGCGCAGAGCACGACCGTGTCACCGTACTGCACGAGGCACGAGCCATGCGCGAGCTTGGCCATACGGCCGATCTCGAGCGACAGGGTTCGCCCGGCGAACTGACGCTCCATCCGCTGAATCATTGTTTTACTACTCGCTTCGGTTGTGGCCCCGGTACGTCCGGAGCCTTTGGAAACAGCTTGCCGAAGCGTCGCGGAAACGGAGGAGAGAGCGACCGCCGCCCGGGGCACGCTCTCGCGCGGCCCGTCTCTGCAGCCAACTCATACTGAGAGGCCGTCTCTCACCCGAACAACGAGGCTGTCGGCAATGGGCCGACGGCCGGGCTTCGAAGCCCGGCCGTCGAAGAAATCGCTAGTGACGCAGACCGAGGTCCGCGATGAGCTCACGGTATCGCTCCACGTCGTTGCGCCGCATGTACTCGAGGAGACGACGGCGCTTGCCGACCATCTTCAGGAGCCCTCGGCGGCTGTGATGATCCTTCTTGTGCGCATCGAAATGCGCGCGCAGGTCGTCGATACGCGCCGTGAGGATCGCGATCTGAACGGGTGCGCTGCCACGATCCTTGTCGTGGATCTGGTACTTCTTGATGATGTCTTCTTTGACGATCGCCATCGGCGTTCGTGCCTCCTCGGGAGTCTACGCTACAGGGGAAGCCATACGGCGTTTCAACCTGCAATAGCCTTGAAGTTTAGACCCGGCGGCCGTCGGGAACAACCCGTCATGGCGCGGCGGGACCTCAGCGGGGCTCGGGAGCGGCCTCTCCGTCGTCCTCCCTCAGCACGCGGCGGGCCTCCTCGACGTCCTCCTTCATCTGGTCGACGAGCGATGCCACCGTCCCGAAGGGACGCACGTCCCGGAGAAAGCGGATGAAATCGACCCGGACCGTCTCGCCGTACAGGTCCCCGTCGAAGTCGATCAGGTGCAGCTCGATTGCGGGTGGGGAGCCCTTGAACGTCGGCCTCGGCCCCAGGTGCAGCGCACCGGGATACGTACCGGAGCGAAGGACGCCGCGCACCGCGTAGATCCCCTGTCGAGGGATCAGCTTGTCACCGTTGGAAACGGCCAGGTTCGCCGTCGGAAACCCGAGGTGGCGCCCGCGCCCGTCGCCGCGCACGACGATGCCGCGCAGCGAGTACGGGCGCCCGAGGCAGGCCCTCGCCTCCTCCATGCGCGCTTCCGACACGGCCTTGCGAATCCTCGAAGAGGACACCGCGTCGCCGGTCGTCTGCACCGGCGGTACGACCGAAACGTCGAAGCCGAGCTCGGCCCCGATGGACTTGAGCGTGTCCGCGTCACCCGAACGATCGCGCCCGAAACCATGGTCGTAGCCGATCACGAGCTCGCCGACGCCCAGGCGCTCGACCAGGATCTCCTCCACGAAACGCCGTGGGTCGTAGCGCGACAGCGCCTTGGTGAAGCTGATGAACACGGCGTAGTCGAGCCCCGTCTCGGCGAGGATCTCCTTCTTCTCGACAGGGGTCGTGAGCAGCTTCGGGGCGCGCTCGGGACGAACGATCCGAAGCGGGTGCGGGTCGAAGGTCACGAGCACGCTCCTGCGCCCCGTTTCCTGCGCCCGCCGACGGATCTCCTGCAGGACCGTCCAGTGTCCGCGGTGCACGCCGTCGAACGTCCCGACCGTCACGACCGTTCCACCACCCGTGGGGATTCCCGGAGGCTGAGCCCAGCGAACCTTCGCGGCGCTCACGAGACGAACACCTTTCTCGGGTGGAAGGTGGCGTCTGCTACCTCCCCGACCGCGACGAGGGTGTCCTCGAAGGCCGCAACCACCGACGGAGAGGGCCCCGGTGCGTCCACCGTGATCTTCCGGCCCATGCCGAGCGCCCGCATCGCCTCCTCGTCGACCCGAACGAGCGGCAGGTGCGCGAGCGCCTGGAGGGGACTCAGCCACGCCGACGCCACCGAAGCGTCATCCTTCAAGTCGTCGACGCCGAGGGCGTGCCCCACGTCGAACGCCCCCACGGACGTACGACGAAGGTCGGTGAGGTGGGCTCCGACGCCCAGCGCATCACCCAGGTCCCGCGCGAGCGCTCGCACGTACGTCCCGCTGGAGCACCTCACACGGATCCGGATGTCGGGGAGCCGTACCTCGAGAAGCTCCAGCTCGTAGATCGTCACCTCGCGGGGCGGAAGATCCACACGCTCCCCGCGCCGCGCCCTGCGGTGCATGGCCTCTCCCTCGACCTTTCTGGCCGAGAACTGTGGAGGCACCTGCAGGATCGTCCCGACGAACGGGGCCAACGCATCGCGCAGGCGCTCCTCTCCGAGCTCCTTCCAACCGTCGCTCTCGGCAACCACCCGCCCGTCTCGATCGAGCGTGTCGGTGCTGCAGCCGAGCCGCGCGACGGCCTCGTACGACTTGTCGAGGCCGGTGAGGAACTCCGCGATCCGCGTGGCACGTCCGACGCAGAGCAGCATCAGTCCCGACGCGAAGGGATCGAGCGTGCCCGTGTGGCCGATGCGTCGCTCACCGAGGGAGCGCCTGGCCACCTGGACGACGTCGTGAGACGTCGGCCCCACGGGCTTGTCCACGGGAAGCACGCCGTCGCGGACGGTCGCACCGGGTCCACTCACGTGTCCGCGTCCCGCTCGCCATCGGGGTCGTCTTCTCCCTCTCCGTCGTCGTCTTCCGGCTCCGGAATGTCGACCTCGGACAGGATCTCCTCGATGCGCCGGGCACGCTCCTCCGACCGATCCTCCATGAAATGGAGCTCGGGAACGCGCCTCACGTGGAGTGTTCTTCCCAGCGTACCACGCAGGAACGGTGCGGCCGCGCGCAGGCCCTCCAGCGCCTGGGCGCGCTCCTCTCCGGAGCCTCCGATCCGCACGAACACCTTGGCGGTCGTCAGGTCGCGGGAGGCGTCGACGGCCGTCACCGTCACCACCGCGACCCGGGGATCGCGTACCTGGGTCCGTATCAGTCCGGCAATCTCACGCCTGAGCTGTTCGTTGAGTCGTTCGAGACGCCTGGGTGTCATCCTTCGTCCGTGCCGGCGGGTCAGTAGAGGTCGCGTCGCACGCCGACGATCACCGCCTGGCCGTGCTCCTGCACGAAGCGGTCCGCCTTGTCCAGGATCGATTCCGCGAACCGACGGTCCGTGGCGACGACCGCGAAGCTGAGCGCGGCGCGCTCGTGCACGTCCTGGTAGTCGGTCTCGGCCACCGAAGCCTGGAACTTCCGACGGAGACGGTCCTTGAGAGACCGGATCACGGAGCGCTTGTCCTTGAGGGAAGTACAGCCGGGAAGAGAGAGCTCCCAGGTCTGCACCGCGACGACCATGGGACCCGCTACCTTCCTCCGTGTGTTCCGGCGAGCGTACGGGCGATCTCCTCGACCGTATAGCACTCGATCACGTCACCGACCTTCACGTCGTTGAAGTTCGCGATGCCGATGCCGCACTCGAGGCCCTCCCGCACCTCCTTCACGTCGTCCTTGAAGCGCTTCAGGGAGCCGATCTCGCCGTCGTACACGACGACGCCGTCCCGGATCACGCGGCCACGTCCCTTACGGTCGATCCGGCCTTCCGTGACGTAGCATCCCGCGATCGTGCCCACCTTGCTGACCCTGAAGGTCTCCCGGACCTCGGCCGCCCCCTGGACCGTCTCCTTCCGCTCCGGAGACAGCATGCCCTCCATCGCCTTCCGCACGTCGTCCACGGCTTCGTAGATGACGTCGTAGACGTGGATATCGACGTCGCCGCGTTCGGCCTCTACGCGCGCCGCGGTCTGCGGTCGCACGCGGAATCCGATGATCACAGCGCCTGCCGTCTTGGCCAGCAGCACGTCCGATTCGTTGATCGCGCCCACACCCCGGTGGATGATCTCGACTTGGACCTCGTCCGTGCCGAGCTGCTCCAGGGAGTCTGCCACCGCCTGGACCGATCCATCCACGTCGCCCTTGATCACGAGCGGCAGGAGCGAGGTCTTCCCGGCGGCCACGAGCTGGGAGAAATCGCCCAGCTTGACCCCGCGCTCGCGGATCCGAAGCTGCTTCTCCCGGTCGAGACGCTGACGGTTCGTGGCGATCTCGGCCGCTTGATCGGCGTCCATCACCTGGAACGTGTCACCCGCCTGCGGAACGCCTCCGGAGCCGAGTACCTGGACCGGGACGCCGGGGCCGGCCTCCTCCACGGCCTTACCGCGCTCGTCGAGCATCGCGCGCACACGCCCGTCGAACAGGCCGCACAGGAACGAATCTCCGACCCTGAGCGTGCCACGCTGCACGAGCACGCTCACCACGGGGCCCTTCCCCACGTCCAGCTGTGCCTCGATGACCGTGCCGCTCGCTTCGCGATCCGGATTGGCCTGAAGCTCCAGGAGCTCGGCCTGCAGCAGCACCTTCTCCAGAAGATCGTCGACCCCCGTGCCGGTCTTCGCCGAGATCTCCGCAGAAAGTACCTCGCCTCCGAACTCCTCGACGTTCACGGAGTGCTGGAGCAGCTCCTGCTTCACCTTCATCGGCTGGGCCGCGGGCAGATCGCACTTGTTGATCGCCACGACCATCGGCACGCCCGCGTTCCGGGCGTGGCTGATGGCCTCGATCGTCTGCGGCATCACCGAGTCGTCGGCGGCCACGATCAGAATCACGATGTCCGTGAGGTTCGCGCCGCGCGCCCGCATCGCCGTGAACGCGGCGTGCCCGGGCGTGTCCAGGAAGGTGATGCTCTTGCCCTCCTCGAGCTCGACGTGGTAGGCACCGATGTGCTGCGTGATGCCGCCGGCCTCACCCGCCACCACGTTGCTCTTTCGAATGCGATCGAGAAGGAGCGTCTTGCCGTGGTCGACGTGGCCCATGACCGTGACGACCGGCGGACGCCACCGCAGATCCTCGGGCGCGTCCTCCTCCTCCTCGACTTCCGGCTCCGCGCCGTACTCCTCTTCGCGAACCGCCTTGAACCCGAACTCGTCGAGCAGCATCTCCATCTGGTCGAAGTCGAGGCGCTGGTTGATCGTGACGAGCAGTCCGAGGTTCTTGAAGGCCGAGCCGATGATCTCCGTGGACGACACGTCCATGAGCTCGGCGAGCTCGGCGACGGTCAGGAACTCGTTGACGCGTACCGTGCGCGCCTCGCGCTCCTGGACCTGCCGCTCCTGCTCTTCCTGGGCCTCCTGCTCTTCGCGGGAGCTCGAACCGCGCCGGCGACGCTTCTTGCCACCGCCGCCCTTGAGCTCCGCCATGACGCGCTGGATGTTCTCCTGCACGGCATCCTGATCGACGCGCTGGCGCTTCTTGCCCTTCCGGCGCTCCTTGCGACGTCCATCGGACGTGTAGCCTTCGGCCTGGATACGGACCTGCCCCCCGGGACCGGCGCTCGCCGCCGGAGTCGGCTTCCGTAATACCCGAGCGGGACCGCTCGGGGCACCGCGCCGAGCGGGCTGCGGGGCCGCGGCCCGCTTCTCGCCTTCCTCGGCGGAATCGGACTCTGACGCTCCCTCGTCGGCGGGGGCATCCTCCGACGCGGCCTCGACCTCCTCGGCCTCGTCGGCCTCGGCTTCGGCCTCCTCTTCAGTCTCCGCCTCGGCCTCGGCCTCCTCGACCTCTTCCTCTTCGTCCTCGTACTCTTCCTCGTCCACCTCTTCCTCGTCGACCGCCTCTTCCTCGAGCTCCGCCTCGGGCTGACCGGCCTCTTCCTCCTCTACCTCTTCCTCGTCGGCGGTCTCTTCCTCGGCGACCTCGTCCGCGGCCTCGATCGGCTCGGGCTCCTCGTCCGCCTCGACCTCGTCGGCCTCGTCCTCGGGCTCCGACGCGGCTTCCGTGTCCGCCTCGACCTCGGCCTCCGCGCTCTCCTCCTCGGCGGCATCGGCCGTCGACACACGACGACGACGGCGCCGACGGCGCGGCTTCACCTTCGACTCCTCCAGGGCGGCCTGGATCGCCTCCGACGGGTCCTTGTGGCCCGCGCGGCGCTCTCGCTCCACACGTGCCAGGACCTTGGCCACCTGGCCGTCGGTCAGGGACGCGTCGTCGTCCGAGACGGGAATCCCCATCCCCCGAAGGAGCTGAATGAGCGCCGCAGCCTCGACCTTGAGGTCCGTAGCCAGCTCGATGACCCGCATGCTATTCGATCGCCTCCAACTCGTTCGACGACGGACCGGCCGGAGCCAGGTTCAGCTTCCGCCGCAGCTGCTCGGCAAACGTCGACGCCGTAACCGCCACGGCCGAAACCGGCTCCCGGCCGACCGCACCGCCCAATGTGGCCCGATCCCCCAGGATCGCCCGGGGGATCGGCCGATTGCGCAACGCACTTCGTACCTTGTCCAACTGGACGCTCGATGCGTCCACTGCCATCAAGACCAACCGGGCCTCGCCCTGACGTAGCGCACGGCGCGTGGCCTCCGTCCCGGAAGCGACCGCGCCCGCCCGTCGGGCCAGGCCCAATAGCCGGAGAGCCTCCGCGTCAGCTCTCCCGCTCCTCTCCATGCTCCGTCTCTCCGACGTCTTCGTCCGCTTCGTCCACGGCCTCGCCGGAGTCCTCGCTGTCGTTCTCTTCTGCTTCTTCTACTTCGTCCGCGCTCTCTTCTTCCTCGGCGTCCGCCGTCGTCGGCGGCTCGCCCTGGAAGTCGAAGAGACGAGATTTCGGTCCCTCTCCACCGTCCGGAGAGGCTTCCGCCGCAGGATCGCCTTCGACCACCGTCAACTCGTCGATGACCTTCGCGAGCCGGTCGGCGTCATCCTCTCCGAGCCCCTCGATTCCGAGGAAATCGCGGCGCTCCAAGTCGATGATCTGCAAGAAGGTATCATACCCGGCCTTCGTAAGCGCCGCCAGTGTGGTTTCGGGTAGATCCAGCTCTCCGAGCGGGAAATCCGCGGTCTCGAAGTGCTCCTCTCCCCCACCACCGAAAAGCGACGTATCGGCGCCACGTTCGAGCCACTCGCGGGAGCCGTACAGATCGATCTGCCACCCGATCAGCTGGGACGCCAGACGGACGTTCTGTCCGTTCCGTCCGATCGCCAGCGAGAGCTGATCCTCGTCCACGATGGCGGTGATCACCTGGCGGTCGGCGTTGCTCAGGACCTTCGCGACGCGTGCGGGCGCGAGCGCCCTCCGCGCGAAGACCTCCGGATCGGGATGCCAGGGCACGATGTCGATGCGCTCGCCACCGAGCTCCGACACCACGGCCTGGACCCGCGACCCCTTCAGCCCCACGCACGCCCCCACCGGGTCGATCGAATCGTCCCGGCTGGATACCGCGATCTTGGTCCTGCCACCGACCTCGCGCGCGATCTCCTTGATCTCGACGATGCCCTGGTAGATCTCGGGGACCTCGAGCTTGAAGAGCGCCGCAACGAAGAGGGGGTCCGCCCGCGACAGGATCAGGCGCGGGCCCTTGGGCGTCTCCTCGACCTTCTTGAGGACCGCCCGGATCGGGTCGCCCTGCCGGAACCGCTCCCGGGGGTTCTGATCCTTCCAAGGAATGATCGCCTCGGCATCGCGCGAGCGATTCATCATGACCACGAGCTTACCGCGCTCGATCTGCTGCACCTCGCCCGAGAGAAGCTCACCGACACGATCGGCGAACTCGTCGCGGATGCGCTCACGCTCGTTCTCGCGCACGCGCTGAACGATGCGCTGCTTCACCGCCATCACGGCGTTCCTGCCGAACTCGGCGAACGCCACCGGGATCTCCATGACGTCGCCGACCTCGTACGTCTCGTCGTCCCAGCGCGCTTCCTCCAGGGCGATCTCGCAGGAGGGATCCTCCACCTCCTCGACGACCCTGCGCAACACCACGATGTCGAACTCACCGGTATCGTCGTCGATCGAGATCTCGGCCTGGACATTCGGCCCGTAGATACGGGCGAGTCCCGCCAGGATCCCGTCCTTGACGAGATCGTTCATCTCCTCCGGGGTGAGGCTCTTGGTAGCAGCCACATCCCGGAAGGCCGCGACGATCTGGCCAGCGTTGGGCATCGTTCCTCTCTCACTTCCACGTGAAGACGAGGTTCGCGCCCGCGATCTGCGTACGCGGGATGCTCACCTCCTCGCCATCTGCAAGCCGGAGCCGCACGGCCCCGTCCTCCCCTTCTCCCTCTTCCAGCCCGAGCAGCTCGCCCTCGAGCCTGCGCGCCCTTCCAGCAAGCACGTCGTGACCCTTCACGGCCACCTGCTCTCCCCGGAACCGCACGAAGTCCCGCCTGTGAATCAGCGGGCGGTCCACGCCCGGCGAGGACACCTCCAGCACATACCGCTCCGGCAGGTCCTCACAGGCGTCGAGCCACGGCTCGAGGCCGCGGCTCACGGCCGCGCAGTCGTCCACCGTCACACCCTCACCGACGGTGGGCTCCGGCTTCTCGATCCGGATCCGGAGTTGGGGCCTTCGCGCGCTCCCACCCCACCGTACGTCCACGAGCTCGAAGCCCAGAGCGCGAACTCGAGCCTCCACCTCACGGTCGACCTCGGGTATGGGCCGCATGCTACACGCCCCCTGTCTGACTCCTCACCACATCGAATAAAAAAGCGGGGGCCACCAACTCCCCCACTTCGCAATCCTGTCGCCCCGCAGGGCGACTCTGCCGGTCCTGCAATATAGAACCGGGCGTGATCTCCCTCAAGGGCGCCCGCCGGGTGCTACCGTTCCTCGTCGGAACCGTCTCCCTTGCCGCGCAGGCGCTCCTCGATCTTCGAGATCCGCTCGCCCAGGCCCTCGACAACCTCCTTCAGGCTGTCGAACTCCTTCTGGTGGACGAAATCGAGCCTCTCCCGGGCCTCGCCGGCGGCCTCCTGGGCGCGCTCGAGCGCCGTCTTCATCACCTGCTTCGCCCGGTCGCCGGAAAGGTCACCGCGCTCGCGCGCTTCCTGGATGGTCTCTTCGAGCGCGTCCTTGAAGGCCGATAGCACCCCGATTCCCTGGCGAATCCCGTCGGACACCTTGGCGCGCGTCCTCTTCTTCTCGTCGGTCATGGCTGTTCTCGCGATCGAGTTCGTGCCCTCGCGTCGTGTTCCTGCTCAAAGAAACGTACGTCGGAACCGACCCTCAAGGTTCACCGCCGTGCCCGGAAGCGCTCAGTCGTCGATGCGCTCGATCCGGGCCCCGAGCGCCAGCAGGCGCTCGTCGATACGCTCGTATCCTCGCTCGATCTGCTGGATGTTGCGGATCCGACTCTGTCCTTCGGCGCTCAACGCGGCCAGGAGGAGCGCCATTCCGGCACGGATGTCCGGGCTCTCGACCGTACCTCCCTGCAGGGGCGACGGGCCCACGACCACGGCCCGGTGCGGGTCGCACAGGATGATCGAAGCCCCCATGCCCACCAGCTTGTCGGTGAAGAACATGCGGGACTCGAACATCTTCTCGTGCACCACGACGGTGCCGGTGCACTGGGTCGCCACGACCAGCGCGATCGACGTGAGATCCGCGGGAAACGCGGGCCAGGGACCGTCGTCGACCTTCGGCACGTGGCCGAACGCGTCCTGCCGGATCTCATGGGGTCGGTCGCCGTGGACGACGAGGTCGTTTCCGTCCACCGTGCACGCCACCCCGAGCCGGCGAAAGCCCAGGAGCGTCGAATCGAGATGCTCGACCGGAGCGTCCTGGATCCTGATCTCGCTCGCGGTGACGGCAGCCAACCCGATGAAGGAGCCGGTCTCGATGTGGTCGGAGCCGAGTCGGAACCGCGTTCCCCCGAGCTCGTCCACTCCCTCGATCTCCAGGATGTGGGTACCGATGCCCGAGATGCGGGCTCCCATGGCGTTCAGGAGCCGGCACAGGTCCTGGACATGCGGCTCCGCGGCGGCGTTGCGAAGCCGTGTGAGCCCACGCGCTCGAACCGCGGCCATGACCGCGTTCTCCGTACCGGTCACCGAAGGCTCGTCCAGGAAGACATCGGCGCCCGTGAGGTGGGGCGCCCGCAGCGTGAAGCCCCCGTTCAACTTCACCTCGGCTCCGAGGGCCTCGAACGCGAGGAAGTGCGTGTCCATGCGCCTCCGTCCGATCACGTCGCCTCCGGGCGGAGGCAGCTGGACGTGCCCGAACCGCGCCAGGAGCGGCCCCGCCAGCAGGAGTGACGCACGGATACGCGCCGCCCGCTCCCGATCCACCGCGTCGGCACGGATGGCGCGCCCATCCACGAGGACCTCGTTCTCGCCCACCCACCGGACGTCTGCGCCCAGCGACGAGATGATGTCCAGAAACGTCTCGACGTCGCGGATGTGCGGCACGTTCTCGAGGGTGACCGGCTCGGTGGCCAGCACGGTGGCGGCCAGACACGGGAGCGCAGCGTTCTTGTTGCCGGCCGGCTTGATCGCGCCTTGGAGCGCGTGGCCGCCTTCGACCAGGAAGGTCGTCATCGTTTCCGGGGAGCGGGTGGGAGAGGACCCGGGCCCGGACGGGGGCCACTCACCCTCCAACCGGCCCGTGGGGCCCCGAAGATACGCGCGTGCATCGTTCGCCAGCAACCGTTCCATCATGCCTCCCCTACCGTAGCGTCCTCGCCCGCCACGAGACGGGCCCGGGCCTCCCTTTGTCCCTCGCCTCATCCCGTGCACGATGCATGCCGAGCGCCCCGGCTTCGTGGTCGAGCGCGAGCTAGGGTGGGCCGCCGCTTTCTCTTGATTCTCGCACAGGCGGCGTCTAACGTCCTTGAGTCACACCCACTCGTCCACGCCGCCCACCCCCACCCCCTTCGTGTCATGCGCCTGAAGGAGTACCTGCGCGAAGGCTTCGTCATGGCGGGCCTGCGCGCGCACGATGTCGAGGGCGTTCTCGCCGAGGTCGCCGAGCGGGCGGAAGCGGCGGGGCTCGCGCCGGCCGACGTCGTCGCGGACAAGCTTCTCGAGCGGGAGCGGGTCCACCCGACCGTCATGGGCGCCGGTCTCGCCATCCCCCACGCCAGCGTGCCGGGCCTGAGCGAGCCGGTCATCGGCGTGGGCATCACGGCCGAGCCGATCGCGTTCGGACCGCCCGAGGAGGAGGCCGTACGCGTGCTCTTCGTTCTCCTCTCCCCACCAGGGCACGAGCGCGAGCACGTGAAGCTCCTGGCGCGCATCTGCCGGTTGGCTCGCCATCAGGAGTTCCTCGACGCCCTGCGGTCGGCCCCGGACGAGGAGACCATCGTCCGCATCGTCGAAACGGTCGACGGTGAGCACGCATGAGCGGGCCGGTCGCCACCCGGCTTCTCGTAGCCGTCATCAACGACCCCGAGAAGCTCGACGAGATCCTCTCCGGATTCCTGGAGTTGGGAATCACAGGCGCTACGATCATCAACAGCGAGGGGATGGGGCGCATGCTGTCGCACGACATCCCGATCTTCGCCGGCCTGCAGACGTTGATTTCGGGGTCGCGTCCGCAGAACCGCACCATCTTCAGCGTCGTGCCGGAGAAGAAGGTCGCCTCGGCCATCGACCTTCTCCAGGAGGTCGCCGGCAACCTGGAGGCGCCCGCCACGGGCATCGTCTTCACGATTCCGGTCGACCAGGTCGTGGGACTGGCACCGGAGCTCGGAGACGAGAGCAGCCCGATTTGAGGCGCGGCGCATGGACCCGCTCGTCGCAACCCTGATCCTGATCCTGCTCGCGCTCCTGGGCGCGCGCTTCTCTTTCTCCACAGACCGCGTGCCTCCGGGACCACGCCTTCTCTTCCGCACGGGGACGCACTTCCTGGCGCTCGGCTTCGTCCTCGGGCCCGCCGGCCTCGGACTGCTCGGGCACGACGCGACGCGCCAGCTCTTTCCCTTCCTCGCCGTCGGGCTGGGCTGGGTCGGCCTCCATTTCGGTCTCCAGCTCGACCGCTCCGTCCTGACCCGGTTCCCGCTGTCCCATCACGTTCTGTGCGTCGGACAGGCGCTCGTCGCGTTCGCGATCTTCCTGGCGGGAGGGTGGGCCATCCTGCACGTCGTGGGGATCCGTGACACGGTGATGCCGCTCCTTCTTCTCGGCGCCGCCGCCACCGCTTCGGTGACCACCCCGGCGGGCATCGCGCTCGTGTCCTCGAACTTCATGGTGCGCGGCAACGTCCGGGACCTTCTCCTCTTCATCGGATCGCTCGATGCGGTGGTGGGGATCGTGGCGCTCCAGATCACGTACTCCATCTACCGTCCCGCCGCCATGGCCGCCGGAGCCGCGCCGGTCGCGCAGCCCGGCCTGGTGGGCCTCGCGTTCGGACTCGGAGTCGTCTGCGGCATCGTCTTTCTCTGGCTGACGCGCCTGCGACCCGCGCGGGAGGAGCTCGTGCTCTTCCTCCTCGGGATGTGTGCCTTCGCAGCCGGAGCCGCGCTGCGCTGGGGACTCTCCCCGCTCTTCGTCTCGGTCACGACCGGGGCGGTGGTGGCCAACTTCGGTCGCGCCCGCGATCGCGTGATGCGGGTGCTGGAGCGGTGGGAGAAGCCGGTCTACCTCATCTTCCTCCTCCTCGCCGGCGCGCTCCTCCGCACACCGACCCTGTGGATCGTCGCGCTGGCGGTGGGCTACGCCCTTCTGCGCGCCCTGGCCAAGGTCGCCGCCGCCGGCGCCCTCTCGGCCGTGCTCCCGCTCGGCTTCTCCGTACCGAGGACCCTGGGGCTCGGACTCGTGCCACAAGGGGGCATCTCGCTCGCGATGGCCGCGTCAGGGGTGCTGGTCTACTCGACCCTGGGACTTCCCCATGTCGGTGCTGAGCCGACGCTGTTCACGGTCATCGTCCTCGGTGTCGTGGTCTCCGAGCTGGCGGGCCCCTTCCTCACCGCTCGGGTGCTCCGGACGGCCGGCGAGATCTCACCGCGAGCGGAGCGCGCTCTGGCCGAAGGCGATGAGCGCCGTGCCGAGCGTGAAGCCATCCGACATGGATCCGGATCCCGCCAATCAGGGACCCAGGATGGCTGATCCGCCGCCTGCCGGCGGGACGCCGGTGGCCTGGCTCGATCCGGGCGGCTCCGGTTACTGTTCTTCCATGGTCTCTCCCCTTTTCTCGACGATGGCGGCGGTACCGCAGGGCGACACGATCGTGGCGCTCGCCTCGCCGAACGCGCTGTCCCGGGCCGCCGACGTCGCCGTGGTCGTGATCGGGCTCGCGGTGGTCGTGCTGTCCGTCGTTCTGGCCCGGGTGCTCCTCCAGGTGAACCGAACCCTGAAGGAAGCTCGGGCGGGGCTGCACCAGAACCTCGGACCGGTCTCCGATCGGGCCCGTGCGATCTCGGACAACGTGGAGTTCATCACCCAGGCGCTCCGCACGGACGTCGAACGACTCAACGCTTCGGTGCGGGCGCTGACGGATCGGCTTCATCAGGCCTCGGACCGGATGGAAGAGCGTATCGGAGAATTCAACGCCCTCATGGAGGTGGTCCAGGGCGAAGCCGAAGACATCTTCCTGGATACGGCGGCCACCGTGCACGGTGTGCGTGAGGGTGCGCGCGAGGGCGCGCGCAGGATCGGTCGGGAATCCGAGCGTCCGGCACCGACCGATGAGGCGACGTATCTCGACCTCGACGCCGCCGACGGCGAGGACGAACGGCAGCTGGCGGCCGGAGAGGTCGCCGAGCCGGAAGGCGGCTCCTCGACCGGTTAGGAGCCGACTTCTCGCGTGATCCTGCTCTCCGCGCTGCTGATCGCTCTCGCATGGCTCCTGGTGCCGGAGCCAGTTCTGGCATGGGGTCCGGGCACGCACATCGCGCTCGGCGAGACACTCCTCTCCTCGTTGTACCTCGTACCGCCGGCGGTCCGAGCGCTCCTCCAACGCTACCCGCTCCACTTCCTGTACGGCTCCATCGCCGCGGACATCTCGTTCGCGAAGAAATACGTACCTGCCGGCCGGCACTGCCACCACTGGCACGTCGGCGAGGAGATCCTCGCGTCCGCGGATTCCGAGCCGCTCGCGTCGGTCGGGTACGGCTACCTGGCCCATCTCGCTGCGGACACGGTCGCGCACAACGTCTTCGTGCCGCGTCGGCTCCTGCTCACCAGCACGACCCAGGCGATCGGGCACGCCTATTGGGAGCACCGTATGGACGTGCACGTGGGCGACGAGTTCATCGGGCAGGCGCGGAGGCTCGTGGTGGACAACGACCACTCGGAAGCCGACGCCCTCTTCGACGACGTCCTGTCCCGCACGATCTTCAGCTTCCGTACCAACCGCAGGATCTTCCGGGGAATGATCCGCTTCCAGGGCCACGACCGCTGGCAGCGTATCTTCGAGCAGGTCCTCGCCAACTCCCGTTTCGACCTTCCGAATCCGCTCGTCGACCGGTACTTCGCCATCTCGTTCGACTACGTCGTCGACTATCTGAGGGAGCGCGACGGGTCGCGTCCCGCGGCGCTCGACCCCGTAGGCGACCTCAACCTCCGTCTCGCCAAGAAGGTGCGTCGGCGCGCGCTGTCCGACCGCCAGGCGGAGCGACCCGAGGTCCTCGCGGAGATGGCCGACGAGTTCTTCCCCTTCCCTGCGCACGCGCTTCCACACTGGAGCTCGGTGACCGACGTGGACTTCGCCGGAGGCATCACGCAGCGGAAAGGTGAGCGCAGTCGAGGGTAGCTCCCAAAGCGAACGCCATCATCATCGGCACGCTCAACGGAGAACCCATATGAAGATCGGAATCATCGGCGCGGGACAGATCGGGGGAACGCTCACCCGGCGGCTCACCACGCTCGGCCACGAAGTCTTCGTGGCGAATTCGAGAGGACCCGAGACGCTTCGAGCGCTCGAGCAGGAAACCGGCGCCAAGGCCGTCACGGCCCGCAAGGCGGCAAAGAACGGGAAGGTGGTCGTGGTCACGATCCCCGAGCGGGCGGTGCTCGACCTGCCCGACGACCTGTTCGACGGCGTCGACGACGAGGTCACCGTGGTCGACACCGGGAACTACTACCCGAGGCATCGCGACGGCCGCATCGACGCGATCGAGGAAGGGCGCACGGAGAGCCGATGGGTATCGGACCAGCTCGGCCGCCCCGTCGTCAAGGCATTCAACAACATCCGCGCCCAGCACCTCATGGAGCGTGGCAAGCCGGCCGGAACGCCGGGACGCAGGGCGCTTCCGGTCGCCGGCGACCGGGAAGAGGACAAGGAGGTCGTCATGAAGCTCGTCGACGAGCTCGGCTTCGACCCGGTGGATGCCGGCACGCTCGACGAGTCGTGGCGGCAGCAGCCCGGCTCCCCCGTCTACGTGACTGAGCTCGACGCCGACGGCGTGGAGAAGGCGCTGGCCGAGGCTACCAAGGAGCGGGCGCCGGAGTGGCGGGCGACGCAGGAGAGCCCGGGAACGTTCATGCAGCCGGCATAGGGGAACACCGACCCGCCGCGCTCACCCGACGCTCGGCGAGGGCCTGTCCTACCCGAGCTTCGCCCGGAGCAGCTCGTTGACGCGCTTCGGGTCGGCCTTGCCGCTCGAGCGGCGCATCACCTGGCCCACGAAGAACCCGAGCAGGCGGGCCTCCCCCTCGCGATAGCGCCCGGCCTCGTCGGCGTGCTCGGCGAGCACCTCGTCGACCCACGCCTCGAGCCGGGCGTCGTCGCGGACCTGTGCGAGACCGAGGCGGTCCACCACGGCCACCGGGTCTCCGCCCTCCTCGGCGAGCACGCCCAACACCTTCTTGGCGGCGCTCTGACTGAGCGTTCCGTCATCCACGAGCGCGAGCAGCGCGGCCACCGACGCCGGAGGCACGGAGAACGTTCGCGCGTCCTCGCCGCGGTCGTTCATCAGCGCCTGAACGGGCCCCATGATCCAGTTCGAGACGCTCTTCGGATCTCCGGAGCCCTCCGCGACGGCCTCGAAATAATCCGCCGTCGCCGCCGACTGCGTGAGCACGTCGGCGTCGTACGCGGGCAGCCCGAACGTCTCCTCGAAGCGTCGGCGCCGCGCGCGTGGAAGCTCCGGAAGCGCGTGGTCGAGCTCCGCGACCCACGCCTCGTCCAGCACGAGCGGCGGCAAGTCGGGGTCCGGGAAGTACCGGTAGTCGTGGCTCTCCTCCTTCGAGCGCATCGGGCGGACACGGCCTCGATGGTCGTCCCAGAGGAGGGTCTGCTGGTGCACCGAGCCCCCCTGCTCGAGGACCGAGCGCTGACGCTCGATCTCGAGCGTCAGGGCCTTCTCGATGCCCGAGAAGGAGTTGACGTTCTTGATCTCGGTCTTCACGCCGAGTCCCTCGGAGCCGGCCGGCCGGAGCGAGACGTTCGCGTCGGCGCGCAGGCTCCCTTCCTCCATGTTGCAGTCGCTCACGTCCACGTACTCGAGGATCTGCTTCAGCGTCTGCAGGAAGCTCCGCACGTCGGCGGGATTCCGGAGGTCAGGCTCCGTCACGATCTCGACGAGCGGGGTCCCGGTACGGTTGAGGTCCACGGCGGTACCGTCGCCGAACCGGTCGTGGATCGACTTCCCGGCATCCTCCTCCATGTGGATGCGCCGGATGCGGACGGATGCCTGCCCACCTTCGCCGTCGAAGACCACGCGGCCGTCCGTGGCGAGGGGCCGCTCGAACTGTGTGATCTGGTAGCCCTTCGGCAGATCGGGATAGAAGTAGTTCTTGCGCGCCCACACACTGGTCGGGTGCACGGTGCACTCGAGCGCCAACGCCGTCTTCACGGCGAGCTCGACCGCTTCCGGGTTCGTCGTCGGCAGCGCTCCAGGCAGCCCGAGACAGACGGGACACACGTGCGTGTTGGGCGCCGCGCCGAAGCTCGTCGCGTCGCCGCAGAAGAGCTTCTTCGCGGTGCGGAGCTGCACGTGCACCTCCATGCCGATCACGGCCTCCCAGCCGCTCACGATGCACCTCCCGCCATCGACGCTTCCAGCGCGCCGGCCACGGCGAGCATGGCCTCCTCACCCCACCACGGCGCGAGAACCTGTCCGCCCATCGGCAAGCCGTCCACTGTTCCGATCGGCAGGGACAAGGCCGGGATGCCGGCCAGGTTCGCCGTCACCGTGAAGACATCCGAGAGATACATGGCGACCGGGTCGTCGGTGCGCTCGCCCAGCGCGAAGGCGGGCCCGGGCGTGGTCGGGGTGAACAGCGCGTCGACGCCATCCGCGAATACGGCCCGAAAATCATCGGAGATCAGTCGGCGCGCCCGCTGAGCGGTCCCGTAGTATTGGTCGTGATAGCCGGCCGAGAGCGCGAACGTCCCCAGCAGGATCCGGCGCTTGACCTCGTCGCCGAACCCGGCCGACCGCGTGGCCTCGACCATCTCCCCCATGCCCGCCCCCGCGCGGCGCACGCCGTAGCGCACACCGTCGTACCGGGAGAGATTGCTCGACGCCTCGGCCGGTGCGAGCACGTAGTAGGCGGGAATCGCGTACGAGGAGTGCGGGAGCGACACCTCCCTGATCTCCGCGCCCGCGTCGCGCAGCCGCGCGAGCGCTTCGTCGACGAGACGTCGGACGGAGGGATCGAGCGTGGCGGGCACGTACTCCTTCGGCACGCCCACCACCGTTCCCTCCACGCCCCGCCCCACCGCCGCGCCGAGGTCGGGCACCGGCCGCGGAGCCGACGTGGCATCCCGCGGGTCGTGCCCGGCCACCACGTGGAGCAGCACGGCCGCATCCTGGACGCTGCTGCCCAGCGTGCCGACCTGGTCCAGCGAGGAAGCGAACGCCACGAGCCCGTAACGGCTCACACGCCCGTACGTGGGCTTGATGCCCACGACGCCGCAGAACGCGGCCGGCTGACGCACCGACCCGCCCGTGTCCGATCCGAGGGCGGCCGGAACGAGTCCCGCGGCCACGGCGGCCGCCGAGCCCCCCGAGCTGCCTCCCGGTACTCGAGAGCGGTCCGCGGGATTCAGCGTCGGCCCGTACGCGGAGTTCTCCGTGGACGAGCCCATCGCGAACTCGTCGAGGTTGGTCTTGCCGACCACGACGGCCCCGGCCTCGATGAGCTTCCGCACCACCGTGGCCGCGTACGGCGAGACGTAGCCCTCCAGGATCCTCGACGCGCACGTGGTGGGCAGCGTGGTCGTGGCGAGGTTGTCCTTGACCGCCACCGGAACACCGGCCAGCGCCCCGTTCGGGTCGGGCGCCGTGAGCCCGTCGTCGTCCGTGAGCGCGAGGAAGGCATTGAGCGCGTCGGTCCCCTGTTCGCGCGCCCGGATGGCCCGCAGCGCCTCCCGGGCCGCATCGAGCGGGGCTCGGCGCCCCGAGCGTACCTCCTCCACGATCGTCCCCACTCGGCTCACGCCTCGTCCTCCTCGGTCCCGTCGGACAGTCCCGGCAGCGACGGCACCACGAAGAAGCCGTCGCGGAAGTCGGGCGCCATGGCCTCCGGAGCGCGTAGAGGCGTGTCGGGCTCCTCCGCCTCGGAGGCACGCAGCGACGGCAACGCCCCCGAGAGCGCCTCCACGTCGGAGACGTCCGACAGCTCGAGCCCTTCGAGCGCCACGACGTGCTCGAGGATCCGATTCAGCTCTCCCGTCAGGCGCGCCAACTCGCTTTCGTCGAGCTTCAGGTGCGCGAGCGCGGCGATCCGCCTCGCCTCGACGGGCGTCACGTTCATGGCCAATCCTTTTGCAGGCGGGCGTAGCGCACGAGCAGCCGCTTCCGGCCCGCCTCGTCGAAGTCCACCGTCACCTTGATGTCGCGTCCGAAGCCGCTCACCTCCACCACGGAGCCCGATCCGAACGTCTCGTGCACCACGCGCTCACCCTTGACGAGCCGTGGCACGTCCTGATTCATCGCGTCGTCGGAATCCATGTCGAGGTCCCGGGTCCAACCCGAGTCGCCGTCGTCGAACCTCGGCCCCCGCCGGTGCGGGGTGGAATGGGCGGCGAGCCTCAGCCGCTCGCTCATCCGCTTCTCGATCAGCTCGTCGGGAATCGCGTCGACGAACGAGGAGAGGGTCCCGTAGGTGAAGTCCCCCGCCCGTCTTCGCTGCCTGGCCCAGCTCAGACAGAGCTTGTCCTCGGCCCGCGTGATGCCGACGTAGAACAGGCGGCGCTCCTCCTCGAGCGTCGCCGGATCGTCGTACGAGCGCGCGAGGGGAAAGAGCCCCTCCTCCAGGCCCGCGATGAACACCACCGGAAACTCGAGCCCCTTGGCGTTGTGCAGCGTCATGAGCGTGACACTGTCGGCCTCCGGATCGAAGCGGTCCACGTCCGCCACCAGGGACACCTGCTGCAGGAACACGTCGAGATCCGTAAGGCCCTCCACCTCGTCCTCGTCGAGGTCCTCGAGCTCGTCCGCATCGAAGTCGAGCGCGCCCGCGACCAGCTCCGCCACGTTGCGCGCGCGGTCCTCTCCGTCCGGCCCCTCCTCCAGGAGATGACGGGCGAGATCGAGCTCCTCCACCAGCGCCTCGAGCAGCTCTCCGGCCGTCGACTCGTCGGTCCGCTCGGCATAGCGGCCGATCAGCTCCGCGAACGCCTGGAGCGCACGCGTGCTCGCGGTCGGGAGATTCGGAGCCTCCTCGGCACGGGCGGCAGCCTCCAGACGCGAGATCCCCAGCTCGCGCGCCCATTCGGACAGGCGCTCCTGAGACGTCGCTCCGATGCCGCGGCGCGGGTAGTTCACGACCCGCTCGAAGGCTCCGTCGTCCTGCGGGTTGGAGATCAGCCGAAGGTATCCGAGCACGTCCTGGATCTCGCGGCGTTCGTAGAAGCGCACACCTCCGACCACCTGGTACGGGATCCCCGCCCGCAGGAACTGGTCCTCGAGCGCCCGAGCCTGCGCGTTGGTGCGGTACAGCACCGCGAACGCGTTGTAGGTGGGGGGCGTCGCCTCCGCGAACCGGGCCTGGATCTCGCCGACGATCCAGCGCGCCTCGTCGCTCTCGTCGAACGTCTCGGTGAGCGTGATCGCTTCCCCGCCCGCCCGCTCGGTGCGCAGCGTCTTCCCCTTGCGGTCGACGTTCTCGCTGATGACCGCGTTGGCCGCATCGAGGATGCGCTGCGTGGATCGGTAGTTCCGTTCGAGCCGCACCACGGCCGCGCCGGGAAACGACGCCTCGAAATCGAGGATGTTGCGGATGTCTGCGCCCCGCCACCCGTAGATGCTCTGGTCGTCGTCGCCTACGACCATGAGGTTCCGGTGGTGCGCGGCCAGCAGCTCGAGGAAGCGGAACTGGGCGCGGTTCGTGTCCTGGTACTCGTCCACCAGCAGAAACGCGAAGCGCTCCTGGTAGCGCTCCAGGAGCGACGCGTTCTCCTCGAGGAGAACGACCGGCTTCATCAACAGGTCGTCGAAGTCGAACGCATTCTGCTTCTTGAGCTCTTCCTGATAGGCGGGAAACACCTTGGCGACGTTGCGCAGGAAGAGATCGAACGAGCCCTCGTGCTCCTCCGCGAACGCGTCGGGCCCGATGAGCTGATTCTTGGCGTTGCTCAGCTCGGAGCGAATCGCCTTCGGGCTCCACCGCTTCGGGTCGAGGCCGACGAGCTCCTGGACCCGCTTCACGAGGCGCAGCGACTGATCCTGATCGTAGATGCTGAACGAGCGGTCCCAGCCGATCCGGTCGGCGTGACGCCGCAGCAGCCGCGCGCCGAGCGCGTGGAAGGTGCCGATCCACATGCCCGCGGGCTCCGCTCCGAGGAGACGGCCGATGCGCTCGCGCATCTCTCCGGCGGCCTTGTTGGTGAACGTGACCGCGAGGATGCGGTCCGTCGGCACGCCGTGCTCGAGCACCAGGTGGCACACACGCGTGGTGAGCACGCGGGTCTTGCCCGAGCCGGCACCGGCGAGCACGAGCGCGGGGCCCTCGAAGTGACAGGTCGCCTCGCGTTGCTCGGGATTGAGCCCCTCGAGCCAGGGTGCTTCGCTGGACGTCCCGCCGAAAGGTGCCTCAGCCATCGGCAACCGGCAGTCGGATCTGGAAGGTGGTCCCCTCCATGCCCTCGAGAAGCTCGATCTTGCCATGATGGACGCCCTCGACGATCCGGCGCGACAGCGCGAGGCCGACGCCCCAGCCTCCGGATTTCGAGGTCACCCCCGGTTCGAAGATCTTGTCCCGGATCTCGGGCGCGACTCCCGGACCGGTATCCCGGATGCGCAGGCTGACCCACCCGCCTCCGACCTCACGCGCATAGATCGAGATACGCCCTCCCCGCCCCGCCAGGGCGTCCAACGCATTCTTCACGACATTCTCCAGGGCCCACACCAGAAGCACCTCGTTCGCCTTGACCAGGGGCACCCCGTCCGGGATGTCGACCACCAGGTCGACTCCGCGTCCGAGCCGTGGCAGCCTCGCGGCGAGGTAGCGCTCCAGATCACGTACGACATGGCGCAACGACAGGCTCTGCAGCTCGGGGTCGCGCCCGATCAGCTCGAAGCGGTGGCTGATGCGCTCCAGGCGCTCCAGGTCTTCCTCGATCGCATCGGCCACGTCCGTCTCCGCCAGCGAGCCCGGCCTCTCCCGGGCGGGGAGCTTCAGCACCTCCAACCATCCCTGGAGTGACGAAAGAGGCGTACCGAGCTGATGCGCGAGCTCCCGCGCCATCGACGTCCAGGCCCGTTCGCTCTCCACCCGCCGCTGATAGCGGATCACGGTGAAGCCCATGATCACGGTCAGCAGCAGACCCCCGACCTGCAGCCAGGGAATCCAGCGCAGGCGTCGGACCTCGGGAGTGTCGCCGAAGTGGATGAGGTTCGGCTTGCCCACCGGAGGATGCCGCTCGTCGAGGCGTTTGACATACTCTCGCACGCGCTTCTGGCCGGCGGCCGTCCCCAGGTCCACGTCGAACGGAAGGTTCACCGCCGCGTACACGGTGTCGCCCGGTCCGGTCTGGACGAGTGGGACCCCCGACTCCCGGATGATCGTCTGCAGGTTGAAGAGGGCGTTCTCCTCCTGTCCCTGCGGACTGGCGAGGCCCACCTGCACCTGCGAGAAGATCTTCGTCAGCGTCTCGGCGTCCGCCTGCAGCGCGCGCACGATCTGCTGGGTGTACACGAGGTACCACCCCAACAGAACGACGAACATCGTCGCGAGGGCTACGGGCCAACGGTTGCGGGTCATGCGCTGAGTGTCGTGGTGCGTGCACCCATACGCCAGGGGGCTCGCTACGCAAGCGTGTCCGTGCCCACGTAGGGGCGTAGGACCTCGGGTACGCGGACGCTCCCGTCTTCCTGCTGGTACGTCTCGATGAGCGCGGCCATGATCCGTGGGAGCGCCAGCCCCGAGCCGTTCAGGGTGTGGACGAACTCGGGCTTCTCTCCCGGCGCGGGCCGGAACCGCAGGTTGGCGCGACGCGCCTGGAAGTCCGTGAAGGTCGAGCAGCTCGAGACCTCCAGCCATGCACCGACACCGGGGGCCCACACCTCCAGGTCGAAGGTGAGCGCGCTGCTGAATCCCAGGTCGCCCGTCGCGAGCATCAGTCGCCGATAATGGAGCCCCAGCCGCTCCAGGAGCGTCTCGGCATGGCGGGTCAGCTCCTCCAGCGCCTCCCGGCTGCGTTCCGGACGCTCCAGGCGCACGAGCTCGACCTTGTCGAACTGGTGCACGCGAAGCAGGCCGCGCGTGTCCTTGCCCGCCGCACCGGCCTCGCGCCGAAAGCACGGCGAATAGGCGGTGTAGCACATCGGAAGGTCGGCGGCCTCCAGCAGCTCGTCGCGGTGAAGGTTCGTGACCGGCACCTCGGCCGTCGGAATGAGCCAGAGATCGTCGCGTTCGGTCTGGTAGGACTCGTCGGCGAACTTGGGGAGCTGGCCCGTGCCCGTCAGCGTCTCGCGCGTCACCAGGTAGGGCACGCGGAGCTCGGTGTAGCCGTGCTCCTCGGTGTGCACGTCGAGAAACCAGGAGATGAGCCCACGCTGGAGCCGCGCGCCGGCGCCTCGCAGCACCGGGAATCCCGATCCCGAGATCTTCGCGCCGCGCGGAAGGTCCAGGAGGCCGAGCGCCTCCCCGAGATCCCAGTGCGGCCGCGGCTCGAACGAAAACGCGCGAGGCTCGCCCCACGTGCTCACGACCCGGTTCGCGTCCTCCCCACCTTCCGGAACCTCCGGTAATGGCAGGTTGGGCACCTGCAGGACGATCTCGGCGATCGCCTCCTCCCGCTCGCGCACCGTATCGTCCAGGGCCGAGATCCGCTCCCCGACCTCGCGCATCGAGGCGATGAGCTCGTCCGCGGGCTCGCCGGCGCGCTTCAGCTCTCCGATACGCTTGGATACCTCGTTCCGGCGGGCTTTCAGCTCGTTGGCCTCGCCGATGGCGTCGCGGCGTTCCTCGTCGAGCGCACGGACCCGATCGACGAAGCCGCCGAGGGCCTCGTCGCCGCGGCGAGACAGCTCGCGCTTGAGCTCCTCCGAATCGTGGCGGAACCTTCGGATGTCCAACATCGGCTCAGAAGTCCGTCACTTCGGGGGAATGAGTCGCCGGTCGTTGCACGTCGGGTTGTCGTCGAAGACGAACTTCAGCGTTCCGTCCGCAACGTCGATCGTGACGGGCTCCATCTTCGCGTAGTAGACGCAGATCTGTCCGTACACACCCAGGCTGGTGGCCGTCCGGATTGCGTAGACCACACCGGTCTGGAGCGGCACCGGCGCATCCGCGACGTAGAGGGAGGTATCTTTCGGCGCGATGGTGAGGTCGTCGAAGGTCGTACCCGGAACCACGGCGATGGCGGCCCCGGAGGCGATGTTCAGAACCCGTGGCGGCAGGAGGACCAGCGAGCTGTCCTCGGTGTCGAGCGCGACGTCCCACTGACCGGTCGACGACGGATTCTCGACCAGGTAGCTGGTGCGCTGATGGAAGCTGAAGGCGTTGGGCAGATGGCTGGCCGGCAGCGCCAACGAGTACAGGATCACGGTGTCGGGCGCCTGCGCCCATTTGATCTTGTAGGGATTGTTGCATCCGGTGGCCAGGATCGAGACCGCGGCCACGGCGAGTGCGGCGAGTACGGACAAGCCGTAGTGTCGTCTTGCGGACGAAGCGTGTTGCGTGGATGCTGACTTCATGCGGCCAGACCGTGTAGAGGCATGCGGCACAGGAGGCAAAGGCATGGAAATTGCCGCGATGGAGACCGTGGTGTCAACCCTTGAAACCCCTGTTATTCCTTGACTTTACCCCACGTGCCGGGTAGGTTCCCCGCCCGTCGCGGACGGCCACTCCGCCAGGGAGGTACCCGTCGTGCTCGAACCCCCTGAACATCCCCTCCGTGGGCGTATCCTGATCGCCGATGACGAGCCGCACATCCGACGGGTGCTCTCCACGCTCCTGGAAAGTAGCTCCTTCCAGGTGGACGAAGCCTCCAACGGACGGGAGGCCCTCGACCGCGTAGCGTCCGACACCCCGTACGACTTCGTGCTCCTGGACCTCATGATGCCGTTCGCCTCCGGGCTCGACGTCCTGCAGAAGATCCGTGACGACCCACGGCGCAGCAGCACGCCGGTCATCATCCTCACGGCCAAGGGACAGGATACCGACCGCGAGAATGCCTTCGTGCGCGGAGCCGACGACTTCCTCACCAAGCCCTTCAGCCCGAAGAAGCTTCTTGCGCGCATCCACGAAATCCTCGACGGACGCTGATGCCCACACCTGGATCGTCGTTCTCGCCGGAGGAATCGGATCCCGGTTCTGGCCGCTCAGCACGCCGGACCGCCCCAAGCAGCTCCTCCCGCTGGCGAGCGCTCACCCACTCATCGTGGACACCGTCGAGCGAGCGAGCACGATCGTCCCCGCCGAGCGGCTGCGTATCCTGGCGGGCGAGCATCTGGTCCGACCGTTTCGGACCGCCCTTCCCGACCTTCCGCCATCGAGCTACCTCGTCGAGCCCCGAGCGAAGGGGACATGCCCCGTCCTGGCGTGGGCGGCCTGGGAGATCGCGCGGCAGGACCCCGAGGCGGTCATCGTCTCGCTCCATTCGGATCACGCGATCCGGCCACTCGAAGCGTTCCAGGAGACCGTTCGCGAGGCGGCCCGACTGGCGCGTGAGCACGATGTGCTCCTGACCGTCGGTGCCCTGCCCGACCGCGTCGAGACGGGCTTCGGCCACATCGAGCCAGGCGAGCGACTGACCCCGGACGCACAGGCATGGCGCGTCCGCACCTTCCACGAGAAGCCGGATGCCGCCACGGCCCGGCGATACATGGATGCCGGATACCTCTGGAACACCGGCATCTTCGTGTGGAGGGCATCGGTCTTCCTCGACGAGGTCGCACGACACGCAACCGAGGTGGCGGAGGTGCTGCCGAAGCTGCGGCAGGGCCCCGCTCCGTTCTTCGAGGACGTGCCCGCGTGTGTCGTCGACACGGCGGTCCTGGAGCGCAGCGATCGGGTGGCGATGGTGCGCGCGTCCTTCGCCTGGGACGATGTGGGCAGCTGGGAGGCGCTCACGCGCACGCGGGAGCCCGACGCGCAGGGCAACGTGATCGAGGGTGACGGAACCGTGGTGGAGGGCCGGGGAAACGTCGTGTACGCCGATTCCGGCGACGTGGTGCTCTTCGGCGTGGACGACCTCGTCGTGGTCCGAACGGGTAGCACCACCCTCGTGCTTCCCCGCGGCCACGCGCCCGAGCTCAAGCGGCTGTTGGCCCGGCTCGAGGAGGACGCCCCATGAGCCCCCCGCGGCTCTACCTCTTCGACGACGCCACGGCCCGCTCCTGGGCGCCGTTCAGCCTCACCCGCCCCGTGGGCGAGCTTCTGTACGGGGTGCTCACCCTGCGCGCTCGCGCGGAGGGCGCGCTCGGCGTCCGCTGCGCGGGACATCTGAGCGGCGACGTGCTCGCCGGGTTCGACGAGCCCGGCGCCGCGCCCGCCTTCGCCCACGAGGACGTCCCGACCGCCGGTGTGCGGATCTTCCTGTCGAGCCGAGCCGTTCTCGATCTCCAGGGAGCTCCGCGCGACCTTCCCGCCCCGGCGCGCCTCGAAGTCGACGGCGAGCCGGTGGGATGTGTCGTTCCGGACGGGACGCCCTGCCCCGCCGAAGAGGCGCTCGCCCGTCCCGCGGCCCTCGGCGACGGCCCCACCCTCCAGCTTCCGGGCGCGGTGTTGAACCGCCCGTGGGACCTGATGGCCGGCAACGCTGAACGCATCGCTCGAGACTTCGAGACGTTCTGGAAGGATCAGCCCGACCCACGGGATGCGGGCGTCCACCGGGTCGGAGACGGAGGATTCTCGCTCGGCGACGGTGCGGAGGTGGAGCCCGGCGTCGTGCTCGATCTACGGGACGGCCCGATCCGGATCGACGACGGCGCGAAGGTGCGAGGCCCGGCACGACTCACCGGACCACTCTACGTGGGACGGGACACCTTCGTGCTGGGTGGACGCGTCGGGACGTCGTCGATCGGGCCGGTATGCAGGATCCACGGAGAGCTGACCGACAGCGTCGTGCTCGGCTACACGAACAAGGCACACGACGGCCACATCGGCCACGCCGTGCTCGGGACCTGGGTGAACCTGGGCGCCTTCACGACGAACAGCGACCTCAAGAACAACTACGGCAGTGTGCGCGTGCCGACACCCGACGGAAGCATCGATACCGGCCTGATCAAGGTGGGGTCCTTCCTCGGTGACCATGTGAAGACGGGAATCGGAACGCTCCTGAACACGGGCAGCGTGGTCGGGGCGGGCAGCAACGTGTTCGGCGGCATGATGCCGCCCACCTTCGTCCCGCCGTTCAGCTGGGGCGCCGGGGCCGACCTGCGCGAGTTCAGGCTCGACCGGTTTCTCGAAGTGGCCGAGCGGGCGATGGGACGGCGCGGGATCGAGCTCACGCCCGCGATGCGC
Organism: Longimicrobiales bacterium; assembly: GCA_046704545.1. Lineage (GTDB taxonomy): Bacteria > Gemmatimonadota > Gemmatimonadetes > Longimicrobiales > Gaopeijiaceae > SZUA-318. The sequence continues at coordinate 31,621 of JBJKRT010000029.1, forward strand.
GATGTCCTCACGCGGGCCTGGCACGCCACGCGACCACGCCAAACGGTGTGAAGCGGCTGGTGCGAGTCCTCCGATGAAGGTCGCGCTCCTGGGCTCGGGGAGCTCCGGTAACGCCACGCTCGTGTGGGCCGGAGGGACCCGTGTGCTCGTGGACGCGGGCTTCAGCGCGCGCGACCTCGCCCGCCGCCTGGCTCGGCTGAGCATCGAGCCGGAAGAGATCGACGCGATCGTCGTCACGCACGACCATTCGGACCACACGAAGGGAATGGGCGTGTTCGCGCGGCGCCATGGCACGCCCCTCTACCTCACGGCGCCCACCCGCGACGCCTGCGAGAAGCTCCTACGCGGTGGCGAGACGGTCGTGACGTACCATCCGGGGCGCCCGTTCACGATCGGCGACGTACGCGTGGAGCCCTTCCTCACGGTGCACGACGCCGCCGATCCGGTCGGCGTGGCACTCGTGGACGAGTGCACCGGCCTGCGTCTGGGCGTCGCCACCGACCTCGGACGGCCGACGGCACAGATCCGACACGCCCTCGAAGCCTGCGACCTCCTCGTGCTCGAGGCGAACCACGACGAAGTCCTTCTCCGCACGAGCCAGTACCCGTGGTCGGTAAAGCGCCGCATCGCGTCGAGCCACGGTCATCTCTCGAACCAAGCGGCGGCGCAATTCGCCGTGGAGCTTCTGCATCCCCGGCTCGCGGGCGTCGTGCTGGCCCATCTGTCGCGCGAGTGCAACCGCCCCCACCTCGCGCTCGACGTGGTGCGCGAGGCGCTGGAGGCGGCGGGCTGGACGGGCTACCTGAGCGTCGCCCGTCAGGACGAGCCCACGGCAATTCTCGACGTCGAAGCCCTCCGCCTCCAGACCGGACCTTCGCAGCTCAGCTTCCTTTGACGCCCTTCTACAGCGCCTCGAAGCGTCCCTGGAAGAAGCGCAGCTTGCTCGGCTCGTAGACGAACCGGAGCCCTCGGATCTCCTCCCTGCGCGCGTACAGCCTGATGATGCCGTCGGCCACGGCCCTCATGTGGTCGTTGGTGTAGACTCGGCGCGGCAGGGTCAGGCGCACCAGCTCGAGCGCGGGCCGGTAGTTCTCGCCCGTCTGCGGATTGCGCCCCTTGGAGACGTTGCCACGCTCCATGGCCCTGACACCCGTCTCCACGAAGAGCTCGGCCGCGAGCCGCTGGGCGGGGTACTCGTCCTGGTCGATGTGCGGAAGGAAGCGGCGCGCGTCGAGGAAGATCGCGTGGCTCCCCGGAGGGGTGACGATCGGCACGCCCGCCTCCAGCAGCAGGCTCCCGAGCAGCTCCGTCTGCCGGATCCGCGAGCGGATGTAGCGGTCGTCCACCATCTCCTCCACACCGCGGCGCATGGCCGCCAGGTCGGCCGTGGCCAGCCCGCCGTCCGTGACGTTGCCCTCGTAGACCCTGAGCAGCTCGCGTGCGCGCCGGGCCCACTCGGCGTTCTCACGGAAGGCGAGCAGGCCGCCGATGTTGATGAGAAAGTCCTTCTTGCCGCTCACGGTGCATCCGTCCCCGTAGATCATCATCTCGCGCAGGATGTCCTTGATCGGGGTGTCGTGGTAGCGGGCGTCACGACTCTGGATCATGTAGGCGTTCTCCACGACGCGGGTCGCGTCGAAGAACACCGGGATGTCGAGCGCCGAGCAGTAGCGGTAGACCTCCTTCATGTTGTCCATGCTGACCGGCTGGCCGCCCGCCATGTTCACCGAGTGCTCGTACGAGACGTAGGCGACCTTCTCCGCGCCGTGCTCGTCCACGAGCGCGCGCAGCTTGTCGAGGTCGATGTTGCCCTTCCACTCGAAGGAGCTCTCGGGATTGTTGGCCTCGTCCACGATGACGTCGACGAACACACCACCGGCCAGTTCCTGGTGCAGCTTCGTGGTGGTGAAGTACATGTTGCCCGGCACGAACTGCCCGGGCTCGATCATGATCTGGCTGAGGATGTGCTCGGCCGCGCGTCCCTGGTGGGTGGGAATGTTGTGCTCGTACCCGAACGCCTCCTTCAGCGCGGCGACCAGGCGACCGTACTCGTCACTGGTCGCGGTGCTCGCGCGTGCACCCTCGTACGCCGCCCACTGATCCGTGCTCATGGCCGACGTCCCGGAGTCCGTGAGCAGATCGATCGTCACGTCGACCGAGGGAAGCAGGAACGTGTTGTAGCCGGCCTCTCGAATGGCGTGCTCGCGCTGCCCGCGCGTGAGCGAGCCGACCCGCTCGATGGTGTGGATCGCATAAGGGAACGTGTCGAACGTGAACGGATCGAGATCCGGGAAGACCCAACGGTACCCCATCTCGTCGCGCCACTCGCCGCGTTCGACCACCTGGAGCGGCTGGATCCGATCCGCCTGCCGATGGAGGGCCGCGATCGCGTCCGCGATCTGATCGAGCTGCTCGTTCGTAAGGGCCAGGCGGGGAATCTGAACCGGCACGAGACCCTCGGATCCTTTCCGATGCTGCGCTACGACACGGATACCCGAATGCAGGTACAGCGCCGCCGACAACGTGTCGCGGGCCGTCTCCTTCGCCTGGGGAAGAAACTCGCCCGCGCGGATGTAGGCGCCGTCGCACCCCCGCTCGAGCGGAACACCCGCGTCGCGTAGACGCTGGGTGAACCGTTCGGTCTGGTGCATGACCCAATGGACCTCGCCTTCGTCCGTCATCTCCGACATGCCCCGGGCGAGCACCTCCATCGTCCGGCCCGCCATCCCGCCGTACGTGTGCAGCCCCTCGAACACGACCACTTCGTTCATGAACTTCTCGTGATCGTCCGGGTTGTCCGTCGTGATGAGCCCGCCGGCATGACACTTCGGGTCCTGGGCGCCGTCGATCTGGAAGATGTGGCTCGTCTTCACGATCTGGCGGACGAGGGTGGCGATCGACCGATCGGCCTGCCCGGACTCGTGACGCTGGATGTACCACGCGTTCTCGATGATGCGGGAGCCGTCGAGCACCAGCCGCACTCCGTGACGATCCGCCAGCTGACGCACCGCCCGCAGGTTCTCCAGGCTGAACGGGTGCTGACCGTCCGCGAATGCCTGGAGATCGATCAGCGCCACCCCGCCGGCATCGAGCGTCCGCTCGAGCGCGGCCAGGTCGATGTTGCCGGTGAAGACGGGCTCGGAGCGGTCGCGGACGTCCACGACTTCGACCTCGCGGGGAACGAGCACGTCCATGCGATCGCGACCGTTGCTCGGAAGCACGGACCCGGCCGGCACCATCGTCGACACGATGAGCTTGATGCACCCCAGGATGTTGTGCGTCGGACAGACGTATCCGTGGCCGAGGACGTGCGCGACGGTCTCCTGCAGCGTCTCGAAGTTGCGGCTGCCCGCGTACGCCTCGTCCCCCAGGAGTTGCCCCGAGAGCTGCTCCTGGCTCGATGCGCTCGTACCCGTCGAGCACATATCGAACGTGATCTGCGAAGGCGTGAGGTTGAAGACGTTGAAGCGCGCCTCGGCGAGGTGCTTCTTGCGCTCCTCGAGCGTGGGAAAGGAGAGGAGCCGAACGGTCTTGATCTTGTGCGGCTCGGCGAGGGGGCTCGGGCGGCTCATCCAGAGACTCCGGGTCGAAATGGAGGGAGGGCCGGAATAGAGCCTTAATACTAGCAGGTCATGCCCGAGGTGGTGGTAGGGAAATCCCCTACCGGGCCAGGCGTCGGGTCACATCCCCAACAGCCGCAGGAAGTCGTTGGACAGCGCCCAGAGCATGATTCCGGCGATGATGATGAGGCCTACGTTGCTCCAGCGCAGCCGCTGCTCAAGCGAGAGCGCGCGGCCCCGGACGGCCTCGATGCCCAGGAACAGCAGGTGTCCGCCGTCCAGCACGGGAATCGGCAGCAGGTTGAGCACGGCCAGGTTGATGCTGAACAGCGCCATGAACGCGAGGAATGCGTACATGCCCTCCGAGGCCGCCTGCCCGGAGGCCTGCCCGATGGTGATGATGCTCCCCATCGAGCGGGGCGACACGTGGCCGGTCACCAGGTTGCCGAGAAATGCCAGAATCGTGCCCGTGACGGCGACGGTCTGCCGATAGCCGACCGTGAACGCCTCCCCGGTGGACACCGGCTGATAGGAGTATTCCCCCGCGGGCTGGTAGATGCCCACCCGGCCGACCTTCTCTGTCGTTCCGTCCGGCTGCTTCTCGCTCTTGCTGTCGAGCGTGACCGGCCGGATGATCCGCCGCCCGTCGCGCAGCAGCGTCAGGTCCACGCGCTGTCCAGGCCGTTTCTCGATCTGCGCGACGAAATCCCACCAGTTGTGCACGCCGATGTCGTCGACCGCGACGATCCGGTCGCCCGCCTCGATGCCGGCCTTCTCCGCGGGAGAGCCGGGCTCCACCGCCCCCACGCCCGCGTCCGCCCAGGCATCGAGCGAGGCCACCAGATCGCTACGACCCGACCTCCTGGCCGGAATCCGGATAACGAGCGTGCGATCCGGATCGCTCGTCACCACGCTCAAAGAGCCCGGTCGAGCATGCAGAAAATCTCTGCGGACGTCGCCCCAATTCTCGACCTTGTGGTCGCCGATCCGTACGATGTGCGCCCCGGGCTGAATCGATGCCAGAGCCCCAGTGCCCTCGGGCAGCGTCGAAGCCTCGACGTGGCCGACGCGTGTGGTGTCGAGCTGCGGCACGCCCCAGCGCGCGGTCACGAAGGTGTAGACGCCGAACGCGAAGAGCATGTTCATGATCACGCCGGCGGAGATGACCACGGCGCGAGCCCAGATCGGCTTCCCATCGAAGTCGCGCGGGCCGGGCACCCGAGGCTCTCCCGCCGGCCCCCCTTCGATGCGCTCCATGATCTCGTCGTCCATGCCGCCCATCTTCACGTAGCCGCCGAGCGGAATCATGCTCAGCACGTACTCCGTCTCGCCACGCTCGAAGCCCCATACCCGGGGCCCCAGCCCGATCGAGAAGCGCTGGACCTCGACGCCGACCGACTTGGCGGCCAAGAAATGGCCCAGCTCGTGCACGAAAATCAGCACGCCGAGCACGATGACCGTTGCTAGGATCGTCATGAACCGGTTTCCGTCCTTGCTCCTTCGAGGCGCCCCACCACTTCGGCGGCGATCGCCCGTGCGGCCGCGTCTGCGGCGAGCACGTCGTCCACACTCCCGGCGCCGCCCGACGGGACCCGATCCAGGGCCGCTCGAACGACATCCGCCATCTCCGGAAAGCGGATCCGGCGTTCCAGGAACGCCTTCACCGCCACTTCGTTCCCCGCGTTGTACACCGCGGGTGCCACTCCCTCCCGTCTTCCCGCCTCGACGCCGAGGCCGAAGAGGGGAAACGCCTCGCCGTCTACATCCTCGAAGGTGAGCGGCGAAGCCGTCACGGGGTCGTACGTGCACAGCGCCGCGTCCGGCACGCGCTCAGGGTAGCTCAGCGCGTACAGGATCGGCAGCTCCATGGTCGGAAACCCCATTTGGGCAAGAACCGATCCGTCCACGAACTCCACGAACGAATGGACGATCGACTGCGGGTGGACCACGACGCCGATCCGATCGTACCCGACTCCGTACAGATAGTGCGCTTCGATGACCTCGAGCGCCTTGTTCGCCAACGTGGCCGAATCGATCGTGATCTTGGCGCCCATGTCCCACGTCGGATGGTTGAGCGCCTCCGCCGGCTCGACGCTCCACAGCGAGCTCGCCCGGCGTCCCCGGAACGGCCCACCTGAAGCCGTCAGGATCAGCCGGCGGACCCCGGCGCGGTCTCGCCCCTCGAGGCACTGGAGGATGGCGCTGTGCTCGGAGTCGATCGGCACGAGCTCCCCCTTCCCTCGCTCGGCCGCTTCCAGCACGAGCGGTCCGCCCGCCACCAACGACTCCTTGTTGGCGAGCGCCAGGCGCTTGCCCGCCTCGAGGGCGCGAACGGTGATCTCCAGGCCGGCCGCGCCGACCAGGGCGTTCACGACCACGTCCACGTCGTCCCGCGATGTCACGTCGAGGAGCGCATCGCGACCGGCGGCCCAAACGTCCTCGCCCCCGACGGCTCCGTTCGGCACCGCCTCGTCCGCGAGAATCGCCAGCCCCGGTCGGAACTCCTCCACCTGGGCACGCAGCTGCTCCGCGCGCCGATTCGCGGCCAGGGCGACGACGGAGAAGCGGTCCGGATGGCGACGGATCACCTCCAGAGCGCTCCGGCCGATGGAGCCGGTGGAGCCCAGCACCGCGACACGGATCACCGCAAGGCACTCGCGATCAGGAGGAGCACGTACGCGGTGGGAATCGCGAAGATGAGGGAGTCGGTCCGATCGAGGACGCCACCGTGGCCGGGGAAGAATCCCCCGGAGTTCTTCACGCCGGCTTCCCGCTTCAGAACCGATTCCACGAGATCCCCGACCTGCGCGACGAAGCCCAGGACCACACCCAGTCCCGCCGCCATCCACCAGCTGTCGAGCGGCAAGCCCGGCAGGTGGGGCCCGGCAGCGAGAAACCAGAGCGCCCCGGCGATCCCGGACGCCACCAGCCCCCCGTACGCTCCCGCCCAGGACTTTCCGGGACTCACGGTCGGCGCGAGCTTCGTCCGCCCCCACGCGCTTCCCACGAAGTAGGCCGCCCCGTCGCCCAGCCAGGTGGTGGCCAACGGAAGCACCACGACCATCACGCCCGCCCACGTCGACGGATCGGCGGCCTGCCAGCCCATCCGCCCGGGAAGCGAGCGAAGCAGGGGCACGAACGCCAGCGCCAGCCCCACATACAGCGAGCCGAACAGCGTGGTCGCGACCGCACCGAGGGGCCGACCGTCGGGCCAGCGCGTCATCATCGCGGCCACGAGCGTCGAGACCGTCAGCGCGGTACCGATCGCGAGCACCCAGGGAGCCATCGCTCTGAACGTCGGATGGCCGGCCGCCGCCAGGACGAAGGCGCCCGCCACGAACATCCCCGCCCAACGGAACGGGCGTACGCCCGAGGCCTGCGCCAGATCGTACGTCTCGGCCGCCCCCTGGGCGGCCAGAAGCGCGACCGGGACGCTCAGGATCCAGCCGCCGAAGTACACGATGGCCACGACGGCCGGAATTCCGACCACGACGACCAGGACCCGCCTGGAAAGGTCAGCGGGCCCCACCGGCCACCTCCATCCTGGCGCCGCGACGGCGCGGCCCCACGCTCACGGCGTGGGCACGCGCCCGAAACGGCGCTCTCGGTTCTGGTAGTCGAGCACGGCCTCGAAGAGGTGCTCACGCGTGAAGTCGGGCCAGAGGACGGGCGTGATGTGCAGCTCCGTGTACGCGAGCTGCCAGAGCATGAAGTTGCTCACCCGATATTCGCCCGATGTCCGGATGAGGAGGTCCGGGTCCGGAAGTCCGGCCGTGAAGAGCGACCGCTCGAAGGCCGCTTCATCGATCTCGTCCACGCCGAGCTCACCCGCCGCCACCCGCCGCGCGAGGTCTCGAACGGCACGGATGATCTCCTCCCGGCCCCCGTAGGAGATCATGAGGTTCAGCCGGAGCGTCGTACCTCCCCGGGTGCCTTCGACGATCGTGTCCACCGCCTTCCTGGTGGTGGCGTCCACCCGGTCGAGCTCTCCGAGCACGTGGACCTCGACCCCCTTCCGCTTCAACTGCTCTCGCTCCCGGCGGGCATAGAGCTGAAGAAGGCCCATCAGCGCCGAGACTTCGGAGCGTGGGCGTTGCCAGTTCTCCGTGGAGAATGCAAACAGGGTCAGCGTCTCGATGCCGGCTTCGGACGCTCCCTCGATGCACTCGCGCACGGACTTCATGCCCTCGCGATGGCCGAGATGGCGTGGAAGGCCCCGTTGGCGAGCCCAGCGGCCGTTGCCGTCCATGATCACTGCGACATGGCCGGGTACGTCGCCATTGAGGCGGATGCGTTCGAGACGGTCGGATTCCATGGACGAGCGAGGCGGGAGTCGTGGCCCGGATCAGACGGCCATGATCTCCTCTTCCTTGTGCTTGAGAAGCTCGTCCACCTTCTCCGTATACTCCCGGGTGAGCTTCTCCAGGGCCTCTTCGCGGCGGTGGGCCTCATCCTCCCCGATCTCGTGCTCCTTCACCTTGGCATGCAGCTCGTCCCGGACGACGTGCCGCGCGTGGCGCACCGAGACCCGCCCCTCCTCCGCCATCTTGTGGAGGAGCTTCACGTACTCCCGGCGGCGCTCCTCGTTGAGCGGCGGAATCGGCACACGGATCACGTTGCCGTCGTTGGCCGGATTCAGTCCGAGGTCGGCCGTGAGGATGGCCTTCTCGACGTCGGCCATCAGAGACTTGTCGAACGGCTGGACCACGAGGAGCCCCGGATCGGGGGTGTGGATCGTCGCCACCTGGTTCAGGGGCATCTTCGAGCCGTACGCGTCCACCCTCACGGTGTCGAGGAGGGCAGGAGTCGCCTTGCCGGTACGAACCGTAGCGAATTCCCGGCGCATGGCGTCCAGAGCGTCTTCCATACGCCGTCTGGCGTCTTCCACCGTCGGCATCGATATCTCCTACGTCGGAAAGAGGGACCTGCTCGGAGGGTCGGACCGTGGCGGCCGCCCAGGTTCCCGAGTCTTCCTACGATACAAGGGTCCCGACGTGCTCACCACGGATGGCGGCCGCGATGACACCGGTCTCCTCGAGGTTCAGCACGATGATGGGCAGAGCATTCTCTTTGCAAAGCGACACCGCCGGAGCGTCCATGACCGCCAGCTCGCGCGTCACGACCTCCTGAAAGGAGATCCGCGGAATGAACTCCGCGTCGGGGACCTTGACCGGGTCGGCGCTGAAGATCCCCCGCACCTTCGTGGCCTTGATGACGACGTGGGCTTCGATCTCGATCGCCCTCAGGACGGCCGCGGTGTCGGTGGAGAAGTACGGATTCCCGGTCCCGCCGGCAAAGATCACGACGCGGCCCTTCTCCATGTGGCGCATGGCGCGCCGGCGGATATAGGGCTCGGCGATCTGCTCCATGCGGATCGCGGTCATCACCCGGGTCTCCACGCCTTTCGTCTCGAGGAGGTCCTGAACCGCGAGCGCGTTGATGACGGTGGCGAGCATCCCCATGTAGTCGGCCTGAACCCGGTCCATCCCCTGACGGGATGCCAGCGAGCCGCGCACGATGTTGCCGCCGCCGATGACCACGCCAAGCGCGATGCCCATCTCGGCCACGGCCTGGATCTCGTCGGTGAGCCGGTCGACGACCGAGGGCTCGATTCCGAACCCCCGGTCTCCGGCCAACGCCTCGCCCGACAGCTTGAGCAGGATTCGCTCGTACGCCCGCTCACTCATCGTTCATCCCCGTTCCCGGGACCGAACCCGGTCTTCAGGCGCTCTCACCCACCCTGAATCGCGCGAACCGCGCCACCTCGATCTTCTCGCCGGTCTTGGCCGAGACGTCGGTGATGAGCTCCTGGATGGTCTTGTCGGGATCCTTCACGAAGGGTTGGGCCAACAGCGTGTTCTGCTCGAAGAACTTGCGCAGCTTGCCCTCGACGATCTTCTCGGCGATGTGCTCGGGCTTGCCCTCCTCCTTGACCTGCTCGAGGTACACGGAGCGCTCACGCGCGACCACGTCGGCCGGGATGTCCTCCTGAGACACGGCGAGCGGCGCGGACGAGGCGATATGCAGCGCCAGGTCCTTGGCCAACGCCTTGAAGTCGTCGGTCTTGGCCACGAAGTCCGTCTCGCAGTTCACCTCGACCAGAACGGCCGTCCGGCCGTCGAAGTGGACGTAGCTGCCGATGGTGCCCTCGTTCGCCGACTTCTCCGAGCGCTTCGCCGCCTTCGCGGCTCCACGGGCCCGCAGGAAGTCGACGGCCTTCTCCATGTCCCCTTCGGTCTCCTGAAGGGCCTTCTTGCAGTCCATCATCCCCGCACCGGTGCGGTCGCGGAGCTCCTTTACGTCGCTGGCGCTGATCATTCTGCTCTACCGATCCGTCTGTGTCGTCGACTCTACGGCCCCTTCGGACCATGAAAAGAGGCGGAGGGAACGCGGGAAGCCTCCCACGTTCCGACTGCCGCCTCGGACAGATCCCGGGCGCATGTGCGCCCGGGAACGGGACCGGGCACTGTGCCCGGCCGCGAGCCTACTCCTCGCTCTCCACCCCCGCCGGCTCCTCGGCCGCCTCGCCCTGCTCGTCCGCGGGTGCCTCCTTCTGCTCGGCCTTCTCGTTCTCGGCCTTCTTCGCCTCGACCTTGGCCGGAGCCTTCTTCTTCGGGCTCTTGGCCTTCTTCTTCGGAGCCTCGTCGGAAGCCTGGACCTCGTCGGACGCCTCGGCGTCCTCCGACTCCTTGCCCTCGTCTTCCTTGGTGTGCTTGGCGATCACCTCGGGCCGTGGACGGCGCTTGCGGCGCGGCCGGCGGCGCGCCGGGCGCTCCTTCTCCGTCGTCTCGCCCGTCTCCGTCGAGTACGTCGTGGCCTCGACCTCGTCGGCGCGCCTCCGATCCTCCTCCGGAACCTCTTTGCGCGCCACCTCGATGGCATCGGCGATCGCACCCGCGATCAGGTTGACCGAGCGGATGGCGTCGTCGTTGCCCGGAACCGGATAGTCGATCGGATCCGGATCCGCGTTGGTGTCCGTGATGGCCACGACCGGAATCCCGAGGCGCGAGGCCTCGCGTACCGCGATCGTCTCCCGCTTCGCGTCCACCACGAAGACGGCACCCGGCAGCCGAGACATGTCCTTCACGCCGCCCAGGTACTTCTCGAGCTTCGCCCGCTCACGCTCGAGCAGGAGCTGCTCCTTCTTCGTGTAGAAGTCGAACGCGTTCTCTTCCTGCCCGCGCTCGAGCTCCTTAAGGCGTCGAATCTGCTTCCGGATGGTCTGGAAGTTGGTGAGCATGCCGCCCAGCCAACGCTCGGTCACGTAGAACGCGCCGCACCGCTGGGCCTCCTGCTCCACCACGCTGCGGAGCTGCTTCTTCGTGCAGACGAAGAGGACCCGCTCACCGCGCAGAACCACCTCCCGCACCGCCTGCTGAGCCGCCTGGAGGCGGTCGAGCGTCTTGCGCAGGTCGATGATGTGGATGCCGTTGCGCTCCGTGAAGATGAACTGACGCATCTTCGGATTCCAACGGCGCGTCTGGTGGCCGAAATGGACACCGGCTTCGAGAAGCTCGTTAAGACCGACTTCCTGCATGCGTGCTCTTCCTACTCAGGTGGGGCCGATTACGCCCCGATCAGGATGATCGAAGCGACTCAGCGCTTCGAGAACTG
>JBJKRT010000030.1:0-22891 GCA_046704545.1 Longimicrobiales bacterium
TTCCAGTACTCGGTCAGGTCGCTCATTCGCCTCGCTCCACCCTAGCACCGAGCCGCCCCCGCACGAGCTCGAGCAGCACGCCGACGGCGCCCCCCCACAACCGCTGCACGAGCACCGTGAGCGCCGAGGCGATCGCGATCGCCGCCAGGCCGAGCGCCACCAGCGTCGTCCAGGCGGACATGGGACCCAGCGCTCGCCCGAGCGCCCACACGCCCACGAGCACGCCCACCGCCACGCCGGTGCCCCGGCCCAGCGCGGCGAGCATCCCACCGCGTTCGATCTCGGCGATTCCGCGCGCGGTCCACACGTTCATGACGACGGCCACCAGGAGCGCCGCGGTCACCGACACGGACGTGCCCTGGATGCCCCAGCGCATCGACAGAGGGTAGATGCTCGCGACCACGAGCGCGAGCTGCACGAGCCCGAATGCCAGGTGTGTGCCGAGGCGGGCGGTGGCGAGGTAGGCGGGTCCGACCGACGCGCCCACCGAGCGCAGGGCGCCGAACACGGCGAGCACCTGCATCGCCGGCACCATGGGCATCCACTTCGGCCCGAGGACCGCCATCGTGAAGGACGGAGCGAGCACGAGGATGGCCGCGGCGAGCGGAAGGGAGAACGAGGTGGTGAGCTCGACGCTGCGGAGCAGCGCTCGCCCGAGCCGGGGCCGGTCGTCCTGGAGCTCCGAGAGCGCGGGAAACATGACGCCGCCCACGACGTGGGCGATCTCGGTGGCGGCCATGTTCGAGAAGCGGTAGGCCATCTGGTAGAACGCGAGCGCGGCCGCGCCCAGGAGCTTGCCCACGAACGCGTCGTCGCCCTGCGTGAGCAGGAAGAGGACGATCCCCTGCACGAAGACCACGCGACCGAAGCGGTACAGGTCGGCGAAGCGCGCGCGGTCGAAGGAGAGGCGCGGCCGGAAGGGGTGGATCCGGTACGACAGCCCGGCCCGCGCGACCGAGCGGGCGATCATGCCGAACGCCAGCGCCCACGCGCTCGGGTAGACGAGCGCGATGCCCACGGCCACGACCAGCTCGGTGAGCGTGGCGCCGCCGAGCAGAAAGGCCTGGCGCCGGAAGTCCAGGTCGCGCCGGAAGAGCACCACGGCCGGGTTGGTCAGCCCGTTCAGCAGGACGGAGAGCCCGACCAGGCGGAAGATGCCGGTCGCCCCGGGCTCTCCGAAGAACGACGCGAGCCACGGAGCGGCGAGCGCCAGGACGAGCGCGAGGAGCGTGCCCCGCGCGATGTGGACGCTCCACACCGTGTTCAGATACGGGGTGGGCTCCTCGCGGGTCTGGATCAGCGCCTCGTCGAAACCGGTCTGCGACAGCGTGTCGAGCGCCGACAGCGCGAGCACGGTCAGGCCGAACACGCCGAAGTCGTCCGGCGCGAGCAGGTGCGCGAGGATGATCGTGCGAAGCAGGCTCACGCCCCGGTCGCCCACCCGGAATCCGAACGCCCAGGCGCCGGCTCTCACGACCCTGGAGGTGAGCGTGCCGCCGGGCGCCGGCGTCTCCCGCGCCGCGCTCACCGCGTTCCGGCCTCGGAGAGCGCTTCGTCCACCCCGCGCACGAAGGCGTCCCACCGGTAGCGCTCGGCCTCCTTGCGGCAGCGCAGCACGACGCCCGGATCGGCGGCGCGCGCATCGAGCGCCGCGCGCAGCCCCGCCGCCAGCGCCGCAGGCGTCCGCTCGTGCACCAGCACGCCGGTCGCGCCGTCGTCGATCACGTCCTCCGTCGCCACGCGCGCACCGGAGCGGCGCGAGAACCCGACCACCGGGAGCCCGGACGCCAGCGCCTCCACCATCACGTGTCCGAACGGCTCGACCCACGAGGTCATCGCGAAGGCGTCGCAGGCCCGGTACAGGCGCTCCGGGCCGGTCACGTGACCGACGAAGCGCACGCGCGATCCGAGCCCCGCCGCTCGGGCGCGCACCTCGGCCTCCTGCGGTCCGGACCCGACGAAGACGGCCGAGACGCCGGGAAGCGTCTCCAGGGCCTGCACGGCCGCCAGCGCGCCCTTGCGCGCCTCCATGCGTCCCACCCACGCGATGCGCGGCCGTCCGAGCCCCTCGAGCTCGGGCGGATCGGCCTCGTCGGGCACGCGCGGACGGAAACGGCTCAGGTCGACACCGGGACGCACGATGCGGACCCGCCCGGCCACGTCGCCGCCGTAGTCACGCTCGAGCCAGAGCTTCAGGTTCTCGCTGAACACGACGATGGCGTCGGCGCCGCGCACCGCGAGACGCTCGGTCTCGTATTCGCCCGGCTCGGCGACGAGCCGCCAGTACATGCTGCGCATCAGGCCGGGAACGCCACGGCCCCGGTGCGCCCGGTCGTACGGCAGGATCTCCGAGGCGATGCCCGGCGGGATGTAGGCGAGCGGGACGTCGGGCACCACGTCCGCGGCGACCGCCGCCACGAGCGGGTTTCGCGCCCAGATCTGCTCGAGCTCGTCCGCGCGCGCCGAGAGCACCCCCGCGATCGCACGCCGGAGCCGCCCGGGATTGAGCGGCACGAGCGGGCCGCGCGCCCAGGTCACGTGCGCGGGCAGCACCTTCATCCCCTCGGGGGCCGTTCCCGGGTGGATCTCCAGGTACTCCACGGCGCGTCCCGCCGCCTCCAGCGTCCGGGAAATGGCCGCGACCGAGCGCTCGACGCCGCCCGCCGCCGGTGACACGTTGCCGGACAGCAGGATCACGGAAGCCGACCCACGACGACGAGCGTGTTGCCGAACCCGAGCCTCGGCGCGACCCGCGCGAGCACGCCGCTCATGCGATCGAGGATCCACGTGGCGAGCGCGCCGGGCGCCCGGTGGCCGCGCAGCTCGGGGACGTCGCGCAGGTCGGTGGAGCCCACGGTGCGGGCGTACGCGACCTCCAGCCCGGCACGCGTGAACAGCGTGGCGAGCCCTCTGCGCGACAGGTGGAACAGGTGGCCGTACTCGGCCAGGTCGTAGTACTTCCAGCGCCCTCCGTGCAGCCAGGCGGTGGTGCCGTGCGCGTTCGGCATCGTGGCCGCCACCACGCCGCCCTGGCGCAGCCGCCGGCGCGCCTCGATCAGGAAGGTCAACGGGTCCGGGACGTGCTCGAGCACATCCCAGAACGTGACCGCGTCGTAGTCCGGAGCGGACCGCAGGGCGTTCAGCTCGCCCAGCGCCAGCCAGGCGTCGGGCGCGCGCCGGCGCGCGTCGCTCAGCGGAGGCAGGGCGAGCTCGGTGCCCATCGTGCTCCAACCGTCGGCACCGATGGCCTCGAGGAAGTGTCCCGCCCCGCAGCCTACGTCGAGCACGCGGCCCCGGCCCGGCGCCAGCCGACCCAGGAGCGCGACCCGCTCGTGCCACACCTCGGCGGGCTCACGGTCGAAGTAGCCGGCCCACTTCCCTTCCTCGTGCTCGCGCTCGTAGCGCTCTCTCAGCTCGGTCGCCTCCGGCCTGGGCCACACGAACGCCGAGTGGCAGCGCGAGCACGCGCGCACGGGCACGTCCCACGCGACCGCTCTCGGCGTGGTCCCGGGCGCGCCACATACGAGACAGGGCGTGTCCGGCGACGTCACGGATCGCGCTCCGGCGCTTGCCCCGGCCTCGGGCTATCGGCGAACATGTCGTCCATGCGACTCCTCTTCGTGCACAACTACCCAATCTGGGACCGCCGCTCCGGCGGAGGCCAGCGCGTGAACCACGAGCTCGCCACCCACGCCGCCCAGGCCGGGCACGAAGTGAGGGTCCTGCACGTGGGCACGGGCGGCGCAGCGCCCCCGGCGCTGCCGTACGGGACCGTGGAGATCATCGAGAGCCCGCACCTCGCCGTCAATGCGGTGCGCGTCGCGCGGGCCGTCCGCGCGCTCGCGCGGACCTGGCGGCCCGACGCCGTGCACGGGAGCGCGGCGGAAGCGGGATTCATCCCGCGCCTGCTGCCCGAAGGCGTCGGACTGCTGGCCACGATGCATCACCCCGACCCCCCGCCTCTGCCGCCGCTACAGTGGGCCACGGGGCCGCTGCGCGCCCTGGGCGATCTGCGCCGTCTCCAGAATGCGTGGCTGCACGCCTGGCTGCTCCGCGGCGCGCACGACATCACCGTGCCCTCGGACTGGAGCCGCCGTGCGCTCCAGGACCGCGGCTACGTCGAGCGCGATCGCCCGATCACCGTCGTGCCCGACGGTGTGGGCGACATGTGGTTCGAGGATCCCGAGCCGGCGCCCGATTCCGAGACCGATCTCCTGTTCGTGGGACGGCTCGAGCGTCAGAAGGGCGTCGACGTGCTCTTTCAGGCGCTGGCGACCGAGCCGCTGGCCGGCGTGACCGCGCGCCTCGTGGGCACCGGACCGGACGAGGAGGCGTATCGGCGCCTGGCGGCGGAGCTCGGGCTCGAAGCGCGCGTGCGCTTCGCCGGCCAGCGCAGCCACGAGCGCATCCGGGCGTTGGCGACGCGCTCGCGCGCGCTGGTGCTCCCGTCGCGCGGCGAGTCGTTCGGCATGGTGATCCTCGAGGCGATGGCGGCGGGCCTTCCGGTCGTGGCCACGCAGGCGGGCGCCATCCCCGAGCTCGCGACCGACGGCGTCGATGCGCTTCTGACCCGCACGGACGACGTCGACGACCTGGCCGAGGCGCTGCGTCGCGTGCTCGACGACTCCGCCCTGGCGGGCCGGCTCGCCGCCGCGGGCAGAAAGACGGCCGAGGCGCTGCGCTGGACGCGCGTGACCGAGCGTATCGTGGAACGGCTCCACATCGCGGCCGAGCTGGCGCGTCCGATCCCGTCCGTTCCGCGTCGGCCCGGAGCCGGCGCCTACCGCGCGGCGCACGCGCGCAAGGAGGTGCGGCGCGCACCCCGCGCCGAGCCGCGCCCGGTGCCGGACGAGGCGGATCGGATCGCCGTGGTGCGCTTCGGTCTCCTCGGAGACTTCCTGCTTCTCGACCCGCTGCTCGCCGCGCTCGAAGAGCAGTTCGAGGATCCGTCCATCGATCTGGTGGTCGACGATTCGGGCCACGTGCCCTCCTGGATGGCCGATCGACCGAACACGGACGTGGTCCAGCTGGCGGTCCGCTCCGGCGACGGGTGGGCCCGGCCCGGCTCCGAGGCCCTCGAGGCGTCTCTGCGAGCGCTGGAGGAGCGGTGGCGGGCGGCGCCTCCCGACCTGGTCGTGTTCGCCACCCAGATCGACGGCCCCGTGCAGGAGTATTTCGGCGCGAGGATCGCCTCGCTGGCAGCGGACGCGTGGCGTGGAGGGCTCACGTCGCGCCGCCCCGGCCTGCCGTTCCTGCACCGCTCGGCGCCGCCCGGACCGGCCGACTGGCATGAGATCGACCGTCTGCTCTCGCTCGCGGCATTCGTGGACGCGCCGTCGCGGTTTCGCCTGCCTCGGGTGCCCCTCGCCGGCACGCCGCCGCTCGAGCCGTTCGACGGCCCCACGGTGATGCTGCACCCGGGCGCCTCCCGGCCCCAGAAGCGCTGGATGCCCGAGCGGTTCGGAGCGCTGGTACGCACGCTGCTCGACGAGGAAGGCGCGCGCGTGGTGCTGCTCGGAAGCGAGGACGACGCCTCGCTCGTGGCGGAGCTCGGCGTGGAGGTGGACGGGAGCCGGATCGTCGACCTCACGGGCCGCACGACCCTCGAAGAGCTGCCGGCCCTGCTCGACGAAGCCGACCTCTTCGTGGGCAACGACTCCTTTCCGTTCCATCTGGCGGTGGCGCTCGGCCGACCCACGGCGGTGCTGGTCGGCCCCGGCTCCGCCCGCTACCACGGCTATCCGGAGGACCTCGTGACGGTGGTGCGCGAGCCGGTGATCTGCTCGCCGCGTCACGGAGAGGAATGCCCGGTCTACACCGTGTGCCCGCACGCGGCGTGTCTGCAGGCGATCCGGGAAGAGGACGTCCTCGCAGTATGCCGGGAGCTGCTGGCGCGAGGTCCGGAGCGGGTCGCTACGGAGCCGTAGGCTCGGCCGACCGCCCGGCGGGGCCAGGGTCCCGCTCCCCACCACCTTCCGCCGCGGCGACGCCCGCCATGCCGAGAAGCATCCACAAGTGGCGCATGTCTTCGGAAGCCGTGAAGACTCCGTCGACCGCCACCACCACGAGGGCCAGGCGGAGCGCGAGGCGTCGACGCGACGGCGCCATGCCGCCGCCGACCGAGCCGGTCACCACCATCCAGACGCCCGCGCCCGCGAGCAACAGTCCGACGAGACCGAACTGACCGAGCACCGACAGCACGACGTCGTGCGCGTCCCAGAGCGCCCGGGCCGCCCCCGTCAGCGGGTCGGCCGTGCGCGCCAGGTAGGGGCTCGCGCCCACCCCCAGGAGTGGATCGTGCGCGGCCGCATCCAGGCTGCCCCGCCAGATGGCCGGGCGGATCGCCCCGGTCACCACGTGCAATCCGAGGACGTGAACGTCGAACGGCACCAGGATGCCGACGAGCGTCAGCCCGGCCAGCAGCACACCCCCCGTCCGCAGCCACGGTCTCCAGGGACCGCGCACGGCTCCGCTCCGCGCGGCCAGCAGCGCCACCACACCCAGCGCCACCCATGCCGTCGAGACGGTGAGGAAGAGGAACGCCGCAATCGCCGTGGCGAGCGCGACCGCGCCCCGGCGCGCCGCACCGGAGTATTCGGGCCAGCGAGCCCAGAGGAGGACGCCCGAGACGGCCAGGTAGTCGCCCAGCATGTCGGGATGCAGGAACGGCCCCGACACGCGCGGAAACGGCAGCCCGAGCACGCCGGTGCCACCGTACACGACGCGCTGACGGAGCCCCGGAACGAACGCCAGCACCACCGTGAGCACGAGCGCCAGCGCCGCTCCGCCCAACCAGGCGTCCACCGCCCGCTTCCACCCGATCCCGCACGTGGCCAGGAAGGCGGCGCCGAGGACGAGCGCGGCGACACCGGCACCCTTGGCGATGGCGTAGCGGGGGTGGAAGCTCCACAGGCCGGAGAGCCCGACCCATCCGGCGTAGACCAGCAGGATCAGGATTCCGGTGAGGAATCGGCGTGGTGGGATCCCGGGAACGGGGCCGTTGGAATCGGCCCAGGAGGACGCCAGCGCGGTGCCGCGTCCGTAAAAGAGATCGAGGGCGCCGGCCGCGACCAGGAGCAGAAGTCCGAAATCAGCTCCTGTCGCGACCGCGCCCCCGATCCGAAAGAAGAGCAGGTGCCCGGCAGGCAGAAAGAGGAGGAAGAGCTCGGAGGCGAGGATCGTGAGGGAGTACGGTTTCCGCTCCATCCGCCGCCTGCTCGCTCCGTTCCGGCCGGCTAGTCCTCCACCACCACGGGAGGGGCTTTCGTCACCTTCCCCGCGGAGATGCAGGACGTGCACACGCGCACGCGCCTCCGCTCCCCCTTCTCGTCGACGATCTTGACCGTCTGGAGGTTCGGAAGCCAGCGCCGCTTGGTCTTGTTGTTGGCGTGGCTGACGTTGTTCCCCGTTGCGGGCGACTTGCCACACACATAGCACACTCGGGCCATCTCTATATCATCCCGCTCTGTCGTTCGTCGTTGGATCGCGCTCGGTTCAGGAGCCGCCGGTGCCCGACGTCGTCACCTGGGTAGCCGAGATGAAGAACTGCGCGAAGCCGGCCGCCGCCTTGTCGGCCTTGGTGATCGTGCCGGCGTTGACCCACGCGCTGCTGACCGAATCCGTCATGGGCTCCATCGTGCCGACGACCGCCACCGTGTTGCCCGTTGCGGCCGTCACGCCACTCTGGCGCAGCGAGTCGCTCAGCGACACCAGGAAGGGGCTGCCACCCGGCAGGCCGATCCAGAAGCCCTGCTTACCGAGCTGACTGGCCACCTTGACCTCCGTCACCCGGACGGCCTGGCCCGCATACTTGCCGGCGTTGTTCTGAAGGTCGCTCGCGGTGACGAACGTCGCCCTCGAGGCCGCCACCGAATCGGCGGAATTCGCGGCCAGGGCCACGCTGTCCTCTTTGACCTCCACGGCCTTCTGCTTTCGTGCCTGGAGGTTGAGCCAGTACATGAAACCCCCAATGACCACGAAGGCCAGGAGCATCATCACTACACCAACATTCGCGGCGCCGCGCCGGGAAGCGTTGTCGGCCATTTCCTCGTGTCCTATCCGGTTGTGTGGTCGTCCGTCATCGGTCGAAAGACGGAGCAACTTAATCGACCAGCTCGATGAGCGACATCTCTGCCGCGTCACCCCTCCGGTTACCGAGCTTCAGAATGCGGGTGTACCCGCCCGGGCGTTCGGCGTAGCGCGGGCCCAGCTCGTCGAAGAGCGTGCCCAGAACTTCACGATCGCCGATCTTCCGGCCCGCCAGCCGGCGGGCGTGTAGATCGCCCCGCTTGGCCAGCGTGATGATGCGCTCGGCATAGGGCCGCAGCTCCTTGGCCTTGGCCGTGGTGGTCTCGATCCGCCCGTGGCGGAAGAGAGACGTCGCCATATTGCGAAGCGTCGCGCTCCGATGGCTCGCCGTGCGGGAGAGCTTCCTCCCCTTGTTACGGTGCCGCATGACTACTCCTCGCCGCTCTCTGCCGTCTCGGGCTGCTCTTCGACGAAGAACAGCCTCCCGTCGTCACCTTCCTCCAACGTCATTCCGAACCGCAGCCCGTGCTCCTCGAGGAAGTCCGAGATCTCCTTGAGAGACTTCTTGCCGAAGTTCTCGATCTGGAGCATGTCTTCCTCGGTGCGCCGCACGAGATCGCCCAGGGAGCGGATGTTCTCCTTCTGGAGCGAGTTGCGGGAGCGCACGGAGAGCTCCGCCAGGTCCTCGATCGGCCGCGAGAACAGATCCTGGAGCCGCTCGGGAACCGCCACGGCGCCCGGCCGGGTGGTCTCCGGGATCCCGCCCTCACCGAAGTACAGCATGTACTCCATGTACTTCCGCACCAGCTCCGATCCGTACGCGACCGCATCCTCGGGGTCGACCGAGCCGTCGGTCTCCACGAACAGCGTGAGCCGGTCGAAGTCGGTGCGCTGCCCCACGCGCGTCTCCTCGACGGAGAAGTTGGCGCGGCGCACCGGATTGTAGATCGCGTCGATCCGCACCAGGTCGACCGGCGCGCCCCGGGGAATCGGGTGCTGGTCGGCCAGGACGAAGCCACGGCCCTTGTTCACGTGCAGCTCGACGTTGACGGTGCGGTCCTCCTCGAGCGTGAAGAGGTGGTGCTCCGCGTCGAGCACGCTGCCACCGCTGAACTCCGCGATGTCGCCGGCCACCACGGCGCCGGCCTTGTCCGCATGGATCTCCAGGACGGCCTCGTCCACGTCCGCGTCCAGCGACACGACGAGCGACTTGAGGTTCTGGATGACCTGGTGCACGTCCTCGACCACACCCGGAATCGTCTGGTGCTCGTGCACGACCCCGTCGATCCGGAACGCCCACACCGCGGCGCCCCGCAGGGAGGAGAGAAGAACACGCCGAACCGAGTTGCCGAGCGTATAGCCGTATCCCCGCTCGAGAGGCTCGATCACGAACCGCGCCGAACGTCCATCCTCTGACTTTTCGGCTACCTCCGCGCGCTCCGGCAGCACCAATCCGGTCAGATCTATCTCCACGTTTGCCTCCTGCGTGTTTCGGTCGCGCTTCGATTACTTCGAGTAGAGCTCGACGATGAGCTGTTCCTGCACCGGCAGCGGGATGTCTTCGCGCGTGGGACGGCGCACGACACGCCCGACCCTCGACTTCTCGTCGAGCGCGAGCCAGTCCAGCAGCTTGGGCCGCGTACGGGCCTCCAGGCTCGCCTGGATAGCCAGCAGCTCCTTGGACTTCGGCTTTACCGACACCTCATCGCCCGCCTTCACCACGTAGCTCGGCACGTCGACGACGCCGCCGTTGACCTCGACGTGGCGATGCCGCACGAGCTGGCGCGCCTGATTGCGGCTCTGCGCGAAGCCCATGCGGAAGACGATGTTGTCCAGCCGGGACTCCAGCGCGATCAGCATGTTCTCGCCCGTGACGCCCGGCATCTGCGCCGCGTGCACGAACAGGTTGCGGAACTGCTTCTCGTGGAGGCCGTAGATGCGCTTGACCTTCTGCTTCTCACGCAGCTGAACGGCGTACTCCGATTGCTTGCGGCGGCGTGCCTGCGCGGGGCCGTGCTGGCCCGGCGGGTAGGCCCGCCGCTCGACGGGGCACTTCTCGGTGTAGCACTTTTGCCCCTTGAGGAAGAGCTTTCCTCCCTCGCGGCGGCAGAGCTTGCAGACAGGTCCGGTGTAACGTGCCATTTCTCTTCTTCAGGCTCCTGAAAGCGGCTAGACCCGGCGCTTCTTCGGCGGCCGGCAGCCGTTGTGCGGCAGCGGGGTCACGTCCTGGATCGACTTGATGAACAGGCCCGCGCTGGCCAATGCCTGGATCGCCGACTCGCGGCCCGATCCGGGTCCCTGAACCCGCACGTCGACCCGCTTCACGCCGAGCCCGGCGGCCTCGCGGCCCGCCTGCTCCGCGGCCATCGTGGCGGCGAACGGCGTCGACTTCTTCGAGCCCTTGAAGCCGGCCTTCCCGGCGCTGGCCCAGACGACGACGTTCCCGGAGCGATCCGTGATCGTGATGATGGTGTTGTTGAAGGTCGCCTTCACGAAGGCGATGCCGTCGGCTTCGACGACCTTCTTCGTCTTTTTCGTACGGGTCTTCGGATTGGCCACTGATCTCCACCTGCTCGATGCTGGTCACCAACAACGCTGATGCGGCGGGGACGGGACGAGCCCGTGCCGGACGCCGCATCGCCTGCCCAGGGCCCCCGAAGGGGCATTCGCCGAACTACTTCTTCGGCGCCTTCTTCTTCCCGGCCACGGGCCTGCGTGAGCCCTTGTGGGTGCGGGCGTTCGTGTGCGTCCGCTGCCCCCGGACCGGCAGGCCGCGACGGTGGCGGAGACCTCGATAGCAGCCGATGTCCATGAGCCGCTTGATGTTCATCGACGTCTCGGTGCGCAGGGCACCCTCGACCTTGTAGGTCCCCTCGATCTCGCGGCGAAGACGGTTCACGTCATCGTCCGAGAGGTCCTGGGTCCTGCGATTACGATCGACACCGCACGCCTCGACGATCTTGCGCGCGCGCGTGCGGCCGATTCCATAGATGTAGGTGAGGGCGACCTCGACCCGCTTTCCGCGGGGCAGATCCACACCGGCGATACGTGCCATAAGTCTCAGCCCTGGCGCTGCTTGTGCTTCGGATTCCGCGAGCAGATGATGCGCACGACGCCTCGGCGTCGGACCACCTTGCAGTGCTCGCAGATCGGCTTGACGCTGCTTCGGACCTTCACGATTCCCGTCTCCGCATGTGTTTGTGGCAGAGCTTAGTAGTATAATCAGGGCCTACAAGCCCTTCAAGCGCTCTCGCGAACCTCCGCACCCGTCAGGATCCGGGGTCCGTTCTCCGTAATGGCCACCGTGTGCTCGAAGTGGGCCGACAGCGCCCGATCGGCGGTGATGACCGTCCAACCGTCGTCCAGCGTCCGGATGTCGGAGGTGCCCGCCGAGAGCATCGGCTCGATGGCGATCACCATTCCGGCGCGAAGCAGCGGACCGTGTCCCGCCCGGCCCACGTTCGGTACCTGCGGCTCCTCGTGCACGTCGCGGCCCACGCCGTGACCCACCAGGTCCCGCACGATCGCGAAGCCGCTTCCGTCCACGGCCGCCATGATCGCCGCGCCGATGTCCCCGACGTGGTTGCCTCGCACGGCGGCCTCGATCCCCGCCGCGAGCGACTTCTGCGTCACGTCCAGAAGGCGCAGGGCCCCTTCGGGAACGTCTCCCACCGGAAACGTCCATGCGGAGTCCGAGCACCATCCGTCCAGCTTCACCCCCACGTCGATGGAGACCAGGTCACCATCCGCCACGATCCGTCGCGTGGAGGGGATGCCGTGCACCACCTCTTCGTTCAGCGACGTACACACGCTGCCCGGAAACCCGTACAGGCCCTTGAAGGCCGGCACGGCCCCGTCGTGCGAGCGGATGTACGTGTCGCAGATCCGATCCAGATCCTCCGTGCTCACGCCCGGCACGACCTGGTCGCGGATCTCCTCGAGCAGCCCCCCGATGATGGCGCCCCCGCGTCCGATGGCGTCGATCTCCTCGGTCGTGCGGAGGTGAATCATCGCTTCAGCTCCCCACCCCGAGTCCGACCGCGTCGCGGAACGACTCCTGAATCTCGTCCACAGGCCGGTCCGAGGGGATCCGCTCGACCACCCCGGCGCCGGTCTGCTCGTAGTACGCGATCAGCGGCGCCGTCTGCGCCTCGTAGACCTCGAGCCGACGACGCACCGTCTCGGGCTTGTCGTCGTCGCGCTGAATCAGCGCGCCGCCGCAGCGGTCGCACACGCCTTCCTTCTCCGGCGGATTGAAATACACGTTGTAGACCGCCCCGCACTTCGGGCAGCTCCGCCGTCCACTCAGCCGCTTCACCAGCGTCTCGGCAGGCGCCTCGAACACGACGACCCGCCCCACCTTGCGCCCGGATTCGGCGAGCACCTTCGTGAGCCCGTCGGCCTGGGCCGTGGTGCGCGGAAAGCCGTCGAACAGAATGCCCGCCTCGGGAGCGAGACCCGCCAGACGCTGCCGCACCAGATCCATGATCAGGTCGTCCGGCACGAGCTCACCGGCTTCCATGTACTTCTTGGCCTGAAGCCCCAGCTCCGTGCCCTCACGCAGCGCGGCCCGCAGCAGATCTCCGGTGGAGAGGTGCTCCCAGCCCACACCATCGCTCAGTCGGACCGCCTGGGTTCCTTTTCCGACCCCTGGAGGGCCCAGCAAAATGACGACCATTGAGATATCTCAGCCTCCCTGGCGGTGGCCCGCCCGGCGCTACATGTAGCGCTGACGGCCCCGCATCTTGACGCGTCCCTTCTTCATGAAGCCGTCGTAGTGACGCAGCAGCAGGAGCTGCTGGGCCTGCTGGACGGTATCGAGGCCCACGCCCACCACGATCAGCAGGCTCGTGCCACCGAAGAAGAACGTCTGGATGTTGAAGATGCTGAAGATCCAGAACGGGATCAGCGCGATCAACGCGAGGTAGACCGCGCCCGGGAGGGTCACCCGGGTAAGCACCCGGTCGATGTACTCCGCCGTGCGCGTGCCCGGCTTCACGCCGGGAACGAACGCCCCCTGCTTCTTCAGGTTCTCCGCCAGGTCGACCGGATTGAAGATGATCGCCGTGTAGAAGTACGTGAAGAAGAGGATCAGCAGAGAGTACGCCACGTAGTAGGGCCACGTCTCCGGCTGGAAGATGTTCGCCAGCTGCTTGAGCGGCTCCCACGAAACGAACGCCGCCGCCGTGCCCGGCACGACGATGAACGACTGCGCGAAGATGATCGGCATGACGTTGGCGATGTTCACGCCGATCGGGATGTAGCTCTTCTGACCTTCCTGGATGCGGCCCCGCCCGATCACCTTCCGCGGGATCTGCACCGGGATCTTGCGGGCCGCCATCGTCATCGCGACCACGCCGGCCGAGATGCCGACCATGACCGCCAGCAGCGCGATGAGCCCGAACCCTCCGATCTCCCCGAGCGTGAACGCCTCCCAGGTTCGCGCGGCCGCGGACGGGAAGCTGTCGATGATCGAGAAGAAGATCAGCAGCGACGCGCCGTTGCCGACGCCACGGTCCGTGATCTGCTCGCCGAGCCACATCACGAAGACCGCGCCCACGGTGAGCGCGAGCACCGTCGTGAACACGAAGACGAAGCCGGGCGTCTGGACCGCGCCGGGGATGTTCTCGAGGAACTTCGCGTAGCCGAACGCCTGCGCGGCAGCCAGCCCGACCGTGGAGTACCGCGTCCACTGCTCGAGCTTCATCCGGCTGTCCTCGCCCTCCTTCTGCATCTTCTCGACCGTCGGAGAGACGGCGGCCAGCAGCTGGAAAATGATGCTGCCCGAGATGTAGGGCATGATGCCCAGAGCGAAGATCGTGGCCCGTCTGAGCCCTCCGCCCGTGAACATGTCGTACAGGCCGAAGAACGTGTTCTGAAGGTTCCCGACGTGTTGCTCGAGCGCGGTGAGGTTCAGTCCCGGAACGGTGATGTGCGCACCGATCCGGTAGACCAGCAGGATGAACAAGGTGAAGAGGATCTTGTCCTTGAGCTCCGGCACCTTGAACAGATTTCCGACGGGATTCTGCATGATGGCTCTCGGCAACCCCTCAGACCGCGTCGACGGCCGCGACCAGGCTCACCGAGCCTCCCGCCGCCTCGATCTTCTCACGTGCGCTCTTGCTGAAGGCGTGGGCCTCGACCTGGAGCGCCTTCTCCAGCTGGCCCTCTCCCAGAATCTTCACCGGACGGCGGGTCGAGCCGACCAGGCCGGCGGCTTTCAGCGCCACCGGGTCGACCTTGCCGTCGAACCGATCGAGGTCGCGCAGGTTGACCACCTGGTACTCGACCCGGTTCAGGTTCGTGAACCCGCGCTTCGGGATGCGGCGCACGAGCGGCATCTGGCCGCCCTCGAAGTAGGCGCTGACCTTGTGGTGACCGGCGCGGGCCTTCTGCCCCTTCTCGCCCCGACCCGAGGTCTTGCCGGTGCCGGAGCCGGGGCCGCGGCCCACGCGCTTCCGGTTGCGGTGCGAGCCCCGCGAAGGGCTCAAGTCATGAAGCTCGGCCATGATGGTTGCTCGCTTACTCCTCGATCTCACGGACCGAGACGAGGTGACTGACCTGTTTGATCATTCCACGGATCTGCGGCGTGTCCTGCTGGACCACGCTCTGCTGATGCCGTCGGATCCCGAGCGCGCGCAGCGTCCGGCGGTGCTTCTCGATCCGCCCGATGCCGCTCTTCACCTGGGTGATCTCGATCATATGAGACTGACTCTTCTTAGCCACGGCGCACTCCCAGGGCTTCCACCGGCACGCCCCGCTCCTGGGCCGCCCGCTCGGCGGTGACCAGGTGCGTCATGCCGTTCATGGTGGCACGCACGACGTTGATGGGGTTGTTCGTTCCGAGGCTCTTGGTGAGCACGTCCTTGACGCCGGCGGCCTCGAGAACGGCCCGGACGGGCCCGCCCGCGATGACGCCGGTACCGGGAGCCGCGGGGCGCAACAGCACCCGGCCCGCTCCCCACCGCCCCACGATCTCGTGCGGCAACGTACCGTTTTCCACCGGAACCTTGACCATGTTCCTCTTGGCCTGCTCGATGGCCTTGCGGATCGCCTCGGACACCTCGTTGGCCTTGGCCAGGGAGATGCCCACCTTCCCCTTGCCGTCGCCGACGGCGACGAGCGCGGAGAACGAGAACCGCCGGCCGCCCTTCACCACCTTGGCCACGCGGTTGATGTGGATGAGGTTTTCGACGAGATCGCTGTCGCGACCGCGCTGGCTCTGCTTCTTGTCTCTGGCCATCAGAACTCCAGACCTCCCTCACGGGCGCCTTCGGCGAATGCCTTCACCCGGCCGTGATACCTGTAGCCGCCGCGGTCGAAGACCACACTCTTGATTCCCTTGGCCGTCGCCCTCTCGGCGATGAGCTTGCCCGCCGCGTGCGCGCGCTCCACACGGGCGTGCTTGCCCTCGGCCTCGAAGTCACGCAGCTCGGGCGCCAGCGTCGACAGGCCGACGAGCGTGTGGCCCGCCCCGTCGTCGACGATCTGGCCTTCGATGTTCTTGAGCGAGCGGAAGACGACGAGGCGCGGACGCTCCGCGGTGCCCTCGATCTTCCTCCGGACGCGCATGTGACGCCGACGCCGCTGCAGGTGCCGGCTTCTCCTGATTTTGCTCTGCTTGATCATCGTCATAGGACTCAGGCCCCGGCCGTCTTACCGGCCTTGCGCCGTACGTGTTCGCCCTGGTACCGGATCCCCTTGCCCTTGTATGGCTCCGGAGCCCGGAGCGAGCGGATCTCGGCGGCCGCTTGGCCCACCTTCTGCTTGTCCGCGCCCGAAACGACCACCGTGGTCTGGTTCGGGCACTCGATGTTGACGCCCGCGACCGGCTCGTACTCGATCGGGTGCGAGTAGCCCAGACTGAGCCCGAGCTTCGTCCCCTTCATCTCGGCGCGGTAGCCCACGCCGATGATCTCCAGGGTCTTGCTGAAGCCCTCCGTGACCCCCTGCACCATGTTGGCGATGAGCGCGCGCGTGAGTCCGTGCAGCGCCCGATGCTCCTTCTGGTCCGAAGGGCGCTCGACGCGGATCTCCGCCTCGTCGACGATCACCTTCATGGAAGGGTGTACGTCCAGGCTCAGCTCGCCTTTCGGTCCCTTCACGCTGACATGCCCGTCGGCGAGCTTCACGTCGACGCCCTTGGGCACCGCCACCGGCATCTTTCCGATTCTCGACATCGTCCGTTCCGCCTTACCAGACCACCGCCATCAGCTCGCCGCCGACACCGCGCTCACGCGCGTTCCGGTCGGAGAGCACGCCGGCCGAGGTGGAGAGGATCGCCATGCCGAGTCCGTTACGCACCCGCGGAATGTCGCTCACGCCGACGTAATGACGTCGGCCCGGGCGGGACACCCGCTCCAGGTGCCGGATCACCGGCTGGCCTTCGTGATACTTGAGGTAGACACGCAGCAACCCGTGCTTACCGTCGTCGAGGACCTTGTGCGCATGCACGAAGTGGTTCTCCGACAGCAGCCGGGCGACCTCGATCTTCTGCTTCGACACGGGCATGTCCACCCACTTGTGGCCCGCGGAGGCCGCGTTGCGCAGGCGGGTCAGCATGTCCGCGATGGGATCGGTCATCATTGGCGTCTACTCTCCCTTACCAGCTCGCCTTGCGCACACCGGGGATCTCTCCACGGAGCGACATCTCCCGGAAGCAGATCCGGCAGATCCCGAACTTCCGCAGGTACCCGCGCGGACGACCACAGCGCTGACACCGGTTGCGGGCGCGCACGCCGAACTTCGGCGTCCGCTTCGTCTTCTCGATGAGTGCCTTCCTGGCCATCGACTAACCCCTCGTAAGGTTGCTCTGACGCCCGGGCTCACGCCCCGGCGCCGATCTCCACCGGCACGGCGCCGCGGAACGGGAATCCGATCTCGCGGAGAAGGGCGAACGCTTCGTCGTCCTTGTCCGTCGACGTCACGATCGTGATGTCCATGCCGTGGATCCGGTTGACCCGGTCGTAGTTGATCTCGGGAAAGATGATCTGCTCCTTCACGCCCAGGGTGTAGTTGCCCCGGCCGTCGAAGGAGCGGGTGCTCAGCCCCCGAAAGTCGCGAATGCGCGGAATCGCGGTGCTGATGAGCCGGTCGAGGAAGAACCACATCTTGTCCCGACGCAGGGTCACGGACGCCCCTACGGGCATCCCCTCGCGCAGAGAGAAGTTGGAGATGGATCTGCGCGCGCGGTTCACGTTGGCTTTCTGGCCCGTGATCACGCCCAGCTCCTCGACGGCGCTCTCCAGCTGCTTCATGTCTTTGGACGCCTGACCGATTCCCACGTTCAGCACGATCTTCACGATCTGCGGAATGCGGTGCGGGTTCGTGAATCCGAACTCCTCCTGGAGCTTGGGCTTCACGTGGGTGTCGTAGTGCGTCTTGAGCCTCGGTTCCATCGTCGTCCTCTTACTGCGGCCTGGGGATCGGATTGCCGCTCTTCACGGAGATCCGCTCCTTGGTACCGTCGTCCTCCCGCTTCGTCCGAATCCGCGTGGGCTCGCCCGTAGCGGGATCGATCAGCATCACGTTGGAGATCGCGACCGGCGCCTCGAACGTGATGATGCCTCCGTCCGGGTTGGCCTCGCTGGGGCGCTCGTGCCGCTTGCGCATGTTCACGCCCTCGACGCGGACCCGACCCTTGGAGGGAATCACCTCCAGGACGGTCCCTTCCATCTCGCGGAAGTTGCCGCGAATCACGCGCACACGGTCGCCCTTGACGATCCGGGGCTTCCGCACACCCGACCTGTTCTTCGCCTCCATGCCCATCAGAGCACCTCGGGGGCGAGGGAAACGATCTTCATGTACCTCTTCTCCCGGAGCTCGCGGCCCACCGGCCCGAAGATGCGGGTGCCACGGGGCTCGCCCTGGGGTGTGATGATCACGGCCGCGTTGTCGTCGAAGCGGATGTAGGTCCCGTCCTTGCGGCGGGTCTCCTTCGCCGTACGCACGACCACGGCCCGCACGACGTCCCCTTTCTTGATGCCGGCGTTGGGTAGCGCATCCTTCACCGTGGCGACGATCACGTCACCCACCCCGGCATAGCGTCGCCGCGATCCGCCGAGCACGCGGATACAGAGCGCCGTCTTGGCGCCCGTGTTGTCCGCGATGCGGAGGACCGACTCCTGCTGAATCATCTCAGTCTCTCTATCTCGTCAGTGATCGCGGTGCGTCTACTCGGGCCGCTCGATCAACTCCACGACACGCCAACGCTTCGTCTTCGAGATGGGGCGGGTCTCCATGATGCGGACCGTGTCCCCGACTCGGTACTCGTTGCTCTCGTCGTGAGCGTGATACTTGCTGGTGCGCCGGACGCCCTTGCCGTACAGGGGATGCGCGACACGACGCTCGACCTGGACGGTCACGGTCTTGTCGGTCTTGTCCCCCACGACGACGCCGATGCGCATCTTGCGCCGGCTACGCTCGGCCCCGGCCGTCTCGGTCTCGCCCTGCTGGGCTTCGTTTTCCGTCATGGTCTCTTCCGTCACCCGTTCTGGGCGAGCTCGCGCTCGCGAAGAACCGTCTTCAACCGCGCGATGTCGCGCCGGATGCTCTTGAGCAAATTCGGGTTCTCGAGCTCCATCATGGCGCTCTGGAACCGGAGCTTGAACTCCTCTTCCTTCAGCTCACCGAGACGGACCTCGATCTCGGTGTCTTCCCAGTCTCGAATGTCTTCGGCCTTCATGGCTCCCTCTTCCTAGAGCTGCTCGTCGCGGATCACGAACCGGCACTTGATGGGGAGCTTGGCCTCGGCGAGCTGCATGGCGCGCCGCGCGACCTCCTCCGTCACGCCTTCCAGCTCGAACATCATCCGGCCCGGCTTCACCACGGCCACCCACCCCTCCGGGTTGCCCTTTCCCTTACCCATGCGGGTCTCGGCGGGCTTGGAGGTGATGGGCTTGTCGGGGAAGATCCGGATCCAGACCTTGCCGCCGCGCTTGATGTGCCGCGTCATCGCGACACGGGCGGACTCGATCTGCCGGTTCGAGATATGGGCCGGCTCCGTGGCCTGAA
Organism: Longimicrobiales bacterium; assembly: GCA_046704545.1. Lineage (GTDB taxonomy): Bacteria > Gemmatimonadota > Gemmatimonadetes > Longimicrobiales > Gaopeijiaceae > SZUA-318. The sequence goes on from JBJKRT010000030.1 coordinate 19,042, forward strand.
GCCCGTATTCCCCGAAAGACACCCGGTTCCCCCGGGACGCGACGCCCCGCATGCGGCCCTTGTGGGTCTTGCGGTGCTTGACTCTCTTCGGCGCTAGCATCGTTCAGTGTTCCTGGTCGGCTCGAGAATCAGGCGCCCGTGGAGTAGGTGCGGCCTCGCCGCTCCTCCACGACCTCACCGTTGAAGATCCAGCACTTCACGCCGATGCACCCGTACGTGGTGAAGGCGTGCAGCTGGGCATAGTCGATGTCGGCCCGCAGCGTGTGCAGCGGGACGCGCCCCTCGTTGTAGCCCTCCGTGCGCGCGATCTCGGCGCCGCCCAGGCGCCCGCCGCACTGGATCTTGATGCCCTCGGCGCCGGCGCGGATGGCCGACTGAACGGCCCGCTTCATCGCGCGACGGAAGGAGATCCTCTGACGGAGCTGGTGGGCGACGTTCTCGGCCACCAGATACGCGTTCACCTCGGGGCGCTTGATCTCCTCGACGTTCACGCTGATCTCGCTGTTGGTCAGCACGGCGAGCTCGTCGCGGAGCTTGTCCACCTCCGAGCCGCGCTTGCCGATGACCACCCCGGGGCGCGCGGTATGGAGCGTCACGACGATCTTGCTCGGCTTCCGCTCGATCTCGACGCTGGCCAGAGCGGCGTGGCTGAGCCTGCGCCGCAGGTACTTCCGGATCGTCTCGTCCTCTTTGAGGAGACGGGGGAAGTCACGCTCGGCGTACCAGCGAGACCGCCAGTCCTTGACGATTCCGAGTCGGAAACCGTGGGGATGTGTCTTCTGTCCCATAATCGCTTATCGCTGTCCTCGGCTCGCCCTCAGGCGTCCTTGGTGTCTACTACGACGGTGATGTGACTGGTGCGCCTGCGGCGTGGTGCCGGACGCCCCTGGGCGGCGGCCCTCCACCGCTTGAGCGACGGGCCCTCGTCGACGAAGCACTCGCGTACGACCAGCTCGTCGATGTCGAGGGTGTCGCCCCCGTCCATGGCCTTCGCCTGGGCGTTCGCAACCGCGGAGCGCAGGGTCTTCTCGACCGTCTCGGCCGCCCCCTTCTTCGAGAACTGCAGAAGGGCGTAGGCCTCGTTCACCGACCGTCCCCGGATCTGGTCCACCACGAGGCGGGCCTTTCGTGGGCTCATGCGCACGTGCCGGGCAATCGCTTTGGCTTGCATTGCTCGTCTGGCTCCTACTTCACCTTGGACCGCTTGTCGGCCAGCTTGCCGCCGTGCCCGCGGAAAAGACGGGTCGGTGCGAACTCACCGAGCTTGTGGCCCACCATGTTCTCCGTGATGTACACGGGGATGAACTTGTTGCCGTTGTGCACGGCCACCGTGTGGCCGACGAACTCCGGCGAGATCATCGACGCCCGAGCCCACGTCTTGACGACTTTCTTCTCGCCGCGCGAGTTCATCATCTCCACGCGCTCCAGGAGCCGCTCCTGGATGTACGGGCCCTTCTTTACGCTACGCCCCATGGCGAACCTCGATCTCCCGACGAACGGAACGTTCGATCACTGCGTGGCCTTCCCGCGCCTGCGCCCACGCACGATGTATTTGCTTGACTTCTTCTTGCGCTTCCGGGTCTTCTTGCCGTCCGGCGTGCCCCACGGCGACGTCGGCGGACGTCCACCCGAAGACCGGCCTTCGCCTCCTCCGAGGGGGTGGTCCACCGGGTTCATGGCCACGCCGCGCACCTTCGGACGATGTCCGCGCCAACGGTTGGCACCGGCCTTACCGATGACCGTCAGCTCGTGGTCGCTGTTGCCGACCTCGCCGACCGTGGCGAGGCACTCCCGATGCACTCGCCGCACCTCGGTCGAGGGGAGGCGAACCGTCACGTACTCCCCTTCTTTCGCGACGATCTGGACGCCCGCTCCGGCGCTGCGCGCCATCTGGCCGCCCTTGCCCGGCTTGAGCTCCACGTTGTGCACCGTGGTGCCCAGCGGAATCAGCTGGAGCGGAAGGGCCGAGCCGACCCGCACGTCCGCGGAGGGACCCGACATGATCTGGTCGCCCACGTTCAGCCCGCGCGGATGGAGGATGTAGCGCTTCTCGCCGTCCGCGTAGTGGATCAGCGCCAGGTTGGCCGACCGGTTCGGATCGTACTCGATCTCGGCCACCACGCCCGGCACGCCGTGCTTGTCGCGCTTGAAGTCGACGCGACGATAGCGGCGCTTGTGTCCGCCCCCGCGACGGCGCACGGTCACGTGGCCGTGATGGTTGCGGCCGCCCTTGGAGCTCAGCGACTCGGTGAGCGAGCGCTCCGGGCCCTGCCGCGTGACCACCTCGCCTTCCAGCGTCGAGCGGAAGCGCGACCCGGGCGTGACCGGCTTGAATTTCTTGATCGCCATGGTTCGGTCCTATCCTCAGCCGACCTCGTAGAGCTCGATGTGGTCGCCCTCTCCGAGCTGCACCACCGCTTTCTTGAACGACGCGCGCCGGCCCAGACGGTTGTCCCGGCTGAGACGGCCCATGAGCGAGCGGCGCATCTTGCCCGCGTAGCGCATGGTGCGCACGTCCAGGACCTTCACGTCCCAGATGTGCTCGACAGCGCTGCCGATCTCGATCTTGTTGGCATCCTTGGACACGATGAACGTGTAGATGCTCTTCGTCTCCATCTGCTCGCTGGTCTTCTCGGTGACCACCGGAGCGATGATGATGTCGTGCGGCTCACGCATCGTCCTTCTCCTCCTCGGCCTCGGCCGCAGCGTCCTCGGTCGGTGCCTCGGCCTCCGCGTCAGGCGCTTCGGCTTCCGCGCTCGGTGCCTCGGCCTCAGCGTCGGCGGCCTCGGCTGCCGGTGCTTCGTCGCTGGACGCCTCGGCCGCCCCGTCGAGCGCGTCGCGCTCGATGACCACCGTCTGGGCCCACAGCACCTCGTAGACCGACTCCTCGCCGAACGGCCGCACGACCACGCCCTGGAGGTTGCGCGCCGACAGGAGGAGGTTGTGGTTGTTGCCGTTCGAGAGGATCAGGACCTTGCCGGTAGCCTCGATCGAACTCAGCAACCCCACCAGCGTCTTCGTCTTGGGCTGCTCGAACGCCGGCAGGTCCACCAGGACCACCCGATCCTGCTCGGCCCGGTCGTTCAGCGCCGAGCGCCGCGCGAGCGCCTTGACCTTCTTGGGCACACGCTGGCGCCACCCGTGCGGAATGGGCGGGAACGCGATGCCGCCTCCGGCCCACTGGACCGCGCGGATCGTCCCCTGCCTGGCACGGCCGGTCCCCTTCTGCCGCCACGGCTTACGGGATCCGCCCGCGACCTGGCCGCGGCTCTTCGCCGCCGCGTTGCCGTGCCGCTGGTTCGAGAGGTACGCCTTCACCACCTGGTGCATGACGCTCTCGTTCACGACGCCGTCGAAGAGGGCGTCGGGCAGTGCCCGAGCTCTCCCCTTCTTGCCGTCGGCTTTGTAGTAGCGCGCCTTATACATGGCTCACTTCGAGATCAGAACGTAGCCGTTGCGGGCGCCGGGAACGCCGCCCTTCAGAAAGAGCAGGTTCCGTTCGCCGTCTATGCGAACCACCTGCAGGTTCCGGATCGTCGTGCGCGTGCCGCCCATCCTTCCGGGCAGCCTCTTTCCCTTGATCACGCGCGACGGATCCGTGCCGGGTCCCAGGGAGCCGGGATTGCGGGACATCGGATGTCCGTGCCCTCCAGGCCTGCCCGCGAACCCGTGGCGCTTCACCACGCCCTGGAATCCGCGGCCCTTGGACTCGCCGGTGACCTTCACCCGGTCACCCACCTCGAACTGCTCGACGGTGAGCTTCTGGCCCACCTCGTACTCCTGTCCGTCGTCGAGACTGAACTCGCGCAAAAGGCTGGGCGCGGCCTCGAGGCCCGCCTTGGCGGCGTG
>JBJKRT010000031.1:0-47999 GCA_046704545.1 Longimicrobiales bacterium
TCCGGCATCGACCAGGTCAACCGGGCCGTCACACAGATGGACAGCGTGACGCAGGCGAACGCCGGCCAGACCGAGGAGCTCGCGGGCACGGCCGAGGGCCTCGCCGCCCAGGCCGAGCAGCTGCAGCAGCTGGTGGCACAGTTCAAGGTCGACGAAGGAGCCCAGCGGGAACGCAGGACCAGCAGAGCGTCTGCTACCTCGCCGGCCGCGCCGTACAGCGGAGAACACGACGGGGCCGGGCCGATCGCGTCGAACGGAAAGTCTACGAACGGGCGCAAGCCTCGGCCCCTGGCCGGAGCGACCGCGGACAGCCGGGCCCTGCCCGACCTCGACGACTTCGAGGAGTATTGATCGGTGCCCTTGGAGCTCGGCGCTCGTCCGGCACTCGGGAGTACCGAGTTCGACGGCTTCCGCACGTTGGTGCGCCAGGCCGCCGGGATCCACCTGTCGGACGCGAAGCACGACCTGGTGGCCTCCCGCCTCGCCCGGCGGCTGCGGCACCTGGGCCTGGCGAGCTACCGGGAGTACTACGAGCTCGTTCGCCGAGAAGACCCGGACGGGCCCGAGCTTCGTGAAATGGTCAACTGCATCACCACGAACAAGACGAGCTTCTTCCGGGAGTCGCACCACTTCGTCACGCTCGGCGAGATGCTCCAGCAAGCAGAAACGACACCCGGTGCTCCGATCCGGATCTGGAGCGCCGGGTGCTCGACGGGTGAAGAACCCTACACCATCGCGCTGACCGCCATCGACACACTCGGCCCGCAACGCGCCAAACGCGTCGGCGTTTATGCTACGGACATCGATACCAACGTGTTGGACAGAGCGGAGCTCGGCGTCTACGCGGAGCGCAGCCTGGCGGACGTGCCCGAGCGGCTGCGTCGGCTCGGCTTCCTTCGTGGGGTCTCGTCCCAGGACGGCCGGGTACGCGTGCGACCGGAGGTCCATTCCCTCGTGCAGTTCGCGCCGTTCAACCTGAACGACCCGGCAGCCTGGCGGCGACACGAGCGCTTCGACGCAATCTTCTGCCGCAACGTCATCATCTACTTCGACGGTCCGACGCGCACGGCCCTTCTGGAGCGGTTCGCCGAGCACCTCAAGCCGAACGGCCTCCTCTTCCTCGGCCACTCCGAAGGACTGCACGCCAGTCAATCGGTGTTCGAGCCCGTGGGGCGAACCACCTTTCGACTCCGCTCCAGGGCGCGCTCCGACGGAGTCCCTCGGGCAGGCTTCGGGAGAACAGTGACGAGCGCGGCGGCTCGCCCGACAGACCCGCTGGTACCGTCCCGATCCCAGCCTCCCGTCGACCGGGTCCTCGGCGTGGGCGAAATCGCCGCGGAGCGCGGCCCCGTATGGATCCGTACGCTGCTCGGATCGTGCGTGGCGGCGTGCCTGTTCGACCCGCAGGCCGGCGTCGGAGGCATGAACCACTTCCTGCTCCCCACGGGCGATCATCCGGGAGAGGCACCCACGCGATACGGCGTGCACGCCATGGAGCTCCTGATCAACGAGATCATGCGCCGTGGGGGCGATCGCCGCCGGATCAAGGCGAAGCTCTTCGGTGGCGCATCCGTGCTGGGCTTCGACAGACAGGTCGCCATACCGAAAGCGAACGTGGAGTTCGCTCGCCACTTCCTGGAACTGGAGGGAATCCCGCTCGTGTCCGAGCATCTCGGAGGGCAGCGTCCACTCGACGTTCGCATGGAGGCCTCGACGGGACGTGTGCTCGTGCGGGCCGTCGGCATCGACCGAGCTCGCCCGACGCTCGAGGCGGAGCGTCGCTACCAGCGCGAGTTCTGGCGCTCCCACCCGGACGGCTCCTCCCCGGTGACCTTCTTCTGATCGCGGATCCATGACCATGCCCCCTACCGACACGCACGCGATGCCCCTCCATGCGTCGGACGCTCTGGACGTCTTCGACGAGCAGTTCAAGGCGCTCGTCCGCGACATGCAACAGGTCCGCTCCGTCGTCGAGGATGCCGTGGGAAAGCTGCAGCGATCGTTCCGGGGCATGTCCGAACAGATCGCCTCGCAGGATGCCCTGCTGCGCCGGATCCTCGAACGCCTCTCCAACGAGGGCGGTGAGCGCACCGGCGAGCCCGGGCTCCAGCAGTTCGCCGAGGAGACGAGCCGAGCGCTCGGTGATTTCGTCGACCAGCTCGCGACCTCGCGCTCCGCGTCCGGAGACGTGTTCCGCCATATCGACGGCATCGTCAGTGAGATCCGCCAGGTCGACCAGCACGTCGCCGGGATCCAGCGTGTGGCGAATCAGACCCAGATGCTATCCCTGAACGCCGCCATCGAAGCCGCACGGGCGGGTGAAGCCGGAGCAGGGTTCGGTGTCGTGGCACAGGAGGTGAAGCGACTGGCGGCATCGACCGAAGACCTGAACGGCGCTATCCGCCGGAGCGTTCACGACGCGCAGGAGCACATCGTCGAAGTGCGGGGAATGGTGGAGCGTATGTCCGCAGCGGACTCGGGCTTCGCGCTCGAGGCCCGAGCCCGGGTCGACGCCGTGTTCGAGAAGACGTCCGCGGTCAACCAGTTCGTCGCCGAGCAGGTGAAGGAGGCTTCCGAGGTATCGCACCAGATCGGCGGCACCGTGGCGCTGGGGGTCACGGCCCTGCAGTTCGAGGACATCTCCCGGCAGCTCCTCACACATCTCGAAGAAAGGCTCTCGTCTCTGGTCGCGTTCGCCACCGACCTGGTGGGCGGAGCGGTGGACGGGATGTCCGACGCGGAGCGTACGGACCGGCTCTCGGAGCTCGTCGCCCTGCACCGCGACGAGCTCCCCGAGGTCGACAACCGGTCGGTTGCGCAGGAATCGATGGACACCGGCGAGATCTGTCTCTTCTGAGAGCGCCATGGCAACGAGCAAGACACGCGTCCTGGTGGTCGACGACTCCGCGCTGATCCGAGAGATCCTCACGGAGATCCTGCAGAGCGCCGGAGACCTGGAGGTGGTGGGTACCGCCCGCGATCCGTACTCGGCCTGGGAGAAGATCCAGCGACTGCGTCCGGACGTGCTCACGCTGGACGTGGAGATGCCACGCATGGACGGCATCACGTTCCTCCAGCGGCTCATGCGCGTGCGTCCGCTACCGGTCCTCATGGTCTCGTCGCTGACCGAAGCGGGCTGCGAGACGACACTGCGCGCGCTCGAGCTCGGAGCAATCGACTTCGTCAGCAAGCCCAAGATCGACGTCGCGCAGGGAACGCAGGACCTGGGCGCCGAGATCATCGAGAAGGTGCGCATCGCCGCCCATGCACGTCCCCGGACACCGGGAAGCGCACGACCCACCTCGGGTGCCACGGCCGGACAGGGTCCCCGCCTCGACGCGCAGCGACCCCCCAGGCCGGCCCCCCTGATCGCCTCCACCCACAAAGTGCTCGCGCTCGGCGCCTCCACCGGAGGGACCGAAGCGCTCAGAGTCGTGCTCGCCGCGCTCCCGGCAGACGCGCCGGGCACCGTCATCGTGCAGCACATGCCCGAGACGTTCACGAAAGGCTTCGCGAACCGCCTGGACGGGCTCTGCCGCATCCACGTGAAGGAGGCGCAGGACGGCGACCGTATCCTGCCGGGTCAGGCGCTGATCGCCCCCGGCAACCGGCACATGAGCGTCGTCCGGAGCGGGGCGGCCTACATCGTGCGTCTCTCCGACGACGACCCGGTCAATCGGCATCGGCCATCCGTCGACGTCCTCTTCGACTCCTGTGCCCGGGCGCTCGGGCGCCACGCGGTCGGCGCGATCTTCACGGGCATGGGCAACGACGGTGCGCGGGGGCTTCTCGCCATGCGAGATGCCGGAGCGGCGACGATCGCACAGGACGAAGCGACCTGCGTGGTCTTCGGGATGCCGCGCGAGGCGATCGAGCGCGGTGCGGCCCAGCAGATCCTCCCGTTGGACGACATCGCCCCGGAGCTCCTGCGCCTGACGAGCTGAGGCGCACCTCGTCGGTCGGCGTCCTCTCCTTGCCGCCACCCCGCCCTCTCCGCGATAGTGGTGCGCGAACCTGACCCGCCACCTCCACGACCGAGCGAGAAGCCCTACCCGTGCCTCATCTCGACCTCAAGTACGGCTGCAACCCTCATCAGGGAAGAGCCCGTCTCGTCCTGCCCGAAGCCGACACGCCCCTCCGGGTCCTCAACGGCGCTCCCGGCTACATCAACATCCTGGACGCACTCACGGCCTGGCCGCTGGTACGCGAGCTGAAGCAGGTCACCGGCAAGGCCGCGGCCGCGTCGTTCAAGCATCTGAGCCCGGCCGGAGCCGCCGTGGAAGGACCCGTGTCCGACGACTTCGCGCGCGCCCAGTTCCTGGACGAGGCTCCCACCTCGCCCGTCGCGCGCGCCTACGTCCGCGCACGCGGGAGCGATCGCATGAGCTCGTTCGGCGACGCGGCCGCCGTGAGCGAGAACGTGAACCTCGAGCTGGCGCAGATCCTCAAAGGCGAGGTGTCCGATCTGATCATCGCTCCGTCGTACGACGACGACGCCCTCGAGCTGCTCGAGACGAAGAAGGGCGGCAAGTACCTGATTCTTCAGATCGATCCGTCCTGGGCACCGTCCGAGGCGGTCGAGTCTCGCGAGATGTTCGGGCTCACGATCGAGCAGGAGCGCAACGACCGCCCGATCACGCCCGACCTCTTCCAGTCCGCCGGCACGCTCCCGGAGGGCGTGGTCGAGACGCTCACCGTCGCCACGACGGCACTCAAGTACACCCAGTCCAATTCGGTCTGCGTGGCGTACGAGGGCCAGGTGATCGGCATGGGCGCGGGCCAGCAGTCGCGCATCCACTGCACGCGTATCGCCTGCGCAAAGGCGGAGAAATGGATGCTCCAGACCCATCCGAAGGTGCTCGGGCTGGAGTTTCCCGAAGGGATGCGCCGTCCCGAGAAGACGAACGCCGTCGATCAGTACATCCTGTGGAACGAGCTCTCCGGCCCGGAGCGCGAGCAGCTCACGAGCGCGCTCGGCTACGAGCCCGAGCCACTCACCGAGCCGGAGCGCCGGGATTGGTTCGCGAGCTTCGAGCATCTGTGTCTGAGCTCGGACGCCTTCATCCCCTTCCGCGACAACATCGACAGGGCAGCGATGACCGGCGTGAAGTTCGTGGCGCACACGGGCGGCTCCGTGCGCGACGAGGACGTCCGGGAGGCGGCACGAGGGCTCGGCGTGACGGTCATCGAGACCGGGGTGCGGTGCTTCCTGCACTGATCGCACGTCGAGGGAGCAGGCCGTGCGCAGGATGACGGCGGAGCGCCTCATCGAGCTTCTGGAGCTCGAGCCTCACCCGGAGGAGGGCGGATACTTCCGCGAGACGTACCGATCCTCCGCGGGCTTCGAGCCCGGAGGGCCGTTTCGCGGCCTCCGCTCGCGGGGGACGGCGATCTACTATCTCCTGACCCCGGACACCTGCTCGGCCATGCATCGCCTTCCCGGCGACGAGATCTTCCACTTCTATCTCGGAGATCCTGTGGAGATGCTGACGCTGACTCCGGAGGGGAGCGGCGAAGTCGTCGTCCTGGGCCAGGACCTCGAGACGATGAAGGTGCAGCACGTAGTACCCGGCGGCTTCTGGCAGGGCGCGCGATTGGCGGACGGCGGGGCCTGGGCGCTGCTCGGCACCACGATGGCACCGGGCTTCGACTACGGGGACTACGAATCGGGGACTCCTGCCCTCGTGGAACGGTACCCGTCGCACCGTGAGATGCTCGGAAGACTGCTCCCGCGATGAACCCTGAAGACCGCTGCTGATTTGCTGTCTGCCGTCGGCCCCCGATGCTATCTTCAGGGTTACCACGGGGCGGGTCGAGGATGCAGCGAGTCACCGGACTCGGGGGGGCATCATGATCGGCGCATTCCTGGCCAAGAAGGCCGCACGTGACGCGTTCGCGGCGATGAACCGCCACGACCTGGACTCCTTCATGGCCGCCTGGAGCGAAGACCCCGTCTTCGACTTTCCTGGAACGTCGGTGCTCGGCGGTCACTATCGGGGACAAGCGGGAATCAGGGCCTGGTTCGAGCGTTGGTGGGCCCGCTTTCCGAGCACCACGTTCACGGTGCATGCGGTGTCGGTGGACAACATCATGGCCGTGACCGGCACGAACACCATCCACGTGGACTGGTCCCTCGACGAGATCGACGGAAACGGACGGGCCTTCCACCTCACCGGCGTCACCGCGCTTCACGTCCGGGACGGGAAGGTCTTCTACGTCAAGGACTTCATCTTCGACCAGGATGTGATCGCGGAGGCCTGGGCGGGCGTGCAGACAGGCTAGCCGGCGACTCCCTCCGACCTGGTGGCTGAATCCGGCCCGGGAGATCCGAGCCCGAGTCGTGCGACGATCCTGCCGAGGTGGCCGGCCCACCGCGTCCACGTCGCCCGATCCTCCCATCGCCAACTCAGGTACCCGGCCGGAGGGAGGAGCGCGTCGCGAAGCAAGGTCGTGCGTGCCCGCACGCCGTCCACGGCGGCGAAGCGACGTACGGCGCGCGACGCGGTGATGGCCTCGAAGTCTCGATCGGTCGCGTCGAGGGTGAGGCCGAGCAGCCGAGCCACCGAGCGGGCTCCGCCCCTCCATGATGCCCGATCTCTCCTCATTCCGGGAAGCGGGGGAAGCTCCAGATCGCGTGCCAGCACATCGACGAGCGCACCCGCCGCCCTCGAGACGCCGAGCCTGCCCGCCAGGTCCTCCATCGCATCGACCTCGCCCCGCTCCATCAGCTCGGGCCAGACGTGCACGAGATCGAAGACGCTACGGAAGTGGAGGTAATCGTGCCGTACGAGATGCTGGACGAGCAGCGCGGCGTGGTGGCCGGGCCGGGGCGCTGGAATGGGGCCGTCGTGCCATGCCTGGTCCCAGACGAGCTCGGGCAGCGCGATGCCCGCGTGCGGTAGAAAGCGCCCGACGGACCAGAGGAGCCGATGCAGGTCCACGGCCACCGGATCGAGGCCCCGGCCCTGCGACGTCGGCCGGAGCAACGGGATCGTGGGCGCTCCGTCGAGACCGGGACCGAGCGCTCCCGCGGGCGTGCTCCACCCGGCCTCCAGCAACACCCGCACCGCTCGATCGGCCGCCCGATCGGGCACGAGGATGTCCAGGTCGACCATACGCACACACCCCGGCGCGTAGACCCGGCCCAGGAGCGCGCCCCCCTTGAACGCCATGTGCGGCACGTCCCCTGCCGACAGGATCGAGGTCGCGTCTTCCGCCGTGTCGAGCAGAGCGAGGTCGAGCAGCTGATCGAGAACTTCCAGCACCTGCGGCCGCGGCAGGAAGCGTCCCGGAAGCCGACGGCGCATCTCGCCCCCGATGCCGAGGAAGTCGATGACTTCGGCGACGGATCGCCCGGGTGCGTGCCGGGACACGGCGACGTCGAGCCGGTCGGCCAGGTGCGCCAGCGCGACGGAGACCATGCGATCAGGTCCGTCCGCTCCGTGCGGCGCGCGGTGCTCCACGGGGAGAATGTCCTTTCCGATCGAGTTGGCAGGTCGGCCGCCGCGGGCCGCTTGCCAATGATCCGGACCGTTCGAAGCGCCTTCAATCGCGGATCGGCGAGCGGTCGTGCGAGAAGGTGGACCACCCGGTTTCGTCGCCCAAAGGCGCGGCCGCTGGTCGACGACCGTGTCGAAACGATCTCGTTGAGCGGGGGACTACGACCCGAGCCGCAGCAAGGCTTCGGCGGCCGCACGCGCCTCCCCGAACCGCACGTCCACGGCCGCGGCTTCCGAGAGGAGCGCCGTGAAGGCCGGGAAGGAGGCGAGCGGTGTCCGCCCCGTATCGAGCGCGGAGTCCATGAGGAGCCGGAGCGCTTCGCGAGACGGCAGGGGCCGGATCGTGAGCGGCGCGTCGCGCACCCACCGCGCCCGGGCCACCAACACGGCTCGGGCGCCCGCCTCAGCCCATCCGGTCTCTGCCTCCGGAGCGTAGCGGCCCTCATCCGTCTCGGTATCCACCCAGAGCGTGTCCTGCGGCCGAACCCCGACCTCCCGCAGACGGTCCATCGAAACCTTGAGCGGGCGCTGGAACGGAAGAAGCCCTCCGTCCTCTCGAAGGAGCACGATATCGTCACCGAGCAGCGGACACCCGGCCGACGACCAGGACAGCGCCAGGCTCGATTTGCCTGCGCCGTTAGGGCCGAGGGCGAGCAAGGCCCGTCCGCCGTGGGACCCCACCGTGGCTCCCGCGGCGTGCAGGTGCGTCTCGCCCGGATGGCCAAGCAGCAGAAAGTGGGAAACGCCGAACTCGATGGCGTCGAGCAAGTCTGCGAGAGAGGCGAACGTCTGGTCCGACGGATCGATACGGGAGCGCAGGGAATAGCCCGCGACCGTCTCCGTCACGAGCAGATCCCACTCCAGTCCGCCACCGGATGCTTCCCGGCTCCCCCGCATGCGATCCGCGGCGTGAAGCGCGAGCAGCGCGTCCTCGACGGGCCCCCCGGGCACGTCGATGGTCAGCATCCTGTCTCGCCTGCCGAACGTCATTCGCACCGGGGCTCTCCGTGGGGGCCGGGCATCGTTCACACGGCGCAATCGTAGCACGCGGCCGGGTGCGGTCCAACCGATAGGACTGCCCCCCGGGCTTGCGCGCGCCATCCGGCTTGTCGAAGGTGAGGCGCTCGCTCGACCGACCATCGTCCCTTCTTCGCGACAGGAGTCCGTGGAGCATCCCAGGGTCCGCGAGGACGTGGTCTTCCGACGTCTCGGCGACGACTTCGCCGTGCTCGACCCGTCGAAGCGGGTGGTGCACATCCTGAACGCGACCGCGGCGGCGGTGTGGGTCCTGTGCGACGGGACGCGCAGCCTCGACACCATCACGCGGGAAATCGCGGAGGTCTTCGAGGACGGCGATGGCAGCGACGTCGCCTCCGACGTGGAACGGACGGTGTCGGACTTCGCCGAGCGGGGCCTCCTGGCATGAGCGTCCACCGGTACAGGGGCATGCTGGCGCAGCGCCTGCGCATGGAGGCGTTTCGCCGCGCGATCGAGGTGGCGGTCCGGCCCGGCGATCGCGTCCTCGAGGTCGGCACCGGTCTCGGCACCTACGCGATGTTCGCCGTGCGCGCCGGAGCGGAACGAGTGTGGGCGGTGGAAGGAGACAAGATCTCCCAGGTGACCCGCCATGTGCTCCGCGACAACGGCATGGAGAACACCGTCGAGCTGCTGGAAGGCTGGTTCCCCGAAGTCGAGCCACCCGAGCCCGTCGACCTGGTGATCTTCGAGGACTACGGGCCTCGCCTGATGGACAGCCGAAGCTGGGGGGTGCTCGACCACGCCGCCCATCGGTCTCTCGCGCCGGGAGGGCGCGTTCTGCCGGGGCGGGCTCGCGTCTGGGTCGCCCCGGTGCGCTCGCCGCGCAACCTCGAGGTCGTGGCGCCGTTCGGGGGGGCCTCGGACACGTTGTACGGGCTGGACTGGGAGTCGACGCGGGCCTATGCGGCCAACTCCCCGCTGCCGATCCCCGTCGAGCCGGACGAGGTGGTCGGGGCGCCCCACCTGCTCGCGGACGTGCGCCTCCTGCCGCCACCCGACGCCACCGCACTGACGGCCGAGGTGTCGTGGACGTTCGACGACGCCGTGGAGGTCCATGGTCTCGGCTACTGGTTCGAGCTGGAGGTCGGAGACGGCACATGGCTCACCAACGCCCCCGGAGGCGAGCCGCGTTCCTGGGGAAGCCTGTACCTCCCGCTCGACCGGGCCATGCCCGTGGCGAAGGGAGGCGTGCTACGCGCCGAGGTCGGCTTCGACGCCGGAGGCGGTGGCGAGCCCGGTTGGATGTGGTGGAAGGTGGCCGCGGGGGATCGCTCCTGGTCGGGCCACGAGTTCCGCTCGTTTCTCGCCACCGCTTCGGACTTCGGGCGCCTGTCGCCCGAGTGGAAGCCGCGGCTTCTGGCACCGGGAGCCGCGGCCCGGCGCGTGCTCGATCTCGTTGACGGGACTCGCTCTCTCGACGAGTTGATCCTTACATTGCTCGACGAGGGACTCGCCGGAACGAGGGTCCAGGCCGAGCAACTGGTGCACCGTACGCTCTCGGGGCGAGCACGCTGATGAGCCACGACGAATCGAGCGACCATCCGGAGGCAGAAGCGCCCGAGGCCGGGGAGCCGCGGCGCGCGTTTCTGCTGCGCATCGCCCGTGGCGTCACCTACACGGCGCCGATCATCTACACCCTGGCCGCTCCGCCGGTCGCGAGCGCGCAGGCGTCCGGAGGGATGATGATGATGACGCTCTGCGACTACTTCCCGGTTCTCTGCCGATGGCTGGGAGGGCAGGAAACGACCACCCTCAATGCCAATACCGGCCCCTCATCGCAGCCTTCTCCGAGACCGAACCCCCCGGCTCCGAACCCACAGCTCCCCCAGGCGCCATGGAGCAAACCGCCCCCAGGAGGCGGTTCAATGATGTAATCCGACCGTTCACCGAACGCTCCTTGCACCTCGCCCGGGGCCGGCCTCCACATTGGAAGGTCGTCCCCTCTTTTGCACTCCCCCCCAGGAGCAGGTTGTGAGTGGTTCCCGAGCTGTCCCCGCGCTGGCACTCGTATGCCTCGTGCTCGCGGCGTGTGATTCGCCCCTGACACCCGGCCGTGCCACACCTGCCGACAGCACCACGGCCCGGTTCGTACTCACTCCCTCGGCCGCAGCGGCCATCAGCGGGCTGGACTCGGGTCTGGTCTACTCCGCCGTCGACCTGGGGCGGATCGGATCCGGTCCGTTCCAGTCCGCGATGGCGATCAACAACCTGGGACACGTCACCGGAATCAGCGAGGCATCGCACGGGGTGCCTCTGGCCTTCTTCTGGATGCCCGACGGAGGCATTCGGGCGATCGGCACCGGGTCGGGCGTCGGCTCCGAGACGCGCGACATCAACGCGTCGGACGAGGTCGCGGGCACGATCCACAATGCGGACGGGAGCCTCGACGCGTTCACCTGGTCACCGACCGGCGGCATGCACGTGCTCGGCCGCTTCGGCAAGGCATCGGCACAGGGGATGGGCATCAACGACCAAGGGCAGGTCGTCGGGTACTTCACCGACGACGACCCGACCAGCCCGACCTTCGGCGTCCAGGCCTATCTCTGGTCGCCCGGCGGCTCGCTCCAGGTGCTGCCCGCGGTGCCCACATCGGCCCCGATCTCACCGTTCAACATCTCGTTGGACGTCGACAACAACGACGAGGTCACGGGCCTGACGCTCCAGAACCCGCTCGATCCCAACTCGAACGTCGTCGCCTACTACTGGTCGCCCACCAACGGCGGCTCACAGAGCCTGGGCAGCCTCGGGTCGACGTACCAGAGCTACTCCGTCTGGTCGATCAACGATCAAGGCGTCGTGGCCGGAGCCGCGCAGGGCACGGACCCCGCCACGGGTGCCCCCACGATCACACCGTTCCTGTGGACGCGCGCAGGCGGCTTCCAGAACCTGCGTGACGAAGGATTCCCCTCCAACCTGTACGGATCGGCCGTGCGAGCGAACTCGCTGGGCTACGTGGCCGTCAGCGTCGTCGATCCGAGCACGGGCATCCGGAACCCCTCGGTATGGATTCCTCGGTACGGCCTGGTCTATCTGCCAACGCTGGGAGGCGACAACGGAGAGGTCTTCGGAATCAACGACCTGGGGCAGGCGGTCGGTTGGAGCCAGAACGCCGCAGGCGACACGGTGGCGACGCTCTGGAACCTGGTTCCACCGCCGACCGACGCCATCGGGGGGCAGATCGCCGCGATCGACCAGATCGGCGCGAGCCAGTCGACAGCCGTCGCGGCCACCCTGGGCCGCGCCACGGCCCAGCTCCGGAGCGCCGTCGCCGCGATGGCCAAGAATGATCCCGACGAGCAGCAGTTCCTCCGTCTCCTGGACAAAGCGATCGACGAGATCGACGAAGCCGTGAGGAAAGGCTTCGATCCAGCCCTGGCCGCCCAGCTCGAAAAGGAGCAGATCACGGTCGCCCGCTCGATCGTTCAGAAGGCGATCGACGACGCACTGACCGCGGGCACCAGGCCAGACCGGCTCCGTCCGGCGCGCAGGGCTCTGGCGGCGGGCGATAGCCGGGCCGCCAAGGGACGATACGACCAGGCCGTCGACGACTACGTCCGGGCGTTGCGCGAGGTCGAGCGAACGGCGTCCAGGAGCTCCGATGGCCGGCACCACGAATCCGACCATCACGGCTCGTCGGGACGGAACGATCGGCAGGACGGCCGAAGAGGGCGCAAGGGACGTTGACGTAGCGCGTCCGAGCCCGGATACGGCACCCTGTGCGCGGCTGCCCTGCTTCCGCGGTCGAACGCCGCGTTACGCGTTCCTCAGCATCCCGCCATCACCTCGACGGCGAGGGTGCGGAACCCGATCGGTCCCCGCGTTGCGCACAGCTCGTTCGCCCAGGACGGTCTGGCCGCGGGCGCCCGCACCGGCAGGCGGATTCGAGCGGCCGGAGCGTGCCTTCCGGTGATCGTCGAGGGATCGGTGTGCCCACGGGCCCTGAACCACTCGACGGGCCCCGCCGCGAACCCGACGATCATGCTACCCGCGTTGTTGACCGCCGCGGCATTGGAGAGCGGCGCTCCGGACCTGCCGAGGCTCTCAACCGCACCCCTGTCCCAGACGACCCCGACCTGAGCGCCGTCCGCTTCGAGGCTCACACCGACCACGCGCTCCGAATCGTCGATGTCGTTGGCGGTGCTGTAGTCACCGTTGAGCGTGCCGAGGCTGCGGATGCCGCGCGCATCCCAGATCACGGCAACCGCCGAGAACGCGCCGTCCGGGATGCTCCCCCCGGCAATGTGTCCCCGGTCGTTGATGGCCACGGCGCCGGACTCGTAACCGAGCGTTCCGAGGTCCGTCGGACCACCGCCCGCCTTCCAGACCGTGGCCCGCTGGAGCAGCGGTCCGCCGGCGCTCCATCCCACCACGGTGCCGCGGTTGTTCACGTCCTCGGCCCGGCTGAAGGTCTCTCCGGGAAGCACCCCGAGATCGACCATCCCCCGGCCCGACCAGAGGAAGGCATGGACGTCACCCGTCGCCGTCTCGCTGGCACCCACCACCTGGCCTCGATCGTTGACGCCCGTGGCGAACGAAAACGTCCCTCCCAGGGTGCCCAGGTCCTCGATCCTTCCCTTCCGCCAGACCACAGCATGCGGGCGACCGTCGGCATCGTCCGCGTGCCCGACGATCACCCCTGCGTTGTTGATGTCCTCCGCCCCGGTGCTCGGACCTCCGAGGCCCGGAAGGCCCTCGGCCACACCCCGGCGCCAGACGAAGGCCCGGGATCCCGCCGGATCCTCGTACGACGATCCGACCACGGTGCCGCGGTCGTTCACGGCCGCCGGGAAGGCGGCCGCGGCCAGGCCGTCGAGCCAGGCCATGCCGTAGGAGACGGGCACCCGGGCGGTCGCGATAGGCGCCACGGCCGCATCCGGAGCCGTCGTGGTGTCGGTCAGGTCGGAGCACGCGGCCCCGAGGATGCACAACGATACGGCCGCAGCAGATGGAAGGACCTTCATTTTGCGCACCTCCGCACGCCTACCCGGGGGGGACCGGCAGTCTGTCGGCTCCCGGGGGGCAAGGACCGCGCCTCGGCGATGAGCGCCGGATCACGCCATTCCGGCTGTCCGCGGAGGGCGCGCTACGCTACAAGCGTGGCTCGAAGGCCACACTTCGGCGGCGTGCGGGGCGGCGCCTGTCTCAGTGCGGCGCTTCCTGCGGCGTGACCTGGAAGGCGCTCCGTTCGAAGCCCTGCTCGTGCAATCGCGCGAAGATGCCGTCCAGGACGTCGGCGGGGAGGTGGTCCTTCCGGGCGAGGATCCACCCGTACTTGCGGTCGGGGGAGCACACCACCGCATAGCTGTAGTCGTCGGCGAGGTCGATGATCCAGTAGTCGCCCCACACCGGGCGCCATCCGAAGATGCTGAAGAACGAGACCTTCAACCGGGAGTTGGTGGCGGTGTCCACGACGCGCGCCAACCCCTTGGCCTGGTCGACGCTGCCGTCCTTCTTGTGGCAGCGGTTGATCACGTCGATTCGTCCGTCCGGCCGAAGCTCGTACTCCGCCGTCACGCCCCAGGCGCACTGCTTCTGAAAGCGGTTGGGAATGCGCGCGATCTCATGCCAGAGCCCGACGTAGCGCGCGAGGTCCACGTGGGCGACGCGCTCGGGCGGGCTCGTCTTCTGCTGAGGGGTGGCCATCATCGCCAGGGGCATGAGGAACAAGAGCCCCGCACTCCGTAGCCGCATCGTCCTGTGCATGACATGACCGTGTATCCATGCCGCCGGCGTGTCAACGGCACCCGCCCATCCGCGTCACGACTCCCCGACGCGACGGAGCAGCCGCTCGATCCGCGCGACCGGCCCCTGCTCCACCGCACGCATACGCTCCAGCCGCGTTTCGAGCTTCCCGGACAGCATCTTGAACGAGCTCACGTCCGCGTCCGTCGGCCGGGCGTGCGCGCCCTGCACCATGTAGTTCATGGTGAGCAACATGTTGTAGAGCTGAATCGGGTAGTTCAGTGTGGACTCGCCCGCGTGGCAGTGGATGCAGACGAGCGACGTGCGCACGGCTTCGAGCGAATCGTGGGCGACGGCGGCAGCCGAGTCGACACGCCCCTCGTAGGGCTTGTCGGCGGCCGCACGCCTCCAGTCGGCGATGCGGCGCTCCAGCGCGTCGATGTGCGCGACGGTCGCGGCGATCGTATCCACCGCCTGGCGCACGCGCATGGCGAGCGAAAACTGCGCGCGCAGCGCGTCGGACGAGACGCGCACCCGCGGGTCCTCCTTCACTGTGAAGCGCTGGGCGTAGCTCCGGCCATCCACCGTGAGTCGGACCGTGTAGGTGCCCGGCAACGCGAGGGGCCCTTCGTACGTCCCTTCATCGTTGACGATGCCGGCGATCGGATGAACACCCGGATAGCGCAGGTTCCAGACGAATCGATTCAGCCCCGCGCGCTTGGACACGATCGAATCGGAGGGCGCGAACGAGGTGCTGTCGGCGAGGCCTTCGATACGGGCTCGCTGGCGTGCGGCGAGCACCGAGTCACGCGCCGCCGTCGCGGCCGCGCTGCGGAATGTCGGCCGAGCGGGCGGCCGCCGCTCGCTCGTGAAGCTCCGGATCACGGCGCCGGCCGAGTCGAGGAACTCGAGCTTCACCGCGCCTTTCGGACGTGACGCCAGTGCGTAGTCCACGATGACGCCGTCCGGTGGATTCTGACCGGCGCTGCTGGGCCGGAAGCCGCCACCGTAGCCGGCGAAGCGGATGGTCGTACGGGGCGCGAAGAGGGTCGCCGACGCGCTCCGTGTGGAAGCCCACCGACGCAGCGGCCGGATATCGTCCAGCACCCAGAACGCGCGGCCGTGCGTCGCGGCAATCAGGTCGCCGTCGTGGATGGCCAGGTCGCGCACGGACGCCGTCGGCAGGTTGAGCTGCAGCGAGCGCCAGTGTGCTCCGTCGTCCATGGACACGTAGACGCCGGTCTCCGTGCCGGCGAACAGGAGTCCGCGCGTCACGGGGTCCTCGCGGATGGTACGCGTGTAGGCGCCGACCGGGATACCCGTATCGATGCGCGTCCAGCTGTGGCCGTAATCCGTGGTCTTGTAGAGATAGGGGCGGAAGTCGTCCTGCTGATAGTGGTTGGCCGCGAGGTACGCCGTGCCCGCGTCGTAGTGCGAGGGCTCGATGATGCTGATCCGTGCGAACTCGGGCAGGCCCTTCGGGGTGACGTCCTTCCACGTGGTGCCGTCGTCGGTCGACACATGGACGAGCCCGTCGTCGGATCCCGCCCAGAGCACTCCGGCCTTCACCGGCGATTCGGCGAACGCGAAGATCGTGGCGTACCACTCCGTGCCGGTCATGTCGCGCGTGATGTCACCACCCACCGGCCCCATGGTCTTCGGGTCGTGGCGCGTCAGATCCGGGCTGATCTTCTGCCAGCTCTGTCCGTCGTCGGTGCTCTTGAAGACATACTGCGCCGTGGTGTAGAGCGTGTTGCGGTCGTGCGGCGAAAACAGGATGGGAAACGTCCACTGGAAGCGGTAGGGCACCTCCGCGGCGGGGTAGCCGTCCCAGTTGTTCATCCACACGGACACGTCACGGCTCTGGCCGGTCGCCTTCACCCAGCGCGTGAGCGTACCCATGTAGTTGCCGGCGAAGACCGTGTCGGGCGACCCCGGCTTGGGCGCGATGTAGCCCGCCTCGCCTCCACCCACCGAATACCAGTCCGCGGTGGTGATGGCGCCGCGGTCGCTCCGGCTCACGATCGACACGCTCGAGTTGTCCTGCTGGGCCCCGTAGATGCGGTACGGGTACTGGTTGTCCGTGATGACGTGGTAGAACTGCGCCGTGGGCTGATTGTCCTGCGTGCTCCACGTGTGCCCCCCGTCCATGCTGATCGTGGCTCCACCGTCGTTGCCTTCGATCATCCGATCCGGGTCCTCGGGGTCGATCCAGAGGATGTGATCGTCACCATGGGGTGCCCGTATGCGCGAGAAGCCGTGTCCGCCGTCGATCGAGTGGTACGTGCCCAGGTTGAGCACCCAGACGCCGTCGGCGTTCGCCGGATCCGCGGTCACGCCCGAGAAGTACCACGGCCGGACCATGAAGCGCTGCTCCGCGTTGACCCTGCGCCAGGACTGTCCTCCGTCGTCCGAGCGGAAGATTCCACCCGTCGAGTCCGGCGCCTCGATGCTCGCGTAGACACGCTGAGGATCGGCCCCCGACACCGATACGCCGATGCGGCCGATCGGCCCGGCCGGGAATCCCTCCGTGTTGCTCAGGTCCGTCCAGTGGTCGCCGCCGTCGGTCGACTTCCAGAGCCCGCTGCGACCGCCGCCCGCGCTGAATCCCCAGGGCATGCGCTCGAACTTCCACATGGCCGCGTACAGGACGCGCGGATTCGACGGATCCATGGCCAGATCGATCGCGCCCGTGCTGTCGTTCAGGAACAGCACCTTCTGCCATGTGGCGCCTCCGTCCGTGGAGCGAAAGACGCCGCGCTCCGCGTTGGGGCCGAACGCGTGGCCGAGCGCCGCGACGTAGACGCGGTCGGGATCGCGAGGGTCCACGACGATGTCGGCGATGTGGCGCGTGTCCCGGAGGCCGATGGACGTCCACGTCCGCCCTGCGTCCGTGGAGCGGAACATGCCCTGGCCATAGGTGATGTCCTCGCGCGGGTCGGATTCACCGCCGCCGACATACACGACGTTGGCGTCCGACGGTGCGACCGCGATCGCTCCCACACCGCCGATGCGGGCATCGTCGCTGACGTTCCTCCAGCTGCGGCCCGCATCCGTGGTCTTCCATACGCCGCCGTCCACGGCACCGAAGTAGAACGTGTTCCGGTGCTCCGGGTCGCCCGTGACCGCGTCCACGCGACCGCCACGGAACGGACCCACCAGCCGCCACTGCAAGCCGCGGAACGGAGAGGGCGACGCCGTGTCTCGAGCGGCCTCGTCCGCCGACATATCCCGGACCGGACGCACGGTCCCGGACCCGAGACGGGCTCCTGTCGGGGCGATGCGGGCGGTAGCCGGCGCGACCGGGAATGCGATAACGAGGGCGCTCAGCAGGGCGGTGGCGTTCATGGCAGGTTCCGGGACAGGGCGAGGCGCATCGGTGAAGTCGTCCGCCGGCCACGCGGCCCGGCGTGCCGGGAATGTCCCGGCTCGGAAGGGCGGGTGCAAGGGAGAGGAACGCGCGCACCCGCTCGCCGCCACCCCTTTCAGGATCGATCCTTCGGACCGTAGGATACGAGCTTCCCTCGACAATGGAGGCCAGGATGATCCAGCGCCCGTCTCTTCACGCGCGGTGGCCCGGCCGGGTGATCGGCTCGACCGCTTCCTTGATGCTCGCGGCGTCGCTCGCCGCCCTGACGCCTGGATCGGCCCGTGCCGCGGCGCCGACGCTCGGATCGAGCGCCACGCCGGGCCCCGCGTCGGCCACTTCGGCCGACACGGCCTGGACGCCCGCGCTGAGCATGCGCTACCGGCAGATCGTCCAGACCACCCTCTCCGCCGACGGGAAGGTCGTCGCCTACGTGGTGCGGACGCCGGACATGCAGGGCTCCGATTCCCGCTACGTGACGCAGGTGTGGATGGCCGGGACCGACGGCTCCTGGAATCGGCAGTACACGCACGGCCCGAAGGGGGCATCCTCGCCCGCGTTTTCTCCCGACGGGAAGCGGCTCGCCTTCCTCTCCTCGCGGGCGGCGAGCGTCGCGAACGAGCACTCCGAGGGCGCCGGCAAGTCCCAGGTGTGGGTGATGGATGTCGGCGGCGGCGAAGCGTGGCAGCTCACCGACGCGCCCAGCGGTGTGACCGCCTTCGCGTGGTCGCCTTCGGGCGACCGGATCGCCTACGTCTCGAGGGACACGGTCTCGAGCGAGCGGAAGAAGCTCGAGAAGGAGAAGCGCGACGAGACGGTAATCGACAGCGTCTTCCAGGAGGCCCATCTGTATACGGTCGCCCTCGCGGCGGGGGCGGACGGCGCACACGCGGTGACGCGGCTCACCTCGGGTGACTTCGACGTGCGCAGCTTCGATTGGTCCCCCGACGGAAAGTCGATCGCGTTCGCGCACCAGCCGGACCCCCGTATCAACACCGGCATGCTGTACGGAGACATCTCCGTAGTCCCTTCCACGGGCGGCACCGTGCGCGGGCTGGTCACGGGTGCGGGCGTGTACGCCGACCCCCACTACTCGCCCGACGGACGCACGATCGCCTTCACCTCGACCGGTAGCCGGCCCGAACCGGTCCACCTCGCCGACGTGTGGACCGTGCCGGCCGCCGGGGGGACGCCCCACAAGCTGGCGGACACCCCCGACCGGGCCGCCTCGATCCTGTCGTGGTCGGCGGACGGAGGCACGATCTGGGTCCGCGAGACCGTGCACACGCAGGGCGCGCTCATCGCGGTGCCGGCGGACGGGAGCCCCGTGCGCACGATCGTGCCCCCGAAGGGCACGCTGGGAAGCCTGTCTCTGGACCGCGCCGGCAACCTCGCCGCCTTCACCTGGCAGGACACCGACACCCCCGCGGACGTCTATGTGTCGCGCACGAGCTCCTTCGACATGAAGCGGCTCTCCTCGGTGAACGCCGACGTGCCGAAGCCGCCCATGGGCCGGACGGAGCTCCTCTCGTGGAAGTCGAAGGACGGGAAGTTCACGATCGAGGGGCTGCTGACCCTTCCGGTGGGTTACGTCGAGGGGCACCGCTATCCGCTGATCCTGAACGTGCACGGCGGACCGGCCGGCGTGTTCACGCAGAGCTTCACGGGCAACCCCTCCATCTACATGCTCCAGTACTTCGCCCAGCACGGCTACGCGATTCTGCGGGCGAATCCCCGCGGGAGCACCGGCTACGGCAAAGCGTTCCGCTACGCGAACGTGCAGGACTGGGGAGGGGGCGACTACCAGGACCTGATGGCCGGCGTGGACCACGTGCTCGCCATGGGCGTGGCCGATCCGGACTCCCTCGTGGAGATGGGGTGGAGCTACGGTGGCTACATGACGAGCTGGATCGTCACGCAGACACACCGATTCAAGGCCGTGAGCATGGGCGCCGGCCTGCCGGACCTGGTGAGCATGGTCTACACGACCGACATCCCCGCGTACCTGCTCGGCGGGATGGGAGAGGTGCCGCTCTGGAAGAACTACAAGCTCTACGAGGCGCACTCGGCCATATACCACGTGGCCAACGTGAAGACGCCCACACAGATCATGCTCGGTGCCCGGGACGTGCGCGTGCCGACCACCCAGGGCTACGAGTTCTACGGTGCGTTGAAGCACCTGGGCGTGCCCACCCAGATGGTACAGTTCCCGAGAACGCCCCACGGACCCCGCGAGCCCAAGCTCCTCATGGACGTCTCGCCGCACATCCTGGGTTGGTTCGACCGCTGGCTGGGACGCGGCGGTGGACCGGAGAGCTCGGGAGACCGACGCTGACCGGGTGACCACGGCTCGCTTCGATTGACGGATGTAGGCTCGGCGCGATACGGTTCCGGCCATGCCCTACTTCCAGTACGATCCGGCCGGGCAGGTCGTCGTCTTCAAGGACACGGACCAGCTCGCGACTCGCATCAACGAGATCATCGCGTACCTGCGCACCGCAGCGGGGCGCGTGCACCCTCAGCTGGCGCAGTGGGTGCGAGATCGAACGCCGGGGCCGAGGATGGTCTCCCTCGGGGTGAAGCTCGTCCTGAAGAACAACGGGTTCGACCTCAGGCAACAGGAGTTCAGCTACCAAGGTCGGTTGGGCCTCGTCACGCGGCCCATCAACTGGAGGCTCAACCGCGAGATCCAGGGTGCGATCCAGAGTGCCCAGGGGATGGCGCAGGTGGCGCTGACCTCGCTGCTCGAGCGGGAGATGACGAACGCACACGTCCCGCAGCTCGTCGCCAGCCGGATCGCGGGGCCGCTGGTGAGCCTGGTACTCGAGCGCGCGATGGAGGGTGAGGTGGGTGCGGCCGCCGAAGGGCTGGATGTGTCCACGGTCATGTCCGCCGCTGCCGACGCCCGGGCCACGGCATCCTCGGTCGTCGCACAGGTCGACACCGCCGCGCTGGCCGGACTCAAGGCGGCCGGGGCCGAGCTGGTACAGGCCGGGAGGCAGGGGGCTGCCGCGACCGCCGCACTGTTCGTTCTGGACCGCGAGCGGAGCCTCATCCGGATCGAGAACACCGCCGATTTCGCGGCCGGAGTGAACGGCGTGATCGAAGCGCTCCGCAACGTCGCGTCGGCCGTGCCGGTGGTCGGAGGAGACCTGGGCCCCCTGGTCCGCCAGAAGACGCCCGGACCCACGAAGGTCCGGCTGGGCGTACGGGCGGCGCTGCACAATCAGGCGTTCAACTACACCACGATGGAGTTCGAGTCGCAGGGCTCCGCGCTCGGCACGAACCGCATCGCGAACCACTTCATCAACCAGCGCCTGCACGCGCAGGCCCGCGCTCTGCTCGACGTCCACGAAGTCGCCATCCGCGCGACCGAGCTCTGGATGCGGTCGGGGCCGATGTCGGACATTCCGGAACCCCTGCGGTCGCAGGCCGCGCACCGGATCGCCATCCGCGTCATCGGTCTGGCCATGGAGCAGAACGAGGCGGAGGCGTGAGCGGTCGAGCGCCGGTCCCCAGAGAGTCCGATATCCAGCAAGAAGCCTGGTAATCCAGACAAGAGATCCATGAATACGACGATCAAGCTCGCAGCTCCACTCGCCCTCGTCCTCTCGCTGATCGGGGCCACGCCGCCGGTGGGCGCGACGCCCGGCACGCCACCGTCCCGTCCGCAGGGCCCGTGTGACATCTACGCGGCCGCCGGCGACCCCTGCGTGGCCGCCCACAGCACCACCCGGGCGCTGTACGCCTCGTACGACGGTCCGCTCTACCAGGTGATGCGCCAATCGGACCGCAAGACGCTCGACATCGGAGTCGTTCAGCCCTCGGCATCACCGGTCCCGGACCCGGGCGGATACGCCGACGCAGCCGCCCAGGACGCGTTCTGCCGCGATACGTATTGCTGGATCACCACGATCTACGACCAATCCGGCCATCACAACGACCTCACGCAGGCGCCCCGCGGCAACTTCAGCGGTCCCGCCATGGGCGGGGCCAACAACCTCCCGCTCGCCGACATGGCGCCGATCACGGTCATGGGCCACAAGGTCTACGGCGTGTTCATCGAGCCGGGCATGGGCCTGCGCAACGACGACCCGAAGGGCACGGCCGTCGACGATCAGGCGGAGGGGCAGTACTGGGTCATCAGCGGCCAACATCACAACTCGGGCTGCTGCTTCGACTACGGCAACGCCGAGATCGACAGCCACGACGACGGCAACGGCACGATGGAGGCCACCTATTTCGGTGACGCTCCGTACTGGTATCACGGGAATCCCCCGGGGCCGTGGATCATGACCGACCAGGAGAACAACCTGGTGGGGTGCGTCACCTCGAACGGGACCAAGGGCTGCGACCTGCCGAGCGTCGCCTGGCGGTTCGTGACGGCCACGGCCGACGGTGAGCCGCACCACTGGAGGTCGATGGGAGGCGATGCCCAGGAGGGCGCGCTGTCGGTCATGTTCGATGGACCGCGCGTCGACGGGAGCTACGACCCCATGCGCAAGCAGGGGGCGATCCTGCTCGGCAACGGCGGCGACAACAGCAACGGATCGCAAGGCACGTTCTACGAAGGCGCGATGACGGCCGCCGGCACCTTCCCGACGCAGAAGACGAACCAGCTCGTTCAGGCCAACGTCGTGGCCGCCCACTACGGTGTGCAGCGGTTGAGCCTCGCGCCGGCGTCGGCGACGGCCACGCCGCCCGGCGTCCAGACGTTCTCGCCCGGCTCGACCCGGAGCACGACCCTGACGTTCACCAACGCCGGACAAGCGCCCGTGACCGGTGTCGCGCTGAGCATCTCGACGCCCAGGGGATGGACCTCCGTGGCCCCTGGCTCCACCGGAGCGTCGAAGACGTTCCCGGGCCCGGTCCAGCCGGGTACCAGCGTGAGCGCGACCTTCCAGGTCACCTCCGGCCCCGCGGCCTTCGACGGCGACCTGGTCGGCCACGCTTCGTGGACCAGCTCGCCGGGCGGGCCGACGCAGTCCGAAACGACGACCGAGAAGGTCCGCAACGTCAGCCCGGTCAAGATCAACGAGTTCCGCATCGGCGACGGGTCCGGCAACGCCACGAACTCGTTCATCGAGCTGTACAACGCCGGCAGGAGTGCCGTCGACCTGTCGAACTGGAGCCTGACCGAGCATCCGAGCCGACAGGCGGTGTTCTCCTCGGTGAAGATCCCGAGCGGAACGAACCTCGCGGCCGGTGGCTTCTACCTTCTCGGCCTCTCCAACTCCGGGCTGGCCGTCGCCGCACACGAGGGTGACCGCACCGTCTACGTCCGGAGCACGACCGGTATGTCGGTCGGAGACGCGATCGAGATCGGCACCGGCTCCGAGATGGAGACGCGTAAGATCGCGAGTGTCGGGACGCCCGCCGGGCTCGAGGCACCCGAGTCCCGATTCCGTCGTCCGGAAGCACCCGGGACCCCCACGACCGTGTGGCAGCCCCTTCCGGACGGCCCGACCACGATTCCCGCAGGATCGAGGCGCGTGCCGGTGGCGAGCGTGGACGGGTTCGAGGTCGGCCAGAAGATGGCCATCGGCTACGGGGCCACGTTCCCGACCGTCGCGAAGACCGTGGAGAGGTACGAGGTGGTCACGGTCACGGGTGTCGGAAAGCCGGGCTCACAGGCCTATCTGGCCGCGGAAGCGAAGGCCGGTGACACCAACATCAGGGTGACCTCCGTGGCCGACATCTCCGTCGGCGACCGGATCCGGCTGGACATCGCGAGCGTCGGACATGGCATCGAGACCGTCAAGGTGAAGCACGTCGGGACGCAGGCGGCGCGCGCGGTGCTCTCGGCCGATGCGAGCGCCGGCGCGACGCGTGTGGTGGTGCGCACGTACCGCCGGGAGACGGGGTTCGCCGTGGGTGACACGATGACCGTCGGACGGGGTGCGCGCCGGGAGACGGTCAAGATCACCGCCGTCGGCACTCCGGCGTCGAACGGCACAGCCGTGAGCTTCACGCCGGCACTCGCCCGGGCGCATTCGGCCCGCGAGCGCGTGGAAACCGATGGAACGGGCCTCGATCTCGCGGCTCCGCTACGCTACGACCACGCCT
Organism: Longimicrobiales bacterium; assembly: GCA_046704545.1. Taxonomy (GTDB): domain Bacteria; phylum Gemmatimonadota; class Gemmatimonadetes; order Longimicrobiales; family Gaopeijiaceae; genus SZUA-318. The sequence continues at coordinate 23,653 of JBJKRT010000031.1, forward strand.
CCAACCTTCCCTTCAGCGATCGCGGGACGGGAATCAGCTTCAAACCGGCCACGGCCTTCGCGCACGCGAGCAATGAGCCCGTCCTGCCGCTCGGCACCGGCATCACGCTCGACCGCCCCCTGACCAGGGACCATGCGATCGACGCCGTCGTCCGTGACGAGAAGGTCACGAATGCGGGCTATCAGGGAACTCCGGCGCCGAACCGATGGTTCGGCGGCCCCGCCCTCGGCCCGAGGGCCGGCGCCATGGTGCTTCGTGACGCCGCCGGACACGTGGTCGACAGCCAGAACTACGGCGGGCTCGTCGACCCATGGGCCGCAGAAGGCTACCAGGCCACGTCCGGAAGGGGCGAAAGCGGCTGCAGCACGCGGGCCGCGGGACCCGACAGGAGCGCGGGTCGATTCCCGGATGGCCACGACACGGACAGCAACTGTCACGATTTCCTGCTGCAATCCGTCGCGTCGCTCTCGGCGGCATCGGCCGTCGGACAGAGCAACATCAAGCTCACCAGCGTGGCGGGCTTCGCCGCGGGCCAGAAGGTCGTGATCGATGGCGGCGCGAACCGCGAGACCGCGGTGATCGCGACGGTCGGCACGGCGGGCGCCTCTACGCTCGAGCGCGCCACCGACAAGGGTGCCGTCGAGGTCCCCGTGTCCGGCGTCGACGGCTTCAGCGCGGGCGAAGCCGTCACGGTCGGGCGGGGAGCGACGCGCGAGCGCGCGGTGGTCGCCTCCGTCGACCGGGGCCGCAGAGCCTTCGGCTCGTTTCCCGGCCGCAGTGCCTCGATCAAGCTCGCGGGCCCGCTCTCGTTCGCGCACGCGGCGGGCGCCCCGATCTCCGGAAGCGGCATCACGCTCACCACGCCGCTGACACGAGCGCACACCGAAGGGGCGCAGGTTGCGAACGGCGTTCCCACACCCGGAGCGCCCAACCAGTACTACGAGCAATCCCGCTGAAGAGCGCCTGAAGGGGCATCACTCCCGCGACGAATGGACGGGAAGAGGGGCGGCACCGGTCCGGTGCCGCCCCTCTTTCTTCGCCCCTCCTACCGGATGGTGCTCAACCGCAGGTCTTCTTCGCGGGACACTTCGGATGCGCCGGTTGCGGCGGGAACGCCGGCAGCCACGCCGGCGGCGGCGGCAACTTGCGCGGCGAAGCGGCGATCTTCTTCATCAGCACGTTCACGGCCGTGTCGATCTGCGCATCGTCGTCCGCATTGAGCTGACCGGGCTCGTCGTGCACGGTGATGTCCGGATGCACCCCGATGTTCTCCACGACCCACTTCGAGTTCAGGCCGTACATCGCGTCCTCCGATACGACCAGCCGGCCGCCGTCGAGCAGTGAGAACGTGTTGTCGTAGCCGCGCACACCACCCCAGGTACGGCTTCCGACGGTCGGACCGAGACGATCCTTCTGGAACATGTAGGCGAAGATGTCGCCGTCCGAGGCGGAGCCACGATTGATCAGCGCGGCCATGTAGCCCGGATAGGCGTTCGGCGACGGATTGGTCATTCCGTGGCGGTTCGTGAACATCGCGTCGAGCTGGCGATCCATTCGATCGAACAGCACCGGGTCGATGAAGCCGCCCAGATTCCAGCGATCGTCGATGATGAGGCCGGGCTTGGTGAGCTGGCTGTAGTACTGGCGCACGAACTCGCGCATGCCCGTCGTTTCCATGTCCTCCAGATAGACGTACCCGACCTTGCCGTGCGACAGGCTGTCGACCATCGCCCGGTTGTGACGAATCCACGCGAGCAGGTGAAGCTTGGCGCTGTTGGCCACGGGCTCGACGTCGACCGTCCACGCGCTGTCGCCCTGCGGGTCGTCGGCGAGCCGCAGGTGCACGGTCGTTCCATAGGTGTTCATGAGGAGTGAGTACGGGTTCGTCGGCGCCCTCAGCTCATGGCCGTCGATCGCGAGCACGTAGTCGCCTCGCTTCACCTTCAGCCCGGGCTGCGCCAGCGGCGCGCGGTAACCGGGAATCGTGTTGTCGCCGCGATCGATATGCGCCAGGTAGTAGCGTCCGCTGGCCGCGTTCAGGGCGAAGGTCGCGCCCAGGTCGGCCGTCGTGGTCGAGGGACTGCGCCAGGCGTGGGCACCACCCGACACGTACATGTGGCTCTCGCCCATCGAGCCGATCATGTTCGCGATGACCCAGTTCAGATCCTGACGCGAAGCCACCAGCGGCAGCAGACGGCGATACCTGTCACCGATCCCCGGCCACTTCTCCGCCTCGTATTTCGGGTTGACGAAGTAGTCGCGCACGTCGCGATATGCTTCGCCGAAGATCGTATTCCACTCCGCCCGGGGGTTCACCCACAAGCGCATGTGGGACAGGTCGAGCGTCCGGGTCTTGGCGCTCGCGGCGAAGGAAGCGGGGCGGAGCACCCACCCTCCCCCGGCCCTGTACAGCAGGGTGGAGCCGTCGGCGGAGATGTCGAACCCGGACACGCCCTGAGCCAGCGTGATCTCCTTGCGCTTCTCGAGGTCGTAGGCGTGCAGCGCCGGGGCTTCTCCGGTCAGGCTTCCTCCGAGGACCGAGTTCGGCTCGGTCGTGAAGTAGAGCACGCCCTTCGCGGCCGCGAGGCTGCCGTAGTTGGCGGCCGGCACGGGAAGCTGGACGGCACGATCCATCAAGCCGTGCAGGTCGATGTCCAGCGCGGCCGCGTGGTGCTTTCCGTTCTTGCCATGCCCGCTCTTTCCGCTCTTCGCGCCCTCGGCCTTCTTGGCCGCGTTGTCGGTCTTCTTCTCGGGCAGCGCACTCTGGGAGCGCGGCGCGAGCGGAGACGGTACATCGTCACGCAGCGTAACCGCATACAGCCCTTGAGCATCGAGGCCCGCCATCGTGAAGTCGAACTCGGACATGGCCGGGTTCACGATCCGCGACGACGTGAAGTAGAGATACTTGCCGTCCTGTGAGAACACCGGACTCGAATCGTCGAACCCTCCGTCGCTGATCCGGTGCACCGTGTGGTCGCTCAGACGGTAGAGGAACAGGGCGCCGTTCCTGTTGCTGGGCAGGGTCCTGGAGAATGCGATCCATCCGCTGTGAGGCGACCAGGACACGTCCGCGAAGCTCCCGATCACGTGGTACTTGTCCTGGGCCACCCGCCAGCGCTTCCCGTCGCGTACGCGCTCCAGCCACAGGATCTGGTTGGAGTCGACATAGGTGATCCACCGGCTGTCGGGGCTCCAGGTGATGTTGCCCTGGTAGCTGACGTCGTCGGTGTGCGTCAGGGCACGCGGCCGGCCGTTGACCGTGTCGGGTCGGACGTAGATCTCGCTGCTCGAGCCCACGGCCCCGATGTAGGCGATCCACTTGCCGTTCGGCGACCAGGCCGGGGCACGCTCGTCGGCCCCCGGCCGGCTCGTCAGGTCTTCCGTGTCACCGTACTTCGACGGCACGGTGTAGAGGGCGCCACGGGCCGAGAACACCGCGAGCTTACCGTTGGGCGCCACGTCGGAGCCGTTGATCATCTTGGCCGTGCCGACCCAGTGGGGCAGCAGGCGCGTGCCGTCCACGGGGATGCGGACCGAAATCGGATGCAGTCGGCCGGAGGGCAGCATGTACACGTAGAGCTTCCCCCCGTCGGAGAAGGTGATGCCCTCGTTGCCCAGGCTCGGCCAATCGACGTCGTACGTCTTGAAGTGGGTGAGCTGGGCGAATTTCCTCGTCTCGAACGAGTAGGACCACAGGTTCTGTACGCCGTCGGGACCACGGTCGGAGGTGAAATAGAGCATGTCGCCGTCCCACATCGGCCACACGTCCGCGCCCTTCCAGTGCGTGATCTGGTGGCTCACACCGGTCTTGAAGTCGTAGGTCCAGATATCCTGGGCCTGTCCGCCGTAGTAATGCTTGCGATGGAAGGGGCGGAGCACCCGCGAGAGCTTGTTGTACGCGACCGAGGTACCGGCGGCGTCGAAGCTCAACGGTCCGGTCCAGGGAAGCGGGATGCGCGTCGGCAGCCCGCCGCCGACGGGAACCTCGTAGGCGTGCATCACCTGCGGGTTGAAGCTGTCGCGGCGGGAGAGAAACACGACGTCCTTTCCGTCCGGCGTCCAGCCGAGAACGATGTTGTCGAGCCCCGGCTTCAGCTTGCCGCCCATCTTCGCGTTCACCGAATGAAACGTCAGTCGACGAACCGGTCCCCCCGCTGCCGGAATCACGTAGACGTCCGTGTTGCCCTCGTACCATCCGGTGAACGCGACCCAGTGTCCGTTCGGAGAGAAATGCGGCGAGAAGTCGAAGCCGCTCTCGGAGGTGAGCTGGGTGGCCACACCGCCCTGGATCCCGATCTTCCAGAGGTTGCCCCCCGCTTCGAACACCACCGTACGCCCATGGAGCGTCGGGTAGCGGACGAGCACCTGCATGGGACCGTCCGGAGCGCCGCCAGGTGCCGACGCCTGAGCGCCGGCGGGCGTCGCTCCGCAGCCGAGGAACGTGAACGCTGACGTGATCAGCACGGCGGTGAATCTCATATCGAATCTCCTGCAGCGGACGAGGCGCGTGAATCCACGCCACGTGATCCACGGGAAGTGCGCTGTACCATTGGACCGGAAGGTCCCGGATCACGTTGCTCGGCTCACGGGACACGCTTCGATGCCGAGGCGCACGGCCACACGCCACCCGGTGGCCTCGGGAAGTGCCCGGCCACTCCGTCAGGTCGTCTTCGAGACGCTCGGGTCAGTGCGGTGAGTCGATCCGGCGGTCGTCGTCCGCGGCCGGCCGATAGTCCCGTTCGCCGGTGTCGGGATTGTAGTAGACGTCGGTGAGGCGGTAGGTCGTGGGATCGAGGAACCGCTCCCCGGTGGGCTGCCAACGCCCCTTGGGGCTCGTCAGGCGGCGGACGTAGCGCCAACGCTCGAAGCCGACGCCGACCGTGAGGATACCGGACCCGATCAGCAGATGGAGACCGGGGTCGTACAGCCCCGCCACGACGAGCCCGACCCCGACGACCAGGCCCAGGAATCCGATGACGAGCAGCGCGTTGCGGAGCACCTCAGTCCGCGCGCTCCACCACGACAGCCGTCCCGTACGCCACGATCTCGCTCATGGTCTGCCCGATCTCGGACGAGTCGAACCGCATCATGATGATGGCGTTTGCGCCCATCGCGGAAGCATTCGCCACCATCCGGTCCACGGCGTGGCGACGGGCCTGCTCGAGCAGCTCCGTGTATTCCTTGATCTCGCCACCCACGATCGACCGGAGCCCCGCCATCACGTTCCCTCCGAGCCCGCGGCTACGCACCACCACGCCGAACACCTGGCCTTTCGTCTCCGTGATCGTGTGGCCGGTCACGTGCTCCGATGTCACGACGAACATGCGCTCTCGCCTCCCAGGAACGGGGAATGGACCGGAGCGAGTGCCGCCGCGGGCCGCATCACGCTACTCCGAGGCATCGGACACAGCAACGGCCGGGGGGTGGGCTCTGTCGGTCCGGGCGCTCGCCCGGGTCGGCGGAAGCTGGACTTCGAACGGCTCGCTCGCCGCCGTCGGCAGCCCCCCTACGGTCGCCACCAGCGTGTACGTTCCCAGTCGATCCACGCTGAGATCGGAGAACGTGGCCTCCCCCTCCGAGACGGGCAACGAGGTCGTGCCCGACAGGGTCGCGCTGTCCGGGTCCGCCCCGAGGGTGATGGTCACGGTGGCCGGGAAGGCCCTCAGCGTGCGGCCTGTCGCGTCCACGACGCTCACCTTCACCGGGGCGCTCAAAGGCTGGCCGACCGTCGAGTACACCGGCGGTTGTACCGTGAACTCGAGGTAGGCCTTCGAAGTGTACGTCGGACCCGTCGGGCCGGACTGACAAGCCGAGGCGACAAGCGTCAGCACCAGCACGGCGACGCATGGGATTCCCCACCCGCGCCGCGCGAGACGCGGCTCGCCGACGTCGCGCCCCACGCGCGACCAGGAACCCATGTCGGAGGCTTGGAGGATCATGTGACAACCCGGGAGACCAGCGATCCGGAACCAGAATCAATAGAAACACGTTCGCCGCGTTGCAAAAGGGTCGGCGAACGAGGAGAGGCCTCCCCCGGACCTCCTCAGTACCCTGCGGCCATCCCGTCCTTGCGTGGGTCGGACGCCGCCGCGTAGCCCCGTGGCAGCTTGATGATGAGCTGCGCTCCGCCAAACGTGACGCGGCTCTCGTCCACGATGTGGTGGCCCATGGCGGCGAGCTCCCGGCGGACCGCATCGCCGATGGGCGGCTCCAGCGCCACGTTCAGGCCGGACAGGTGCCGGAACCGGGCGGCGTCCACGGCGTGCTGGGGCGTCATGCCGAAGACGAGCAGGTTGAGCAGAAGCTGCACGTGGCCCTGCGGCTGCATGGAGCCGCCCATCACGCCGAACGACATGTACGGGCGCTGCGTGCCGTCGGGCCCGGGCTTGGTGACGAAGCCGGGAATCAACGTGTGCAGCGGACGCTTGCGCGGGCCGACGGTGTTGGCGAGCCCCGGCGTCAGCGTGAAGCCGGCACCGCGGTCCTGGAGCACGAAGCCGGTGCCCGGCGCGACGAGGCCCGATCCGAACAGGTCGTAATTGCTGTTGATGAACGAGACCATGTTGCCCGCGCTGTCGGCCGTCGTCAGGTAGATCGTCTCGCTGGACGGCAGCCTGACGTCGCCGGGCTCCACCTCGGGGGCGGCATGCAGCGTGTCGATGTGCGCGCGGCGCGCGGCGATGTAGGCCGGTGACAGCAGATCCTCGGGCGCGATCGTCATCGCCCCCGGATCGCCGATGTAGTGGTAGAGGTCGGCAAACGCGAGCTTCTTCGCCTCGATCAGGCGGTGCAGGTACGGCGCCGTGTTGTGGCCGAGCGCCTTCAGGTGATACGGCTCGACGAGCTTCAGCATCTCGAGGGCCGCGATGCCCTGGTTGTTCGGCGGTAGCTCCCACACGCGGTAGCCCCGAAATGCCACCGAGATCGGATCGACCCACTCTACCTTCATCGCGCGCATGTCGGCCGGCGTCAGGAAGCCCCCCTGCGCCTTCACGTAGCTCACGATGCGCCGGCCGAGCTCGCCCCCGTACATCGCCCCGGGCCCCTCCTTTGCGATCGTGCGCAGGCTCCGGGCCAGGTCCGGATTGCGGAACCACTCGCCCGCGCGCGGGGTGCGCTTGCCGTCCACCAGGTAGGTCGCGCTCGCGTTCGGGTTGCTCTGGAGCTTCTTCAGGTTCTGATCCCACTGCCGGGCGATGATGGGCGACAGTGGAAACCCGTTCTGCGCCAGCCGGATCGCAGGTGCCAGCGCCTGGGCGAGGCTGATCGTCCCGTAGCGCTTCAGCAGCGCCGCCCAGCCGGCGACGGCGCCCGGCACCGTGACGTCCTCGGCACGACCGGCCGGCATGGTCTTGAAGCCGCGCGCGAGCAGCGCCTTCCGTGTCATGAGCGAGCCCGAGCGGCCGCTCGCGTTCATGGCCACGAGCCGGTGCTCCTTCGCCGACCAGAGGAGAGCGAAACAGTCTCCGCCCGGCCCCGTCATCTGGGCTTCCACGACGGCCTCCACGGCCGCCGCCGTGACCGCGGCGTCGATGGCGTTACCACCATGCATCAGCACGTCGAGACCCGCCGCCGTGGCCAATGGCTGGCTCGTCGCGACGGCGCCGTTCGGAGCGTAGACCGTCGAGCGACCCGCCATCGACAGCGGGTGGGCCGCGACCTGCCCCGTGGCACCGATCTCCTGCTGGGCGACGAGGACGCCGGGCAGAGCGAGCAGTATCGGAACGACCAACGCGCATCGAAGCCTGATCACGGACACCGCCTGTTTGGAGTGAGCGTGGCCAACGTACCCTCGGCCGGACGACGGGGCCAGACGCGCCACACGTGTGGACACGTTCCTACGGCCCGCCCCCCGTGACACGCCGCATTTCGCGTCACGGCTCTGCGTCGCTTCGTGGCATCTATCGTGCTGCCTCGTGGCGAGTACCGACAGTCCAGGCGCTCTGGAGACTCCCATGAGACACGTACGCTCTTCGTGGATGCTCGCGGCGATCCTGTGTGCCGCGTGCGCCGACAATCCCGCCGCTCCCCCGGCTTCGGTCGATGAATCGAGCCGCCAGATCAGTGACGCGCTGCACGGCCCGGCCGGAAACCCCCACTTCTTCTGGCTCCCGCCGATGACCCGCCAGCCGGCGCCGAAGCTGTTCGGTCGCTTCGAGAGGCTCGCATCTCCACAAGTGCGCGTGGTGTGCGCGTCGTCGAATCACCCGTTCCTGGATTGTGACGGCGCGACGCCCGTCGTCCCCGTCGTCGACCGGACGCACGGACTGCAGGTAGCCGAGGGTCAGTTCAAGGTCAATCTCGATACGCACGGAGCCGGCCTGGTGGTCACCAGCGATCCGGTCGAGGACTACACCACCTACCGAATCCAGGTCTTCACCGAAGACATGCCCGAACTGGGCGGGCCGTTCCTCCTGGGATACGCCGACATCCAGATCGCCGCGACGGGAAAGCAAGCCAAGAACCTGACCACCGACGACGTCATCGGGCTCGTGGATGGCAGCACGCTGCCCGTTCGGTTCCGAATCGACGCCGGTGCCTACGAGTATGCGCTCAACGTCGCCGGCGCCGTGGGCGCGGGAGACCCCGAAGATCAGCCGATCTGCCAGACGAATTGCTCGATCACCTTCGTGCTCCCCGACCAGACAACGGAAGCGTCGCTGAGCGATGCGGACGGCCGGGAGATGACCGCGATGCAGTTCGAGCCGGGCGACGTCTCCGTGCCTTCGGTTCTCGTCATCGACGAGAGGATCACGGAAGGCGACGACACGAACTGCGCCGTGGGCGTCACGCTCGACAAGAAGCACTGCTACCGGTATCGCATCACGCCGGACGTGGAGTTCAACAACCCCGTGCGCTTCGGGATCTGCCCCTACGACGTCCCGCTCGACATCAGCGACGGGTGGCGGATCCTCAAGGTCGACTACGACCTCTACGAGCGACCGATCCTGACCCGGCCCGACCCGGTCGACGTGAGTGACTTCCTCCCCTGCACCATGCCGAGTGCAAGCTCGAGCATGATCGCCGAGGCCGTCCACAGTGTGGGAGACTGGCTGGTGCCTCCCCTCCTGGCGGCCACTCCCAGAGTCTGGGGCGGTATGGCCCGCGACCTGAGCGACCTCTTCTGGGGGCTGGACGCGGAGATGGCTGCGGTGGGCCAGACGTATTACCCACCGGTCCCCGTGGATACGACGCTGAGCGCGACGGTCCAGATCGTGAAGCTCCTTCCGGATCCCGACGAGCCGCTCGAAGGCGCGGAGGTGACCTTCCGCATTCCCCCGCTGAGCTCGGGCGCGCTCTCGCTGCCCGAGGGCGGCGACCTGGTCTCCAGCGAGACCACGGACGGGAGGGTGACGAGCATGACGGTACGGACGGGAAGTGGCGGCTACGCTTCCGTCGATTGGACCATCGGTGAAGGCGCCGACACGATCCTGGTCACCTCGCCCAGCGCGGTCACCGTCAATTACTCGCCCATCGTGTTCACCGCCCAGGGCGTGGCACCGCCGCATATCGACGCCGTCGACCCAGCGTCGATCGTCGTTCCCGAGTCCACCCCGGCCGACGGGACGTTCACCATCACGGGCACGGGCTTCACCGGAGGCGAGATGTACACGAGCGCCCCGCTGCTGTTGACGGGGACGTCGACGGTCGACGGCGACGGCACCAGCATCTCGCGCACCTACGAGATCGGCGTGGGCGCCTCGCCGGGAAGCTACCGGATGTACGTCGTCACCCCGTTCGGAACGGACTCGATCCCGATCGAGCTGACGGCACCGTGGGCGTCGACCGGTTGGGTGCGAGGCACCGTCACGCTGTGCGGATCCGAGCCCCTCGCGTACGCGAACCTCACGCTGGTGGGAACGCTGCTCGGCGCGTTGACCAACCAGAGCGGCCAGTTCGTCTTCGCATCGGTCCCACCGGGGACGTACTCGCTGACCGCGACGTACCCGGGATACGAAGGCGCATCGACCGACGTCACGGTGGTCGCCGGCGGCACGGTGATCGCGAACCTGGACATCTGCACGACCATCGGCGAGCCGCCACCTGCCGAGTGAGCGTCCGGACGAGAGGATGAGCGTCTTCCAGAAGATCCGTCAGCGCCGCTTCTTCCAGATCCTCGCCTCGTATCTCGCCGCGGGCTGGATCGGCGTCGAGGTCGTGGACCAGCTCGTGGACCGCGGACGCCTTCCGGACATGGCCTACACGCTGGCACTGATCTGGTACATGGCGGGGATCGTGGCGACGATCTTCGTCGCCTGGAACCACGGGGAGAAGGGAAAGCAGAAGGCCCCGCTCTCCGAGGTGGCCGCGCTGACGCTGATCGGCCTGGCGGCGATCGGGATGAGCGCGTCGACGATCGGATCGTTCATCTCGAACCGGGCGGCGGAGACGGCTGCCCAAGCCTCACACCTCGATCTGAGGCGGATCGCCGTCCTCTATTTCGCCGATCTATCGCCCGACCGGGCGCTCACCCCCGTGGCCGACGGGTTCACCGAATCCCTGATCGACGAGCTCAGCACCGTTCGCGGTCTCCAGGTGCAGTCCCGCGGCGCGGTCGAGCCCTTTCGAGGTGTGTCCCGACCCGAACAGGCGGGCCGGGCTCTCGAGGTCGGAACGCTCGTCACGGGAAGCGTCGAGCCTCTTGGCGGGAAGGTGCGTGTCTCGATTCGCCTGCTCGACGGCGAGAGCGGCGTCGAGGTACGACGCACCAGCTTCGACCTCCCCTCGGATGAACTGCTGGCCGCGAAAGATTCGATCGTGACACGATCGGCGACGATGTTGCGCGAGTGGCTCGGAGAGGAGGTGCGGCTGCGGACCAGTCGGCGAGATGCGACGACCGCGGCAGCGTGGCTGCTGTACCAGCGCGGCGAGAAGGCCAGGAAGGACGCGGAGGCGGCCATCCGGGAGGGAGACCGCGAGACGATGGGGCGAGCGTTCGACGCGGCCGACTCGCTCCTGGCGCAAGCGCAGGCCTCCGACGCCGCATGGCCGGCACCGGCCGTGCTGCGGGGTCGCATCGCGTATCGGCGCTCGCGCATGGCGCAAAGCATGCCCGAGCTCATGGGATGGGTCGACGTCGGCCTGAAACGGGTCACGACCGCTCTCGAGCTCGATCCCAACGAACCCTCGGCGCTGGAGGTGCGCGGCACGCTCCGCTATTGGCACTACCTCCAGAACCAGATTCCCGACCCCGACCGGGAGCACGCCCTGTTCGATTCCGCGCGAGCAGACCTCGAGCGCGCCGTCGAGCTCGACCCCGGGCTGGCCAGCGCCCATTCGATCCTGAGTCACCTCTACCTCAACGTTCCCGATCTGACGGCCGCCGTCATCGAGGCGCGACGTGCCTGGGAGGAGGATGCCTATCTGGACAACGCGGACGCTGTGGTGTGGCGCCTCGTCACCACCACGTACAACCTCCAGCAATTCGTCGAGATGCGCCGCTGGGTCGACATCGGCCGGCGTCGTTTCCCGGACAACTACCGGTTCGTGGACGGTGCCATCCAGCTCATGACCACGTCGGGCGCGGACCCGGATCCGAAGGTGGCCTGGTCGCTGCTGGCACGACTCGACAGCCTGGCACCTCCGGAAGCGAAGTCGTTCTATCACATCCGTGGAGAGCTGGCGGTAGGGGGCGTGCTGGCGCGAGCGGGGCTGGCCGACAGCGCGCGTGCCGTGCTGGAGCGAGCGCACGAAGCCGTTACGCCGGAGATCGATCCGAGCCTCGACCTCTACGCCCAGGAGGCCTACATGTGGTCGCTGCTGGGCGACGAAGATCGGGCCATCGACGTCCTCAAGCTCATCGCCGCCCTCCATCCGGGCACCACCTACGAGGGCCCCCAGTGGTGGTGGCGGAAGCTGCGCGACAATCCCCGTTGGAAGGAAGTAGCGCCCGAAGGTTCGTGATCGCCGCCTGCACGCCATATGCCGGCGCTTCCTACGCGCTCCAGACTCCCGATGAGCACGACCACAACCCACTCCTCCGACGAGACACCCGGCCACGGCTTCGGCACCGGCCCGGTCTTTCTCGCGAGCATCAGCACGATCCTCGGGGCCATCATGTTCCTGCGGTTCGGCTACGCCGTGGCCAACGCGGGTCTCCTCGGCACTCTGGGAATCATCCTGCTCGGGCACATGGTCACCGTGCCGACCGCGCTCGCGATTGCCGAGATCGCGACGAATCGCAGGGTGGAGGGCGGAGGAGAGTACTTCATCATCTCGCGCTCGTTCGGAAACACCATCGGCGGGGCCATCGGCATCTCGCTCTACATGTCGCAGGCGATCTCGGCCGCCTTCTACATGATCGCTTTCGCGGAGGCATTCCGGCCGCTCGCACCATGGTTCCAGAACGCCATCGGTGTCTTCGATCCGAGGATCGTCTCGGTGCCCGCGCTGCTGGTGCTCATGGCGATCGTGATCACCCGCGGGGCCGACCTCGGCGTGAAGGTGCTCTGGACGGTCGTCACGGTGCTCGCGGCCTCCCTGATCCTCTTCTTCTTCGGATCCTCGCCGGCGGAGATGCGTCCCGAGCGCATCTCGCTCGTCTCCGGCCTGGCTCGTCCCGACCACTTTATGCTGGTCTTCGCGATCTGCTTTCCTGCGTTCACCGGGATGACCGCGGGCGTGGGGCTCTCCGGAGATCTGGCCAACCCGCGCCGGTCGCTCCCCCTCGGGATCATGACCGCGACGTTCACCGGGCTCGTCGTCTACGTCCTGGTGGTCCTCAAGCTGGCCTCGTCGGCCGACCCGGCCGCACTCGATTCGGATCAGCTCATCATGAGCCGTATCGCCCTGTGGGGACCGATCATTCCGATCGGCCTCGCGGCGGCCACGCTCTCCTCGGCCATCGGGTCGATCCTCGTGGCGCCCCGCACCCTCCAGGCGCTGGGAGGCGACCGTGTCGTGCCGTTGCCCGCGGCCAATCGCTTCGTTGCCGCGGGGGTGGGCGACGCCAACGAGCCTCGCAACGCCACCCTGCTCACAGCCGCCATCGCCCTCGTGTTCGTGGTGGCCGGCAATGTGAACATCGTGGCGCGCATCGTGTCGATGTTCTTCATGGTGACCTACGGCGCGCTGTGTGCCATCTCCTTCCTGGAGCACTTCGCGGCGCGCCCGTCCTATCGCCCCAGCTTCCGGTCGAAGTGGTACCTGAGTCTCATGGGCGCCCTCATGTGCCTGGTGCTCATGCTGCAGATGGACGTCGTCTACGCCGTGCTCGCCATCGTCGTCATGACGATCCTCTACCAGGTGATCCGCCGGAGCCGGGGAGGCGTGGACGACCTGGCCGCCATCTTCCACGGCGTGATGACGCAGGCCACGCGTTACCTCCAGATCCCCCTTCAGAAGACGCCGCCCGACGACTGGCGCCCGAGCGTGATCATCATCACGCCCCGCACGTTCGACCGATCTTCGCCCGTACAGATGATGGAATGGCTGTGCCACCGGTACGGCTTCGGGACCTACCTGCACTACATCCCGGGCAGGCTCGTTCCCCAGACCTTCGAGGAGAGTCAGTCGGTCCAGGAGCGCCTGATCCAGTCGATGGCGGAGCGGAAGGGCGCGATCTACGTCGATACCATGATCAGTCCCTCCATGGCGTCGGCCCTCGCGCAGTGCCTTCAGATGCCGGGCGTCTCGGGCATGGAGAACAACACGATCCTGTTCGAGTTCGGCACCCATGACCCGCCGGAGGTCCTCCAGGAGGTGCGCGACGGGTGTACGATGGCCGGAGTACCGGAGATGAACCGGCTCGTTCTACGGCACGGCGAGAACTTCTTCGGCGCCCGCAAGGCGATCCACATCTGGCTCACCTGGCACGATCACCGGAACGCCAACCTGATGATCCTCCTGTCCTACATCCTCCTGGGCCACAAGGACTGGAAGGGCGCCGAGATCTCGATTTTCGCGGCCTATCCGCGCCGCGAAGCGCACGAGCGCACCGAGGAGCTCCACCAGATGATCGCCGAAGGCCGCCTGCTCATCAGCCACAAGAACGTCCTCGTCATCGCGACCGACGACAGCATCGACTTCCAGAGCCTGGTGGCCGCCCGGTCCAGCACGGCCGACCTTGTGGTCATGGGCTTCACGGATGCGCGTCTGGCACAGAAGGGTCCACAGCTGTTCGAGCGCTTCCCGACGCTGCGCGACATCCTGTTCGTATCCGCCACGGAGACGATCTTCATCGAGTAGAGCCCGGGAGCCGCAGGCGACGATGAACGCCGTCCTGGTCGCTTGCATCTTCTCGTGTCAGCGTCTAATCTGCTCTGTCTACCATGCGGTAGACGTCCCGAGGCCTCTCCACCGAAGCGGCCGGGCCGGGGCCTCCCTCCCGGCGATCTCGTCCACCGCACGGGGTCTCCTCTCATCCCCCGAAGGAGCTCCAGCATGTCTTCTTCATCCCGCACGTTCGCCATCCTCTCACTCCTCGCCTTGGCGGGGGTCGTCGCGTGCTCGGAATCCCCTGTCGCGCCGATCCAAGTCCCCGGTCCACAGCTCAGCACAGCGGTCGGCAACCCGGCCAAGTACGACAAGGACGGAAACGGCTATCCCGACGCGGGCATCTACGTATCGGGCCACTACACCTCCCTGTACGCCTACGACGCCGCCGGCGACTACTACTGGGACCTCGGAGACGGCCGGATCCAGGGCACCGTGGGCGCGGTGGACGACCTGGATCCCACCACGTTGACGACCTGCGACTACGTCGTGAACTATCGCGCGGATTTCAACAACGATCCGTTCATGGATCACGGCTGGATCCAGAACCACATCAACTGCAAGGGCTACCACGACAACGGGCACTACAACTACCTGATCGTCTCGGACACGGACCCGCGTTACACGGGAAATCCGGATTGGGCGATCTGGGGCACGTGGGAGTACCACGTGGATGCGGAGTCCGGCATCGGAAACCTCGTCGCCCACTCCTCCAACCCGCATTCGGCGGTCGGGAGCTGAGATCCGGGTGAGGCGGGGGGGGCGCCCCCCGCCCCACTCCACCGCACCGGCAGGACACCTCGGCCCGGCGCCCCACGCCTCGGCCGATTGACAGGGCCCACGGGTACGCCATACGCTCGACTTTTGGCGGAGACCCTCCCCATGAGCACCATCGACCTGAAGGTCAACGGCCGATCGCACGCGGTCGACGTCGATCCGTCGACGCCGCTCCTCTACGTACTCGGCGACGAGCTCGCGCTGCGCGGTCCGAAGTTCGGGTGCGGTCTCGGTCAGTGCGGCGCTTGCACGGTGCTCCTCGACGGCCGCGCGGCACGGTCGTGCGTTCTGCCCGTCCGCGCCGCGGTGGGCACCGAGATCACGACGCTCGAAGGGCTCGGTACGTCCGAACGGCCGCACGCGATTCAGCAAGCGTTCATCGAGGAGCAGGCCGCGCAGTGCGGCTTCTGCCTGAGCGGGGTCGTGCTCACGGCCAAGGCGTTCCTCGACCAGCATCCGCACGCCACCGACGCCGAGATACGGGAGGCCATGTCGACGGTGCTGTGCCGGTGCTTCACGCACACACGGATGCTGCGGGCCATCGAGAAGTACCGGGAGACGCTGGTATGACCGCCCGGGACGTGCTGGACCGGCGCGCGTTCCTGAAGGCGTCCGGCGCGCTGGTCGTGAGCTTCGGAGCCTTCGGCGCCACCGCGGTGCTGGAGGGCGCCGAGACCGACCCGGGCCCGTTCGATACGCACCCGTCGCACATCGATCCCCAGCGCCTCGAATCGTGGATCGCCGTGGGCAGCGACGGCCGGGTGACCGCCTTTACCGGCAAGGCGGAGCTGGGACAGGGCATGCTGACGGCGCAGACCCAGCTGATCGCGGAAGAGCTGTGCGTTCCGATGAATCGGGTCACGCTCATCGAATGCGATACCGAGCGGTGTCCGGACCAGGGTACGACGTCGGGCAGCCGGTCGACGCCCACCAACTTCAACCACCGGAACCTCGCGCTCGCCGGCGCGACGGCCCGAGAGACGCTGCTGCGGCTCGCCTCGAAGCGACTCGGCGTACCGGCCGCTCAGCTCACCGCAGCAGGTGGGATCGTCAGCGTCACGCGCCACTCGGAGAAGCGGGTGAGCTACGGCGCGCTGGTCTCCGGAAGGGCGATGGACGTGGCGCTGGATCCGGGAGCGAAGCGCAAGCCGGAGCGCGCATGGACGGTGCTGGGCAAGCCCGTCATGCGTATCGACATGGCGGAGATGGTGACGGGTCGGTTCGAGTACGTCCACACCGTCCAGGTGCCCGGCATGCTGCACGGTGCGGCCGTGCGTCCCCCCTCGGTCGGGGCGACGCTCGTTCGGGTCGACCGGAGCTCGGTGGCGGGTCTGCCGGGCATCGTCGAGGTCGTCGTCAAGAAGAACTTCGTCGGCGTGGTGGCTGAGAAGCCCTGGCAAGCGATGCAGGCCGCGAAGAAGTTGGACGCCACCTGGACGACCGGTCCATCGCTTCCGCCGCAGGGCGAGCTGGACGCCTTTCTCCGCAAGCAGCCGTCGCGCGACGGCTACGTCGTGAACTCGGGCGACGTCGAGGCGAGGCTCGCCGCCGCCGCCACCGTCGTCGAGGCCACGTACCGGTATCCCTATCAGATGCACGGCTCGCTCGGCGCATCGTGCGCGGTGGCCGACGTGCGCGACGACGAGGCCACGCTCTGGTCCCCGACCCAGTCGGTGTACCCGACCCGCAGCACGGTCGCGATGCTGCTGGGGCTGACGCCCGAGAAGGTCCACGTCATCTTCAAGCGCGGAGCGGGATGCTACGGCCTCAATGGAGCCGACACGGTATCCTACGATGCCGCCGTGCTGTCGCAGGCGGTCGGCAAGCCGGTCAAGGTTCAGCTCACGCGCAAGGACGAGATGGCCTGGGAGAACTTCGGATATCCCTACATGATCGCTCAGCGGGTCGGCGTCGGCTCCGACGGTGGGATCGAGGCGTGGGATTACGAGGCCTGGTTCGCCTCGCACGGCTCGCGTCCCGGCTACCATACGCCTGGAAACGTCGTCACGGGCATGCTGCTCGGGTACGAGCCGCGACCATTCCGGCCGGGCCCGCCGCGCACCCCCCGAACGTTCCGGAACGGAAGCAACGCCGCGCCGTCCTACGTCGCGGGCCGCGTCGACGGACGCAGTGGCGGTGCCGGGACGGTGCGGAGCGAGCGCGTGCTGACACACACGATCGACTCTCCTTTCTTCACTGGTCCCCTGCGGTCCCCGTCGCGCCTGCAGAACACGTTCGCGCACGAGTCGATCATGGACGAAGTCGCGGCGCATGTCGGCGCGGACCCGGTCGCGTACCGCCTCCGTCACCTCGTCGAGCCGCGTCTGAAGGCCGTGGTCGAGGCCGCGGCCAAGGCTGCGGACTGGACGCCGCGGCCCTCCCCGCGGCCGGAGCCGGCCCGAACCGGCGTAGCGCATGGCCGGGGCATGAGCTGCGTCGCCTACGAGGGAGACAACGGATATGTAGCGATGGTCGCGGAGGTCGAGGTGGACCAGTCCACCGGGCGGATCGCGCCGAAGCGGTTCGTCGTGGCGCAGGAGTGCGGTCCGATCTCGAATCCGGACGGCATGCGCAATCAGATCGAGGGCGGCGCGCTGCAGGGCATGAGCCGGGCACTCGGCGAGGAGGTCACCTGGAACGACCACCGCGTCACGTCGATCGACTGGGAGACGTACCACAGCCTGACGTTCGGGTTCGAGATGCCGACGGTGAAAAGCGTGCTGCTCGATCGATCCGACGTGCCCGCGACCGGCGCAGGTGAGACCGCGATCACGGTCGTGGCCGCCGCCATCGGCAACGCCGTGTTCGACGCGACGGGCGCGCGTCTCCGACGGATGCCGTTCACGGCCGAGCGGGTCAAGGCGGCGCTGGCCGCGCGCAGGTGAGCGGACGGCCCCATGAATGAGCGCCTCGGCCCGATGACGCTCGACCCTCATGCCCACGGGCCTTCGTCGGCGCCGAGCCGTCCCACCCGCCCGGGGCTGGGGTTCCTCCATGGGGTGGTGGTCCTTTACGTCATCGCCTTCCTGACCGCCGAGATCCTGGCAACGCAGGTCCAGCGGGTGGGCCGAGACCTGGGCCTGCCCCATCCGCTCTCGGGACTCCTCACGATGGCCATCTACCTTACGACCATCTGGGGACTGGTCGCGCTCGTGCGCCGAAAAGTCGAGCGGCTGCCCTGGGCGGATCTCGGTCTCACCTGGACGCGCGGGTCCATGATGCACCTCTTGTCCGGAGCCGGCATCGCGGTCGGCATGCTCGCGCTGGTCGTCGGCACTGCTCTCTCCTTCGGATGGATGCGCATCGAGCACGTGGGTCCGTCGATCCCCACGACGACGCTGCTGGCCGGTATGGTCGACAGTCTCTTCCTCGTGACCTCCGTTGCGGTGGCCGAGGAGCTGGTGTTCCGCGGGGCGGTGCCGATCAGCCTGGCCGAGCGCCTGCCTCTGTGGATGTCGGTGACGCTGGCCGGCCTCCTGTTCGGCCTCGTGCACGTGATCCTGTCCGGCTTCACGCCGATGGTCGTCGTGTCGGCGGTGGTGGTCACGTTCCTGCTCATGACGTCACGCCTGATCACCGGCACGCTCTGGTGGGCGGTGGGGTGGCACCTCGCATGGGGCTGGAGCGAGCTGCATCTGGTCGGTCTTTCGTCCGTCGCCCAGGGCACGGGCGCGCAGCCGCTGCTCGGCCTCACCCTCTCCGGCCCGCGCTGGCTCATCGGTACTTCGCCGTTCGTCGAGGCCGGGGCACTCGTGATCGGCGTCGAGCTGCTCGGCACGGCTGCCCTGCTCGCCTGGGGGCGCCGAACCGGGCACACGCCGCGCTGGAGCGCCACGTTCGGAGGATCGAGCCCCACGCCGACGGCCTGAAACTCCCCTTCCGTGCGCCACGTACGGCACATCATGCCGAACCTGCGCCGCATCTCACCGTTCCACGTCCTCGTCGTGGTGATGTTGGGGGTGGGCGTCGGAGCCACCGCCGCCATCTTCTCCGTCGTAAACGGCGTGCTCCTGCGACCGCTACCCTTCCCGGACCCGCAGCAGCTCGTCCTGGTGGGCGAGCAGTCGCCGCAGTTCTCGCAGACGTCTCAGAAGCTCCGGTTCTTCGACACGCCGTCGGCGATTCTCGCCTGGCGCGAACAGGCAACCGACTTCCGGGCAATCGCGGCCCTGCAGAGCGCATCCTTCACCCTGACCGGACAGGGCGCCCCACGCGTGCTCGAAGGGGTGCGGGTCACGCCGAACTTCTTCGACGTGCTCGACGCCAGGCCCGAGTTGGGGCGGTTCTTCGTGCCGGGAGACGCCGACGGCAGTCCCCGACCGATGGTCATCACCGATGCGCTCTGGCGGTCCGCGTTCGACGCCGACCCGGGCATCGTAGGCCGCACGGTGGGTGCGCCGGGGGATGAAGCACGCGTCATCGGGGTGGTTCCCGACAACTTCCGCATCGGGGGCAGCGAGCTGGGACCGATGACGGCGGGAAAGCGCACCGAATTCTTCTTTCCGTTCGAGTTCGGACCCGGCGTCGGCGGAGACCTGACGTCGGTCTGGTCGAATTTCAACTACACGGTCATCGCGCGTCTGAAGCCCGGCGTGACCCCCGGGCAGGCTTTGGCACAGGTCAACGTGATCCAAGCCCACCTGGCCGCCACCGCCCCGGACGCGGCGCCCGGCATGACGCTCGAGGCTGAAGTCACGCCGGTGCTGGACTACGCGACGCGGAGCGCTCGACAGGGGCTCTGGCTCCTGCTGGGGGCGGTGGGTGCCGTTCTGCTCATCATCAGCGTCAACCTGGGCGGGCTCTGGGTGAGCCGGGTCGTCGACCGAAGGCGGGATTGGGCCGTCCGGATCGCGCTTGGTGCGGAGCCTCGCCGGCTGGCGTGGCACGTGCTGGGCGAAGGGCTCGCTCTGGGGCTGGTCGGAGGGGTGCTCGGCATCGCGTGCGCCACCCTCGGGCTTCAGGCGCTGCTCGCGCTCGCGCCCAGCGACATCCCCCGGCTGGGTCAGGTACACGTGGACTGGCGCGTCCTGGCGATGGGGTTGTCGCTGTCCGCCGCGGCCGGGCTGCTCACCGCCCTCGTCCCGGCGCTGCGCGTGGGACGGAGCGCTCCCAACGAGCCGCTGAAGTCGGGCAGCAGGTCGA
Organism: Longimicrobiales bacterium; assembly: GCA_046704545.1. Taxonomy (GTDB): domain Bacteria; phylum Gemmatimonadota; class Gemmatimonadetes; order Longimicrobiales; family Gaopeijiaceae; genus SZUA-318. Next base: position 43,786 of record JBJKRT010000031.1, read on the forward strand.
CCACGGCGGGGCCGGCGAGCGTGCGCTCGCGGCAGGGGCTGATCGGGTTGCAGGCGGCGCTCTCCACCCTGCTGATGGCCGTGGCCGGGCTGATGGGCCTCAGCCTGTACCGGCTGATGACCAAGCCGGCCGGGTTCTCGACCGAGCATGCGGTCGAGGCCAGAGTGGTCATCAGCAGCTACGGACAGGGAGACCGCGACCGGATCCTCCAGCGGATCACGAGCGATGCGGAGGCGATTCCCGGAGTGCGGGCCGCCGGGCTGACGTCACATCTGCCGCTGCAGGGCGAGACCTGGATCGATGGAGCGGGCGTACCGGGAAAGCACTATCCGGCGGGGCAGCAGCCGACCGTGAACGTGCGCTTCATCGGCGGGAACTACTTCTCGACGATGACGATCCCGCTCGTTGCAGGTCGGAATTTCCGCGAGAGCGACCGACCTTCGGGATGGCCTCCGAAGAGTGACGCCGAGCGGGAGAAGATGCACCAGTCGGTGATCATCTCCGAGGCCACGGCACGGCTCATCTGGCCGGGACGCGACCCACGCACCCTGGTGGGACAGCCGATCAGATTCAACGGGCTGACGCCGACAATCGTGGGGGTCGCGGCCGATGCGCTCGACGGGACGTTGACCTCCAAGGCACCTCCCGTGGTCTATCAACCATACTGGAATTGGGACCCACCCGCGTTTTCGCTCGTGCTGCGGACGGCGCTGCCGTTGAGCGCGATCGCGGCGCCGTTGCGGGCGACCGTGGCAAAGCTCGCACCGGATGCGCCGATCTCCGAGATCGAGCCGCTGAGCTCGCTGCGCACGGCTGCGACGGCGACGCAGCGCTATCAGTTCACGCTCTTGATGACCTTCGGTGCCCTGGCGCTGTTGCTGGCCGCGATCGGTGTCTATGCTCTGGTCGCCCATAGCGTCGCAGGGCGAAAGAAGGAGCTGGCGATCCGGCTGGCATTCGGCGCACCTCCGGGAGCGATCCGGGGGTTGATCGCCGGGCAGGCTCTGGTCCCGGTCGCGTTGGGAGCGACGGCGGGCCTGGCCGCGGCATTGGTCGGGGGACGCCTGCTGAAGAGCCTGCTCTACGAAGTGAGCGCAAACGATCCGACGACCCTTGGCGTGGCGGTGGGGGTGGTGCTGCTCGCTGCCGGACTGGCCTGCGCCCTTCCGGCTCGGCGGGCGGGCCACGTTGATCCGAACGTGGCCCTCCGCGCGGAATAGGGGCAGTCGGCCGAACGCTACGGATCGCCGAGGCTCACTTCTTCGACGCGACCGGCGGCACCGTGGACACATAGTCCCACAGCGCCTTCAGCTCCACGTCGGTCATCTGCTTCCCGTAGGCCACCATCTTGGACATGGGCGAGCGCACCGCCGTGCCGTCGGGTTTCTTGCCCGTGCGCAGCACGGTGGCGAACTGCTCGAACGTCCATCCCGCCAACCCGTCGGCGGCGGGCGTGAGGTTGGCGGCGGGAGGCCAGCTGGGGTCGCCGCCGGGAATGGGCCCACCGGAGAGGTCCTTGCCGTGACACCCCATGCACGTAGCGGCCAGGTGCTGCCCGAACGCCCGCGTGGTACCGGCCTTCGGCGGGTACTTCGCGTGGGACGCCATGGGATCGGCGATCTCGTCCACCGCCAGCCGGATCTTGCCGGTGGCGAGAAGGACCCTGCCCAGCGGCCCGAAGTGCGGCGGCGGAACCGTGTCGTTCACGGTAGGCAGGGAGCGGATGTAGGCGACGATGTCCGAGAGCTCCTCGTCGGACATGCTCTGGAAATCCGCCGACGGCATGACCGCAGGCCGGCCGTTCGGCTTGACGCCGCGACGGACGATGCGGTCCCAGTCGGACGCGGCGAACCCGGCAGTGACCCCGCCCTTCCCCGCCGTGATGTTCGGCCCCAGGAGCCGTCCGATCAACCAGCTGTCCACCATCACCCCGCCCCCGAAGTTCTTGCCGTGGCACTCGACGCATCCATAGCGGGCGTGCACCAGATGGTCGCCCCGGGCCACCGCCTGCGCCATGGCAATGCTGTCGAGGTTCAGGCCGGCGAGCGGGTCACCCCTCGCGCCTTCGGCCGTCCCTGCCCGGCGCAGGGAGTCCAGCGCCTCGTTGCTCAGCGGAAAGGGGATCGGAAAGTCGACGTGGGGCGTCTTGATCCTGCGGCTCAAGAGGACGTTGTCCTCGTGCGACGCCCATGCGTACGCGCCGCCGGCACACAGTACCAACGCCAATACGAGTCCGAAGAGGACCTTGAGGAGGGTCTTCATGGGAGCTCTGTCCTGGGGAGGCAAGCAGAGGATGGAGGGACCAACCGCCCTGTCGAGCGGCGGAGCACGATAAGGTCCCGATCACGTACGTGTCCAGCGTTCCCCTACCAGACCTTTTCGCCCACCGCCTGCCGGAGCTGATAGCGGCTACTGATCAACTCGTAGCGCCCCCGGAGATGTACGAGCTTCGCCTGGGCCAGCAGGGTCTCGGCGTCCAGGACGTCGAGGTTGGTCACGACGCCCGCCTGATAGCGCGTGCGCGCCAGGGCCAGCGCCTCTGTGGCCTGGCGGACCTGGACGGTGGTGGTGGCGATCTTCTCCCTGCTCGCGCGTACCGCCGCCACCGCCTGCTGCACGTCGGCCGAGACCTGCCGTTCCAGAGCGCGCGTGCGAGAACGGGCGACGCTGACGTTCGCCTCCGCGGCCTCCACCTCGGCCCGCGTCCTGTGGCCGTTGTAGAGCGGCAGCTGCACCGACATCCCGGCCGCGAAGTCGGCCTTCACCTGGTTCAGGTCCGGCACGTAGCCGTTCTTCGCGCCGCCCATCAGCTCGAGGCTCACGGAGGGACGGTCCGAAAGCGACGCCAGGTGGGTCTGCACTTCGGCCGAGGCCACGGCGTCTCTGGACAACCTGACCTCGGGACGCTGCTCGAAGGCCACCGAGACCAGCGAATCCTCGTTCAGGCGGGTCGTATCTTCCTGGAACCCACCGACGGGAACCACGGACGAATCCGCAGGCAGCCCCAGGAGCTGACGGAGCTCGATCCGACGCTGGGCCAGGGCGTTGGTGACGTCCACTCGCTGGCTCTTCGCAGTCGCGATCCTGACCTCCGTGCTGAGCACGTCGAAGTCGGTGGCAGCGCCCGCAGCCACCCTGTTGCGCGTGATCTGGAGATGTTGGGCGAGCGCCTGGATCTCCTCGTCCTGCACCTCGAGCTCCTCCTGGAGGAACAGCACGCCGTAGAATGCCTGGACCGTCCTGTACGCGAGGCGTGATTTCACCGCATCCACATTGTCCGCAGCGCTCGTCTCCTGCGATCGGGCCTCATTCACCGCCGTCGTCCGCCGACCCCAGTCGAACAGTGTGTGGCGCAGGCTCACATGCCCGTCCCAGTTGTCGGCCGGAAAGAGATGGAATGCGTGTCCACCGACCGACAGGCTCGGCGTCGGGCCGATACGGGAGTAGCTCCCCGCCAGCGCCACATCCGGATCGAAGGCCGTCTGACGTTCCTGGACGCGCGCCCGGGCCACAGCCACGCCGTGGGCAGCCTCCGCCACCGCAGGATAGGTCTGCACGACCCGCTCGATCGCTTGCTCCACGGTGAGCGAGTCGGGAACGGCGGAGTCTTCCTGTTGCGCTGCCAACGGCGCGCGCAACGACGTGGCCGGGAGCGCCCCGCACAGAAGGGTCGCCGCCGCGGCGAAGGGGATCATCCGATTCATATGCTCAATCCTTCTGGACCGATGGTTCGGTGGCGCACGTCTACTCTGCCAGAGCGGCCCCGCCCTCACCTTGGTGCAGGTCGTGATGGCGGCGCAGGAAGAAGACCGGGACGATGGTGAGGGCGAGGACGATGAAGGCCAGCCAGAAGACGTCGTCCACGGCCGACACGAACGCCTGCTGCTGGGTGTGCATGGCCACCAGGTCCTTGGCCTGGGCGCTCCCTCTGCCGTTCGTGCCGGCGACGGCGTTCATGGCGAAGTGCCCCAGCGCCCGAACGATGTGGTTGTACGTCGCCGAGGCGGGGTGGATCTGCTGGCCGTACATGGCCATGTGGAAGATGGTTCGGCGGGTGAGGACGGTGCCGAAGATCGCCACGCCGAAGCTACCGCCGACCTGGCGGATCACGTTGATGAGCCCCGAGGCCTGGGCCATCTTCCGATTCGGTATCCCCGAGATCGCCACCGTGGTGAGGGGCGAGAACAGGCATCCCATGCCGAACCCTCGCAGGT